>JAJEGF010000002.1 GCA_022820025.1 Chloroflexota bacterium
ATCGGCGAGGGCCTCTACTTCGCCGTGATCGTCCTGCTCTCGATCGCCGCCACGGCCCTGATCCTCAGTCGCAACTTCCACGATCTCGGAACCCTCACACCCTTTGCCCTGGCCACGCACCTGGACACCGACGCAGTGCTGCCATTGGGTGCCTGGTATTTCGTCCTGATCCTCGGCACCGCCCTCGCCGCCGGATTCAGCGACGGCATGGACGGCCTCACCGCCGGCACGGCCACCATCCTCATGGCTGGCCTCTGGCTCGCCGCCGGCCCCGTCACCGGCGTCTGGGCCGGCCTCACCGCCGCCGGCGCGGGCGGCGCTCTCGCTTGGAACCTGCCCTCCCGCTGGTCACCCTCCGCCCGCGATCGACCCCGCCGCGCCCGCGCCTACATTGGCGACAGCGGCGCTCTCACCCTCGGCGCCGCCATGGCGGTTGCCGCCATCGTCGCCGGCTACGACCTTCTCTGGCCCCTCATCGCCGCCCCCCTCCTTCTCGAGGGCTTCTCATCGCTCATTCAGTTCAAGATCCTCGTTCCCCTCATCCGCCGCCTCGTCGACCCGCGAGCCCAGGACGGCACGCCGCTCCCGCATCAGTGCTTTTCGCTTCCGCTGCTCGCGGTGCCCCTGCATTACCACTGGGAACTGCTTGGGCTTGACCGGCGCTCCATCGTCCTGCTCTTCTGGATCACCTCATTCCTCGCTGCTGCGGCCGGAGTCATCGCCGTACATCTCTCCGTGGCCACTGTCCCCGCCCTCATACTCTGCGGCGCCGTCGGCCTCGCCTTTTGGCTCAGCGCTATGTGGCTCCGTCCCGCCTTCCTTCACGTCGACGGCGACTCGGTTTCTGTCATGCACGGCCGTCCATTCCGGCTCGGACGGCTTCGCCTCTACCGACACCTCGACACGATTCACGACGCCCGTCTGGCCGAAGTCGCGCTGCGCGTCGACCTCGCTCGACGGCCCATGAACGCCTATGCCCTGTCGCAATGGATCACCGAGGTCCGCCGGCCCTAGCCTCATGCCGAACCCCGACATTCCCGACAATCTCCGTGCAGCCGTTACGGCCGGACTCGGCGACGCATCCGCCCCCTGGCGTCCAATGGTCACCGACGGCCGCCACCTCCTCTGGCTGGTCGAGTCCCGGCCCCACCCCGTCGTCGTCAAGGGCTACCTGCCCGACATCGACATCTACTACGCCCACCGCTGGCGCCGTGAAGAACGCGCCCTCGACCTCCTCCATCGCTACGTCCCCGGCCTCGCCCCCGAACCCCTGGCCGCCGCCCACGCCCCCGGCCAATGGGCCGCCCTGGCCATGCAACAGGTTGGCCACCGATCCCTCGCCGACAGCCTTGCGACCGCATCTGAATCCGAAGAGGCACGGTCCCTCCGCACCGCCCTCGAGGCCTACCGCCGATTCCAGGCCGTCACGGAGCGCTTCGGCCCCATGCTCCGAGCCCTCGCCTACCAGTCCGACCTCGATCGCATCACCCGCCGCACCCTCGAACGCCGCTACGCCTCCGCCTTCGTCCGCCTCCCCGATCCCACGGCCAGCCCCGCCCCCACGGCCTCGCCCCGTCGCACCGCTTCCGACGCGCCCTGGGACCTCGTCGACACCCTCATCAAGCCCCTCCTCAACAGCCCCCGCCGCATCGTCCACAACGGCTTCTCGCCGCTGAACCTCATCTGGAACGACGACCGTCTCGTCGTCATTGACTGGGAAACCCTCGCCGTAGCCCCGCCCGAGATCGATTTCGCCGACCTCCTCACCTTCCCCGCCTGGGGACCACCCGACCGCTCCGCACAGCAGGCCGCCACGGTCATCGCCGACCAGCGCCTGCGCCTCGACACCTTCTGGGCCGCCGCCGCCGAACGCTCCCTCACCTACGCCGCCACCGCCCACGTCCGCTGCCACCGGCTCCGCACCTCCAACCGGCCCCTCGCCGGCACCTACCGGCAACGCCTTCCCCGCTACCTCGACTGGTTCCACCTGGCCGCCGCCGAACTCATCCGCGACCACGCAACCCGCGAACGCTTGCATGCGGCCGTCGCCGCCCTGCGCCCGAGCACCTGACCTCCATGTTCAAGCTCTCCGACGTCTATTCGGCAGCCGGCCAGCCATTCCCGCCGGACGCTCCGAACCTCGACATCCCCGCGGCCCACTTCGACAGCCGACGCATCCAGCCCGGCATGCTCTTCGTCGCCCTGCCCGGCGCCCGCGTCGACGGCAACGACTACATCGGCCACGCCCTTCGCAACGGCGCAGCCACAACCCTCGGCAGCCGTATCGACCCTGAGTTTCCGGCTTGGCGCCAGGTAACCGCCCCCGACGCCCTCGCCGCCTTCCAACGACTCGCCCGCGGCCTTCGCGACCGCTCCGCCGCCGCCTTCGTCGGCGTCACCGGCAGCAACGGCAAGACCTCCACCAAGCAGGCCCTGGCCGCCGCCCTCGGCGCGCACGGCCTCACCCTCGCCACCGACCGCAGCGAAAACACCGACGTTGGCGTCCCCACCACCCTCTCCCGCCTGCTCCCCGACCACCGCTTCGCCGTCATCGAAATGGGCGCCCAGGTCCGCGGCGAGATTGAGTCCTACTGCCGCGTCGCAGCGCCCGATGCCGCCGTCATCACCAGCATCTCCGGCGCCCACATCGGCCTCTTCGGCTCCATCGAGAACATCGTCCACGCCAAGTCCGAGCTCCTCACCGCCCTGCAAGATGACGCCCCTGCCGTCCTCCCCGCCGACAGCCGCTGGCTCCCCCAACTCCGCGCTCGCGCCCCCGGCCCCGTCCTCACCTTCGGCCGCGACCCAGCCGCGGACGTTGTCGTCTCAAGCCAGGTCACGCTAGACGGCACCACCGTCTCGCTCGAAACACCAGGAGGTCCAGGCCAGGTCCACGCCCCCGGAGTCGCCGGCCCCATCGACCTCGTCTTCGGCGCCGCCGCCGCCACCGTTCTCGCCCTCGATCTGGACCTGCAACCCGCGCTTGACGCCCTGCCATCCTTCCAACCCGCCCCCCACCGCATGGCCCTCCGCCGCACCCCCGCCGGCGCCACCCTTCTCGACGACACCTACAACGCCAACGCCGCCTCCATGCTCGCCGCCCTGGACACCCTCGCCCAACTTCCGGTCAAAGGCCGCCGCATCGCCGTCCTCGGCGACATGCTCGAACTCGGCGACCAGTCCCCCGACGACCATGCGCTCGTCGGACGCCATGCGACCGGGACCGACCTCCTGATAGCAATCGGCGAGGCGGCTGGACACATCGTGGCAGGAGCACTCGAGGCCGGCACACCCGAAGAGCGAATCGTCCTGCTCTCGGCCACCCTCGAAGACGCCGATTCACTCAGCAGTGCCCGCGAATCTCTGGAAACCTGCCTCCGCGGCATCCTCGAAGCCGGAGACGCCGTCCTCCTCAAGGCCAGCAACGGCATCGGCCTGGGCCCCATCGCCGACGCCCTGATCCAGTCCTAGCCGCGGCGCGTCAGCCCCAACTCAGGGCGAAAACCCAGCCCCCGCCTACAACTCCAAGGGCGCGCGCCCGGTTGGCGCCGGTGACGCCTTCGGCGCCGTCGCCTTGCCCGCCTTCGCCGCCCGCCGCTGCTCCAGGCGCTCTTTTCTGGCTTCCTCGTCGCGGTAATTGCGAATCCAGCCGGACGAAAACTCATCCATCCCATGCACCAGGTTCGCCGCCAGTACCGCGTGCCGGGTCTCCTTGTGCGTCATGTCCAGGATCGCCGCCGTCAGGCCCGCCTCGATAGCCATCAGCAACGCCGCGGCGTTCAGCGGCCGCCGGTTCGGCAGCCCGAACGACACGTTGCTCAGCCCGATGCTCATATTCATCCCGTCCTCTTCGGCCAGGATGTGAATCGCCTCGATCAGCCCGGGCCCATACGTGTCGCTCGCCCCGATCGGCAGGCATACCGGATCGATGATGATGTCTTCGGGCTTGACCCCGTGCTCGCCCGCCGCCGCAATCAGGTCCCGCGCGTTCTCAACCCGCTCGGCGGCGTTTTCGGGCATCGCCGCCCCGCCCTTCGTACACATGCCGATCATCGTCGCGCCGTGCTCCGCGATCGCCGGCAGCAACTCGTCCATGTACTCGGCCTCGAATGGCACCGAGTTGACGATCGGCCGTCCTTCCGCCACTTCCAGCCCGGCCAGCAGCACGTCCACCGTGTAGCTGTCCACGCTCACCGGAACCTCAACCGCCTCCTGCACCGCCCGCACCGCGTCCCGCATTTTTCGCTCTTCGATGTCGTGATGCGGATCGCCCGTATTCACGTCAATCACCCGCGCCCCGGCCCGCACCTGGCGCTTGGCGTCGCGCTGCACGTACGCCCAGTTGCCCGTGTCGTACGCCCGCTGCAGCCGCGGCTTGTTCGTCGGGTTCAGCCGCTCCCCGATCGGCGTAAACGGACCCTCACGGCTGACCACGACCTCCAGCCCGTCACGACCTCGCAAAACAGTATTCACAGAACGTCAAACCTCACAGATGGCACGGGAAACCCAGGGCCAGGATCGGGCGGCCAAAAAGCATACGCCCACCACCCTCTCCCTTCAACGCCCCATCACCCCCCCACAACTACACCACCATCTCCCTCTCCCCGGGGGTGAGGGTTGGGGTGAGGGTCTTCCGCGCGCAAAAGCCGGCGAAACTCGCTGCCCGAAGCAGCCGTCCCCCGCAACAACGCATCCGCCACCGCCAGCGACCTCCGCGTTGCCCTCACGTCATGCACCCGCACCAGGTCCGCGCCCTTCGCCGCCGCCGCCACCGCCGCCGCCAGCGACCCTTCCAGCCGGTCCCCAGGCGCCTGCCCGGTCAGTTCTCCGATGAACGACTTCCGCGACACCCCCACCAGCAACGGCAGCCCAACGTCACGGAGAATCTCCAGATTCCTCAGCAGTTCCACGTTCTGCGCCGGCGTCTTCCCGAACCCGATTCCCGGATCGAAAATCAACGCCTGCTGCGCGATCCCCGCCGCCAGCGCCGCTTCCACGAGCCCCTGGCCCTCCCGCATCACGTCCCCGGCCACGTCGTCATATCGCACCCCCCGGTACTGCCCGCCCAACTCCGTGATCACCGCCCGCGCCCGCCGGCTGTGCATCAGCACCACCGGTACCCCTGTCCCGGCCGCAAGCTCGGCCATTACCGGATCGTCCCGCAGCCCACTCACGTCATTGATCGCGTCCGCGCCCGCCACAATGGCCCGCTCCGCCACCTCCGCCTTGCGCGTATCGATCGAAATAGGCATCTCCAGGTTGTGCGTTCGCACCGCTTCGATCGCCGGCAGCACCCGCGCCAACTCCGTCCCCGCGTCCACCGGCGCGGCCCCGGGACGCGTCGACTCCCCGCCGATGTCGATCACATCCGGCCCTTCGTCCACAAGCTCCCGCACGCGCCGCTCCAGCGCCGCTGGATCGGCCGCCACGCCGTCCCCGCTGAACGAGTCCGGCGTCGCGTTCAACACCCCCATCACGTATGTCCGCGTGCCCCACGCAAACTCGCGCGTCCCAATCCGCAGACTCGCCGCCTTTTCCACCTGCACAAGTACCCGCTGACAGGCGATACTGGGTACGACGCGACGGAGTATTGCACCAGGCTCAGGATCCCCCCTTGAATTCCAACCTTGAAACCCAACCCGTAACTCGCCGCTCGCTCATGCGCCTGATCGGCCTCGGCACGCCGCTCGCCTTCGCCCTTGCCGCCTGCGGCGAGGCGGTTGCCGAACCGGAACCGACGCCGGCGCCGGAAATCACCGAAGAGCCCCTCGGCGAAAACCTTGCCGCTCAGCTGCCCGCCATGCCCGAAATGCGCGCCGGCCGCACCGACCACCTCGAGCGCCGCACCGAAACCGGCCGTTTCGACCGCGCCGTCTACTTCTCCGAGCTAACCCCCGGCCACGTCCTCAACTACTACCTGGACGAGATGCCTGCTCTCGGCTGGACCGAACTCTCGCGCTCCGAACTCTCCGCCCGCGGCGGCGAACTCGAATACGAAAGCCCCAACGGCACCCAGCACCTCCTCATCAAGGTCGAACGCCGCGCCCGCGAAACCTCCTCCGCCGTCCTCGAACTCACCACCACCCGCCGCTAACGCCAGCCATCCCGGCGCTGAACGCCGCCTACTTCGGCTCCGCTACGTCATCCGCCGACATGTGCTTCACCGTCTGCCCCGTCGCCACAAACGTCCGGCTCACCTCCGGCTTCCCGTACGTCCACACAATCCGCATCTGCGTATCGCCGTCATTCCAGAACCGGTGATGCGCCCCTTCCGGGATCCACACGTGGTCGAACGGTTGCAGCGTCAGTTGCTCTCCGTCGATCTCGGCCGTGGCCACCCCTTCCACGCAGGTAATGCACTCCTCCGTGTCGTGAAAGTGCAGCGGCAGCCCGGCCCCGGGCGCCATGATCGTCATGCCCGTCGAGACGTTCTGCGCCCCCTTCGCCCCGCTCATCAGCGGAATACTCCGCACCCCGCCGCCCCGATCAAACACCTCCGCCTCCGACTCCCGAATCAACACGCGCCCCATCACACCCTCCCGCCGATTCCCGGATTCCCGCCAGCCTAACCAACCGCGGTGCACAAACCTCGCCCTGGCGTTGCCGCCTCGCCGCCACTGCGTACACCGCCTCCAGGGCCCTCACGACACCGTTGCGATTCGCACCTAAAGGTGCGATCATCGGTCGATGTCCAGTCGCGAGTTCATTCGTCGAGCAAGGAGGTATGCCCGTCGAACAGGTCAAGACTTCCGTTTCGATCCGGCTCACGGCAAGGGCAGCCACGGTCGGATTTACCTTGGTTCCAGGTTCACCACGCTAAAGAAAGGCGATCTGTCCAGGGGACTCGTTGCCGCGATGCTGCGTCAGCTTGAGTTCAACCGAAAGGACTTCTAAACCATGATCTACGAATACCCCTGCATCCTTGAATCCGATGAGGATGGCGGCCTTGTTGCCACTTTCCCGGACGTCCCGGAGGCCGTCACCGGCGGTGCCGACCGATCCGAAGTCCTGGCTTTGGCCGAAGATGCGCTCGCGACCGCTTTGGCCGGTTACGTGCACGAGAAGCGGGACATCCCGGAGCCAGGCGCGACGTTCCCGGGTCAGGCACGAGTGCCGGTGCCCACCGTCGTTGCCGCAAAACTTGCGCTCTTCTCGGCAATGCGGGACCAGCGCATCACGAAGGTTGAACTTGCCCGCAGGCTTGGCCTCAGCGAGTCCGCCGTTCGCAAGCTCGCCAACCCTGACCATCGTTCGCATGTCGGCCAAGTTCAGCGTGCGCTTCGTGCTCTGGGTCGGACGATCAAGGTCGAGGTCACCGCCGCCTGAGCGCATCCCGGCCGCGCCTACGGATTCTCACCGCCACACCGCCGCCACGAAATCCGTCGTCGTCAGAAACCCATGCGGCTCCGGCAACCCCGTCGCCAGCGCTCCCGCCAGTCGCATCGTCGCCGACTGCCTCGGCCGCCTAAGCGCCGCCTCGAATTCCCTGGATACGTCCACCGCCTCATCCCGCACCACCACCAGCCGCAAGTGCAATCCCGGTCCCCACACCTGCAGCCCTAACCGCACCGACTCCAACCCCAACGCCAACTCCGACTCCGCCGCCACCACCGTCATCCCGTCACGCGGCGGGTCGCGTTCCGCCAGCCCCATCAGCGCTCCCGCGCCCAGCCCCGTCAGCGCGCCCGGCCTGCCCGTCTCCAGCACCCGCTCCACCACCGCCGGCCGCCGCGCCTGCTCCGCCTCCCCCACCGCCGCCAGCCCGTCGCCCAGCCCCGGCGCCAACCAGAACAACTTCTGTTCGATCCTGGCCGGCGGCCCGCCACTGATCTGAAAGGGCGCCCGCCCAGCCGCCCCATCCGCCATCAGCCTCCGCGTCGCCCGTACGGCCTCATCAAACTCCGCCTTCGGCAGCGCCTCCCGCACCTCCAGGAACTCCGGCAAGTCGTCAATCGCCACATCCCCGCCCGGATACACCTCCGCGTCAATCCCCAGGTCCGTCCACGTCAGCGCCCCGCCGCGATACGCCGCCGGCGTCGTCACATTGCAATACCAGTGCACCCCCGGCGCCTCCGCGTGCATCACGTGCCACCACGCCCCTCGCCGAAACGTCAGGTGCTCCCCGTGGTCCGAAATCCACAGCTCTCGCCCCGGCATCTCATACGCCGTCCCCTTCGGCACTTCCACGTCCAGACGGTCGGCGCTCGACAGCGACACGTACCCATCCACCTGCCACGCCGGCACGTCCGTATTCCACCGCAACTTCCGCAGCCGGATCCGGTCCCCAACCACCCGCGCAACCCAGTTCGCCATCATCCGTTCTTAGCGAGCCGAACTGCCCGGTCCGTTCGTGGTGAGTCGGGCCGGAGTCCGTCGGGGGCCCGTGTCGAACCACACCGCACAGCAACACCCGCAGTCAATCGCATTCCACGTCCCGCGCGTCCAACTCTTCAACCCGCGCCAGCGCCTCGTCCCAGATCTCGTCCGAAACCCGCGTCCGCGCCTCCCGCACATTCGTCGCAATCTCCTCCGCCGTCGCCGCCCCGCTCAGCACCGCGCTGATCCCCGGCCGGTCCAGCACATACCGCATATTCAAATGACGAAACTCCACCTCACGCTCCCGGCACCACGCCCACCACTCGGTGGCCCCACGCACGTCCTCGTCAGGAAAGTAGCCATATCCCCGCATCTTCGCCGTCTCCCGCGGGTCTCCTTTCGCCAACAACCCCAGCATCTGCGGCGAGCCCAGCAGCACGCCCACGCCCGCCGCCGCCGCCTTGTCGATCAGCCCCACCGCCTGCCGCCGCACCAGGTTGTAATCCGCAAACGTCAGGATCACGTCCACCCGCCCCGACTCGATCGCCGCCTCGTGAAACGGAATATCCCGCGCCCCCAGCCCCACGTAGTCCAGCAGTCCCTCGTCCCGCAGCTTGTCCAGCGCGTCAAACCCGTCCCCTGTTGCAAACACCGGTTCCATCGTCGGCGGATCGTGAATCAGCACAATCTCCACCCGGTCCCGCCCCAGCAGCTCCAGGCTTTGCTCCAGCGACCACCGGATATCGTCCGCCAAGTAGCTATACCGCCGCTCCGCGTGCGTCCCCACCTTCGTCGAAATCGTCAACTCCGGCGCATCCACCTCGGCCAGCGCCATCCCAATCCGACGCTCACTCGGCGCATACAGCGGCGAGGTATCGATATGTGTAATCCCCAACTCCAGCGCTCGTTGCACCGCCGCCACCGCCACGCCATCCAGCCGACGCGTCATCGCCTCCGGGTCGTCCATCAGCGGATCCGTCCGCCCCCCGATAAACGCCGCCCCCAGGCTGATCTCCGTCAACTCCAGCCCAAACCGCCCCAACCGCCGCCGCGGAATCTCCACAACACACCCCGACACTCAACGTCGCCGGATTCTAGTCCCATCCGCACGCCCGCTGACCTCGGCACCCCGTTCGTGGTGAGCCTGTCTTGAGCTTGTCGAAGCGGCCCGGCAGGCGTCTTCGCCTGCCCGTGTCGAACCACATTCCGGCGTCCGCGCGCCGCATCTAGCGCTGCGGTGTCGTCAACTCCGGAAAATACGTCCCATAAAACCCGCGGTCCCTCGTCAGGAAACTGTCAGCCGAAGCCAGCGCATGCGCCCCAATCAGGAAATCCGCCATAATCCGCGCCCGCGGCCCGCCCGCCTGCCGATACCGCATCCACCGCACCCCCGCCTCAAACGCGATCGACGTATCGATCGGCGAGACCATCGCGCTCACCTCTCGTAGCGACGCATCCAGCAACGCCCGGGTGCCAAAGGCTGGCACCAATTCCGCGTAAACCACGTCGCAGACTAGAACCGCCCCATCGTCGTAGGCGGACCTGAGCCACTCCCGCGATTGCGCGTGGTACGGCGACCTGGCATTCAGAACGTCCAGCAGCACGTTCGTGTCCACGGCCGAAATCAACGTCCGCGAATCTCCTCGATGTACTCGTCCACATCCCAGTCGCCGCTCAGAATCCCCGTGATGCGGTCCACCGGATGCTCCGCCGCCGTCCGCTTCTGAATCAGCAGACCCTTCGCCGTCGGCACCACCTCCACCTCAACGTTGTGATGCAGCCCAAACCGGTCCCGCAACCGCTTCGGAATCGTAATCTGCCCCCGCTCCGAAACCCGCATGACCCACCCCGTATGAAATACCTACCCCAAAAATCATACCCCGGCCAGTCCGCCATCCCGCCGTCAAGCCTGCCCTGAGCCTGCCGAACGGGGCCAGGACCCAGCACCCCAATCAATTCCGGCGCACCCTGCCTATCTGGTGAGCCTGTCGAACCACACCCCTGGCACCCCACCCACACCAAGACCTCCCAACCTTCCCCTCCCATCCCAAAGCCTGCGCACCGGCCGATTCCCAACCGGCCTCTTCCGCGCAACCACCCCCAGCCCCCCAACCGTTCGTGCTGGTCTTGCGTAGGGACGCGGTCTCCGACCCGCCAGTCTTCTCTCTATCTTCTCCGCTCCATCCCCATCCTCACCTTCGCCTGGGGGAGAGGCAGCCTCCGATGTACCCACCGGAATGCCGTGAGGGGTCTTCCGCGCACCCAAGCCACCCCTACGCCCCAACCCCACAGGCGCTTCATGCCTCCTCATCCCCCAAACCACAAGATCAAACCTCTCCCCCACCACCCCCTCCACCCCAAACCCACACTTCCCAAACGCCCGCAAACTCCGCCCGTTCTCCTGCCCCACATCCATCGCAAAAGTCCCATCCGCCCGTTCCGATTCAAACCCAAACTCCACCAGCAACCCAATCGCCGTCGACCCGATCCCCCGGTCCCAGAAATCCTTCTGAATCTCGATATCGATCCGCCGGCATTCCAACCCCGGATACCGCCGCAGAACCCGCCCCACGTTCATCTGTTGCAGCCAGCACTCCTCCACCGGCCGACTCTCGAACTCAATGACGAAACAGTAGGCGCTGCGAGAGATGCTGCGCATGATCTTCTGGACCTGCCCGAGGCTGTACTCGCCCTCGTTCGAGTCGGAATAGCAGGCAATCTCCGGGTCATTCCACCACCCAAGAACCAACCCCCAATCCCCCTCCGTCAACGGCCGCAGCACCACCGCCCCAGCCCGCAGCGTCACGTCATGCGTTCGAACCGTCTCATGCATCAGTCCCTCCGCGTCGCCTCCCCAATTCTTGCGTAAGGGCCGGTTTCTAACCGGCCTCTTCCGGGCAACCAAACGCCAGCCCACCCCCGTTCATGGTGAGCCGGTCTGGAGTCCGAGGAAGACCGTGTCGAACCACATCCCCGCGAAGAGCCTGCCCCGGACCACGATCCGGGCCGGGACCCAGCACCCCGATCAACCCCAGCGCACCTTGCCACCCCGACCTCCCTGCACCCCACGCGCTCAATGCCTCCGAATCCCCATTTCGCCGTCCGCATCCTGATCTTGCGTAGCAACTGTGTTGGGTTGGCAAGTCCTAGGGAGTCAAGGTGGGGTCCCAGAGGGTCTCGTTCTTGCACAGCGCGTTGCAGAGAATGAGCAGCTTGCGCATGCAGGCGGTGAGGGCCACCTTGGGCCGCTTGCCCGCCGCGAGCAGCCGCTGGTAGAAGGCGCGGATGGCGGGATTGGCGCGGGTGGCCGAGACGGTGGCCATGTAGAGGGCGGCGCGGACGGAGGCGCGCCCACCCCGCCATCCCGGCGTCCCCGGCCGGGACCCAGCGGCAACCACACGTCCGCGCCCACCACCCCGTCATCCCCGCGCAGGCGGGGACCCAGCCCCATGCGCCATCCCGGCGCACCCAAGCCACCCCTGGCAACCCAGCCAGACCACGTGCTCCCAACCTCCCACTCCCCCCACTCACCTCTCTCCCCGCTCCCGTCTTCTTCCCTTCCTGCCCGTCTCACTCCTCTGCCTTCTACCCTCTCCTCTTCCTCCCCCGCCCCTCAAACCCACCAAAAGACCGCCCCGAATCACCTCAAGAGTTTCTTAGAAAAAGCTCTTAGTGCGCACGCGAGGCCCCTTTTTGCCGCCCTTCCACCCAGCGCAACCCGCCCCATCCGCATAGAATTCCCGCGGCGCCTTCACCCCACCGATGCCCCATGCCTGACTTCCGAGCCGTCGTCATCACCGACAGCACCCACGACCGCGGCGGCCCCTCCCACGGCCTCCACCGCACCTTCGACCGCCACCCCGACGTCCAGACCGTCGCCCTCGCCGACCCCTCCGACGACCACCGCGACCGCTGGCTCTGCGAATCCGGCGCAGCCACCGGCTACGCCGACCACCGCGACATGCTCGCCGCCGAGTCCCCCGACATCGCCATCATCGCCATCCACCGCTACCACCAGGAACGCCTCCACGCCTTCCTCGACACCATCGCCGCCGGCGTCAAGGGCATCGTCATCGAAAAGCCCATCGCCTCCCAACCCGCCCACGCCGACCAGATGGTCGCCGCCGTCGACGCCGCCGGCGCCCGCGTCGTCCTCGCCCACCGCGGCCGCGAGAACCCGGCCGTCCGCGAAGTCAAGCGCCAGGCCGCCACAGGCAAGTGGGGCCCCCTCGTCCAGATCAAAGCCCGCGGCAAGGGCGACCACCGCTGCGGCGTCGTCGACGCCCTCGTCCTCGGCACCCACGAGCTCAACACCATGCTCTACTTCGCCGAGGCCAACCCCATCGCCTGCTGGGGAACCGTCCTCGTCAACGGCGCCCCCGCCCAACTCAGCGACGCCGCTGACGACGCGATGTACGAATCCGGCCCGCAGGTCGGCGACCGCGTTTTTGCCCAGTACACCTTCCCCAACGGCATCATTGGCTCCTACGAATCCCTCCCCATTGGCGACGGCTCCAACGGCGGCGACGCCCTCGGCTGCGATCTCTTCTTCCAAAACGCCGTCGTCACCACCCGCGCCAAGCCCGACGCGGCGATCCACGTCTTCCCCCAGGGCGACATCTTTCCGCAGCCCGAACTCGGCGCCTGGGAACCCTTCCTCCCCGCCGACTGGACGCCCCCGGCCGATGACCCCGGCGCCCCCTACTGGGCGGACTGGCCCGGCCGCGAATCCACCGCGTGCAGCAACCGCACCATCGGTGCCGAACTCGTCCGTTGCCTCCGCGAGAACCGTGCCCCCGTCAACGCCAGCGGCATCCACGACGCCGCGGTTGTCGTCGACATGATCATCGGCCCCCAGCGCAGCCACCTCGAAGGCCGCCGCCTCGACCTCCCGCTCGAATCCCGAGGCAACCCCTGGGAGGGCTAATCCCGCGAACCTGAAACCGCCCTCCGCCGACCAACTCACTGCGAGCGCACCGTGCCCCTCGGCGCGCTAGCCCTCGTCCTCATCTCCGCGGTCCTCCACGCCAACTGGAACCTGATCGCCAAGCACAACCGCGGTAGCTCACTCTTCTTCTTCCAGGCCCTCGTCGCCGCCACCGTCATCTTCCTCGTCCCGTTCATCGTCCTCCTCATCCAGAATCCCTTCCCACCCGAGGGCTGGATCTGGATCATCCTCACCGGCATCATCCACACCTTCTACTTCGGCACCCTCGCCACCGCCTACCGCCGCGCCGACCTCTCCGTCGCCTACCCCATCGCCCGCGGCCTCGGTCCGGCCCTCGTCCTGATCGTCGCCGTCGGTATCCTCCGCGAACCGGTCTCAGCCCTTGGCGTCACCGGCGTCCTGGCCGTCGTCCTCGGCATCTACACCATCAACATCCAGCGCAACCAACCCGGCTCCTGGCTGGCTCCCATCCAGGCCCTCACCCGCCCCGAAGGCCGCTACGCCGCCGCCACCGGTGTCTCCATTGCCGCCTACACCCTGATCGACAACCAGGGCGTCTCGGTCATTCACCCCCTCGTCTACATCTACTTCATGTACGCCCTGTCAGGGCTTGGAGTACTCGCAATCTTCGCCGTTCGCCCGCCCGACTGGAGCGCACTTCGTGAGCCCAGACCCTGGGCCCAGGCCGCCACCCTGGCCGTGCTGTCAATCGCCGCCTACTCACTCGTGCTCACCGCCCTGACCATGGCCCCAACGCCCTACGTCTCCGCCGCCCGTGAACTCAGCATCGTGATCGGCGCAGTCCTCGGCATCCTCTTCCTCGGCGAACCGCTCCGCCGCGAACGCATCGGCGGCGCAGTCCTCGTGGCCGCAGGCGTCGTAATGATCGCCGTCGCCTGACCTACGAACGCTCCAATGCCACCGTGATCTCGTGGCCGTCAGTCCGAACCACGACATCACCTGCCAGATCGGTTCGAAACACTTGCGCGCCCATCCCCCGCAGCCGTCGCAACACATCGTCCCGCGGATGGTTGAAGGCATTGCCCAGCCCAGCCGAGATGATCGCCACTTGCGGCCGCACGGCCGCCAGAAACTCCCGCGAACTCGACGTGCCCGCCCCATGGTGCGCGACCTTTAGTACGTCGGCCTCCAGCCCGACGACCCGACCCGCGAGGTCGCGCTCAGCGGCCCGCTCAATATCGCCTGTCAGCAGAATGTCCGCCTCGCCGAAGCGAACCTGCAACACCATCGACTGGTTATTGTCGCCGCGCGCAACGTCCGGCGAAGCGAACAGCGCTCGTAGCGATACCGCCGGGTGCCAATTCAGGATCTGACCGTCACCGGGCCGTTCAAGCGCTGTCCCGGCCCTGTGGGCTGCGGCCTCGATGACCGATTGCAACGGGTGCGCGTGGTCCTTCGCGGCCATCCAGATTGCAGACACCGGAAGTGCCTTGAGAATGTCGGCCGCGCCACCGATGTGATCGGCATCCGCATGGGTGAGGGCCACGGCGTCCAGACGTTTGACGCCCAACCGCGCGAGCCTCGGCAGCAGAACCCGCCGAGCCGTCTGGGGATCCGGGCCCGCATCAACCAGCAAGGCGCGCTCCCCAAAGCGCAGCAAGATCGAGTCGCCCTGTCCAACGTCAAACACTCGAAGCTCAAGTTCCCCGGGCGGCAGAGGCGGCGGTGTCGAGCGTCTAAGCGGGCCTCCCACCGCCTGGCCCAGCACCACCAACGAGACAAACAGCAGCAGCCCCACGATCGCCACCGGACGCGCTGCTGGCCCCGGGTGCGGGGGCCGCGGCAACCGAACAAAGGGCGTCAGCCCTGAGGCGCCCTGCCCACGGTCATCTCAACCGCCTCGCCCAGGGCTTCAAGAGACCACACTCAAAGGGGTCGGACGTGACCGTCGCCCAGAACGACCCACTTGTAGGTCGTCATTTCCTGCAGGCCCATCGGTCCGCGCGCATGCAGCTTCTGCGTGCTAATACCGACTTCGGCTCCAAGACCGAACTCGCCGCCGTCGGTGAACTGGGTCGAGGCGTTGACGTACACAGCCGCCGCATCCACCTCATCGGTAAAGCGCCGCGCGTTGGCATGCGAGTTCGTCACGATCGCTTCGGAGTGCCCGCCGCCGTGCCTGCGAATGTGAGTGATGGCTTCGTCCATGCCGTCGACCAGCGCAACCGACATCCGCAGCGACAACCACTCGGTGTCGAAGTCGTGCTCCCCAACCGGCTCAACCTGCGCATGTTCGTCAAGCAGCCCGCTGACATCGGGACCGGCGTGCAGTTCCACACCACGCTCGGCCAGTTCTCGAGAGATCGAGGGCAGAAACTCTGGCGCAACCCTCCGATGCACCAGCAGCGTATCGAGTGCGTTGCAGATCGAGGGACGGCGAGTCTTGGCGTTGACCACGATCCGCTGGGCCATTTCAAGGTCGGCGCCGGCGTCCACGAAGGTGTGACAGACCCCCCAGCCGGTCTCGATGACGGGAATGGTGGCCGTCTTGGTCACGAACTCGATGAGGCCGGCCCCCCCGCGGGGCACGATGACGTCGATGTGTTCACGATCTCGCAGCAGGTCATTGAGCAACGCGCGATCGGGATCGTCGATCAACTGAACCGCAGCGGGCGGCGCCCCGGCTGACTCGGCCGCTTCGCCGATCACGCCGGCTAACGCGATATTGCTGTGCAGCGCCTCGCGTCCGCCCCGCAGGATCACGGCGTTTCCCGCCTTGAGGCAAAGCGCCGAGATGTCCACCGTCACGTTGGGCCGGGCCTCGAAAATCACGGCAACAACGCCAAGTGGAACGCGCCGGCGACCGACTTCAAGCCCGTTCTTGAGGCGTCGGGCGTCCTCCACGCTGCCGACCGGGTCGGCAAGTCCAACAACGGTTCCAACGGCAGCGGCAATGTCAGCAATCCGTTCCGGGGTGAGGGTGAGCCGGTCGATCAGCCCGTCAGCCATACCGGCCTCACGCGCCGCGCCAACGTCGATCTGATTGGCAGCCAGGATTTCGTCGGTCTGCGCCGTTAGCCCAGCGGCCATGGCATCCAGAATGTCGTTCTTGACGCCGGTTGGCAGGGTCGCCAGAACTCGGGCGGCATCGTGCGCCCCGGCGCCGATGGCAGCAAGGTCAACGGCTGGACGGATTGGCGTTTCTGTCGTCATTGGGCTCACTCGGCGTCGCGGTCGATCAGGACCAGATTGTTGCGGTGCACTG
>JAJEGF010000029.1 GCA_022820025.1 Chloroflexota bacterium
TGTGGCCCGCCCCCCTGGCACTTTTCCAACCCGCCCCCCGCCTACATGGGGGGGCCCCCCCTTGCCCCCCCCCCGGGGGGTTGTGGTTGGGGGGGTGGCTCTTCCGGGCACCCAACTTGGGTTACGCAAAGGTCTCTCTTCTGGGGGAGAGGGTTGGGGCGAGGAGTCTTCCGGGCACCCTGGCCCAGCTCTTGCAGAGGTCGCCGGCAGCGGCGTGGCTATTCCCGCATCCACAATCACCAGCTCAACGCCGCGGCTTCGCGCCATCACGCTGATCGCGGCCCCGCCCGCCAGGAAGTTCATCACCATCTGGGCGGTTACGGCCTGCGGATATCCGGTCACACCCTGCGCCACAACTCCGTGATCGGCGGCGGCCACGATCAGCGTGGTTCTTCGAGCAACCGGGCGCTCGGTGCCGAATATGCCGGCCAGCTGAATCGAGACGTCCTCCAGCCGCCCCAGACTTCCCGGCGGCTTCGTCAGCCGCTGCTGACGCCGCATCGCCGCTTGCTTCGCCTGGCTGTCGGCCGGGCGGATCCTGGCGACGACCTCGTCGAGCGTCACCTCTAGAACTCGATCCCCCGTTGCGCCCGGATGCCCTGCTCGCGGTACGGATGCTTGATCATCTTCATTTCCGTCACCAGGTCCGCGCAGTCGATCAGTTCCTCCGGCGCATAGCGGCCGGTGATGATCACGTGCAACGGCGCCGGCCGTGCCTTCAGCGTTTCCACCACGTCGCCCACCGGCACCCATCCGTAGTGCATCGCGTAGGTGAACTCGTCCAACACGATGATGTCTTCCTCGCCCTCGAGAATCGCGTCCTTGCAGTGACCCCACTGCTCCACCGCCAGCGCCGCCGTCCGGTCCATGTCCTTCGAGAGCCAGGTAAACCCGTCGCCCAGCGCCTCGATCGGAATGTCCAGCCGCATCGCCGCCCGCTGCTCGCCGAATGTTGCGCCGGTGTGCTTGATGAACTGGAACATCCGGATCTTGAAGTCCCGGCCCCACGCCCGAAAGATCACCCCAAGCGCCGCCGTCGTTTTCCCCTTGCCCTCCCCGGTGTTGACGATCACAAGCCCATGCCGGCCGCGCCGGCGCTTGGGGACGTCGGCGGGTCTGGCCTCCGGGTCTCGATCGCTCACGCCCTAGCCGCTCCGCCGTCTGGCTGCTACGGGCGCTCCGGACCCGTGTCGGTCGGCCCCCTGCCCATTCCTTCCGTTGCCGCTCGCGGACGGCGCGTGCGCCCGACCGTTGTCGGCCGGCTCGATCAGGCTGATGGCCAGCGATCCCGTCGCTGGATCGCGGTACACCGCCGACCGCACGCCAAAGGCCGACTCGATGATGTCCGGGACTAGCACGTCTTCCGGCGCCCCTTCCGCCAGCACCCGCCCCCCGCTAAGCAGAACCAGCCGGTCGCAGTACCGCGCCGCCATTCCCAGATCGTGAATGGCCGCCACGGCCGTCAGCCCCTCGTCGACCAGCCGCCGAACCAGGTCGAGCACACGCAGCTTGTGCAGCACGTCCAGATTGGCCGTCGGCTCATCCAGCAGCAGCACGCGCGGCTGCTGCGCCAGGGCGCGCGAAACGAAAACTCGCTGACGCTCGCCTCCGGACAGCGTGTCCAGCGTTCGCTCGGCGAACTCCTCCGTCTCCGTGAGCTCCATGGCCTCGCGGGCAATCGCCTCGTCGGCCGCGCCTTCAATCTGAAAGCGACCCAGGTGCGGATACCGCCCCATCAGCACCAGCTCACGCGCGGTAAACCCGTGCGTATCTGGCGCGATCTGCGGCACCAGCGCCATCCGCGCCGCGACCTCCCTGGCCGGGATGGACTCCAGCTCCTCACCCTCCAGCCATACCGCCCCCTCGTGCGGCCGCAGTACGCCCGCAATGGCGCGGAGAAGCGTTGACTTCCCCGCGCCATTCGGACCGATCAGACCGACCAGTCGACCCTGGTCCGCGTGCAGCCGCACGCGTTCGAGCAGCGCCTTCGCCTCGACCCGGAAGCCGAGTTCGTCCGCCCGTATCGACGTTGCTCGTTCGGTCTGCATCGTCAACTACTCCGCCAGGCTGAAGGCCGGGCTCTCGGAGTCCCCCAGCGCATCCGGCCACAGAATGCGCGCCAGGTCTTCGGCCCCGCGGATGTTCCAGTACGACAGCGTCGTGAAATGCTTGCCGTCCACCAGGTACACGGCCTCATTCTTGACCGCCGGTAGCTCGGCCAGCGCCTCATTCTCCATCAGGCTTTGTCGGAACTCCGCGGCCCCAAACTCCAGCGGCTGCGCAATCACGATCACCTCCGGGTTCATCGCAATTACACCCTCCAGGCTGGTGGTCTGGTTGCCCTCGATTCCCGCCTCCGCCGCCACGTTCAGGCCGCCGGCCGCCGCAATCACGCCCCCTTCCGTCGAGTCCTTACCCGCCGTCCAGATCTTGTCGCCAAACTGCGTCAGCGCCAGCACGCGCGGTCGGGTTTCCACCTCGCCGGTCACCGCGATAAGGGCCTCGTACCGCTCGCGAACCTCCGCCGCAAACGCAACGGCCCGCTCCTCTTCTCCGTAGATGTAGCCCATCAGCAGGATGTTGCTGATCCGTTCCTCGGGTCCCTGCGTGAGCTCGGTCTGGATCACCGGAATCCCGGCCTTCGACAGCGCCGCGACGCCGTCCGCCGAAAAGAACGGGCTGGTCACGATGATGTCCGGCTCCTGCGCAATGATCGTCTCCGGATCACGGGTGATCTCGGTCTTGTCCTGCAGCAGATCGGCAACGTTCGAATACGTCGCGTCCTTCGACGCACCGCCCACCGCCACCAGGCGATCGATCGGCACGATCGCCAGCGTCATCTCGTCGTGCCCCACCGACGCCGTGATGATGCGCAGCGGCTTCGCCGCAATACTCACCACCCCGTTCAGCCCCTCCACCTCGCGCGGCCAGCCGAAGTTGCTTGGGTCAACGATCCCGCGCACACCCTGGAACACCTCCGCAAACGCCGGTGCCGTTGGCGTCGCTTCCTGTGTCGGGGCCGGCTTCGGCGTGGCTTCGGGAGTGGCCGTTGCCGTGGGCGTGGCCGCCTCGGTCGGCGTGGCCTCCTGGGTCGGCGTAGGCTCGGCAGTCGCCTCGGCTTGCACAACCTGCGCCGTCGCAACCGGCGTTGGCTCGGCGGTCGCCGCCGACGCTGGGGCCTCGGCTTCCGGCCCGCAGGCCGTCAAGACCAGCACAAAGCCAATGGCCAGAAATGGCCGCACGGCAAAGCTACGAAATCGCTGCATCGAAACCACGAGTCCTTTCAACGATCCGCGCCTCACAGCGCATACGCTTGGCGCTTATTCCGAATCAGCAACAAGACGAAAAACGGCGCCCCCACGAAAGCCGTCAGAACGCCGACCCGGAACTCCGCCGGCTGGATGATCGTCCGCGCAAACGTGTCCGCCACCACCACGAACACCGCCCCCGCAATCGCGCTCAGCGGAATCAGTACCCGGTGATCCGGGCCCAGCGCCAGCCGCAGGATGTGCGGCGTCACCAGGCCCACGAACGCAATCGTCCCGCTTACCGCCACCGCCGCCCCGGTCGCCAGCGCGGCCGCCGCCAGCAGCACAACCCGCGTCACCCCTACCCGTACGCCCAGCGCCTGCGCCTCGTCGTCGCCCAGCATCAGCAGGTTCAGGTCGCGAGCCCGCAGCAGGATCACCACCGTCGCCCCCACGATCAGCGGCGCCGAGATGTGCACGTGCTCCCAGGCTCGCGAATCCAGCCCCCCCGCCAGCCAGAACAGGATCTCGCGCAGCGCCTCGTTGTCCGGCAGCAGGATCACGATGGCCGAAATCACCGCTCCCAGGAACGCGTTCACCGCCACCCCCGCCAGCAGCAGCGTCGCCATCGAAAAGTGCCCGCCAGCCGCCGCGATCCCGTAGACCAGGAACGTCGCCCCCACCGCCCCCACGAAGGCAAACGACGGCAGCGCCAGGAAAAACAGCCCCGTCAGCCCCGTGGCGATCGCGATCACCGCCCCCAGCGCCCCGCCCGCCGAGACCCCGATAATCCCGGGATCCGCCATCGGGTTGCGGAACAGTCCCTGCATCGTCGCCCCGGCCACCGCCAGCGCCATCCCCACGAACGCGCCCACCAGGATTCGCGGCAACCGGATCTGCTCGATCACCAGCTGCTCCGTGCGCCCGACCTCCGCAACGTCCAGGCCCACGAACGACAGCACGACTGCCGCCACGTGCTCCACCGGGATATCCACCGGCCCAAGGCTCAGCGAGACCAGCGACGCGAGCAGAACCAGCCCGCCCAGCGCAACCCCGCCCACCGCAAGGCGCGCGGAAACGCCGGACTGTCGGAACGAACGCACCGAAACCGGTCGTGCGGCCTCTCGCAAGTCCTGCCTCCAGCGAATCTCCGCTGAAGGTCAAGGCTTCCGTCGGCCAGGCCCTGTGACCTGACTCCGAGGAACCCTCTCTTAAAGCGGAGAGCGGTCACCTCTCGTTCAGGCAGGTCTCCTGGCTTACGGGCGTAGGTCTGTCGCCGGCCCCTTCCCGTCGATTCCCTCGACAGTGGGCGCCGGCCCCGAAATCCCGCTTACAGTGGCGCTACCGCGGCGGATTTGCACCGCCTTCCCTATTCTCCCTGGGACGGGCACCTGAACGAACGATGCATAACAAAATGCGGTCGGCCGAAAGTGTTCCCCCACCCCCGCCCCCTGTCAAGCCCCACACTCCCAAAGCTGCGGCCGCTCTTTCTCCCTCTCCTCGGAGACCTTCGCAAAACGCCCCGCGCTCTCGAATGCAGGGCGGCTCTTGCTCCCTCTCCCCGTGGGAGAGGGCTGGGGTGAGGGTCTTCAGATCGCGACGCCCTCCCCAGCGACCCGCCGTGCCGCCCTCCCAACCCCCGGCGCGCCGCTTTTCGCCCTCTCCAAGGAGACCTTTGCGTAACCCGAGGAACGGGTATGCAATGTCAATGTCCTCAAGCGGGCGCCGTTCTTTACCCTCTCCTGGGGGAGAGGCAGATTCGGGCGTCTTCGGCCGAAATCGGTGAGGGGTCCTCCGGGCAACCAAGGCCGGGTTACGCAAAGATCTCTCCAAGGGGAGAGGCAGCCTCCGGTGTATCCACCGGAATGCGGTGAGGGTTCCTCCTCCCCTCCGCCATCCCGGCGTCCCCGCTGCTTTCTCTTTGGCGTAGGGGCCGCGTTTCCAACCGGCCTCTTCAGGGCACCCACCCCAGGACACGCAAAGCACTCATAGGCGAACTCCATGGCCTCGCCAGCCGTCACCCCCTTCGTGCCTCTTCGTGTCCTTCGTGGACCACTCCCTCCCCCTCCGCCTCGTCTCTCACCGCACTCTCCTTCCCCACCCCGCCACCCCTGGAAACCCTGCCTGACATGGCAAAAGACGTGAAGATTCCCTAATATCACCCCTTCAAGCACCGGGTAGGCACCCCCTCCCGACTGCGTGAATCGTCGAGGGCGGCGACGAAAGGGCGGATCATGTCAGTCTCGTTTGCGGACCTGCTCGACCAATTACAGACCCGGTCACGCCCCTAGCCAGCAAGCGTCCTTTCAAGCTCGATGCCAGCCCGCCCCGAAACCATCCGCGAAGAAGCCGCCAACGTCCTGCTCGCCCAACTCCTCCGCGACCACGGCCTCTCCGCCCGCGCCGAGCGCCGAAGCCGTAGTGGCGCGCCTGACATCAGTGTTGACCTGCGCACAGGCCTCGCCATCGTCGAGTGCAAGTGGGACGGCGGTCGTACCCTCCTCGAAGACCAGCTCAATGGCCGCCTGACCGACTTTCCCCACGCCCTCGGAACCTTCGGCGTCCTCTATCCCGGACATCTCCGCCATGCCGAAGACACCAGGGCCGGCCTCGAAACTGCCGACCTTCAGTGGTGGCTGCACGGCTCCCGCGGATCGGCGCGCGAAGCGCCGTCCGTTCGGCACGGCTCCGTCCGCGAACTCGCCGATGAACTCCGCACCTTCCCCTTGGACCTCGAAGGTGTCGACCGTGTCACTGCCGCCGCCAGCGTGGTGGGTCACGCGCTCGAACAGGCCGCAGTTCCGGTCGCCGCGCACGCCCGCCTGTCCCGTCGCATCGCCAACATCATCGCCAAGACCGACCAGGAAAAGGACCGCGCTGCCGCCTTGCGCATCGGCTGCCTCGTCCTCTTGAACGCCCTCGCCTTCCAGGACCGCCTCGCTACCGCGAACGACGACGTACCTACCGTCAGCGAGGCCCTCCGCCGGGGCGTCCCCGGCCTCCGCGACGCCTGGGACTTCATTTGCAAGCAGATCGACTACGTACCTGTCTTCGAACTCGCCCTCGAAATCCTCGACGTCCTCATTGACGGACCCGAAGAAACCCAGCAACCAGTCATTGAATCCTTGCTTGACGCCGTCCAACGCACCCGCAAGGTCGAGGGACACGACCTCTCCGGCCGCCTCTTCCACACTCTGCTAACCGACGCCAAGTTCACCGGCGCCTACTACACCTCCGTCCCCGCCGCCACCCTGCTGAGTCGCCTGGTTTTTGAGGACTGGCCGCCCGAAGTCGACTGGCGCGACCACGAATTCCCCGGTTCCCTCAATGTCGCCGATCTCGCCTGCGGCACCGGCACCCTCCTCATGGCCGTCGCCAGCGAGGCCGAACGCCGTCACCGCGAGGCCGGCGGCGCCCGCTCCGCCGATCTCCACAAGGCCATGGTTGAGGAGGCCTTGCACGGCTACGACGTCCAACTCTCCGCTATCCACTTCGCCGCCACCAGCCTCGCCATGCTCAACCCCGCGATCCAATTCGACCGCATGAAGCTCAGTGTCATGTCGCTGGGCGCCGAAGGCTCGGAGATATCGCTCGGCTCCCTCGACTTCCTGGAGTCCGACTCCGTGGCCGTCCAGTTCGCCCTCTCGCCCACCGACATGGGCATCGCCACCCTGGACCGAGCCAGGATCTCCGGTCGCGGCCCCCGCGGTGCCGCGCAGGGCGAGACCGTTACCCTGCCCGGCCTCGATCTCGCCATCATGAACCCACCATTCACCCGCTCGGTCGGCGGCAACCTGCTATTTGGCAGCCTTCCGACTCGCGAACGTCGCAGGCTTCAAACTGAGCTGTCGCGCCGCCTGACATCCCACCAGGCGTCCGCGACTGCAGGACTCGGCGCAGCCTTCGTAGCCGCGGCCTCGCCGAGACTTCGGCCGGGCGAAGGTCGCCTGGCCCTCGTGCTCCCCGCCACCGTCTGCACTGGCCCCTCCTGGCAACAGACCCGAGACCTCATCCAGCGCGACTTCGTCCTCGACGCAGTCATTACTTCCCATGACCCGAGCCGCTGGAACTTCTCTGACAGCACCGACCTCTCCGAAGCCCTCCTCATCGCTACCCGACGTCCTGAAAAGCGTGTGGACACCGAGCATCGAACCACCTTCGTGAACCTCTGGCGCAACCCCAACGGCATATCTCAAGCACACCGCGTGGCTCAGGCCATCAATGCAACGACGCCGGCCAAGCTCGAAGACACGGGCACGGCGCTACTCGAAGTTGACGGCCGTCACGTCGGCGAACTCGTGTCCATACCGGAGTCAAAGCTCGTTGGCGACCAATGGTCCGGCGTCCAATTCGCCCGCGCCGACCTGCTCCGCACCGCTCGCAAGCTATTGGACGCTGGCGAGACATTTGTTAGCGGGGGGGGGGCAGAAGACCGAGCGTACGAAATCCCCCTCTGCAAACTCAATGCGTTGGGTCAGATCGGCCCCGACACTCGGGATGTCCGGGATGGTTTCGAACCCACCGACTCAGTGACCGCGTTTCCGATGGTAGAGAATCACGACACCGAGAAGCGGAAGCGCCTCGCGGTCGATCCGGACAAGTACTTGGCGCCACTCGCTGAACCACGCCGGGGTCGCCGTCTAAAAAGTCCCGCTCAACTATGGCCAAAGGCGGGACAGCTCTTGCTAGCGGAACGGCTTCGCCTGAACACATGCCGAGTCGCTGCGATGTTCTCGCGCACCTCGGTTCTGTCGAACGTGTGGTGGCCGATCAAGACCGAAAGCCGCGTCCACGAGAAGGCCCTTGCCCTCTGGGTCAATAGCAGCCTCGGATTGCTCACCCTGCTGGCCACACGCAATACCACCCAAGGCAGCTGGGTCAAGTTCAGGAAAGCGGACCTGAAGGAACTACCCGTACTTGATATCCGCCAACTCTCACACACGCAGCAACAGAACCTCTCTCACCTCTTCGATGAAATGACCAACGCCGACTTCCAACGACTCCCCGCCATGCACCACTGCCCCGCCCGCCAACACCTCGACGAATCCCTCGCCAAAATCCTCAACCTCCCCACCCTAACCACCCTCCGCCACCTCCTAACCACCGAACCCACCATCTCCAACCAAAGGCTGTGACTACGAAATGGCCTAGAGCTTCAGCCCGCAAGCGCAAGACTTGAATCGCGGCCAACCCACACCTCTCGAGCGCCACGACCACAACGACTCGATCCACCGATTTCGCATGAAGGGCTCTCGGACCAGCACGCCGCTCGGTATGCTCGCGGAACCGCAACCACTCCCTCATCCACCCCATGCCCCGCGCCACTTACATACCGATCACCGGCTCGGTGTTGCGCTGGGCCATCAATGAGAGCGGCCTCTCGGATAGCGAGTTCGCAAGCAAAGTCCGCACGGATCCAGACGAGGTCCAGGCCTGGATCGACGGTGAGTCCCAGCCCACCAAGACCAAGTTCAATGCCATCGTCAGCACTCTGCGACGCCCCAGCGCTGCGTTCTTCCTGCCCGAGCCGCCGCAACACCTCAACCTTCCGCCGCCCTTGCGCCGCTCGGTTGGCGCCAGAAGCCGTGCGCTCGACCCTCGGGAGCTACGAGAGATCCGTTGGGCGCGGCGTCTCCAGCACCTCGTCGCCCACTTGCGTGCTGAGGATGAAACGCCCGCTCCCCGCATTCCCCAATTCGAGCTTTCCGACTCACCAAGCCGCGCCGCTCGCATCCTTCGGAACAGGTTGGACCTCCCGCCGCAACGCCAGATTGAGTGGCCGAATCCCGGCGCGGCCTTCACCGGCTGGCGCGAGGCCGTGGAAGCCACCGGCGTCATCGTGCTTCAGTTGCAACTTGGCTCTGACGCCATTCGCGGGTTTGCGTTGTGGAACGACGCCGCCCCTCTCGTCGCCGTCAATACAACCTTCATCCCCCAGGCCCGCGCCTTCACCCTGTTCCACGAAGTCGGCCACTTGCTGCTCCGCCAAGATGCCGCGTCCGACGAACACGTTGGCCACAGCCGGCGCCTGGCCACCGGACTCCGAGCGGAACGCTGGTGTGAGCGCATGGCGGCGGCCACGCTGCTGTCCGCGTCTGCCGTTCGATCCGCCGTCCCAACGGCAATGTCCGCGCAAGAGGCATACCCAGGCGCCCGCACGCTCGCCGGCCGCTTCAAGGTCAGCGTCCGCGCCGCCGCAATCCGCTTGATCGAGCTAGACCTAGCTCCAAACGAACTCTACGGCCAAGTCGTGAGCCAGTCTGGCCGACTCGACCGGCGCCAGACACGTGGCGGTGGCGGCGGGCGTACCGCCGCCCAAACCCGTATTGCACAAGTCGGTCAGTCGGCCGCTCGAGGAATCGTCCAGGCTGTGACCGCCAACCGCCTCTCCGAACGCGACGCCCGCGACGTCCTAAGGCTCGGCGGCCAGGGCTTCCAGGACTTCGCCTCCCTGGCGGAAGCGGGCTAGAGGCCGTACGTGCCAGGCCCGGTATACGTCATTGATGCAAGCTCGCTCATCAACACCAAGCGCTACATCAAGCCGGACCGCCAGTGGGATTTCTTTAACGAAACACTGACGGAAATGGTCGAGAGCGGCGACCTGCTCATCGTTCCGCAAGTTGAGACCGAGTGCGGCAGGGTGCGTCATCCCGACGTACCCGGCACATGGGCGCTTGCCAAGGCCAGGCTGTCTCCAGCCGACAGAGACCCTGGCCCGCAGACAGTGAGGGTCATTCTGGCCGCTTGGCCCGAACTGATTGATCCCGACGGCGAGGCAGAGCAAGCTGACTCGTACGTCGTCGCCCGAGCACTCGAGCTTCAGGACAGCCTTCAGGATGTCTGCGTAGTGACAGACGACACCACAAGCCACCTGCCGGCAAAGGCATCCATTGCCCAAGTCTGCGACGACTACGAAATCCCCTGGATTACGCTAGGTGGATTCCTTGGACCCGATCATCTCGATCTCCCCCGCAACTACCTCACGCCGGAGGGCCGCAGAGAGTCCCCGAGCTAGACGCCAGCGACGCCGACACAGGCGTCAGGTTCCACCACACCACACCGCCCTCGTGACGCGGTCGTCCCCTTGGGCAATGAAATCTACCGGCGAAACATCCAGCGGCAGCTGGAGGCCCGCCATGTTGGCGACGTCGTCGCCATTGACGTTGACAGTGGGGACTACGCCCTCGACGCCAACGCCATTGCCGCATCTGAGAGCCTGCGCAACCATCACCCGGGGACCCGGGTCTGGCTGATGCGGGTTGGACATTCGACGCTCTATCGCTTCAGAGGCAGTTCCCAGCGGAGAGCACGACCTGACCGCAACACCTGCATTGAGTGCATTGCTGGCATTGATTGACCTCACTCCCAGCCCCCGCCATCCCCGGCCCGGCTCGTCCCCCAACCCCAGCAGCTATACGTCATCCCTACGTCCGCAGCCCCGACCCAGCAGCAACCAACCACCAAACCTCACCTGGCGTCCCTGGTGAGCCTGTCGAACCACACCCCTACCAACCCACCCTGACCCAAAACCCCCAACCCCCGCGTCCCCTCACATCCCCTCCCCCGTCCTGTCTCACTCTTCTCCCCTTCCCCCTCTCACTTCTCACTGCTCTCACCTCACTCCTCGCCCACCCCGTCATCCCCGCGCAGGCGGGGACCCAGCACCATGCGCAATCCCGGCGCACCCGAGCCACCCCTGGCAACCCAGCCTGACCAAATGCTCCCAACCTCCTAGATCCGCCTCTCACCTCTCACTTCTCTCAGCTCACTCCTCGCCGTCCGCCATCGCCCGCCTACCCCCGCGCCAGCGGAAACTCCACCTTCGCCTGCCCTGCCGCGTGCGACCGCCGCATCGCCTCGATCACTTCAACCGCCATCAGTCCCGTCCGCACATTCGCAAACGTCTCCGGCCCGCCCTCATGCCGCTGAATCAGGTTGTCGATGCTGCTCAACATCGCCGAGCGGTACACCTTCTGCGTCGGCAGCTGCCGTTCCAGCCACTCCTTCTGCCCGCTCGGCGTCGTCGCCTCGAACTCCACCGTCGAGTGCACCCCGCCAATCCGCACCCGCCCCTGCTCGCAGAACACCTGCCACTCCGTGAACTTCGGCATCGCCTTCGTCTGGTTGATAAACGCCAGCACCCCGTTGTCGTACTGCACCAGCGCGCTCGGCGCCGGCTCGGCCCACTCGCCAGGCGGCTCATGCACCCCCACCACCCATTCCGGCGCGCCGCCCGCGTACATATTCACCGCATCTACCGTGTGCGACCCGTTCCGGTACTCCAGCGCCCGCGTGCCGCCCCATGTCCCGACAACCCGAACCACGCGCCCAATCCGCCCCGACTGGATGAAGTCATACGCCTGCCGGAAAAACGGGTCCCACCGCCGCGTGTGATCCACGCTGAACGCCGTGCCCGCGTCCTCCACCGCCCCAACCAGCGCGTCCGCGTCCTCCAGCGACGTCGTCATCGGCTTCTCGCAAAACACCATCGGCACGCCCGCCTCGATCGCCGTGATCCCCAGGTCCGCGTGCGTGTGATCCGACGTCGCAATACTCAGGATGTCGATATCCTCCGCCGCCAGCATTGCGTCCAGGTCGTCATACCGCGCTGGTCCGTCGCCCCACGTCTCCCGGAACTTATCCAGCAACGACCCATCCAGGTCGCACCCCGCAACCAGGTCAACCCGCTCATGCGCGCTATGGGCCGAGGCATGCGTGTGCGGCGCCGCCCTTCGATTGCCGCTGAACGACTCCTTCTCCGCCCCCGCGCCAATCCCCCGCAGCCCCACCACCGCCGCTCGATACCGTTCCTTCTGCGCCATCTCCCACCGTCCTCGCACACGGCACGCCGCAACGCGCTAACCTTAGGGCATAGGCTAAAGCTGTGGCTTCACACTTCGGCGCTGGCCGGCGCACCCGTGCCTCGTCAGACGTAGTGCACCCCATGCAAATCACCAACGCGTTCAGACAGAGACCCGGACGGGTCCGCTGGCTCGCCGTTGCTGCCGTCGCCGGCGTAGCCGCCATCACCTTTGCCGCCTGCGGCGAAGACCCCGAACCGGCCCCACCCCCGCCCGCCGTCGCAGTCACACCCGCCGCGCCCCCGCCGGCCGCCCCACCGCCGACGGCCGCGCCGCCCACCGCCGTGGCCGCTGCCCCCGCAACCCAACCCCCGCCCCCCGCAACG
>JAJEGF010000062.1 GCA_022820025.1 Chloroflexota bacterium
GCCATGAAGGCGGCCGGACTCAGGGCCTTGCGGCTGCGGCGACCGCGTTTCGACCGGCCCTGGGGCAAGAAGTGGCGCCAGGTGTAGTCCTTGGTGCGCCGGATCTGGGCGTCGATGAACCGGTAGATGGTTTCGTGGGAAATCACGCGATGGCCGGTGTCACGGGCCAGCCGCCCGGCCACCTGTTCCGGCGACCAGCCCTGCTGGAGGCGGCCGAGCACTTGGGCCCGCAGCACCGGATCTCGATCCAGATTGGGGCCCCGCCAGCGCCGCGCGCGCGCTTGCTGCTCCGCGTAGCGAGGCTGGTACCCCAGCGTGCCCAAGCCATTGCGTTTCAACTCCTGAGCAATCGTCGATGGCGCGCGATCCAGACCTGCTGAGATGTGGCGGATCAAGGCACCGCCGGCGCGGCGTCGGACCACGTCACACCGCTCTCCGATGGTGAGGTGCGTATACCGTCGTCCCATGGCAACACCCTGAGCCGGTGTTGCACTTCGTCTGTGAAGCTAAGGGATCCAGCAACACCCTATGCTTCCGTCCGCACCCCGCCTTCCGCCCCACCCACGCCAAGCTCGCCTGCCAAGCTGCCCGCCGACCCGCGTATACAATTGCCGTCATGGCACGAACACACGTCTACTTAGGCTAGGAACTACTCGCTCTGATGGATGAGGCGGTCCGCGCCTCTGGTGCCTCGCCCTTGGCATTGATTCGGCGAGCCGTGCGACGCCCGTTTGACCCCTTTCAAAGGCGGCGAAGTTGCGGTCCCTCAAGGCCAGCGTGGGCAGTTGGTCGGCCGAAACTTCACAGGCGAGGAGTACGTTGACGCAATCCGCAGCGACCTCAACCAACGGCTTCGCACGCTCGGCATCAAGTAGATCTGCTCGACGAACAGGTCCGCCACAGCTTCGGACTCATCGCCCGCTTCGTCATGAGCCAGGTCCAGAACTCCCTCACCGGCCAAACTGCCTCTCAGGTACGGGCCGCTCATCAACGCCACAACATCATGGCCCTCCTCACTAAATCACTGAACAAGGCCACCCAGGACTACGAAAAGGCCCGCTGGGGTTGAGATGGCGGTAAACGTGGACTGGCGGGCGATCCACCCGTACAACGGTTCGCGGGATGTCGCCTTTGAGGAACTCTGTGCCCAGCTGGCTCGAGCCAAGGCGCCAAACGACACCGAGTTCATTCGCAAGGGTGCGCCCGATGCTGGAGTTGAATGCTTCTGCGTCTTTGCAGATGGCAGCGAATGGGGTTGGCAGGCAAAGTACTTCGAAAGTATGGGTTCCTCGCAGTGGTCACAGATCGACAGATCAGTCAAGACCGCACTCGAGAAGCACCCAAACCTCGTTCGCTACTACGTTTGTGTCCCAAGCGATCTGCCGGATGCTCGTGTCAAAGGACAGACGTCGGCCTTGGAACGCTGGGGGGATCATGTTAGGAAATGGCAACGCTGGGCATGTAATCGAGGCATGCGCGTTGAGTTCCTCTGGTGGGGCGCATCGGAACTGCTCGAGCTTCTGTCCAAGCCAGAGCATGTCGGACGGGTAGCGTTCTGGTTTGGCGAACTTCATTTCAATGATGAGTGGTTCAGGCATAGGTTCGAAGAGGCAAGGGAAGCTGCCGGTCCCAGGTACACGCCGGAACTTAATGTTGACCTTCCAATTGCAGGCAAACTGGCACTCTTCGGTCGAACCGACGTGGCGTTCGACTCAATCAAGGCGTTGGTGCCCGGGCTCCGGAGCAAGCTGCGTTCGGTACGCTATCGAGACAGTGACGGTCAGAATCCAAAAGCCCATGCATCGCTGGATTCTCTTCTGAGAACAGGAGAGGATCTCCTGAATGCTCTTTCAGAGATCGCCTCGGTACCAACCGGGCCTCTTCCTTTCGGATCTATCGCCACAAAGATCGAGAATGCGAAGTCAGCTGCACAAGAGGCTAGAGCAATACAATCAAAACTTGCTCGAGAATTTGATACCGAGCGTCAAGATGGAAAGAAGGACGGCGGATACTACAATAATCCTTTCGAGAACACAGCCGCCGGGTTATTCAATCTAAACTACAATCTTTCCGAAGCTCTGTTGAAAGTCCGCCGGGCCAAGAAGTACTGTAGTAGCGACCTCATGATACTCAAAGGCGATGCCGGGACTGGAAAGACCCATCTGTTGTGTGACCTGGCGAGTCGTCGGCTCGCGTCGGGTGCGCCTACGATTCTTCTAATGGGGCAGCAGTTCCTGAGCGCCAATGAGCCTTGGACACAGACTCTCGATCACTTGGACGTGCGCCAAGCATCTGTCGAAGAGTTCGTTGGTGCCCTCGAATCAGCTGCTCAGACGGCTAACTGCCGAGCACTCGTTCTCATTGATGCTCTTAACGAAGGCAATGGCCGGGCGCTATGGTCGGCTCATCTCCCAACATTCGTACAGCACCTCAAGCGTTCGCCTTGGATAGGTGTAGTGCTGTCGGTGCGCACAACCTACCAAGACGTTGTGATTCCTCGGCAAGTAAGTCAACACGCTGTGTCCGCGACACACCACGGGTTCACCGACAGTGGCTACGAAGCAATGCAGAAGTTCTTCCAACACTATGGGATAGAGTATCCTTCGGTTCCTATTCTGAATCCGGAATTTCAAAACCCGCTTTTTCTTAAGACTATCTGCGAGGGTCTCAAAGGTCTCGGAATGAGTCGTCTGCCAACAGGATTTCAAGGAATCACCAAGACGTTTGACCTGTATCTTGAATCAATGAACGTTCGACTCGCTGAGTCTCTCGACTATGATCCATCAGACAATCTAGTTCTTGAAGCTCTAGAGAGTCTTGCAGATCATATGGTCGCTAAAGGTAAACGGTGGCTATTGCGTCGGGACGCTCGACGCGTTGTGGACGATGTTTTGCCAAATCGTGGCTTCCAGGATTCGCTGTATGGCGGATTACTATCGGAGGGCGCGATTGTTCAGGACATGGGATGGGGTGGCGAGAGTCCCACTAAGGAAGTCACTTATATCGCATACGAGCGCTTCGCCGACCACATCGTTGCCAATCGTCTGCTTCAGGAACACGTAGATCCCGACGACCCATCGATAGCATTCAAGAGAGGAGGCGGACTGGCGTTTCTATCCGATCGAGACAATTATGTTCCTTCCGGTCTGCTTGAAGCCTTGTGTGTTCAAGTCCCAGAACATACTGGTCAAGAGCTCTTTCGCTTGGCTCCAGCGATCCTTGAAGATGACCGACTGGAGTACATAGCTGGGGACGCTTTCAGGAAGAGCATTGTGTGGCGATCGATTTGCGCATTCACCGACTCAACACCTGAGATCATGAATGAAGTGGTCAAGCGTGAACATGACTGGGAGGAAACAATAGATGTAATGCTCACAGTTTCTACCATTGATCAGCATCCGTTCAATGCTGAGAGTCTTGATCGACACCTGCGGTCCTTGTCTATGCCGGACCGCGATGCCCAGTGGAGTATGTACCTGGACTCGAACTGGAGAAATGAGGGCTCGGTTCATCGGCTGGTGAGATGGGCGTCAGAAGTGTGGCCGAAGGACCATGTTGATGACAGGACAATCGAATTGGCCATTATCACCCTTGGCTGGACGCTTGCGTCATCAAATCGATTCCTACGGGATCGCGCTACCAAGGCACTCGTGTCGCTACTCACCGGGCGAGAGGATGCGACATCACGGCTGATTGAGCGGTTTGCCGACGTCGATGATCCGTATATAGCCGAACGACTGTATGCGGTTGCCTATGGAGTCGCTATGCGCACTCAAGATGTCAGTGCGGTTGAGAGCTTGGCATCAGTCATCTACGAATCGGTCTTTGCTTCAGGAAATCCACCAGCGCATATTCTGCTTCGAGACTATGCGCGCGGTGTGGTCGAGCGAGCCATTTTCCTCGGTGCGACTCAAGAGTTTGATAGTCAGCTGTTTAGGCCGCCACATCGATCCGAATGGCCTGATGTACCGACCGATAGTGATATAAAAGAACTCATTTCACGTTGGAAGCCGAAGGGCTCGAGGACGACCTCTCGCTGGAATCCAGTTGTCTTCTCGGTGATGGACGGTGATTTCGCTAGTTATGTGATCGGCACTAACAGTGGACGTACGAGTTGGCTACCGTGGGCTCTTACGACATCGCCTTGGAAATCACTCCGAGAACGTCGCCAGGATATGGTGTCTCGGCTAGATGAATCACAAGTGAGAATCTGGAACGCCCTCATTGAAAGGGAAGAATACCTCGAAGGCGTAGCGCGCGATCAGATGAGACAAGCCGTTAAAGCGGATTGGCAAGCAGCTATGGATGTGGAGGAGTCGTCAGTAGCTGAACGTCGGTCTGAGTCAAGTGCCTCGCTCTCTTCTGCTGAACCATCAGCAATCTTAGAGGAGATTCATGGCTTCAGATTTCGAACTGGTGAAGAACTGATTAAAGAAGACACCGAATGGAATACCACTTTGGGGTCGCTCAGATCAAGTATGAATGATGAACTGCAAATCGAGTTGGACGGTATCATACAAGACCGTTGGAATGGATATGATATGAATATCCCACGATTTGATCTGGAGATAGTTCAGCGTTACATCCTGGGCCGCGTGGAGGAGCTTGGTTGGACTGACGAGAGGTTCGGGGACTTCGACAGATATCTGTCCAGATCCAGATTTACAGGTCGTGAGGCAAGAAAGCCAGAGCGAATCGGGAAGAAATATCAGTGGATAGCCTATCATGAGATTCTCGCCTATATGTCTGATCACTACCAGTATCGCCACAGATACGCGGAGGATGTCTCTAATCAATCCTACGAAGGCCCATGGCAAGATAATATTCGTGATATCGATCCGTCTTGCATGGTCATATCTACGTCGAGTGATTCTGCGTCAACCTGGTGGAGGCCCGATTTGCATTCCGACTGGGGAGATCATCTTGAGAATGATGAATGGATCAGGCAGCAGGATGACATGCCCGACGTTAGAGACATCCTGATCACAACACAGCCTGATGAGTCAGTGAAATGGGTCAATATAGATTGCTCATTCACCTGGGCGGAGCCTACCCCGGCTGGTTATGATACATACGATGTTGCCAGGCGAGAGATTTGGTTCCTGTGCATGCCGTACCTTGTCCGATCGGAGAACGTCAACAGTCTAGCAGAGTGGTCTGAAGGTGTCGACTTTTTCGGCCGTTGGATGCCCGAGAAGTCAGGACTGTTTGGAATGTTTCTGGGTGAGCATGGATGGTCCGATGCATATCGATACTGTGAACTTCAATTTGAAGATTGGAGTACGCCCGAGCGTGGATGCCCGGCGGAGATTCGGATATTCGGAACGGACTATGTAGTGGAAACTGGATTTGACTGTTCGATTGACGATTCGTATCAATTGAAGATTCCGCACCATGATTTCATAGCCTCAATGGGTCTGAAATGGTCAGGCAGGGACGCTGACTATGAGGATTCTGGAGGGGATGTTGTGGCTTTTGATCCTTCAGCTTGCAAGGGTGGGCCGTCAGCTTTGCTGATCCGAGACGATGTTCTTAGAGACTACCTATCGAAAGAACGCTTAGAGCTTTGCTGGGTGGTTCTTGGCGGGAAGCAGGTTATCGGTGGTGATATGACTGTGAGATTTCAGGGTGCTCTGAGAATTTCCGGCTTTTATAGATTCATTGATGGAGTTCCAGAGGGTTCCCTAAAGTTCTCGGTTGAGGAACCGCAAGGCTAAGGCTGTGATATTGGGCCGAGACGTACAAGGCTATATAGGCAGTTCCGGCTCCTTTCCACCATGAATGGACGGGTCAGTCACCAGCAGGTCACGCAGACGTGAAACGGACCCTTGCGCCTCAGTGGGTAGTGCCAGCATGTCAGTGATGATGCGTCGGTCAAGTTCAGTACGGGCCCGGTCGACCGCGCGGCGGTGGAAGGAATCGAACGTCCGGCCCTGAATGTCCCACCAGATGGACTGCGCTTCGTCCAGCTGCCAGGACCTAAGTTGGCACACGTCGAGCGTGGGAAGTGTTGCCAGCATGCCCTTGTTACCTCGGCCCCGACCGAACTGAGTTCTGTTGGCGTGACCAGCGTGCTGGAGAAGGCCAAGAGTTGAGTTGAGCCAGAGAGCGAGGGCTATCTCTCGTAACACCTTGATCTCGTGACCTTCGGCTCGCACAGTCAATGCGAAGCAAGCTCGAATGCCTAGGATTCTGCTGCTGGTTCGCGGTGTCATGTCTCGTTGCGAGTTGTATCTGACGCCCCGTGCAATCTGGATCGTGCTGGCTTGCGACCAGATCACCCCTTGGTCACGGCCTGCTTGTGGGAATAGCCGTACATTTGGCTCCGCGAGCAGTCCTTGGAGTACTTTATTTGGCGGACCAGGATCTGCGACTGCTTCCACTTCCACCTGCCGGGCAAGCAGCGTCTTGCCGTCGTAGGCAATGCCGTCGAACGTCAGCAACGATATTTCCATGCTGGTGTTCGCGGCGAGAAATCTCGCCATCCGCTCCGTCCTGTCGTCGGCCCCCAAGCCGATCAGGAACAGGCGCAGCGACCGAAGGGAGTCGAGACTCTGGCCGTCGGTGTTCTCGCCGTACCACTCCTCGAAGTCCTCTATGCCCTCGATGCCACCCACGCCGGAGTTGGCGGCGATGTGATCGGCGGCTGCGGCGCGGCGTGCGGTGCGTCCGTGGCCGTCCCGCAGTCGACAATGCAGCAGACTGCGGCAACTGCATCGTCCGGGTCCACAGGCGGTACGGTCTCAGGGTGGTGACGGGAGCACCGGGACAAGAGGCAGGATTCCGTGTCTGCCGAACTCGGATTGCCATGTTCTCCCGATTCCGCCGCATGGCCTCGTGCGAAGTCCCTCGACGGGGATCTTCATGGCAGGAACTGCCATGAAGTGGGGCACCTCGCTCATCCGCCCCCACGTATTGACGAAGCTCGCATCGACGCCGAGCGTCGTTGGTGTCTCGCGTGGGGAAACGTGAGCCGGTTCCTATCACCTGGGAGTACCCGACGAACGGTGCGGGCGGTTTGTTGGTCACCAACCGGCGTAATCTCAAGTTCACTCATTAGTGCCGAGTCTGCACCATGCGTTCGCGCTCCGTGCGCTCCTGCGTCGGAAGTGTCGAGCGTCGGGTTGCTTCTAGAAGTGACGGACGGTGACTCGGCAACGTTAATCGACGCGGATGTGCAGCAAGATTGAATTGCCTGATCGGCAGGGTGATGGGTTTCCGATTCCGGCGCCGAAAACTCGGTCGAAGACTGGTTGTCGACGTGAAGTCGACCGAGGTGCACCCCATTCGACAACTTCGGGTAATCACCCAGAGGGCAGTAGGAGGCAGAATGCCGGCAGTCTGACGCCCTGTCGCCACTAAGGGGATCCACGTTGGCAATCGGCTTGATGGCTTCAGAGTTCATTGAGAAGTGGAGCCGGGTCACGCAAACCGAGAAAGCTGTCGCGCAGTCCCACTTCATAGACCTGTGCCGTCTGCTGAGAGAGCCGACGCCAGTGGAGGCCGACCCTGCGGGCGAGACGTACTGCTTCGAGCGTGGGGCAAGGAAAGACAGCGGCGGTGACGGCTGGGCGGATGTGTGGAAGCGGGGGCATTTCGCCTGGGAGTACAAGTCGCGGGGGAAGGACCTGGACGCGGCCTTTCAACAGTTGCGGCAGTACGCGCTGGCGCTGGAGAACCCGCCGCTGCTGATCGTCTCGGACACGCGGCGCTTCCGGATTCACACGAACTGGACGAACAGCGTCAGTACGGTCCACGAGTTCACGCTGTACGACCTGGACGATCCCGGCACGCGCAACCTGCTGAAGTGGGCCTTCAGTGACCCCGAACGGCTGCGGCCGGAGCAGACGCGGCAGGCGCTGACGGAGCAGGCGGCGGCCACGTTCGCCGAACTGGCGCAGGGGTTGCGGGAGGCCGGGCACGAGCCGCAGACGGTGGCGCACTTCGTCAACCGGCTGGTGTTCTGCATGTTCGCCGAGGACGTGGGGTTGCTGCCGGACCAGATGTTCCGGCGGATGCTGGACCAGGCGCGGCTGCGGCCCGAGCGGTTCGCCGGGATGGCGCGCAGCCTGTTCGCGGCCATGCAGGACGGCGGCGCCGTCGGATTCGAGGAAGTGGCGTGGTTCAACGGCGGGCTGTTCGACGACGACACGGCGTTGCCGCTGGACCGGCCGCAGGTGAACGCGGTGCGCGAGGCGGCGGGGCTGGACTGGTCGGAGATCGACCCGTCGATCCTGGGCACGCTGTTCGAGCGGGGGCTGGACCCGGACAAGCGCTCGCAGCTTGGCGCGCACTACACCGACCGGGACAAGATCATGCAGATCGTGGAGCCGGTGATCGTGCGTCCGTGGCTGGCGGAGTGGGCGAAGGCCAGGGAGCGGCTGAGCGACCTGCTCGATCAGGCGGACAAGGCCAAAACGACGCAGACAGCCAACCGCCGGCGACAGGAGGCCTCGAAGCAGTTAAGGGAGTTCCTTGAACGGTTGGGAGAGTTCCGGGTGCTGGACCCAGCCTGTGGGTCGGGCAACTTCCTGTACCTGGCGCTGCACGCGCTGAAGGACCTGGAGCACCGGGTGCGCGTCGAGGCGCAGACGCTGGGCTTGCAGCCGCCGTTTCCGGCGGTGGGCCCGGCCAACGTGAAGGGGATCGAACTCAATCCATATGCGGCAGAACTGGCGCGGGTGTCGGTGTGGATCGGCGAGATCCAGTGGATGCGGCGTCACGGCTTCCGCGAGGCCCGCGACCCGATCCTGAAACCGCTGGACACGATCGAGTGCCGGGACGCGGTGCTGACAGACGCCGGACAGGAACCGGAGTGGCCGGAGGCGGAAGTGCTCATTGGGAATCCACCATTTCTAGGCGGGAAGCTACTGCGCGGGGTGCTGGGCGACGACTATGTGGAAGGTCTCCAGCGGCTCTATGGCGACCGGATCCACGGTGAAGCCGACCTGGTGTGCCACTGGTTCGACAAGGCCGAGCGGCTGGTATCCCGCGACGAGGTCAAGCGCGCCGGCCTAGTTGGAACAAACTCGATCCGCGGGGGACGCAATCGTTCGGTCCTGGACGGAATCGTCGAGCGTGGCGCCATTTACGACGCCTGGTCGGACGAACCGTGGGTGGTGGATGGGGCGGCCGTGCGCGTCTCGCTAATCTGCTTTGCTGGCAAGAATGCCGGGCTGCCTAAGCAACTGGATGGCGAGAACTCGCCGCGGATCAACGCCGACCTGACCAGTGGAACGGTTGACTTGACGAACGTGAGCCGCCTATCGGAGAACACGGGTGTTGCGTTCATGGGCGATATCAAGAACGGGGCATTTGATGTCGCCGGCGACCTGGCGCGCGAATGGCTACGGCTACCCGCCAACCCGAATGGACGGCCCAACAGCGACGTACTCAGACCGTGGGTCAATGGAATGGACTTGACCCGACGCCCTTCAGGCAAGTGGATTATTGACTTCGGTGATGAGATGAGCGAATCCGAGGCCGCGCTATACGAAACGCCATTCGCACATGCCTCGGGACACGTCAGGCCCAACCGGCAGAAGAATCGAGCTCGCAGAGTCAGGGACCTCTGGTGGCGACACGAGGCATCCCGCCCAAATATGTGGAAGGCACTGGACGGCCTATCGCGCTATATCGCTACTCCGCGCCTTGCTAAGCACCGGCTGTTCGCCTGGTGCGACACCCGGGTCTGCCCCGACTCCCAACTCATTGTCATCGCCCGCGACGACGACACGACCTTCGGCATCCTGCACAGCCGCTTTCATGAGCTCTGGTCGCTGCGTCTCGGCACGAGCCTTGAAGACCGCCCGCGCTACACACCCACCACGACCTTCCAGACCTTTCCGTTTCCCGAAGGCCTGTCGCCCGACATCCCGGCGGCCAACTACGCCGACGATCCGCGTACCATCGCTATCGCTGAAGCTGCCCGCGGGTTGGTCGAGCTTCGCGACCGGTGGTTGAATCCGCCGGAATGGGTGGAATGGGTGGAGGAGCCGGTGGCGGGGTATCCGAAACGGGCGGTGTCGACGGCGGCGGCTCCGGTGCGGGAGCTTCGGCGCCGGACGCTGACGAATCTGTATAACGAGCGGCCGCGGTGGTTGGTGGATGCGCATGCAACTGTCGACGATGCAGTGGCCGCAGCATATGGCTGGGGCACCGCTCTCACAGACGATGACGCTCTGCACGAACTCCTGAAGCTCAACCTGTCAAGACACGACTGAGATAACCGGGAATATCGTTACTAGCCATGACGAGCGCACTCTCGATCTGAAGACACCAGTTCTTCAGCGGCCAGCGCTCTTACCAGCGCACTCGGATCTGTGTCCAGGCGCACCCGAAGATCCTCATACGGGTCGGGATCGATCGTACGGAGACGTGGAAGAGCGTATACGACGCCGATCCGTACGTCTCGGTCCGGATCTGACGCTAACGCTGCCAATATCGCCGTGTCAGGAGAAGTCTTCATGTCAGGCATCTGCAGGGCTATCCGTCGGACCTCCGGATTCGTGTGTGTGGCGAGCTCGTTGCTAGACACCTTGCTGGTGGAGAGTCTTGGCAGCGTAAGGAGGGAGGCACCAGTACGTTGCAACTCCGCATCTTCTGATCGCAACCAATTGAGGGCAATTTTGATGACAAATGAACGCTGCTCGGAGTCCCTGAATGCTTGACCCAGAAGCCATGCCGCGGACACTCGTACGTCCGTCGCGCCGCCTAAAGAGACATGGAATCGGCTGAGGGGATGCTGGGAATCGGCGTAGAGTTGATCTGTTTCTGAAATCTGAATCCTATGATCTGTCAACGGTTGTACGCGCTCGCCAAGTTCCTCTCTTTCGCTTTCTGTGAGAAGATCAACGGCGTTGGCCGCTGCCGCAAGCGCACTGCCTCGATTAATCGACGGTTCGTGAGGATTTAGACCAATCTCGATCAGTTTATCGACATACCCGCGCACGACTTCATTGCTCTGTTCCTTGAGAAATTCCTCAGGAACGTAGTACTTCGAACCTATGTCATAGCTAGAACGCTGCCCCAAGGGATGATTAGCTACGAACTGAAGTAGCTTCGTCCAGTGTGCACGCGTCGCTGCGTTTAGGTGACCCAATTGGGCCAATGCACGAGTTAGGTCCAATTGCACTCGATCGGCAACCCGCTCGAGTGCTTCAATCAATTCACGAATATCGTCTCCGCATGACTCGAGGGCATACGACCATACACTCGAGTGTGATCCGACTGCCATTTCTCCAAATATCTCGGCTGCCTGCTGTCTGAAGTCAGAGCGAAACCGATACACGCGGGCAGCCAGAATCAATACAGCGTCATCGGTCATTCGGTATTCTCCATCTTTGCGGGGAGCAAGTTGACCGAGCAGCGGCATTAGTCGTTGAAGATCGTCGTTGGTCCCAGCAAGAATTATCGCTCCAAGTGCCTTAAGCAGGGCTTGCGTGTCTTGCATGCCATCTGAGCTATCGACCAGACGATCAACGAGCTCTGTCACGAGACCACGCGCTAGTTCTGGCGGTGCAAGGTCACCAACATGATCAAGAGCAGAAAGCGCAGTTGGAATCATCCATGGAGCGGAACAAGTCAACGCATCGGTAAGAAATACCGGCCAAGAGTTCAGTCTCGGCGCGATTTCCTCGACCAATTTGAACTCACCGCTGAGCACAGCGTGCTCCAGGGCTTGCATCAAATTGCCAGACTGGACGTGTATCCGCGCGAGAATCGTGTGTGATTCGCGCTCGTAACTAAGGCATCCGCTGCGGATTGATTCAAGCAAATGAAAGCGTGACCATAGATGCGCGTTGGGCTTTTGGTCAGTCGCCAAGTAGAGGTATGCCCGTTGCCGTGTTCGAGGGTTCGCTTTTACAAACGAGCACGTGCCGTCGATTGACAGTGCCAGCTGATTCGTCTCGCTGAATTCCTCGAACTGAGCGGGGAAACGATACAGTGAAGTGAGTGACCAAAGCGCATTCTCGACATCAAGGTCCAGATTGGCTTCCGCTCCAAGCTTCATTGCATGTCGGTAGAGAGTCGCCGTACGCTCCCATCGTCCGTTCCATGCGCACCACCGCGCGGCGCGAAGAAGGACATACATGCCTTCTGGCGTAGGGAGTAGCAGAGATTCGGCTTGGTTCATAAGGGTGTCCCAATTCCCCGGGATCCCTGCATCAGCCAGTGCAACGCGTACTCTGAGTGCGACTTTAGTATCACCACTCTCGCCTATTTCACGGAGCCTGTCCTCTCGATCCAACACGACCTGGAAGTTGCGATCAGCGAGCGCGGCCTCGACGAGTAGCACTGCAATGAAAGGCGCGTATCGATCATCAGCCTTCAGTACGTCGAAGCACTCGGCGATTCTCTGAAGCTGCGTACGATCCTCATGCCATCGGCCAAAGTAGATCATGGCAGCACTGCGCGCCTGCCGAGTCTCGTCTATCGAATTGTGGACTTCGTGCAGTCCCTGGCTAACCCCTGGGGAGACTTGCGGCTGAGCCCGGTCGAACAGATCGCGGATGGCAAGATCCATCAAGAGATCGTGACTGCCACTCGCGTCGCCAGACTCCCTCAGAGCAGTAGCACTTAGCTGTTCGAATCGGTCAGCATGTCCAGGAAATCGCTCACGGAGATCGTCGGCGACCTCGCCGTAGACCCTCGCAGCATCGGCTTGTGACGTCTTCGCAAGGCGTTCGGCTTTCTCCACTTTTTCTGCGAGGCCGAGAGCTTCAATTGGACCGAGCAGAAGAGCTTCAGAGTTTAGTCGACGACGGGCTACGTCATCTGGCCCAAAGAAGGCCGTCACCCAGGAACGGCCGAAGTACGTCTGGACCAACGACTCCTGATCTCGAAGAAGGCGAGTGAGCTCAGGTGAATCCCATACTTCGATCTCGAAAGGGTACTGCGGCTGAAGTTTATTCAGCTTGTTCTGAAAGTTTCGGTCGTTGGCTTCGACCGACATGCAGAGGACGAACGTGTGTACTCCTTCAGCAAGCGGGCCGTCGGAAAAGCACTTCACGGCGTCCCGAAGCTGGGAGGCGGTAACTGCCGCAGTTTGCCTTGCCTGGAACGCCACAAGGTGCCCTTGAGGTGACGTTCCCCGGAAGTCAACTCCGTGCTCGGGCTGTCCCGGCTTCCCGTACCGATGAACATTCGTGAATCCGTGTGCCTTCGCGACGTCCTGGCAAAGGCGCTCGAAGCGAACGTCGCTCATTACGCGGAATGGGAATTCCGTTGGCGAACCGACGACGGGAAGGGGAACGCCCGACTGATTGTCCGGTGAGGTCATGAGTACGTCAGGGTCAACTGCTTAACGCTCTGATACGTCAGCGAAGATCGTGACAGATCAACTGGTCGATGCGGTTTGCCAATACGTCGTGCTGAAACGCGAAGTGTCACGAGACAGCCAATAACCGTCGCGTACGTCGCCAAAGTCTTGCTTGGTCGTCGAAGTTCGTTGGCTGGTCAAGAATCTCAGCTTCTTTCCGCCCAATGATCCTAACAGTGCCGCTAACGGACCTTGGCCTGCCCGGAGTGGTCATGGCCAAATTGAACGAGGCAATCAGTTGCGGCGTCATAGAAGCGGTGGACCTTGGCCGTGCCGGCTAGTCGCTATCACCTCAGCCCCCGGCCCTATCCGGCCCAACTGCCGCCGCTGCCCTATGGCCCCGACGATCAGGTGCGCAAGGTCCAGGCCGGCGGCTGGGTGTCCATCCAGGGGCGCCACCTGCGGTTGCCCAAAGCCTTGCGCGGCCAGGCCGTCGCCTTTCGTCCGACCGCCACCGACGGCTCCTGGACGATCCGCTTTCTGACCGACGACCTGGGCACCCTCGACCTGCGGGAGCCCGATTAAGGGTGATCGCCATATGTCCGGTCTGGACAGACCGTGAGGGTGTTGCTTGGGGTGGTCTCATAAAGCAGCGCCGCGCTGGACGACGAAACCACTCCCAGCTACACCCTGACCGCCCGCGCCGGCAGCAGCGGCGGTAGCGCCACCAGCACCGTCACCGACGTGGCCGACTAACGGAACCGCGCGTCGGAACGTGAGTGCAGGTGGTGGCGCCCGGCCCCTCCAGTCACGGGGCATCACGGGGTGCATTTGCGGTCGGGCTGGGGCCTGGGCGGTTGAACCCCGACCGTGCCGTCGCCCAATCCGTGGGACACGGCGCGGACCGCCGGTCGGCTCGCACGCCGCATCCGCGGCAGGCGCACCCTGTCGCGTGGTCCGCCGACGCAACGGCAGCGGGAACTCCCAGCCGGACTCGCACCGCTACCCCGGGGATTAGGAGTCCGTCCGGCGCTGTGCGAGGCGTGGCGATCCTGAGAATGTTGGCCGTGTGCAACGCCTAGCCCGCTGATTGGCCCTGACACCTGCCGTGCGGCGTACGAAGCTGCCGACTGGCCTGCGTTCGCGCCGTGCCGATCAGCGCCCTTAGCGATAGCCTGGCGTGCGACGTCCGCGCCGGCCCAACCAACGCCCGACAGGACCCACGGGGCGCCATCCTATAGCTGCCGGGTATCGAGTCGAGTCGCTCAGCGTCCGGCGTCCTCCGCGGGACTGACCAGCACGAGGTGGGTCACCCTGGCGATCCAAGCGGTCGCGGTGCCCCGGACTCCGGCGCTCGGTACCCATGACGCGGCACTCGTCCGACACGGGCGAGACGTCGTCGGCCCCGAGTCTCCAGTCTAGGGTCAGCTACCTGCGACGACCCATGACGGCTTCGCAGGACGCGGCGACACGGCCGATCTGGCGTCGCCAGCTACATCGCAACCCGGTGCGCCTCGCACCACGCCACCGTCGTCTCGCGGACCCGACATACTGCGGCACTTCGAACCTGGACGAAGACCGATTGTTCGAAAGTGTTCCGACAAAACCACTGGCGTCGCCTCGAGTAACTATTAGGGCGATTCCTTAGGTCTCCCCAACACGTACGCCCCTCGCCGGAGGGCAGGCCCTCCACCGGCCTCGGGCACACCCCGCACCGGACGCCGCGGAGGTCACGTCGTCGCATCGACGAGGCTGCGAAGCGCCACCGCGACCGCCTCGCCCACGGTCGGTCGGTAGACACTTGAGAGATGCGATCGACTCATCCCCATCTCGCGGCCAATTGCGGCAATGGTCTGGCCGCTGGCGTAGCGCTCAAGGAACAGACGTTCGCGGGGGGACAGGGCCGGGAGCGAGACATCGACGGCGCGCATCAGGAGCTTCTGCAGCGCGAGCACGCGGCCGTGCGGGTTGTTGGGATGGCGCCGCTTGGCGAACCGGAGCACGCCGGGCAGCTTGACCAGGGGTGAGCGCCGCAGCCGCATGGGGCGGTCGAGATCCCGCAGACACGTATCGACCAGGCGGGTCCACTCCGCCAGCGATCGGCGACCCGGCTGGGCGCGTCTACGTCGCCCAATCCCCGATGTCTTCGCCATGGCCCCTACGATCGGGCCGGGCGGCCCGGCCGGGAATACAGGAATCCGTAATCCGGCGCATGGGCATGCCGGGACGTCACCGAGTCGAAGGTCGCCCGGCCCGTCGGCGCCCGGCGACTCCGCATCGTCGGTCGCCCTAGGTGGCGATTTCAATCAGGTCGCCGTTTTCCGTGCGCAGCACGAGGTGTCCGCCCTTGACGGCGACGATGCGGGCGCTGGCGGCGCGGCGCCCCGCGCGCGCCGCCCGGCGAAAGGTCCGCCCGTTGGGCAGGCGGTCGAGCGGGGAGTGCGCCCGGTGGCGGCGCACCACATCGGACGAGGCGAGGTGGAGGTAGTGGTTCACCATCATCAGGGTCGTGTGGCCCAGGATCCGCTGCAGCGTCAGCACGTCCCCGCCGGCGCGGAGGTAGGTCACCCCGAAGGTGTGGCGAAAGCGATGCGGGTGGATGTTGGTCAACTCGGCGCGGACCGCCAGCCGCTTGAGCACGCGCCCCAGCGTGTAGCGCGTCAACGGCCGACGCTGGCGCGTCAGAAACACGCGGTCCGCGTCGGGGTTCGGGTCGTCGGGCCACGGGCGCCCCAGCTGGAGGTAGCGATCCACCATCGAGCGGGCGCGCTGGCCCAACGCCACCGTGCGGTCGCGGGCGCCCTTGCCGCCGCGCACCCGCACCTCGCCGGAGGCCAGGTCCAGGTCCGCCACGCGCAGACGGCAGAGCTCCGAGGACCGGATCCCGGTATCGAGCAGCACGCTGAGGATGGCCAGGTCGCGCAGACCCAGCGGCGCGCGCGGATCGCAGGCGTCCAGCAGGCGCTGCTGGTCGTCGGCAGAAATGGGCTCAACTTCGCGCGTCGGCAGCCGCCCCGGTCGAAACTTTTCCAGGGGATGGGCGTCCACGTACCCCGCCTCGGCGAGCCAGCCGGCAAACGCCCGCAGCACGCGGCAATAGCCGTTGACCGTGTGGGCGGCTCGACGCTCGCCCTCGTGCCCCGGCGTGCGCCGGGGACGCGCCATCGGGGCGGTGCGCAGCTGGCGCTGCCAGCGCCGGGCCAGCGCCAGCGTCAGGTCGCCGACGGTGGTCGCCGCCACGCCGTCGGCGTAGTGCGCAAAGCGGCGCAGCACGGCGTGCTTCCAGGCCAGCGTGGCGCGCGACTGCCCCTCGGCCTCGCAGGCCGCCACGTACTCGGCGATGGCTTCGGCCAGGGGGACGGTGGGTTCGAATGGCAAGTTGCCCATGATGCGGCCTCCGTCCTCGGCGACGCGGTCCAGGCGTTCGCCGACTGTTGGCCGGACGTTGGGACGCGCCGGGGAGCGTGTGGCAAGCGTTCGAATTCGGGGGTCAGGCTAGTGCCCGTGGTCACGAATCCGAGCAAGCTCGTGACCCGTTGCACGCCCGGCCGCCGCGGCGGTCGATGCCGCCGGCATGCCGTCCCATCAGGTTTGACGGCGCGGTGGTGGGGGTGCCGAGGGCGGGACTCGAACCCGCACAGCCCGAAGGCCACTAGCCCCAGAAGCACCGGCGTATGCCCGAGGCTCCGCGTCCCCGACAGTTCCCACCTGCGTGATGCGCGTGCGTGTCGGCCACCGCCAACTTCAGGTCCTACGCCTGCTCGCCGCCCATCGGCTGCTGACCACCCTGCAGGTGCAGGCGCTGGCGTTCGAGACCTGCGCCCGGCGCACCTGCGAGATCTGCCTTCAACGACTCCATCAGCGGGGCTGGGTGGTGCAGGCCGAGCCGTTGCACGGCGGACCCGGCGGCGGCCGCAGCGGCTATGTCTATGCCCTAGCGGCGGACGGCGCCGAGGTGCTGTCGGCCGTGGCTGGCGTGCCGATCGCCGACATCCCGACCGTGGCCGGGCCCGAGGTCCTGGCGCCCCGCTTCGTGAATCACCAGTTGGCCGTCAACCGCTGCCTCCTGGCCGTGCCGGCCGCCTGCCGGACCCATCCGCGCGCGGTCCTGCATGCCTGGACGGCCGACTCACACGCGCGCGTACGCTACCGAGTGGGCCGAACCTGGCGGACGGTCCATCCCGACGCGGTCGCCGAGCTGGAGGTGCACGGCCACCGTCGCTGGCTCTACCTGGAGGTCGACCGGGGCACGGCGGAGTTGCGGCGCTACCGACTCAAGCTCCGGCGCTACGGGCGGTTCTATCTGTCGGGTAGCTGGCAACACGAGTACACGCAGTTCCCCGAGATCCGGATCGTCACAGCCCATCGCCCGCGGGTGCGCCGCATGCTGGCCGAGGTGGCGACGGCGGTGCACAGCTTCAACCCGGCCGAGCGGGCCGCGCTCAAGGCCGCGCTGGTGGTGGCCGTGACCTGGGAACCGGCCTTCCTGGCGAATCCCGATGCGGCCGTCTGGACGCCCATCGTCGCCGGGGAACGGCGAGCGCCGCTGCTTGGCCACGGTCGCGACGGCGGCTCGGCGTCCTTCGTCGCGAACGCCACGCCGACGTAGAGACCACACCGTCGCATTCGCGTCGCTGCGCACGCCGCACACGCAGTAAGAACTGCGCCGGACGCACGATCACATCGTGGACACGATCCCGGCCCTCCCCTGGTTGCCCTGCAACGATCTGCGTCTCGTTCGGCAAGGCCGAGTGACGGACGACCGACCAATTACCCTGTGCGTTGTGCCCGAGTCAACCAGCGGCGACCGTCGCCAGGTTGTCTTCGATCCCTGCGCGGACGGCCACCTAGGGCACCAACGCGCTCTCCGCCGGCGATCCCCGCATGCGTCACTGGATGCCCATCTACGGTGCCCAACGCGATCTCGCAACCCGCAGGTATGTCCTTCGCCGGCACAGCAACGCGCGATGCCGGTCATTGGCGCGGCTCCATTGCTCAAGAATCCACGAGGATCCCCGTCCAGCCTCGGTCCTATGAACGGGCAAGCGATGCGTCGGTCCGGCCCAGCGCCGGCCAGACTCGAACGAACTGACCGTCTTCGACCGCACGCGGCCTCCAGCGGCTGGCTCTACGGTGATGTGACCGTCGTCGATCCCCCGGCGCCCTCGACGGTCATCCGCCCGTCAGCCGCGTCTCGCATTTCGGAGGTCCGTACAGCCAGCTTCTCGAATTCGTCGTGTGGCAACCCGCGGGGTGACGACGACCCAGAAGCCCACGCTTTGCGGCTCACGTGACGGAAGATTTCGGGCGTCGATTCGTACACGAGGGCGCAAGAGAAGTACCCGCCCAGGGATTATCGCCGAGGCTACGGTCCAGCGGACAGAGAAGACGTCACCTGCAATGGAGCCGTCAGGACAGCGTCTCGCCACCACCCGGTCCGTCCGGCAGTCAGCACCTTGCGGAGCGCGGATCCATGCGCTGCTACGCGACGGCTCTGTCCGCGTCCTTGCACTCCTCAGCCACCGTGACGCAATCAGCAAGCGCCCACGGCCTGTCCGCCAGCCCTTCAGCCATCGCCGGTGACTCGTCGTGCCATGCACCCCGTACGTCTGCCCGGCGTGCAAACCGCAGGAGCGCGAGCCCGGATCAACCGTGCCCACAAACCGAGATCTTGGCTCCTTGCGATGTGGTATAGGGAGTTGGTGACGCTCAGATCGCTCGGTTACGACGGCTATTTCAGAGCCCGCGAGACTATGGCCGGATCCAGCGAGTTCCGTGGGCAGCCGAATAGACGCATGGACGAGTCATCAGCCCTGGGACGCCCGCATGAACAGTGACCAACTCGCATCTCTGGCCAAGTCAAGAGAATCCGAAACGCTGGAGTTCAAGACGACGAACGGAACACGCCGGGAGGCGGCCATGACGGCGTGCGCCTTTATGAACCAGCGCGGCGGACACGCGCTGTTCGGCGTGACCCCTGACGGGGACGTGGTTGGGCAGCAGGTCGGCGAGCGCACCATCGAGTAGGTGAGCGCCGAGTTTCGGCACATCGATCCGCCAGCGTTTCCAACGGTGGAACAGGTTCCTGTCGCCGGTGACCGTGAAGTGATTGTGGTCAGCTCGGGCCAGGGGCATCTAGACCGTACACCTACCGAGGCACGGCCCATCGCCGAGTCGGGAACACCACGCTGGCAATGTCCGCCGACGAGTACAACCGGATGCTCTTCGAGCGGATGCACAGCGAGCAACGCTGGGAGAACCAACCGGCCGTCCGCTGGTCGGTTGACGACCTGGACGTAGCGGAGATTCGACGGACGGTTGCTGAGGCGGTCCGGCGCGGCCGTCTCGAATACCCTGCTGGTGGTGACCCAACCGATCTGCTGCGCGGTCTCGGCCTTCTGCGCAATGGTGTGCTGCTACGGGCAGCAGCGGTGCTGTTCGGCAGGGCGGATCGGCTTGAGTTCGAGATGCCGCAGTGCCTGCTGCGGGTCGCACGTTTTCGCGGAACCGACCGGATGGCGTTCCTGGACAATCGCCAATTCAACGGCAACGCGTTCACGGTTCTATCGGATGCCGAGCGCTTCCTGCGCGACACCCTGCCGATAGCCGGACGGTTTGAGCAGGACCGATTTGAACGAATCGATGAGCCCCTGTAGCCGCCCCTAGCCACGCGCGAGGCCCTAGCGAACGCTCTGTGCCACCGTGACTACGCCATTGGGGGCGGCTCGGTCGGCGTCGCGGTCTACGACGACCGCCTGGAGATCACCTCCTCCGGTTCCCTGCACTTCGGCCTGACGCCGGAGAAGCTGTTCGCGCCGCACGAGTCGCGACCGTGAAACCCGTTGATTGCCCGCACGTTCTACCGTCGCGGGATCATCGAGGAGTAGGGCAGTGGAACGCTCTAGATCGCGGCGTTGGCGAGCAGAGCAGGGATCCCGACCCCGGAGATCTAGGATGACGGCGGGGCCGTCACGGTCCGGTTCCGGCACGGTCAGTTCATCCCCCGGCCAATCACCAGCGACGTGAGCGGGCCTGAAGAACGGCGGGAGATGGTTCTCACGCTGCTGGAGGGCGCTGAGGGGGGCTTGACGCACCGCGAGATTCGCGCACGTTTGGGTCCGGGATTTGCTCACGTGAGCCGACCAGGGGCCAATGCGAATTATCCGGCTCCGAATAAGGGCCGCTCCAGTTGAGTAGTCCCGTTGCTATCAAAGGAGGTCGTCATGAATCGCTGGACACGACGATTGACTAATTTACTGAATCGTGATAGGAATATGGAGTCACCGCGACCGGCCCGACCCGTGGCAAAGCTAACTTCACAGCGGCAACGTCTTTTTGAAGGCCGTATCGATGCTGAACGCAAGTATCGGTATTACAGCGTAAAGGCTGATCGATACCGTCTCACTTATAGCATTCTTGCTTTTGTTATCGGGGCTGCTTCATTCGTTACGGTGTTGGTGCCTGAAACCGACTTGCCATTTGATTTACGCATTGTCTTTCCGTTCATTGCGAGTATTGCAACGCTTGGGCTGATTAGCTTTGATATTCCAGGAAAGGCATCGCGGGCTGAGAATGCCAAGCGATTCTATTTGGCCCTAAATATTGAGTGGCGTGAACTCTGGTGGAAACACCTGCCGGATCATCACTCAGCAAGCTTGCGAAAAGAAATGCGATTGCTTGAGTTGCGTGAGCATCAGCTCATTGACACCGGGATTGGTATTGACTCAAAGCTCAGCGTGAAGTGTCAACGTCAGGCTACAGACGTTATACTTGGCGAATACACTAGGGAGGGAAGCAAGTGAGCGACGACAGGAAAGCTGGGGAATCGGACGATAAGCCTGCAACGAAGGCTGTGCCGATTCAACGCTCAGCCAGAGATTCAATCTTTGAGTCTGATCAGTCCGCACCACCAAGAGGCGAGGCGGCTCCAGCAATTGACGATATCGTAGATTCTGACGGTGACTCAGGGGACGACGGAGACGACTGAGTCCGCTGATCCTAACGGTCTAGTCAAACTCTTGGCTTGACATAAACATAAACTTTTGCCTTAAAACTTTCGGGCCAGTATAATACACGATCGAACCATTACCACACGGGTTTCAGTCGGATGGCGAAAAAGAAAGCCCATGATCGGTTCACAAGCATCATTGATGTCCTCAATGCTTTTCCTTCAGAAGAGGCAGCGACCGCCTACCTGATCAAGAAGCGCTGGCCCCTGGGCGTCACCTGTCCTAGGTGCGGGTTTTACGGGCGCTGCTACCGGGTCAACGAGCCGTAGCTGCTCAAATGCGGGCACTGTCGGCAAAAACTTTCCATGCGCAAGCACACGTTGTTTGAGGATTCCAAGCTGCCCTTGCGCCTCTGGCTGGCCGCCATGTGGCTGTTTGCCTCACACCGCAAAGGCATTCCGTCTACGCAACTGGCACGAGAACTGGGGGTTACGCGCCGCACGGCGTGGTTCATGTTATGTCGCATCCGCCAGATAGCTGACCGCATGAAAGCCAATGTGCTCAGTGATTTTGTCGAAGTCGATGAGTGTTACGTCGGTGGGCTGGAAGGAAACAAGCACCACAAGAAGCGCCTGTTTGCCAATTGGATGCAAGGTAAACAAATTGTGATGGGGGCCGTGCAGCGCAACGGGAATGTCTTAACCCGCTGTGTCGATAACCGAGACGCGGGGTCGTGCCTCTGGTTTGTTATGCGCCACGTCTATCAGGGAGCGACGGTTTATACCGATGAACATGCGCCCTACCAAATGCTTACGCGCCACCAGCATCAGTACGTGACGCACAGTCACGGGGAGTATGTGAATGGCAACTGCCATACCCAAAGTATTGAAAGTTTCTGGGCACTGGTAAAACGGGCGCACAAGGGTGTCTACCATTGGTGGTCGAATAAGCATTTTGGCCGATACCTGCGGGAATTCGAGTTCAGATGGAATCACCGAACGTTCTCTGAGCATCAACGACTGGAGGCCATGTTGGACAACTTGGACCAGACGCGCCTGTCCTGGGCCAACCTGACGACCTGATGCGTGACCCAAACGACCTCTTTGACGAATTGATCGAGGAAGCCCTGAAGCCGCCGCCACCGGCTCCACCGGAACCTGATGAACCTGATGACGACGAGGACACCGACGACTAGGTACACTCGGCGCTACCACCACGGGGCGGGCGCGTTGCGCCTGTCATTGCCCAGCGGCCCTAGTCGGTCGCTGGATACCCCCGTGTGGTAATTGGCAATGGTTCAGCGGTCCGGTTAGGGCCGTTACCTGTTTAAGGACATGGGGATATGGAAAAGAAACCGGATGATCACGAACTCATTGTAGAGGTGCTTACGACGTTGGATGGTATTGACACCATCCTTAGTGAATTGCGTCAGGATATGAAGGCATACATTGAATCGGAAGATGAGCAGGAGCGTCTTGACATCATCAATCACCTGCATGGGGACGTGGAGCCGATCACCGACAAAGAAATCAATGACTTAAGGGATCACGCGCTGGACATGCTGGAGGAAAAAGAAAAGAAGGAGGACGACAATGCGTAAAGTTTTCGCTGCTGCGCTCATTGGTTTATTTTTGGTCGGCTGCGGGGAGCCGCAACCCATCATTATTGAGCGGGTCATTGTCAGTGCGCCCTTGCAGTACGAGACCCCACCCCAGCAGCAGGTACCCGTACAAGCGCCGGTCGCTGGCCTCACGTTGCAACAGGTGCGCCATGACGCCCTGCAACAGATGGGTGAACAGATTGATAAACTGAATGGTGCCCTGGCAAGCGTCGCCAATAGCGACGATCAACGAACTGTGGCCGATGTGTTGGGTGTCGCAGCGTATCGCTATACAGAGATCACATCAGACTTACGGCTCCTGAAATTGGACGATGTGGCGGAGCACACGGATGCTGCGGCGTACAGTTACCAACAAGCCGCGAATACTGTGGCAATTGGTCACTGGGATGAAATGAATAAGCATCTGGACAATGCTAGCCTGAGCCTGGAGCAGGCGGCGGCGGTGGTAGACCGCTACCGCACGTGATCGGCTGGACATCGTGCTACAATGCTGGCGACCGGAGACGAAAGTTTCCGGCGCTGGCGTTTAACCAAGGCAAGCCAAGGCCCGCAACGCGGGAGATGAAATTTCAAGGTTAACGACAGCAAAGTGGCCCTGGCGGGGTCGGGACTTCGGATTTTCGCACGCCCCCGCTAGGGCCGCAGTTATTATACCGGTGTGATGCATATGGCTCGATCTGTTTTGGCGTGACCCCGATCTACGCGCCGTCGCCTTAGGGACCTGTTAAGATCAGTCGGACGGCTATTCGTGGCACATGGGATCGCCCGCGCTAGGGAGCACAGGGTATTGGTTGGTCGGGTGGTGGGGCCTACTGTTCGATCACGTGACGAACAATGTCCCACGCCAGTCGCCCGATTCCCGTCAGGGGTCGGAGCCAGCGGTGGAGGTTCTTCATCTGCTTGCCTTCATCGCGAGAGGCGCGGCGTCCACCGCGCCAGGCTGTGCACATCACTTCGTCTGAACTCGTGTATCTGCTCTCGTCTGTACTTGATCTGCTCGTCTGCGGTCTGGACGGGACGCCCTCCAATGGCGTCTCATCGAGTGTACCGCGCTCGCGCAGGTCGCCAAACCTGTTAGCGCCCAATTCTGGGGTTAAAACTTTCAGGGCTGGTCCGTACAGGTGAGAGGGTCCCTTGGGTCCTGGCGTCAGCGAGCGTCAAGTGCGAACGACGCTGGAGGAGCTGAGAGACTGCGGACTGGTCGTAGTCACGGCGCGCGGACCATCGACCCGCTGGAGACGTGTGGGGGTGCGCGATAGGTGCGCGATGGTGCGCGATCGGTGCGAGATTGAGGCGTCATCAAGCAGCATTGCAGGGGGCGAGATACGGGCATGACAGGGGCCTCTAAGCGGACGAAGTGCGACTAACACGGTGCAACACGGAATCCGACTCGCGACCTTTCTAATCGTCGTGCTCGTGCTGATCGTTGCACTGGCGGTGCTCTGGGTGATCCGTGGACTGGATGACCTCTGGCGCGTGGTGTTCGGCCATCCACGAGACGATGCGGAGACCACGAGCGCTTCGCCCAGGGGCGCGTCTAGGGCCTAGACCGCACCCAAGCTCTGGCGCGCTGGCAAATCGCCCCGACGGCGCACAGGGCGCACCCCACGCGTGCCAGCGCGCCAGAGATTGGGGCCGCTGGGCATAGCCGCACGCTCGCACTAGAATCGTCCGCTGTCCGAATCTGCGCGTCCGACGTGTGCATGGCGGCATGGAGACGAACGTTGAACGCCGCGATGACGCGCATGCGACTCGGATGGTTGCTGGAGCACTTGGAACCGATGCAGGCGATCTCCAGAAGCAAGACCGGCCAGTTTCCACTGACCACTCTCGACGGCGACGTGCTGATCAACGCGTGGCCTCGAGACGTGCGCGCATTCCTTGGCGAGCAGCGCGGTCGCTTCACACACGGCCATACGCGCGTTGCCGATGACGGCACCGTGACGACGTTCGACGGCGATGCCAGTCGCCGCGTGAAGTGGTTGTATTCATCGGCGGAGTTTGGCGTTCTGGTTGACCGCATCTCCACCGCGATCTATGGCCGGCTCAACTTTCGCATTGATGCCACCATGACGTGCGACACGTGCGGTGCAACGGCCCACCTATATGAGCCGCTGCCGTGCGGTCACGTTGACTATTCCAGCTGCCCACCGCGAGACGGCACCGTCACGCTCTACGATCTTCCAGGCGGCACAAGCAAGACCGTGATCATGGTCGGCGACGGTGGAGTTGGCGCGCACACCGTGGCATTCATCCCCGGAGCAAAGTTGCCGTCCTGGTGGTTGCTGATGTTCGTGGACGGCATGGTCAAGCATGACGCCGCGATCATGGCGCGCCCTGCGGCCAAGTGCCGATGCGGAAACACGGCATCGCCGGCAGACGGATGCTGTAAGCACTGCCGTCCATCGGACCGGAAACCCTGAACGTGGCGTTTCGCACACGGTGCCGACAGAAGAAGTGCCAGCCGCATGACTGAGTCACGCCGAACCCAGGCGATCATGCGCTGAACTGCGCGGCATGCGGCCGGCGACTCTAATTCCTCACGATCAACGAGGAAGTGCTGGACCGAATTCTTCGGCGTCTCCACCGACGAAGATTGGCCGGGCCAACGCACGTGACCGGCCCGAAGGGGCCTCAGCGGCGGGCCGAACCTGATGCGCATGCCCCCAAGCGTCGCCGGCCCCGCGGATTCGAGGCCTCTAGGTTCGCGGAACTCTTAACCGTCCACCATTCCTCGTCATATCCAATCCTCCTCCTGGGGGGATGGGTTCTTCATCGCTCCAAGCCCTGGCAGGTCCGGCGACTGCCCCGTGCCCACGGTCCCTAGAACTCCCCGACCTCGTCGTTGTCGGTTCCCGTGAGTCCGAGCTCTGGCCGGTCCGGCACCTGCCCCATGCCCTGAGCCCCTGGGATTCTCCGACCGCAGCATGACCGTTTCCCGCGGGTCCAAGCTCTCGCAGGGCCAGCGCCTGCTCCATGCCCGCCCCCCGGGATCACCAAGCCTCGGGTTGTCGATTCCCGCGGGGTCCGAGCCTTCGCCGTTCCAGCGACGGCGCCAGGCCGGCACCCTCTGGCCGAATCCAACCCATCCCTGGTCAATCCGATAGCGTCCGAGCGCTCAGAGGTCCGGGGACAGTCCCAGGCTACGACCCCCGGGCATTCCCACCACGCACCCGTCCGAATCCCCGAGGGTCTGATTCCAGGCCGCGCTGGCGTCCAGGCCGGTCCCAGCGTCCCTGGCGTTCCCTGACTGCTTGATTCGGGTCAGGGGTCGGTCCCGGCAACTGCAAGTCCTACGCCGGCGCTTCGCCTATCGGCTGCTGACTGCCGTCCCCATCCACGCCCTGGCCGATTTGGGCGGCCACGCGGCGCACCTGCGAGATCTACCTCCAACGATTGCACCAGCATGACTGGGTGGTGCACGGTTAGCCCCGGCGCGGCGCCCCGGTCGGATACGCGGTCGCCGTCGTTGGCGCTTTCGTCGCCGAACCCGCCGCGGGTGGGTTGGGTGCGGACGACCAGGCCGCGACGATGCAGCGTCGTGAGGCACCGCTGGCAGGAGCGCCGGCTGACCGTGCGGAAGTCCACCTGCTGCAGTTGCTCGGCGTCCATGACGCGATGCGTGCGCAGGGCCCGGAGGACCGGGGCCTGGCGGACCGGCCACGTCATGGGCGCGACCCCGCGCGCAGCCGCCGGGGTGGACGAAACGTCAGCGGCAGACCCAGCGAGCGAGCCAGTTGCGCCGTTGCCGGCCGCGGATGCGGGCCCGATCCTGGGGTCGTGGCCATCGGCGTTGGGCCGCCGATCCTCAGTGGGCGTCGGGACGGGCGCATGGGTGGCTCCAGGGCGCCGCCAGTGGCGGCTCGGCCGGCGCGCGCTTGAAGCCCCGTGCCGGCGGGCTGGTCCGTGCTCCTCGATGGTGCGGCGCACGGGCCGGGCTGAGAATCCAGGATTCCGTAGGCGCGGCGACCGTCGCCAGGGCAAGCTGGGGCGCGGGGATGGGACGGGCTCCGGCCCGTCCGCAGCCACGACCGAGCAGCCGGTCAATCCCGGTATCGTCCCGTGGGTCCTTCGGATCCTGCGCCGGTTGGGGCTGCGCACCGGGTCGCGCGAGCGGCCGACGGGAGGGCGGAAAACGGCGGCCGTAAGTGGCGATCGAGGCGACGGATGGAGCGGCGCGCCAGCCGTCGTCGAGGGCGTCGTCCCGACGGCGCGGCTTGCAGGCGCCGTCGTTGGCCCAGAGGCGGGGCGCCAAAGCTGAAGGTCCTGGGTCCTAGCCCGCTGCACTGGGCCCCGCCGGGCGGTGTCGCCTCGTGGAACTACCTATGCTTCGGCCGATTTCCTTCCCGTGTCAGGACCTCGGCCCCCGCTTGGGTAGGCTGCTGCCGCCCGCGCATCCACCGTGGGCGAGCCTGCCGGACAGATCCCTCGGGTGGCTGGTCGTCCTCCCGATGCGGTTCCCCGACGGACGTCCCCGCCCCCACGCGTTCGGTTGGTCACCGAGGGCTTCGGCAGCTCGTCGGTCTTGGGTCCCGCCGCGGCGATCCTCGGCCTGCGGTCCGGATGCATCGTGAGTTCCCACCGGTCGTATGCCCGGCTACCGCTCCAAGCCCCGAGCCCCTGGGAATCCCCAACCGCAGCGTGATCGCTCCCCGTGAGTCCAAGCCTGTGCAGGACCGGCGCCTGCGCCACGCCCACGCCCCCTGGCGTCCCCAAGCCTCAGGCGACCATTGCCCGGAAGATCCGAGCTCCAATAGGTCCGGGGCCTCGTGCATGCCGTGAGCCCCTGGGATCTCGGTTCCGTGAGTTTCCGATTCCCGAAGGAACCGAGCCTTGGGCAATCCAGCATCACCCACATCCCCTGCCATTCCCTGTGCGCCCAGACCTCGGCGTGCGCGTCCGTATCGGCACCCGGCAGCTCCAGGTCCTGCGCCTCCTCGACAACCATCGAGTGCTGACGGCGGTCCACATCCATGCGCGGGCCTGTGAGACAGCCACGCGACGCACCTGCGAGATTTGCCTGCAACGGCTGCACCAAAAAGGCTGGGTAATGCGGGCTGAGCCCCTGCACGGCGGGCCCGGCGGCGGTCGCCGTGACTACATTTCCGGCCTGTCCGACGCGGGCGTGGAGGTGCTGACCGTCCTCGCGGGAATCCCGCAGGCCGACATTCCGACTGTCGCCGGGCCGGAGGCGCTGGAGCCGCGGTACGTCAACCACCAGTTGACAGTCAACCGCTGCCTGCTGGCGACCCGGTCGGCCTGCCGCACGCCGCAGGGGGCGGCGCTGTGCGAGTGGACGGCCGATCCGCACACGCGCGTGCGTTACCGGCTGGGCCGCGTCTGGCGGGCGGTCAATCGCGACGCGGTCGCCGAACTGGAGGTGCACGGCCACCGCCGCTGGGTGAATCTCGAGGTTGACCGGGGCACGGCGGAACTGCGGCGGCATGGGTTGAAGTTGCGGCGCTGCGCGTGGTTCTATTTGTCGGGCAGCTGGCAACGCGAATACACGCAGTTCCCCGAGACCCGGATCGTCACGGCCCATCGGCCTCGGGTGCGCCGCATGCTGGCCGAGGTGGAGTCGGCGGTGCACAGCTTCAGCCCGGCCGAGGGGCCGCGCTCACGGCCGAGCTGGTGGTGGCCGTAACCTCGGAGCCGGCCTTCTTGGCGAGAACCTGATGCGGCCGTCTGGACGCCCATCGTCGCCGGGGAACGGCGAGTGCCGCTGCTTAGCCACGGAATCGACGGCAGCTCGGCGTCCTCCATCGCGAACGTCACGCCGCCGTAGAGGCCACACCGTCGCAATCCCGTCACCGCGAACGCCGCACTCGCAGTACGAACTGCGTCGCACGCACGATCACATCGTTGACACGATCCCGGTTCTTCCCTGGCTGCTGTGAAACGCCCTGCGTCTCGATCGGCGAATGTCGAGTGACTGGTGACCGCCCAATCACCCTTGGCGATGTACCCGAGTCAACCGACGGCGACTGCCGCCAAGTTGTCTCCGACCCCCGTGCGGACGGCCACCGAAGGCACCGCGCGCGCTCCGCCGGCGAGCCCTGTAGTGGTCTGATTGCTTCGTCTGGCCAGGGGGTGTCGGCGCGGTGGAAGCGCGTCACGGCAGCAGGTAGTTCCTCTGGGGGTCTATAGGGGGCTTATGGGTATCTGCGGGATATCCATCGGGGGCAAGACAGAGGGCGAGATGGGTGCGTGATGGCGCGAGAAATAGGTGTCATCACGGAGCACTGTAAGGGGCGAGATTGGGGCGCGATGGGAGGATAAAGGGGGCGTAGCGGGGGGCGTTATCGACGGGCCTTCCACTTCCACGGCGTCAAGGGCCAGCGATGACTGAACCCAACGTAACCGAAGCAGGAGCCGTCCCGTTTTCGATGGTCCGCCATGTGACAGAAATCAGTTGGACGCTCTTGTCGCCGAGAGATTTGCTGGCCCTGCGCGGGGGATGAGGTCGGGCTGCTGTTACGCGGCGAGGTCGACGGGGCACTCAGCTGATTCAGCCACCGGATGACGGACACCACCAACCACTCAGTGGTCGAGCACCTCCAAGCGCTTCCGCCGACCATCGACGGCAACCGCCAGATGCTGGCTTGGCTGCGCGGCGAACGGCCGTAGCATGACGAGATCGAGGAACGGCACCGGCGGGACAGGCCTATCGACGTCGATGAGCTGTCGGCCAATGCTCGGCACGAGACCTGCGAGCGGCGGCTCCATTCCGACCGTCGGCCGCGGTCACGAGGCGGTCAGCGGCGCTGACGTCGCTCCGCGGCGAGCCGGTGTTTTACGGAAACCTGGATAGGCGCCTCTGCCTGCGCAGGCCATGCTGGCCCTGTCGCGATCCCGCGCAACATAGAACCGACGCGGGTTGGCGACAGGAATCGATGCGACGGGACGCCGGGAGGTCGTCGGCGTCGCGCGTGAGGTGACGACGACGCGCTGGGAGGTCGGAGTCGTCGTCCGAAGTGATTGCCGGAGCGGCGGGAGGCCGCTTCGGGGGCTCAGTTTCAGCGTCGGCGGATCGAGCCGCCGGCGGGCATGCCACCGACTGGTGGATCGCGGCCCGCCGGCGACGCACCGCGGCGGGCCTTGGCCGCCCTGCGACGGGCGGAAGGAGGAGCGTCGTGGTTTCAAGCGTGAGGCGTTGGCTGTCGGAGGCAGGGCAACGCCTGATTCAGCGTGGCGGGCCGCAGACGCCGCCCGCGACACGGACGGCCGCTGATGCCGCCCCCGTCGTGGCGGCGCCCAACCGTCAGGCTCGGGCCGTAGCCGCCGGGCAGGTGCCCTACGGCGAGCGACCCGCGCGCAACCGGCAGTTGACGTTGCTGGCGGAGCTGCTGGGGACGGACTGGCGGCAGGCGGTGCCGGCGCGCTTCGGCGTGGCGATTGCCGACCTGAACCGTCGCCAGGCCGCGGCCGCGATTCGCCAGTTGACCGGTGGGGTACGGCCGGCGCACGTGGCCCGCGGCACCTGGCACCGGGTGGCGGTGGACCCCGACTGGATCGAGCGCCCGCGCGGGTCGCGGCGACAAGGCTCGCGGCAGGGCCCAGGCGGCACGGCGGCCGGCCACCCGGACGGCGAGCCGCCGCTGCCCATCCGGCTCAAGGCCCTGCGGCTGCTGGGCGAGCGATTGGGGCTGGACGTGGTCGCGGCTGCGCCGGCGCGCTACGGCTGCGCCTTCGATCGGCTGGACCGCCGGACGGCCGCTGCCTGGATCGCCGAGCTGACCCAGCAGGTCCTGGTATATCCCTGAGCGGCTGCGGTGCGCTGACTGCCGCACTTCCATTGACGTCGGCAATGTGACCGCGCCCACGCGGGTCGTGGCGGGAGTCGGATGAGCCCGCGCGGGCGTCGAACTCAAGGCTGTCGCTGCCGGCCGCGATTGCCGCACCAGAACTCGGTGGTCGCAGGGAGATGCGGAACGAGCACCGGCCAGGCGCAGCGACATCGCCACTCGCGACCTGACCAGCCCACGAGTCCCGGCCCGCGCCGGGCCGACAGCCGACCTCAATGATGCGATTCACCACGGCTGGACTCGTCCACGTCGCGGACGGGTGCCAAGCACGCGGGCCGTCACAGTGCACGACTGCGCTCGGCTTTGCACACGATCAATCACCGCCGCATCGGCGGGCTTGGCTCAGCGTCCGGCGGACGTACGCCTAGGCGCGCCGACCACGTCGGCAACGCGACACCGAAGGCGACGCCACCCGTCCACCTGAGGCGGAGTCCGTGGCACCGGGATCTACACGGACGCAGATACCGGCACGAACGGGCCACCATCCGCCCCACAATCCGCGAGCCTCGGACACCGGCGACCTCGGCTGCGGCTAACGGCTGGCCGTCTCGCAGCGGACGGTCGACGGGGAGCGAAGTGGGAGCTCCACACCGACGCGGCGCGCTCGGCGAGCAGGCACGAAGTTTACGGAAACCTGCCTAGGCGAACCGCACGGCCGAGCGGACATTAGAACTGTGCGCAGGTTGCAGCCTAAATCCAGCCCGGCGGGCCCACGACGCGTGTTCGAACGGCTCCGACGACCCAGACCGTGCCGTGCGACGAGGTCGCCGCATGTCGGCCGTCGGTCTGCGGGCTGGACCCCGCCCGGATGACGCCGGCCCGCCGCCGATCAGGTTCCACGGATCGCGCCCTGCGCCTGCTCACCGTTCGCCAGGTAGCCGATCTCTGGCAGCTCAACGAAGGCCGCGTTCGCCGCCTGTGCCACGCCGGCCTGATCCGCCACATCCGCATCGGCCGCTGGATCCGCATCCCCAGCCACACGCTGGACGAAGACCTTCACGCGCTGCTCGACGCCGGGCAGCCCGCGTCGAGCCGCCACCTCAACCGGAAATGGAACGCATGACCCATGGCTCACATTCGCAGGCGCGGCCCCCGCCGTTGGGAGGTCTCAGTGCACCTCGGCGGCGGCAAGCGCCGCTGGCTTTCGGTGCGTGGCACCCGCCGGCAGGCCGAACGCGCCGCCGCGCGCCTGGAAGACGACCTGCAATCCGGGGTGCTTGTCGAACCCACCGCCGCCACCGTCGGCTCCTACCTCGAGCAGTGGCTCGAAACGCACGTCCGCCTCCAGAACGCCCCGCGCACCTACCAAGACTATCGCTATCACGTGGAGCGGTTTCTCAAGCCCCGGCTCGGGCACCTCAAGCTCAGCCAACTGCGTCCGCTCCACCTGCAGGAGCTCTATGTCGACCTGCGACGGCAGGGCCACACCCGCACAGCCGACTACGTGCACCAGGTGGCGCGGAAGGCCTTGAACGACGCGGTCCGGCTCCAAGTGCTGGCGCGCAATCCGGCCCTCGCAGCGCGCCCGCCACGGTCACGGCCTCAGCCCGTTGACATCCCCAGCGTTGAGGTTGTTCAGGCGGCGCTGGCCGCCATCCAGGGCACCGAGCTTGAGTTGCCGATCCGCCTGGCTGTTACGACGGGCGTCCGGCCCGGCGAATTGGTCGCGCTGCGTTGGCGCGACCTTGATTTGCAGACCGGCAGGGCGCAAATCCGGCAGTCGCTGCAACGCATCAAGGGGCAGGGCCTCACATTTGCGCCGACCAAGACCCATCGCAGTGCGCGCACGATCGCGCTCGAGGCCGGCGTGGTCCAACTGCTCAGGCGGCATCGCACCAACCAGACCACGCATCGGACGGATCTTGGCCCGCTCTACGACGACCACGACTTGATCTTCGCCCAAGCCGATGGACGCCCGATTGAGTCCAGCGTGATGCTCAATCGCTTTCAGCGGGCGCTCCAGCGAGCCGGGTTGCCGTCGCTTCGGATCAAAGACCTCCGGCATGTGCATGCCAGCATCATGCTCAGCGAGGGCGTGCACCCACGCGTCGTTCAGGAGCAACTGGGCCACGCGAGCATCACGCTGACCCTCGATACGTACTCCCACGTCACGCCCGGCATCCAATCGGAGGCCGTGCAGCGGGTTGGAAACGTCCTGGATACGCGCGGGCAATCCGGCAACGTCGCCTAGCCTCACGCTAATGCCGTTGAGTCCCGTCGGGAAGTGGCAGCGGATGTTGGACCGCGACGCATGATGGAGGAATCCGAGCCCCCCAGAGAATCGGCCATCCAAGCCTGATCGACCGTACGGGAATCGCACTCACGCCTCCGCTGCGTGCGTGCGTCGCTTCGCCAGACTGGCGTTGAGTTCGGCCCGCGATCAGCGGAGACTCGTAGCCCTGCCGATCCCGGCCGACCACGCCAGACTCATGGCGACCGGAGTCTGGTGGCCCAGGTCGCTCCAGGTCGCCGAGTCCCGCCGGTGCAGACCGTTCCAGGTTCTCTGCAAATGCAGCCTAGGCGCACGTTCGCAACCGCAGATCACCGTGTGATACACGGCCTTCTAAGACTTCGGTTAGCTAGTTCAAATCTCGTTTGCCCACCGGACTCTAAGAAGTCAAGAACCTCCACGCTGACCGTCATTCTGAACCTATAGTCAGTCCTGCGGGTAGTAGCTTGCGCACGCGTAAGGACGCCATTCCCCTACCTCCTCTTTCTGTGGCGCAGCGACCAGATCGGCCTGAGTGACACTCAACTGGTTCTGTACAACGAAGCTTATCTCAATGGGTTCGCACTATTCGTCATGGGAATGGGATGGCATCGTCGCCGACGAGCAGCTGCAGTCTCGCTGGGAGTCTAAACTCATCTGGCAATGGGAACAGGCGAAACAGCGCAAGGGTTACGTGTTGCCTACGCAGGCATCTGCCATCTGGATTCCATCGATTACCTGGTGTCCATAAGAGACTCCTAGAGAACTTCCAGTGCTCTATCAAGCCTGCTGTGGATCTCCCCAGTCTGTGCAAGTTGCAGACTTGGCTCCGCCCACGAAGGAAACTCGGGGCGCTGTAAGGCCTCGACGAGAGCGTACAGAGGAGCCGTTACGTCGTCTAGGATTCTCTCTATGGGATCGGTCTCGCCATACTCGGACCAGAACGCCTCCGCAGCATTTGGACCGAGAGCGCTGGTCGCATTCCTACAATCGGAGAATTTCAGACCCAGCCCCATTAGATGGAAGTCAAACACAACCGCCCTGATTGTCTCTTCGACTCGTGACAAAGCCAGATTGGTCCAATGGAAGTCATTGTGGTTTAGGGTCTGGCCTGAGCCTATGGTGGCGTCTTTGATTCTGTCGATGCTGTTGGCGAGAGTCACCCACCTGGAGTAATCCGAGCCTCCGACGCTTGAGGCGACTGCCAGAATAGCCGCCGGAGTCACCTCGTCGATCTCACACCTCGAAAGTAACGGACCGACTTGATCTGCACTCAGTCTCGATCCAGCACAGTGAAGTGCTCGATACCAAGCCGCCAGAGCTAGACGAACCTCGGACTTTGCCACATCGTCCTCCGTGGCAAGCCTGAGTCAGTTGCTGACTTCAAGGTCTTCAAGGAGGAGCGCGTCGCCGGCTGTTGCGATGGTGGGGAGCGTGGGAACACCAATTTCCATGAGCAACGCATACGCACGCACCTCCCTTGAGGCACCCGCATCCCCGAACACCTTCAAAATGCACGAGGAACCTCCTAGCGTGATTCGATAGAGGAGATTGCCATGTCTCCTTTGGATCGTCGTGGCGTTATGCAGTTGAGAAGCATCGAGTCCCATCCTTTCTAGGGCAGCGCACACGTCATCCGAGGTATCGATCGGGTGGTCGCCTACCATGGCCGGTCTCCATGGTGACCTTCAGCAGGGAGCAAGGTCGAGTGCAAGCGGATTTGTAGCCAACCATCCCGCATTGCTCAGCTGCGTTCCACCGCATGGTTTCGTGAATCAGGGGCCTTACTCGTATCACCTTACCGTCCGCACGACTACTTCATCATTGCCGCCTCAAACAAGGTATTGCATAGCGAGCGAGATCAACACCCTGGAAGCTCTTATTCTCCATCCGCTGACGGCTCCTCAACAATGCTACCCCGGGAAGACCGAGCGGCGTTACTGCAACTCTCTGTTGCAAGCTCGGTGGTCTGATTCATGCGCCAGGACACTCACCCGTTCCCCTGCCGCCCTCACTCCTCGCAGCGGAGCCACGCCAGGAGTGGAGGGATGCCGTCGGCCATGTCGCTCCCGGCCTCGTCGCTCGTCGAACGGCTGAAGGAGAAGCGCGCCCCCTGGCCTGGCTCGTCGCTGTCCGCATACTTGCGGCCCCGAGCGCCTCCACTATCCTCTTCCAGATGGCAAGGCTCAGGCCCGTGTCGCCCCCGTCCTCGGCGTCGATCCGGGAGAACTTCCTTACCAAGTGGGGCAGCCTCGAGGAGCGCTAGCTTCCCACTGCCGGGTGGAAGCCGAACCAACGGTGTTGCAAGAAAGCGGGCATGCGCAAGTGACTGCCATCGTGCGACTCGGCCGCAGCACCAGGACGAACTTCGCGGACCGCTGCGGCAAGGCCCTTCCGACCACCCAAGGAACGTCTCAGACTGCGTCGGCAACTCCTGGGACATGCCGTTATCTCGAAGATGCCTTCGGAGCGAGATTCGGATCCGGCCGGTGGTACGGCGCTAGTTCGCACAGTGGGCTCACTTCGGTGGCGAGGCTTGAAATCGCTGCGTTGCTTGGCGTTGCTCGCGCAACTGGGACTGTTGCCTCTGACGGCAGAGTGCATCGTGGTCGCTTGCGCCGGACTTCGCGAGTGAATCGGTAACTGTGGAGCCATTCGTGTCGACTATCTGAGTCTGCTAACTGATTTGGCCGAATCACTTCAGTGAACGATACGTCCCTCTTTGCTCCTGCCGAAGCTGAGTTTTCCGCTGATTCGATCGGAGATCCATTAAACCGAGAGCTGCCGCTTTAGGGGACTTCCAATTCGGTCGCTGCTGCGCAGAGTCCGCGGAGATCGCGCACAAGCAAAGATTGGCTCGGATATGGTGCTTGTCACCTAGCGGATTGAGTGCCAACTATTGGCGCTGCGTCGTTGACCGCGAGCGCACATTGCTGTAGCAGGAAGTGCGAGGCGGTTCGGCCCGGCGGGCGAGAGCGCACTCGTGCGATTAGACCCGGCCAAGCGGGAGTACGACTGGTCAGTGCGCCTTTGTCCGCTAGCCGAGGATTCCGTTCACCAGGGACAGCCCCGCTGCCAGGCGCCCGTCCCAATCCGGTCTGATGTTGCGAACCGTACTCGTGCAGATCCTGAACAGGCACACGGCCTCGCGAAGATCGAGCTCACGTGTGTCCCACTTGAACCGGTCCAGCGCCACGGGCCGAATCCTGTCGTGGTAGGCCCTGGCCCTTGCTGCCGCGTCCGACCGTCCCAGTCCGGCCTGGATCCGCAGATGCGCCAGGAAGTTCCCAACGTCCAGCATGGGATCCCCGGGCCCAGTCTCCTCGAAGTCCACCAGAGCGACTCGACCGTCGGACAAGACCAGCATCTGATCGTCGTAGAAGTCGTTGTGAGCCAGGCACGTCGGCTCCCATGACGCAACAAACGAGTCCAACACTCGCTCTGCGGCTCGCAGCGCATGTCTCGCCTCACGATGGCTTTGCGTCGAGTGAGCGAGGATCCGCTTCGCGCGACGATAGAAGCTCTTCAGGTTGAACGGATGCCCTCCGTCTGATCGCACTGGCGTTGTCCAGAGGCTCTCCAGCCCATCCAGGATATTGAAAACGCTTGGCTCCCCACCGCGCCGAATGTACTGCCGGCCATTCTTGCCCGGGATCCGTGACAACCACACAACGCCGCCCTCGGCCCAGTGACCGGCAATGCGAGGCACAACGAACTCGGATGAGCCGATCACCTCGGCCGCCGCGACCAGCGGGCCAACTGACGTGGGCCGCATCGCCCGCGCATAAAGCGTGACCTTGCCGATCGAATGTCGCAGCACCGCCCGGCTGGCGGGCCGGTAACGCACGACCTCAACCCCGACGCGCCGTGCTGGAACCGCGAGCACATGCTGGTTGATCAGCCGCAGCGCGGAGTCCGGGTGGGCGGCGTCGGCCAGCCCCGGCAGCTGATCGTCGTTCGGAAAGCGCCATAGCTGAGCCGGTTTGCTGCCATTGATCCGCAAGCTGAACTGCTCCGGCGGCAGGTAGGCATCATCCTTCCAGTCCAGAACGTAGCTCACCACGGCCCCGCGTCCCGGGCTGTAACTGAACTGTCGAACGCGTATCCGCTGCGGACTGGTGGCGCGGTGTCCGAATGCCCTCCGGTATGCCGCCCAGACCCATGCACCCTCGAATGCCCGCGCCAGCGCTGGAACCCCCCGGTCATCGGGGAAGGCGACCTGCGGTTCTAGCTGGACGGGTTCGCCCGGAGCAAGGGTCACCGCCTAACTGCTGTTGTTATCGCTGTCGTCGCTGTTCGCTGTGGTGTCAAATCCATCGTGATCGGTGTTGGCCGTGGTGTCAAAGCCGTCCCGGTCCGTATTGGCGGTGGTGTCAAAGCCGTCCCGGTCCGTATTGGCGGTGGTGTCGAACCCGTCGTGGTCGGTGTTAGCCGTGGTGTCATAGCCGTCCCGGTCCGTATTGGCGGTGGTGTCGAAGTCATCGTGGTCGGTGTTGGCCGTGGTGTCATAGCCATCCCGGTCCGTATTGGCGGTGGTGTCGAATCCGTCGTTGTCCGTTCCCGTTGGGTTGTTGGCCGCCGCGTAGTCCTCGTCGCTGCGGTCGTCGTCCTCATCAGATCGACGGTAGATCTGCTGAGGCTCGAAGCCGCTGACCTGCCGCGGCGTCAGGGGTCCTTCGGTGGCATCGGGAATGATCACGTCTACGAGCTGCTTCACCTTGTCCGGCAGATTCTGCAGCACGACCTGCCCCACCGTTGTTCCCTGCGCGGGCACGTTCCAGATCGCGAAAACGGCCCGTTGTGCACGCAGGATCTGCAGTCCCTGCGGGTTGCCCGCGACTGCCCGCTCCTCGTAACGGATTGGCAGCCCGTAGAGATTCAGCCAATCGGGCTCGCCGAGGAATCGCGCCTTGATCGTCGGGTTCTCGTCCAACAGCGCGAGGTGATTGCTCTTGACCGTCTCGAAGTTGGCGCCCTTGTCCGCCGCCAACACCTGGTGCACGGGCACATTCGGCAGCTCG
>JAJEGF010000023.1 GCA_022820025.1 Chloroflexota bacterium
GTGTGGATCTCGGGTTGCAGGGGTGAACGGGGTGGCTTAGGTGCGCTCGGATCAGTCATGGCACTGGGTCCCCGCCTGCGCGGGGATGACGTTGTGGTTTAGGGGGTGATCTCGCAGCCGTAGAGGGTGGAGCGGTTCATCTGAAATCGAAGCACTAGGGGGCGGGTGGTGGGGATGTGGGTTGTCTCGCCCCAGGTGACGGGGGCGTCGAGGTGGTTGCCGTGGATGGGGGTGGATTGGTCCAGGCTGAAGGCTTCGTGGGGATTCCAGTGTTCGTCCTGGAGTTCGACGCGGATTGAGCCGCCTTGCTGGGTTTTGGCGTTGAGGCGGAGGGTGGCGCCGTGGCGAGCGATACGCGCGGTTTGCGTATCGCGATCTCAACCTGACCGAATCCTCGTTGCTGATTTGGGCCGCATGATGCGGCACAGGCGGTGTGGAGCGATGTCCGCGGTGCGGGTCGCGGAAGCCTTCGGCCTCCGCGGTCTCTCGCCCTGGCCATGCCACGGTGGTCGGGGCTAGTTCGCCGCTTTCGCCAGCCTGGCCATCATGCGCCGATAGCGGCGTGCCATCTCCGGACCCTGCTCGGCGAGGTACGTCCGCTCGGCCTGTCGTGCGCCGGCGCGCGACGGCGGCATCGGCACCTCGATCTCGGCGCTGGTGATCTGATCCACGCCCCATTTGTACGCGACGACCTCGCCCTTGCTCACGATCAGGTTCACGCCGACATTGGCTTGCACCACGGGCACGCCGTTCTCGCGTCCCCGGGCCAGTACCGCTTCGTTCTGCCACTTCTTGCGCGAGCCATAGGAAGGGATCAGGATGAACTGCGCCCCGTCCAACACCAGCGCTCGGCTGATCAATGGGTTGGCGCGGTCGGCACAGATCACGATGCCGGCGCGTCCCAGCGCCGTATCGAAGGCCCGCAGCTTCGTGCCGATCCGGTTGAACGACCAACTGGGATGTGTGCCTTCCGCAAAGTAGGTCTTGTGATAGGTCCCGCAGATCCGCCCGTCGTGTCCAATGAACGCAGCGCAGTTGTAGAACTCATGCCCCACGCGCTCGGCGAAGCCAAGGCACAGGTTCACACCTAACTCGCGTGCCAGGCGACGAAACCGCCGAACGTAGATTCCGTCACGCGGCTCGGCGATCTCGTGCATCATCGCGGCCTTCTCGGGGTGCGCCACCACGTCCATGACGACATAGCCCTCGAGAAACCCTTCCGGGGCTACGATCAGCTCGGGCCCCTCGCGGGCGGCTTCACGCACGTACGCCTCGAGCTTGTCGGCGTTGAATGGCTTGTCCCATTTCTTGGGCTTGATGGAAAGCGCCGCGACTCGAACGGTCCGATACATCCCTGCGTACTCCCGTCCCAGGCGCGCCAGCGGGCTTGGATCGTGGCGCCCGTACCGCCATTGAGGTCTTCAAGATTGTGCGCGACGCCCTAGCCCCCGCGGGCCTGAGAGCAATCGTAGGCGCGCCGTACGAGGTGCTTCAACTCGACCTGTTGCAAGCCCGCGCCGATACGGCAGAGCTAACCGAACATGTAACGAACGTCGGCCCCTAATCCGATGAACTTCCACTCCCTGTCAGACCGTCCCACCGGTGACTGAGGAGGCACCTGACCACGTCCGGCGGGTGCTGGTGTCGCGGCGGGATGAGCTGAACGACAACCGCCAGCACTTCGGCCTCGCGCCACATGCGTAGCCGCCCGCAGATTGATTGGATGCGGCGGGGGCGGCTGCTCGCCGCCCCACGGCGCTGAAGCGCCTGACCAGCCTGGTGGTTCCCGCGGTCGTCACGCAGGGATTCCGCCGATTCGTCGATCTGCGCTTCGTCGATGCTGGCCGCGTGCGATGGCTGGGCGTGGACGGATGCCCCCTGGCGCGCTGTTAGTCACGCACAAGGTCGCCACTGAGATACAGCTGACATCGCGTGGCCGTCGTATTGCTCACTCGACGACCTCGAAGCCGAAGAGCGTGGCCTGGTGGGGCTGGAATCTGAGCACGATGGGGCGGTCAGCAGGGAGGTGGTTCGACTCGGGCCGCCGGGTACGGCGCCCCGGCTCACCACGAACGGGGACCGGTGGTTGGGAGCATTTGGCGGGGATGGGCGCCAGGGGTGGCTTGGGTGCGGTCTGATGGTTGGGTGCTGCTGGGTCCCGGCCGGGGACGCCGGGATGACGAAGAGAAGACGGGCGGGTCGGGGCCGGGACGTTGGTGGATGTCGCTTTGCCCGCACGACGATTGGAGAACTTTGGCTGGTGGTCTTAGCCTGAGGGTGAGACGCGCGGGACGACGCGCGGATGGGCTTCTCTGGTCGCGGCGGATAGTTCTCCAGAGGACGAGACGATGGCACTGACGAAGGACGATCTACTCAAGGCATATCGGCTGATGCGGACGATCCGCGAGTTTGAGGAGCGGGTGCACGTCGAGTTCGCCGCCGGTGAGATTGAGGGCTTTGTGCATCTCTACGCCGGTGAAGAGGCGTGCGCGGTGGGCGTGATGCTGCATCTGACGAAGGCCGATCGGATTGCATCCACGCATCGCGGGCACGGGCATTGCATCGCGAAAGGGGTGGACGTGCCCGCGATGATGGCGGAGATCTATGGCCGGGCCACTGGCAGCTGTCGCGGCAAGGGCGGGTCGATGCATATCGCGGACCTGGACGCCGGGATGATGGGCGCCAACGGGATAGTCGGCGGCGGACCGCCGTTGATCTGCGGCGCGGCGCTGGCGGCAAAGGTGCAGGGCACGCGCGACGTTGGCGTCGCCTTCATTGGCGATGGCGCCTCTAACCAGGGCACGACGTTTGAGAGCATGAACCTGGCAACGGTCTGGAACCTGCCGGCCATCTTTGTGGCTGAGAACAATGGGTACGCGGAAGCCACGGCCGCCGATTACGCGATTGGGGCGGGCAGCCTAGCCGACCGCGCCGAGGGCTTTGGCATGCCGGCCGCGACTGTGGATGGTCACGACTTCTTTGCCGTCCACGAGGCGGCGGGCGAGGCGATCAGGCGGGCTCGCTCGGGCGACGGCCCGTCGTTCATCGAGTGCCAGGTGAATCGCTATTACGGCCACTACGAGGGCGACGCGCAGACATACCGCCCGCCGGGCGAGGCGGAGGCGGCTCGGGCCAACCACGACTGCCTGGATAAGTTCGCGGGGCGGGTGACGGCGTCGGCGGGTATCGAGCGGGAGGAACTTGACGACATCGACCGGGCGGTTGCGGCCCTGATCGATGGGGCAGTCAGCTCGGCGAAGGCGGACCCGGCGCCCGCAGCCGCGGAGTACCTGACGGACGTCTACGTCGACTACTGAGCGGGCACGGAGGCGCACGATGGCACGGACGATCACGATGTTGCAGGCGATCAATGAGGCGCTGGACCAGGAGATGGCTCGCGATTCGAGCGTGATTGTGATGGGTGAGGACGTGGTGGGCGGCTCGGGCGCGGAAGGGGAAATGGATGCCTGGGGCGGCCCGCTGGGGGTGACGAAGGGCCTCTATGCAAAGTACGGCGATCGTCTGCTCGACACCCCAATCACCGAATCCGCCTTCATTGGCGCAGCCGTTGGCGCGGCGGCTTCCGGTCTGCGACCGGTTGCCGAGTTGATGTTCAGCGACTTTGTGGGGGTGTGTTTCGACCAGATTTACAACCAAGCGGCGAAGTTTCGCTACATGTTCGGCGGCCGAGCGGAGACGCCGGTGGTGGTGCGCACGATGTATGGCGCCGGGCTTCGCGCGGCGGCGCAGCACTCGCAGTCGCCGTACTCGATTTTCACGCACGTGCCCGGGCTGAAGTGCGTGATGCCAGTGACGCCCTACGACGCCAAGGGACTGCTGATCCAGGCGATTCGGGACAACGACCCGGTGATCTTTTTCGAGCATAAGGGGCTCTACGAAACCGAGGGCGAGGTGCCGGAGCAGTCCTACAGCATTCCGTTTGGCGAGGCGAATGTGGTCCGTGAGGGCAACGACGTGTCGATCATCAGCCTGGGGCTGATGGTGCATCGCTCACTCGAGGCGGCGGAGACGCTGGCCGGGGAAGGCATCCAGTGCGAGGTCGTTGACCTGCGCACGACGTCGCCGCTGGACGAGGACACCGTGCTGGAGAGCGCCGAAAATACCGGGCGGGTGGTGGTGGTTGACGAGGCGCCGCCACGATGCAGCATCGCCACGGACATCTCCGCGTTAGTCGCCCAACACGCATTTGACGCATTGGAGGCCCCCATCACCCTGGTGACCGCGCCGCACACCCCAGTGCCTTTCGCAGGGGTCCTGGAAGACCAGTACATGCCGGACGCCGCGCGGATAGCCGCGGCGGTGCGACGCGTCGCGGGCTACGCGCAATGAGCGCCTCAGACCTGCGGGCGCTCGTGATGCCGAAGTGGGGCCTGACGATGACGGAGGCCGTGGTAGTCAAGTGGCTGGTTGACGAGGGCGCGGATGTTGAGCTGGGCGCCGAATTGGTGGACGTGGAGACGGAGAAAATCCTGAGCGCAGTCGAGTCGCCGGCGAGCGGCGCCTTGCGCTGGCGGGCGGCTGAGGGCAGCACGATTCCAGTGGGCGGCTTGCTGGGGGTCATCGCGGATGCGGACGTTCCGGACGATGCGATCGTTGGCTTCGCCGCCACTTTCGAGGCGGAGTTCACGCCCGAGACGGAAGCGGTGGCGGGCGAAGGACCGTTGCCGCAATACGTGGAAGTCAATGGACGCTCGCTGCGCTATCTGAAGCTGGGCGAGGGCGGCGAGCCGGTCGTGCTCGTACACGGTTTTGGTGGCGACCTCAACAACTGGCTGTTTAACCACGAGGCGCTGTCCGCTCAGCGCGCCGTGTATGCCCTTGACCTGCCGGGTCACGGCGAGTCGTCGACGAATGTGGGCGACGGCACGTTGGCGACGCTGGCGCAGGCGGTCGCGGACTTCATGGACGCGCTGGAGCTGCCCGCCGCGCATCTGGTAGGGCACTCACTGGGAGGCGCCATCGCGGCCGAGCTGGCCGGCACGGCGCCCGATCGAGTCCGGTCGCTCAGTCTGATAGCCAGCGTCGGCCTTGGCCGCGAGTTGCTCGCCGGCTTCCTGGACGGTTTCGTCACGGCCCGCCGTCGTCGGCAGATCAAGCCAGTGCTGGAAGCGCTTTTCGCCGATCCGGCCCTGGTCACGCGACGCCTGGTGAACGATGTCCTGCAGTACAAGCGCCTGGACGGGGTTGAGGACGCTCTGGGGGCGATCGCCCGCAATCTCGTAGCGGACGGACAGCAGACGGTCTCCATCCGCGAGTGCCTGGCGACGTACCCGGGGCCAACCCTGGTGATTTGGGGCGCGGCTGACCAGATCGTCCCGGCCTCGCACGCCGGCGGACTCCCCGAGAGAACGCACGTGGAAGTCATCGAGGCGGTGGGACACATGCCGATGATGGAGGCCTCGGCGCGGGTCAATCAGGTACTGGCCGCCCAGTTTGAGGGACGCCTGACGGCATAGACGGGCGGATTGCCGTTGCTGTTCTGACGAAGGCGCGCCGGTGCTTCCGCACGAAGTGGCTGCGGACGATCGGCGTCCACTGCGTGACTTACTCGACCACCTCAAAGCCGAAGAGGGTGGCGTGGTGGAGTTGGAACCTGAGCACGACCGGGCGGCTGGGGGCGGCGCTGATTTGAGTGGTGGGGCCCCAGGTGACGGGGGCGTCGAGGTGGTCGCCGTGGATGGGGGTGGATTGCTCCAGGGCGAAGCCTTCGTGGGAATTCCAGTCTTCGTCCTGGAGTTCGATGCGGATTGAGCCGCCTTGTTCGATTTTGGCGTTGAGGCGGAGGGTGGCGCCCTCGAGGTGGAGGGGTAGGGTCCAGAATTCGGCGTGGTGGTCGGCGACGAGGCCGGCGAGGCGGCCGCGGGGCCAGGTGGCCCAGGCGATGCCTTCGCCATGGCCGGGCGGGGGGTGTTTGTGGGGGGCGGGGAAGGCTCCGTAGGGGATGCCGATGCGGTCGCCGGGTAGTTCCACCAGCCCGGTGCCGGCGAAGACGCAGCCGCCATCGACTGATCCTTCGGGCCCAGGTTCCAGACAGGGGCCGCCGGGGATGTCGCTCCAGCCGATGTTGTCGGTGCTGGCGAGGGCGACGACGGATGTCATATCGCTCGAACGGTCGTAGACGGTGGGGAACATGAGGTGGGTTGACGGGTCGCCGGGGTAGGTGGTTTTGGCGTTGGTGTAGACGTCGGTCCAGGGGGTGTCGATGGGCGAGGCGGTGACGAGGGGGGTGGCGAGGGGCCAGTGGTGAAAGTCGGTGGTTTCGGCGCGGGCGATGGTGCGGCGGCCCCAGCTCCAGCCGCGGGTGTACCAGACGTAGGTCTGAAGGGCGGGGTCCCACTGGGCGACGTTGCCGGTATCGGCGAAGTGCCAGGCGATGGGCTGGTGATGGACGGTCCAGCCGAGGCCGTCGGGCGAGGTGGCGGCGAAGATGGCGGTTTGGCCGTGGTGGCTGGTCATCGGATCGACGGGGGTGCCGGGGTGGGGCAGCTCTTCGAGGCCGGGGACCTGGTGGGTCTTGCCCATGAACATGCATTTGTAGCGCTGGTGGGCGGGGGCGGTGTCGTCGCGAAATACGGCGGCGCCCATGAGGCCGCGGGGTCCGGTCAGCTGGCGGCCGATGACGATGTTGTTGGCGCGGGAGCCGCTCCATTCCTGGAGGCCGAGCTCAGGCTTGCGCCAGGTGAGGCCGTCGTCGGATTCGGCGTAGCAGAGGACGACGCCCCAGATGTCGCGGGCGGGGAGGTGTTGGCGGCGCTGGGGGTCGTAGAGGTCTTCGGGGGCGGCTTCGTACCAGAGGCGGTAGCGGCCCTGGTCGTGAATGAGGGTGTAGACGCTGTCGACGATCCAGTTTTCCCAGGGTTGGTGGCCGCGGATGAAGGGGTCGGTCCTCTGGGCCGGCTGGAGTTGGAGGCGGATGCCGTGGGGGACGGCCTGGTGGGCGCCGGTGAGCCAGTCGGGGCCGGGGACGCGGTCCCAGAAGTTGGGTTCGTGGCCTTTGGCGTCGAGCCAGCGGGCGCGGCCGGCGTGGACGTAGCGGTGGTCGACGAAGGGGTGGTAGCCGGGTGTTACGTGGAAGGGGGGCGCGGCGCCGGGCCAGGTGGTGGGCATTTGAGGAGGCTCCGGGACGCCGCTGATGGGGGATTTTTGCATAGGCCGGACTGGTTGCCCGGAAAACCCCTTGTCTATCCCCGGGAGAGGAGAAGAACGGCGTCGTCGAGGGGGCGGCGTGGGTGGCTCGGGGCTTGGGAGGGATTCCGGGCTTTCGACCCTCACCCTAGCCCTCTCCCTGCCAGGGAGAGGGAATAAGACGGCGGCTCCTTTGAGGGAGGAGGGCTTGGGAGGTTGGGAGAACGGGGTGGCAGCCAGCCTCATCCCAGCCTTCTCCGTCAAGAGAGAAGGCGAAGAGCGGCGGAACTTACGAGGAAAGCGGGGGGCGTTGTGCGAGGTCTCCACGCGGAGAAGGGAGAGGGTGCGGAAGGGGAGCGGAGTGAGAGGGGAGACCAGATGGGAGGGTCAGGGACGCCGGTTTTGAGCGGAGTGCAGCCTTTTGCAAGGGGTGAGCGAACGGTTGACTGGTACGTGATTCGTGTCGCACCATCTGGGTAAGACTCAGTAACAACCGATCAACATGCCGCGAACGACCCGGACGATTACGTTCTCCTTGCCGCCGGAGATGGCGGACCGAGTGAACGAGGTGATCAAGCAGCAGGGACGATCGCGGAGCGAGTTTCTGCGCGAGGCCGTGCTCCGCCACATGGAGGAGTGCGAGTGGCGACAGTTGCTGCAGTACGGCGAGGCGCGGGCCAGGGCGAAGGGCATTGGTCCCGAGGATGTGGCCGATCTGATTGACGAGTATCGGGCGGAGGTCGGTTCCTCCCGGATATGAGGGTGGTGCTCGACACGAATGTCATCGTCTCCGGTCTGAACTTCCCGGGAAACGAGCGGCTCGTTCTGGAATTGGCTCTGAGGAGGCGGTTTGAGCTGTGCCTGTCCCGGTTCATCCTTGCGGAGGTCTACGGCGTACTTCGACGAAAGTTCGATTGGTCCGACGAGCGCTCGTCCCAGGCTCTCAGAAGGCTGGGGGATTCCGCCACCGTGATTGAGCCCCGACAGTTCCCCGACGTGATCGAGGGCGGCCATGTCGACAACCGAATCCTGGACTGCGTGGTGGAGGCAGACGCCGATTACCTCGTGACGGGCGACCGACGGCACCTGCTGCCACTCGAGGAGCATCGCGGCGCCCGAATTCTCAATGCGCCTCGCTTCTTGTCGTGCCTGGGAGACGGATGACGGCTGAAGAAGCGGTTAGTGGTCAGGGAGTGGTGGAGTCTGGCTTGGGGTGTGGTTTGACACGGTCCGCCGGGGACGGCGGCCCGGCCCACCAGGAGCGGATGAGGGCGCTTGATGTGTGTTGCGCGGAAGTCGGAATCCCTCGGCGGCCCTCGGGATGACAGGGGGAATTGACGGAGTGCGGGACGGGTTTAGACTGGGTGGGATGAACGGGGTAATGACTTAGATGGACCGATTTGAAATGCGGCGCCGGGGTTCCGGGCGCCGGGTGATTGCGCGAGGAGTGTGCCCTCTGAGGTAGCGAACGTCTGGTAGCGAAACGCTTGCCGCGGATGGGCTTCCGAGCCGGGAATGTCCGCGGTTTTTTCTTTTTCCCAGACCAGAAGGATTCGGGCTGACGCATGTTGAGTCTCAGCAAGGTTTCGTACGCGTGGGGGCCGCAGCAGGTCCTGAATGAGGTGTCGCTGTTTGTGGGGCGGGGCGAGAAGGTGGGGCTGGCAGGGGTGAATGGGGCGGGGAAGTCGACGCTTCTGCACCTGGCGGCAGGGTCGGTGGAGCCGGATCGCGGCGGGGTGAACCGGCCGAACCGGACAGGGATGCTGCCGCAGGAGCCGCAGACCTCGTCGTCGTTCGGGCCGGAGGCGACGGTGATGGATGTGGTGATGTCGAGCGGGCCGACGGCGGAGATTGCGTCGCGGCTGGCGGCGGCGGAGCGTCGGATGGCGACGGCGAACGATGACGAACTGACGGAGGCGGTGGAGGCGTATAGCGACATCGAAGAGGAGTTCAGAAACGCGGACGGGTACCGGGCGCAGGCGGACGCGGGGGCGATTCTGAGCGGGCTCGGGCTGGAGGCGGAGCTGGCGGACCGGGCGGTGGGGAGCCTGTCGTCGGGTCAGCGGACGCGGGTGGAGATGGCGCGGGTGCTGGCGAGCCGAGCGGATCTGCTGCTGCTGGATGAGCCGACGAATCACCTGGACGTGGACGGGACGCGGTGGCTGATGGGGTTCTTGGCGGATTCGCCGGCGGCGGTGCTGATCGTGTCGCACGACCTGCGGTTGCTGGATCATGCGATTACGCGGGTGTATGAGCTGGACGGGATGACGCGACGGGCAACGGCGTTCAAGGGGACGTATAGCGAGTACCTGGTGTGGAGCGAGGAGCAGCGGGCGGCGCTGGAGGTGACGCGGGAGCAGCAGCAACGGCGGATCGACCGCTTGCAGGCGTCGACGGACCGGCTGCGGGCGCACTCGATGAAGAGCGAGAAGGTGGCGCGGCGGGTGAAGGTGATGGACCGGCGGCTGGAACGGATGCGGGAGGAGCAGGTGGAGTTGCCGCTGGAGCCGGGTGAGATCGGGATGCGGGTGGGGCAGGCGCCGCGGTCAGGCCGGGTGGCGCTGCGGGTGGAAGGGGTGGCGCATGCGTATGGGGAGAACCGGGTGCTGCGGAGTGTCTCGCTGGAGTTGGAGCGAGGTCAGCGGCTGGCGGTGATCGGTCGGAATGGGGCGGGGAAGTCGACGTTGCTGAATATCGCGGCGGGGGTGTTGGAGGCAGAACGCGGGTCGGCGGAGCTGGGGCATAACGTGGCGATGGCGCACTTTGCGCATGCGCTGGATCCGGAGACGGCGGGGCAGTCGGCGTATGACTTTGTGCGGTCGTTGCTGGGTCCGGTGGAACCTACGATCCGCGGTTTCCTGGCCACGCTGATGTTTCACGAGGACCATATTTTCCGGCCGCTGCGGACGCTCTCAGCGGGCGAGCGGGCGCGGCTGGCGATCGCGGGGCTGATGCTGGAGCGACGCAATCTGCTGCTGCTGGACGAGCCGAATAGCAACCTGGACCGGACGACGCAGGCGTGGCTGGTGGAGGCGCTACAAAGCTATGGGGCGTCGCTGGTGGTGGTGTCGCATGACGTGGAGTTCGTGGCGGGGCTGCAGCCAGACTGGGTGTTGCTGATGCCGGAGGAGCGGTTGGAGGCGTATGCGGAGGGGCATTTGGAGCGGGTGGCGTTGGTTTAGGGCCCCGGCCGCGCGGCTATGAGGCGAAGAGCCTGACGGCCAGCAGGACGACTCCGATGCCGTTCAACAGGACCGCGCCCAGGAGTCCGATCATCCAGGCTTTGAGGTTGGCAACGTCCGCCTTCGTCGCCACGTGCTCGAGCGTCGTTTCGACGCGAGCGAGACGTTCTTCGATCGTTGCCGCCGTCATCAAGCCATCAACTCCACAGTCCGCACGGATGTCTTTAGCGTATCAATTGTTGCCGGCGAGGCCAGGCGAGGTTCTATGCTCGCGGTTCGCCTAAACTGTCGGAGGAACAGCGGGCGGGAAACTGTTGCGCTGGAGGCTGCAATGGCCAGTGAGAAGATCGTCGCGGAGCGTGGGACCGAGAGTGTTGGCCTGAGTGATCGGGTAAGCCGCCTGGAGGCGGCCTACGGCCACTTGGCGACCAAGGCCGACCTTGCCGAACTCAAGGCTGATTTGACTGCGGCGATTGCCGCGCAGACGCGTTGGCTGGCGGGGCTTGTGCTTGCGTCAGCGGCTGCCGCCGCTGGTGTTGTGATCGCCGTCGATCGAATTGCCGGATAGGCAAGCAACGCTGTCACCGCGTTAGCGCGGCTGCTGTTTGGTTAGCGGATGGTGGGGGCGTTGAGTTGGAGGACGGCGGAGAAGGCTTCCTGGGGGATGTCGACGCTGCCGACGCGTTTCATGCGGCGTTTGCCGGCTTTTTGGGATTCGAGGAGTTTTTTCTTGCGCGAGACGTCGCGGCCGTAGCACTTGGCGAGGACGTTTTTGCGGAGGGGGCGGACGGTTTCGCGGGCGATGATGCGGGAGCCGATGGCGGCCTGGACGGCGACCTCGAAGAGCTGGCGAGGGATTTCGCGGCGGATGCGGAGGGCGAGGTCGCGGCCGATGACGGGGGCCTGGTCGCGAAGGACGAGGGTCGAGAGGGCGTCGACGACCTGGCCGTTGACGCGGATGTCGAGACGGACGAGATCGGCTTCGCGGTAGCCGAGGAAGTTGTAGTCGAGCGAGGCGTAGCCGCGGCTGACGGATTTGAGGGTGTCGAAGAAGCCGGTGAGCATTTCGGCCAGAGGCAGGTCGTATTCGATGAGGACGCGCGTGGGCTCGATGTGCTCCATGCGGTGGTGGGCACCGCGGCGGTTGGCGAGTAGTTCGCTGACGCGGCCGATGTAGGCGGTGGGGGTGATGATGCTGATGCGCATCCAGGGTTCGCGGATGGCGGCGATCCGGGAGAGCTCGGGGAAGTCGGCGGGGCTGTCGAGGAGGGTGATGGCGCCGTCGCGGGCTTCGACTTCGTACTCGACCTGGGGCGTGGTGATGACGAGTTCGATGTCGAACTCGCGTTCGAGGCGCTCGCGGACGATGTCCATGTGGAGGACGCCCAGGAAGCCGGCGCGGAAGCCGAAGCCGAGGGCCAGCGATTTCTCGGGCTGGAAGGTGAGGGCGGGGTCGCTGAGGCGGAGACGTTCGAGGGCGTCGCGCAGGTCGGCGTAGGCCTCGGGGTTGGTGCCGTAGAGGCCGGCGAAGACGAGGGGCTTGGGCTGGCGGTAGCCGGGGAGGGGTTGGATGGCGTCGGCGCCCTGGGGCGCGACGGTGTCGCCGGCGGGGAGGTCGTGGGTGTCCTTAAGGCCGGTAGCCACGTAGCCGACGTCTCCGGTGCCGAGAACGTCCTGCTGGCGGCGGGTTGGGACGAAGACGCCGACGTCGACGGCTTCCGCCCGGGTGCCGGCCTGGACGAGTTGGAGGCGGTCGGCGCGCTGGAGCCGGCCGTCGACGATCCGGACGTAGGCGACGACACCCTGGTGCTGGTCGTAGGCGGAGTCGAAGACGAGGGCGCGGAGGGGAGCGTTGGGATCGCCAGGGGGCGGGGGCGTTTCGGCGACGATTCGGTCGAGCAGGTCGCGGACGCCGTCGCCGGTCTTGGCGGAGACGCGAATGACTTCCGAGGGGTCGGCGCCGAGGAAGTCGGTCAGTTCGCGGGCGACTTCCTCGGTGCGGGCAGTGGGGAGGTCGGTCTTGTTGACGACGGGGATGATGGTGAGGTCGAGTTCGAGGGCGGCGTAGGCGTTGGCGAGGGTTTGGGCTTCGATGCCCTGGGTGGCATCGACCAGGAGGACGGCGCCTTCGCAGGCGGCCAGGGAGCGGGAGACCTCGTAGCTGAAGTCGACGTGGCCGGGGGTATCGATGAGGTTGAGCGAGTAGGTGGTGCCGCCGACCTGGTGGCGCATGTGGACGGGGTGGGCCTTGATAGTGATACCGCGCTCGCGTTCGAGGTCCATGGAGTCGAGGACCTGCTCGCGCATTTCACGGCGGCTGATGGTGGCGGTGAGCTCCAGCATCCGGTCGGCCAGGGTGGATTTGCCGTGGTCGATGTGGGCGATGATGCAGAAGTTGCGGGTGCGCGATTGGGCTGGGGCAAGTTCTTGGGGCATGGGTGATTCTATCGGCGGAGCGTGAAGTTTAGAGACTCGGCGGCAGCGGATGCTCAAAAGCCGGGCGGGAATGTTGCCGCGAGATTCGTCGCCGAGCAACCTCATCGCTATAGGAGTGTGCCGGCAGCCTTTCAGAAATCTCTCCCCGCGACGGGCAAGGGACTCGCGCTACGGACCGTCGCCGTGGCCGTCGACGGGCTGACCAGTTCGCAGCAGATCGGGACGGCGCCGAAATCTGGAATGCCGGTTCATCAGAATTCTGGACCGCAGCCATGAAAAGAATGGCGAGTCCGGTGAAAAGAACAGCAAGCCCGACGACCAGCACAACAGCCACGACGCCGGCTCGGTTCCAAGTCCCGGGTCCACCGACAACCCAGTCGACGCCAGGAGAGTTTCTCCAGTTCACCGGGCGATCGAAGCGCAGTCGTCGAGGCACTCCGCTCTACCTTTCCTGCCGTCGCTCGATCCGCGAGGCTATTACGCCGGGAAGGCTCAAGTCACGGATTAGTCGGCAGCTAGCGGTTTCCAGGCGGGTCAACGCGGACGGTGATGATGTCGGTGCCGTGGAATTGCTGGTGACTGACGGATGAGGCGTACTGGCGGAGGAGGCGCAGGGAGATTTCGCCCTCGGTGGGAATCGCCTCGTCGTGCTGCTGGAGCTGGCGGACGCGGTCTTCGACGTTGTCTTCGTCGCCGCCGCCGATGAACTCGAGCTCCGCCACCGGGCCGTCGCTTGAGGCGACGACGACCAGCCGTCGAATCTCCTCGTCGTCGTCTTCGTCTTCTGCGTCCAGGTCCAGACTCAGGTCCAGATCCAGCGGGGCCAGGGTCAAGAGCGTCTCCTCCGCCACGGCGCTGAGCCTGTCTTTCATGGGCTGGTCCCAACCGCGGCGGTCGGCGAAGTCGGCGACAAAGTTGTTGAGGTCGGGCAGGGCGTCGATATGGAGACGCGACTGGAAGCGCATCCGCCGGGGGCTGGTGAGTTCCAGGTAGAGGATCATGGCGACGGCGGCGAAGCCTCCGGTGGTTATTCCGCTCTTGAAGAGGGCGCCCCAGACGGGTCCGAGGTCGGGCAGATTGAAAAGGTTGAACTGGAAGGCCGCGCCTATCCAGAAACACATGCCAGCGACGACGACCTTGTCGCGGCTGGCCTCGTTCTGGATGACCGTGCGGGCGCCGTCAACGAAGAGCGTGCCCGTGATGAGGATGAGGTAGCCGGTCATTACGGGACCGGGAATGGTGCTGAGCAGTCCGGACGCCTTGGGCACGAATGCGAGGACGATCAGGATTCCGCCGATGATGTAGCCGACGCGGCGGGATGCGACGCCGGTGATCTGGGTGAACGCGGCGAAGCCGGGGTTGATGATGTTGGGAACGGCGCCGGAAAGACCAGCCATGAGGTTGGATACGCCGGTTCCCGCCAGGGCGCCCTGGACCTGGCGAAAGTTAACGGCGCGGTCGTCGCGCCAGGAGACGCGCTGGGCGGCGATGGCGGCGCCGTTGGCCTGGATGGAGATGATGAGGCCCAGGAACAGGAAGCCGGGAAGCAGCGTCCAGAAGGAGAGGCCGAAGTCGAGCCCTAGCCCAGGCGCGGCCTGTGGCAAGCCGATCCAGGGGGCGTCCAGTACGCGGTCAAAGCTGTAGATGCCGAACAGCGCCGCGACGACGCAGCCGCCAACTATCCCGATCAGCGGCGCCCAGAGACGGAGCAGTTCAGATCCGCGCAAGGCCAGGGCGGCGACGATGACCAGCGTGGCCAGCGCCGTGAGGGGGGCCGCCACCGGCTCGGTTTCGGTTGCGTCGTCCAGCAGCCCAAAGACGACGGACGCCAGGGTGATGGAGAGGATCATCATGACGGTGCCGCCCACGGTGGGGGTGACGATGCGCCGGAGGATGACGAGCCAGCGAGCGACGACGAGCTGGATGACCGCGGAGACGAGGACGAGGGCAGTGAGGGTGGCGGGTCCGCCGTCGGCCACGGCGGTGATGCAGAACGGGATGGCGAAGGCGGCGGTGAACATGGGCAGGACCGCGCCGGCGCCGGCCGGGCCGAGGCGACGGACCTGCAGGATGGTGGACAGGCCGCAGACCAGGAGCGAGGCGAAGACCATCCAGATGAGGTAGGACTCGTCCCGACCCGATGCGTTGGCCACGATGACGGGCGTGACCAGGAGGGTGGCCGAGGCGATGAGGCTGAATTGCAGGCCGTACCCCAGCGAGGCGAGCAGGGGCGGGTTTTCGTGCGCCTCGTAGCGGGGATTCTGAAGCGGTGCCGTTGCCAGAATCCCCTCCCGCCGCAGCCCTACAGCGGTGGGCCGACTTGGACGGTCAACCGAACCGTCGTTGAGATGTGGGTGCGAGCGGACTGATCATTCCAAACGGGCCACGAAGATCCAATCATGGCCGTGGCCTCATCTCTCTTCTTGTCCGTTCCAGCTTCGGAATTGACGTGTTTCTGTATTTGCGCTATTGCTGACATTGGTCGCCATGGTGAGGGGGGACAGCAATGCAAGCCAAGAAGAAGAGACTCACGCTGGACCTCGACCCTCCGGTGCAACGGCGCCTGAAGGCGGTGGCCGCGCTCAAGGGTATCAGCATGCGACGGTACTGCCTGACCGCGATAGAGCGGGAGCTCACTCGAGACGCGGCCAATGGCGCATTCGCCGGCAGCTTCAACATCGAGGCACTTGTTGCCCTTCAAGAGGAGGCGTTTGGCGACAAGGTTCTGCCGGGCAACGGTGCTGAATTCATCCGGGAGGCGCGTGAGTCCAGGAGTGATTATTGACCGAGTACGTTGTGGTGGATGCGAGCCTGGCCTTCAAGTGGCTCGTAAAGGAAATACACACCGACGAGGCGAATCACCTTGGCCGGGTGTGGAACAGCCAGGGAATTCGTATCGCGGCGCCGTACCTGATGCCCGTGGAAGTGACCAATGCCCTCCACCGACGGGTGGCGCGAGGCGAGCTGACATTGGAAGCGGCAACACGGCACATGCAGAGCCTGCTGTCATCCGGTCTTGAGCTGCATCAGCCGCCGCATCTGTATGGCAGGGCACTGGAGCTAGCAAGCCAACTCTGTCAAGGCGCAGCATATGACGCCCACTACCTGGCTCTCGCCGAGACGCTCGGTTGCGAACTGTGGACCGCCGACGGGAGGTTTTACCAGGCGGCGAGTCCTGTCGCTCGGAGTGTTCGCTGGGTAGGAGAGTTCGCCGACAAGGGGTAGCCGAATCTCCGTCGCGTTAGCCGTTCCATCCCAGCTACTTTCAAGCGTAACTGCGCCGGCGTGGTGTACGCGACTCCAGTGAGCGGGCACATCGCCGCTCTCGACCATGAGCGTCGACAATGAACAGTGCCCATGACGGCCCGGGGACGTATGAATATGAGAGTGCCTGGTGGGCCCTCGTGGATTCGAACCACGGACCTCGCCCTTATCAGAGGCGCGCTCTAACCGACTGAGCTAAGAGCCCGCGAGCGGCCGGAACACTAGGTCCCAGCGCTGCGCTGGGACAGTATACGCCCGACGCCTGGGGGTTTCAGCGGACGCGGGCACACGTAGAATCGCGGCAGGGGACGTGGCTCAATTGGTAGAGCATCGCCTTTGCAAGGCGGGGGTTGGGGGTTCGAGTCCCCCCGTCTCCACCACCGCCGACCTATGTGAGTTGTGCGCACAGCTCCTCGTGCGCT
>JAJEGF010000054.1 GCA_022820025.1 Chloroflexota bacterium
GCACGGCTACAGCGTGCAGTTGTCGCAGTCGCACTCGTCACGGACAAGCACCCAGCGCTCGCCGTGTTCGTCGATCAGGACTTCGGGTGGTTCGTTCCCCTGGCATTCCGCAAACAGGCGGAACTGCACTTCCCCGAGATACAGCGCGTCATCCGCTGCATCATCCGCCGACACCAAATGCTCGACAACCGTGCAGAGATCGGCTAGCTGCCGGTCAATGGCCGCTAGGCCAGCCTCCAACGTCCGCAACTCTTCGTCCATCACGCCCACCTACTGAGCGACGGCCAGGATCGGCCTGTCCAAGCCTTAACTGCCTGACGGTCCCAGGCAAGCCAGGAGCGCCGTACAGCCCGTTTGGTGGACAACCTGTGGAAAACTGCGCCGGGTGGGGATAAGCCGTTCTACTAAGGGTGTCAGTGACACCTAATGTCGAAACATTCCTTTACCAGATTCCACCAATAGAACTCGCCTGGGGGAGCGAGTAGTTTGCACGGCGCGGCTGGTGCTGTAGGTTAAAGGGTAGGCCGCGCCTCGTGTCTCTCAGGGGGCCGCTAGCTCAAGCAGGAAGAGCGCCCGACTCCTAATCGGGTGGTTACGGGTTCGAGGCCCGTGCGGTCCACTAACGAGGCGCGGCCTACCGCTTGTCCAAATTAACACACCGGACCCCGCTGTCCAAGCCGCTCCCACGCAGCTGAGTCTTAACCGTGGACGGCGAAATTTCCCATTTGACGCCATGTCGTATACTGACGCGGTGGTTTGGGTGGGGAAGGTCTTAAAGAGCGCATTCACTGAAACTGAATTACTGAAGGTGTAGCATTTAGACATGTAGCGACAAATCCGCTACAATAGGCGCACTGACCGAGACCCGAACTAAGGAGGCGGCGAGGCGAAATCCCCGCCAATTCCCCTTGGTGCAACAGGTATGTAGGTCCCACCGATGAACACCGCAAGTCCGTTAAATCGCAAGGTGCAACAAGGGGGTTGGTCCCCTAAAAAACTCTTGAGGCGCGGCGGGGTGTGTTTTGGCGGGTTTGCGGGTGTGTCGGTGGTGGGGGTGGAAACCCGAGATCGCGGGTGTGAGGGAGGGCGGGGCGGGGTGGGGGAGGAAGGGTCGAGGGGAGAGGGAAGAGGATTGAGAGCGGGGAGGTGGCGGGTGGGGTGGGGGTGGTTGGGCGGGTGTTTGGGTGTTCCGCAGGGAAGGTGCCGGGGAGATAGCGACGCGCGGTAAGGGCCGAGCGGTGCAACGGGGACAGCGAGCCGGAGGATGCGCGACAGCAGTGGGGGGAGGTTCAGGGCGAGCCAGGCGAGGGGCATTGGGGATCTAGGATCAGGGTGCGAGACTTACTCAGATAGTGTACATTGGCTGGGGACAGGGGGCAAGTGAAGAAGGGGAGAGGGGTGAGCACCTGTGTTGGGTGTCAAGAGTTAGGCCACGGTGGGATCCCACAGGGTGCGGTCGCGGCAGAGGGCGTTGCAGAGCACCAGCAGCTTGCGCAGGCAGGCGACGAGGGCCACCTTGGCCGGCTTGCCGGCGGCGCGGAGGCGCTGATAGAAGGCGTGGAGGTGGGGGTTGCGGCGGGCGGCCGTCAGAGCGGCCATGTAGAGCGCGGCGCGCACCTGGGCGCGCCCACCCCAGCAACGGCGGCGTCCGCGCCGGGCGCCACTGTCGCGATTGAAGGGCGCGACGCCGACGAGGGCCGCGATCTGCTGGCGGGAGCAGGTGCCCAGTTCGGGCACTTCGGCCAGTAAGGTGGCGGCGGCCACGGGGCCGATGCCGGGGATGCTGCGCAGCCAGGCGGCGCGGGCCTGCAACTCGGGCGTGGTCTGGACCAGGGCCGCCAGCTGGCGGTCGACCTTGGCGAGGGCCGCGGTCAGCGCAGCGACCACGGGGTCGAAGCCCAGGTCCAGGTGGGGGCGGTCGTGGCGGCGCCGCTGCTGCTCGGCCGCGCGCTCCGTCACCAGTTGGCGGCGCCGGCGACTGAGGATCTGGAGATCCTCGACCGCCTGCCAGGGCTGGGGGCGCAGCGGGGGCCGCACGTCCGCCGCGAAGCGCGCCAGCACCTGCGCGTCCAGCCGGTCGGTCTTGGCCAGGCGCCCGAGGGCCCGCGCGAAGTCGTGGGTCTGGCGCGGATTGACCCGGACCACCGGCAGGCCGGCCGCGGCCAGGGTGGCCACCACGAGCCGCTCGTAGCCGCCGCTGGCTTCCAGCACGATGCGGGTGGGTCCCAGCGCCTGGAGCCGCCCCTGCAAGCGCCGCAGCCCGCCCCGCGAGCGCGGCACCGTCCAGGTCGTCCCCGTGGGCTCGACCGCGATGTCCAACTGGGCCTTGGCCACATCGATCCCGACCGCGACGACCGTGGGAGCTGCCATTCGGTACCCTCCGACGACGCTGGCGACACGCCCTGCCTTGCAGATTCGGGCTCGTGGTTACGGCCCCGGCACCTGTTCGGGCTCTGCGCCAGCGTCAGGGCCGGGACGACCCTGCTCTCCCACGGTCTCTCACGACCCAGGGCAGATCGGTCTGTCCCGGCCCCTGCACTGTCACCCTGGCGAATCCAGAGCTTCGGGAACATACAAGGGCGGAGGAGTGAGAGGGGGAAGGGAAGGGAAGGGGATGGGGTCGGGGGCTGGGGGTGAGGTGGGGGCGCCGCCTGGCGGTATGGATGCCGGCCGGGGTGTGGGGTGGTGGGGCGATTGGGTAGGCTCGGATGACGCGGAGCCCGCGCTAAGCCTTGCGGATGCAGGCTCTGGGCCAGCGTCAGGGCCGGGACGGCCTTGCTCACCGACGGTCTCACGGGACCCAGGGATATTCGGTCTGTCCCGGCCCGCTCTCTGTGACCCTGGGCAATCCAAGACCGGCGGAACGTGCAAGGGATTTAAGGCCGCCAGGATGCGTTTCGACTCGGCCCGCCGCAGACTTCGGACCCGCTCACCATGAACGGTCGGGGATGGGACAGGGAGGACGGAGGCCGGGGATGGCGGGTGCTGGCCGTGATAGCAATGCAATCAACGCAGTCGACGCATGCGGTGCTGGCAGGGCAGGCAAGGCTGGCGGGGATTACGTTGTCCGGGAGGCGCCGGCTGCCCGGACCGTTGGTGGTGATTGGACAGGCTCAGCTTGAAGTTCGGGGTTTGGCAGGAGGATGGGCGTTGCTCGCCTTGAGCGAGCTAGCGGGGGAGCGTGGCGTCGAACGGATTAGGACGGTTGGCGGGTGGTTGTGGCGGGGGTCGGAGGACCGGTGAGGCGTGACTCGGGAATCTGCGGCGGACTTGGGAGTCCGGGTGGGGCAAGGGGTGAGGGATTGAGCTATTCGCCGCTGGCGAATCTGCTGGATGGGAGTGGGGGCAAGCTGAGGGCGAGGGTCTTCTTCGTTGGGCGGCTCAAGGATCAGGGACCGAGGTGTCCCGATTTCGGGTCAAACGGCAGCCGGCATCGTACGCACGGTGGGTCGGCGAACGCCGGGGAACGGCCCGACCGCGGTGTAGTGGAGGTGAAGCCATCCAGGGATGACCCGTGACTGATGGCCGAGGGCACACAGGTGAGCGGCTATTGGTCCCGCTACTGAGAGTTTCGGGGACCGCGCGCGTTGGCCCAGCGGGTTGGGGTGGGGCTGGGCGAGTGCCTGCGGCGGGTGCTGGCCATCGTGGCGATTGGAGAAGTCTCGTTGGTCGATTTCGTGGACCCGCGCATCACGAACGTGGTGCACCCACACCGAGCACGTACGCGGAAATGCGCGGATCTTGCCGGACGTCCTTCAGGCTTCTGACGCTCGGGGTGAGCACCGCATCGAGACCAGTCCAAAACCGATTGTGCCCGAGGCCGCCCACATCCGTAGCCGACAAGCAGTAAAACTTGACACCGAATCATTCTATCCCTAATAATTCGCCTGACCAATTATCGCTAAGCCACAGTGGGTCTAGGGACATCGCCAATATGGTGACGGTCCTCCGCTGCGGTTCATGGGGGGACTGCGATGGATCAGTCGCGAAGCAAGATGACTATCTCTCGACGTCGTGCGATCGCAGCGTTGGGAGGAGGAACGGCCGCCGTAGTCCTGGCCGCGTGTGGCGAGACGCAGGTCGTCACGCAAGAAAAGATCGTGACCCAAGAGGTCGAGAAGATCATCCAGGTCGAGAAGGAAGTTCCCGTCGAGAAGGTCGTTCAGAAGATTGTGACCAAAGAAGTTCCAATCGAAGTCCAGAAGGTAGTTGAAGTTGAAAAGGTCGTCGAGAAGATCGTTGAGGCCGCGCCTCAGGCAACGCTCCAGCGCGTCGAGATCATGACTCCGTACGTCGGGATTCCGCGGCGTCAGCCGCACCGGGCATGGATGCTCTACGTCTCGGAGCGATTGGCAGAGCATCACCCGAACATCATCATGGATCATAAGCCGACGACGAACACGACGGACACATTCTTCATTCGAGTTGCCGCCGGCGATCCTCCGAACATTAAAGACACGGCCGGTTGGACGATCCTCAAAGCGCAGGAGATTTGGACGGATCTCACGCCCTTCATTGAGAAGGATGGCGTTGATCTCGGCATTTACTATCCGCTTGCGTCGGGACTCAAGCAGGGCGACGCGATTTACGGACTGCCATTCCTGGAAGTCGCCCAAATGGGGTTTTACAACATCAACTTACTGGAGCGCAAGGGCGTACCGGCACCTACCGCCGACTGGACGTGGGACGAATACCTGGAACGGGCGATGCAGCTTCGCGATCAGGAGACCAACGAGTGGGGCCACCATGCGCCGCCGAACTGGGAGTCGCACTATCTGTCGTTTGTGCGGGGCGCCGGCGGCGACTATCTGAGCGACGACGGACTGCACACCACACTTGACACGGAAGAGGCGAGAGCCGGGCTCCAGTTCCTCACAGACATGTATACCAAGCATGACGTCGCGTTCCCAGTGGGCGATCAGAGCCTCGGCAACCAGGACACCGTATTCGCGACCGGCACCGTTGGGCTCTTCTATCGACATGCTGGCTACATTCCGTTTGGCCGCACGCAGATCGGCGACAAATTCGATTGGGACCTCTTTCTGCGGCCCACGAATGCCCAGACCGGAATTCGCAGCCACATCTATAACCAGGTCGCTTGGTCGGGTGTCACACAAGCGGGCGAAGTTGAGGCTACGTGGACCGTGATCAAGTTCCTGACGGATCAGGATGCGGCCGAGTTTGTCGGCGACAACCAGATATATCCGCCGGGTACACGAGAGGCGCTTTTGAACAACTACCTGGCGGGCGATCCTCCGCCAGCTTCGCTTGACCTGGTGCCTGTTGCGCGTGACGAAGCAACCGACTTGAAGTACGTGACATCCAATTGGTTGGAGTGGTTCCGAGAGATCGGCAATCACATTACGCCGGCACTGACGGGCGAGCTGACGCTGGACCAGGCCATCGAAAACATGATTACGAACGGAGACCAGATTCTGTCGCAGTAGACTGGCTAGCCTGGTCCGGTGAGCGAGCCCCGACGCGGGCAGCGATCGCCGGACCAGGCCATGCCCGCTTACTGCTAACAACCGTTCAATCGAACGAGGTGCTGCATGCGGCCTCTGCGGGTGCGATGGCGTGACATAGAGCCATACGTTTTTATTTCGCCGTTCATGATCGGCCTGGTGGTGTTCATCATCGGGCCGACGTTCGCGTCGCTGGCGCTGAGCTTCACACGCTTCGAGTTTGTGGCAACGCCCGAGTTTATCGGTTTTGAAAACTATGCTGAGATGTTCGCAGGCGATCCTAAGGTCTGGAGATCCCTGTGGAATACCGTGTACTACATGGCGGGACACATACCGCTCGGAATGGCGATGGCTTTTTTCGTGGCGCTGATGCTCAACCAGAAGGTCTGGGGCCAGGCGCTCTTTAGAACGATGTATTACCTACCTTCGGTCACGGCCAGCGTGGCGACCGCCATCGTGTGGTCGTGGGTGTTCAATTCGCGGTTTGGACTCCTCAATAACTTTCTCGGCCTCTTTGGCTTGGAGGGACCGCAGTGGTTGGCAGATACGCGCTTCGCAATGCCGGCGCTGATCATTATCAGTCTTTGGGGCATGGGGAGCACGATTGTAATCTTTCTGGCCGCCTTACAAGGCATCCCTGAGAGTCTCTATGAGTCCGCCTCAATCGACGGCGCCGGCCGCGTGCGTCGGTTGTGGCACATTACGATCCCAATGATGACACCGGCCATCTTCTTTGTGCTGATCATCCAGATCGTTGGATCGTTCCAAGTCTTCACCAACGCGTTCATCATAACCGCGGGAGGGCCGGGCGACGCCACGCTATTCTTCGTCTTGCATCTTTACAACAAGGCATTTGTCGCGTTACGGCTCGGCTATGCGTCCGCCCTGGCCTGGCTGCTCTTCGTCATCGTGCTGGTCTTTACCATCGCCCAGGTCCTGATGGCCCGGCGTTGGGTCTATTATGAAGGCGAGATACGGTGAGCGTGCAGGCACGTCCGGTGGAGGCTCCAGATGTGCAGGACGGACCTCACCGGCATCAAGCTTCGGTTCGCATTCGTCCAAAGCACTACCGACTTTGGCTCACGATCAAATATACGGTCATTTACGTAGTGCTCATCGGCGGCAGCGCATTCTTCGTGATTCCTTTTCTGTGGATGGTGCGGTCGTCACTGATGCGGCCCCAGGACATTTTTTCGGTGCCTGCAATCATATTTCCATGGCCGACACACTGGGTGAACTACCCCGATTTCTGGAATGCACTGCCGTTTGGTCGGTTTTTCATAAACACCGCCATTGTCACGTTTACGGTAACGGCAGGGCTTACGTTCAGTTCGGCTCTGGTTGCGTTTGGGTTCGCGAGATTCAGATTTCGCGGGCGTGGCTTCCTGTTTGTCCTGGTGCTGGCGACGATGATGCTTCCCAAACACGTGACGCTGCTGCCAACGTTTTTGCTGTTCCGGAGCATCGGCTGGATTGACACCCTCTTCCCATTGATTGTTCCAAGCCTCTTTGGCAGCGCCTTCTCAGTCTTTCTGCTTCGCCAGTTCTTTCTGACGCTGCCACTTGAGCTGGACGAAGCGGCGCGAATCGACGGAGCGAACTCGTTTCGGATCTTCTGGCAGATTGCGATTCCGCTTTCGAAGCCGGCCGTCGCAACTGTTGCCCTGTTTGCGTTTATTGCGCATTGGAACGAATTCCTGGATCCGCTGATTTATCTGAGTTCGATGGAGAACTTCACCGTGGCGTTAGGGCTGCGATTCTTTGTGTCGCAATACAGCGGCACGTTCTGGGAGCTGATGATGGCCGCGTCAACGGCGGCCATGCTTCCAATTGTGATCGTGTTTTTCTTCACGCAGCGCACGTTCATCAGGGGCGTCGCGTTGACTGGAATTAAAGGGTAGCTCTATGGCGCCGTTTCGAGTCGGAATCGCGGGCTGCGGACAGATGGCCGGGAATCATGCCGAGGCGCTGCAACTGGCCGATGAGATGGACCTGGTCGCGGTGGCGGACATTCGCCCGGAGGCAGCCGACGCGTTCAGTGCGCGGTACGGGCCCTTTGATCGCTACGCCAGCTGCAGTGCAATGTGCCGGGGAGCCAACCTGGACATGGCGATCATCGCAACGCAGGGGCCGCACCATGTGGAGCCGACGCTGGAGGCCGCGAATGCCGGCGTGCACGTGCTTTGCGAGAAACCCATGGCACTAACCCTGCGTGACTGCGACCGCATGGTTGAGGCGTGCAACGACGCCGGCGTGAAGCTGGCGATCAATCACCAACGACGGGTCAGTCCATTCAACGATGTAGCCAAGGATCTGATGCAGGAAAGCTGGGGATTCGGAGAGTTAGTTGCGATCGAGATTCACTTCACGAGCGGAAGGACAGCAGCCTACGAGCTCATGGAAGTCGGTACACATTTTTTTGACTGGGCTCGAATATTCGTCGGTGATGTTGAATGGTGCACGGCCGACTTTACCGCGGGCGGGCGACTGGCCGGCCTAGACGATGTTCACCTCAGCAGCGACGAAGGACGGCCGGGTCAGCGCGAGGAAGGGCCCCTGCTCGGCGATCGAGCGGACATTCGCTTCGGGGCCACCAATGGCGTGCTCGTTCGATCACTGCTTGGCCAGTGGCCGCATTTGCCGTTCAAAGGGCTCGGCTCCGGCATCGATCTGGTCGGCAGCGAGGGTCGGGTGATCATCCGCGGCGAGATCCCGTACTCGATCTGGAGATTCCGAGGACCGTACATGACCCCGGCCCTTGGGCACAGCTACGAGCGGATCGCGGTTCCCGCCGAGGAGTTTGGCGCCAACGGACACCCGATCGATCGACGCGAGGCTCTGCTGCGCCCCCTGGTGGGCATGTACACCGAGATGGTCGACGCTATCCGGGAAGATCGGGACCACGCCTCGAGCGGCGAGCATGGTCGGGCGGCTCAAGAAATGGTGTTTGCCGCCTGGGAGTCGCATGTGACCGGACGGCGGGTCTTCCTCCCGCAGGAATACCGCGGCCACCCGCTGGTGCGTTGGCAGCGCGACGCCGGACGCGATCCAGTGGGCGGTTGGGTTGAAGCATGACTCCGCTTGACATCGCCCTCGTCGCTGAGCCGACGGCGTGGCACGTGTCCGGATGGGGAGCCTCGCAGCAATGACGCCTATACAAACGAGTGGAGGCAGGAATGAGCAGTTTCGACCGGGTTAAGCAAATCGTGGACGATCGCATCGAGGCCGAGCGCGATGCGCTGTTCGCGCTTGGCGAGAAAATCCTGCACGAGCCAGAGCTTGGGTTCAAAGAGCATGCAACGTCAGCCAAAGTGCAGGACTGGTTTACGCGCCTGGATCTGCCTCACCGCCCGGGCTTGGCCGTGACGGGCGTAAAGGCGGTTTTGGATACCGGCCGGCCAGGGCCAACGGTCTGTCTAATGGGCGAGCTTGACGCAATCGTGGTGCCAGGGCATCCCCATGCGGATTCCGAGTCTCATGCCGCCCACGCCTGCGGCCACAATGCCCAGATTGCTGGCCTGATGGCGGCTGCCGTCGGGCTGACGGACGACCGTGTCCTGTCCGCACTGTGCGGCCGAATCGTGTTCTTTGCCGTGCCGGCCGAAGAATTTGTGGAGTTGGCTTTCCGCAAGCAACTCATCGATGACGGTGTGATCGAGTTCATCGGGGGCAAACCCGAACTCATCAGACTTGGCGAGTTCGACGATATTGACCTAGCGATGATGATTCACACCAGCGCACCCAGGGACGACGAAAAGCCGGTGGAAGTATGGGAGTCGCTCAACGGATTGATCGCGAAAACGGTCGGGTTTCATGGCAAGGCGGCGCATGTCGGCAATCCGTGGGATGGCGTAAACGCTCTGAAGGCCGCGACGCTAGCGATGGACGCCATTGACGCGCAGCGCGAGATTTTCCGCGAGGACGACGGCGTGCGCGTCCACCACATCATTTCGAGAGGCGGCGACCTAGTTAACGTGGTCCCGTCGGAGGTCGTGCTTGAGATGAACGTCCGAGGCAAGACGGCGGACGCGATTCAGAGGGCCGGCGAAGTCGTGGACCGCTGTGTCAACGCCGGCGCGCTGGCGATCGGCGCCCGCGCTGACGTGGACACCATTCCCGGCTATCTGCCGCTACGCAACCACCAGTCCCTGGTCGATCTCATGGTCCCTAACGCCGAGCGATTCTTCGGGGGAGGGTGCCTGGGATACCGAGGCCACAGCGGGTCCTGCACCGATACGGGTGACGTGAGCCATCTTGTACCCACGATCCAGCCTTCGATGGCGGGAGCATCGGGTCAAGGGCACGGCCAGGACTGGACGATAGCGGATCCGGTAGCGGCCTATCTGAATCCGGGCAAGACGCTGGCGATGACGGCCATCGACCTGCTGCGCGGCGATGCCGATCAAGCGGAGGAGATCCTGGCATCATGGGAAGCGCCGATGACCAAGGATGCGTACCTGGCGTTTCAACGCGGGATTCGGGCAAAGGCGAGCTTTGGCAGTTGACAAGGCGAGACTGACCGCGACCTAACAGGCGCTCGTGGGCCGAACGGCGTTGGTAGCGGCGCAGACAGCTTGACTCTGGGAATGTATCGCGCTGCGGCTAATTGCCGGGATTGATCGGAGTGCTGGATCTTGGCTGGGGACGCCCGGATGATGGAAGGGTGGGTTGACTCGGACCTCCGACGGACGGCGGCCGGGGCCCTTCGGCTGGCTTAGGACAGGCTGACCACGAACGGTCGGGCACCTCTTCTACGCAGACCTGACATGCTGGCTGCGGATGGACAGGTGGGTTTGGGGGCATGGGATCTGTTGTGGTGCGGCGAGTGAGGCAACTGGTGGACGGTGAGGTGGGGGGTGGGGATGTATGACGCAGGGTATGTGCGGTTGTTTTATGACGCGTATGGGCGTTGTGAGTGGGAGCGGCTGGAGGGGTCGGTTGCGGGGCGGTTGAAGGCGATTGTGCATGCGGACTTCATCAGGCGGTACGTGGGGCGGGGCGACCGGGTGCTGGATGCGGGGTGCGGGCCGGGGCGGTTTACGGTGACGGCGGCGGAGTTGGGGGCGTCTGTGACGGCGCTGGATCTTTCCGAGGGTCAGTTGGAGCTTGCGAAGGCGACGGTGGCGGAGGCGGGTGTGTCGAACGCTGTGGAAGCGTTTGTGGCCGGGGATATCGCGGACCTCTCGATGTTTGCGGATGGGCGCTTCGATGTGGTGGTCTGCTACGGGGGCGCGCTTTCGTACGTGTGCGAGCGGCGGCATGCTGCAGCCGCGGAGCTGGTGCGCGTGGTTCGGCCCGGCGGGCTTCTGCTGGCCAGCGTGATGAGCCGGCTGGGGACGATGGCGACGCTGGTCCGACGCCCGCAGATGTACGTGCTGGAGGATCCGGTGGGTTGGCACGTGTGGCAGGTCGCGAAACATGGGGATCTGCCCGGGTTTCCGACGCCGGAGATGGACCTGGAGCATCCGGCGATGCACATGTATACGAGCAACGAGCTGCGCGGGTTGTTGCCGGGCTGCGAGGTTGTGGACATGGCCGGCAGTAATGTGACGACCTCGGGCGAATCGTCGGCGCCTGACGAGATTCTTGATAGTCCGGAGGCGTGGGCTACGGCGGTTGAGTTGGAGCGGACGTTGAATCGTCGGCCGGGGTTGGTGGATAGCGGGACGCATTTGATCATGGTGGCGCGGAAGAACACCGACTGACCCTTTCCCAGGGGAAGGGGATCGAGTCAAAGGAATGGGGGCGGGGTGAAGGGTGACGGGGCGCCTGGGTTAGGGCGGGATCACAGCCGGAAGGCGAGGTTCCTCTCTCCGCTGCGCTGCGCTCGGAATGACAGCGGGGCGCGGAAGACGAGATCGCTCGGCGGATCCCCGGATGACAACAGGAGCGTGGGTGGCACCTGACTTGAGCTGCTACATGGATGTGACGTTGTCGCGACGGGTCACGATTGGAAGTGCTGGACTGGTCCAACCGCTGGCGTGCTCAACGTCGTCCCAGGGTGGCTTTGTCGTGTCGCCGTTCCCAGTCGCGGCGCAAGAGGCCGCAGGCTGCCCAATCGACGAGTTCGCCGCGACGGAGACGGCTTTGCCGCAGCGTGGCTTCGCGCTGCATGCCGAGCTTCGCCATCACGCGCAGCGAGGCGGTGTTTCGGGCGTCGGTAAAGGACTCGATTCGGTTTAGGGTGAGCCAGGTGTTGAACGCGACATCAACCACGGCCTGGGCCGCTTCCGTGGTCAAACCCTGTCCCCAGTGCGGGCGGGCGATTCCGTAGTTGATCGTGGCGCTTCTGTGGTTGGCTTCAAGCTGCAATCCAAGCCCGCCGATCACGCGGCCATCATGCGTGACGGCCCAGTTTGGGAATTTGTTCCAGTCCCTGACGATCCGCTGCGCGACGAAGCGCTCGGCCTGCGGCCGGCCAAATGGCTGTGGAATGAACGCCAGGTAGCGCGCCCACTCGGGATCGCCGGCATAGCCCAGCACATCGTCCACATCGTCGAGCGCGAACGGTCGGAGGACAAGCCGTTCGGTCTCAATGCGTCGGGGGAGGGGTGGATATCCAGTGTGCATGGCACTGGGAATGTACAAGGGTGAAGGACGGGGAAAGGGGAAGAGTGAGAGAGAACGTGGGCTGCTGCGTCCGTGGGGTGGTTCGACACGGCCCTTCGGGGACTACGGGCCGGCTCACCACGAACGGGTAAGGGGTGGCATTTGCCCGGAAGAGGCCGGTTAGAAACGCGGCCCCTACGGAAGAGGTGGGAGTGCCGGGCCAGTAGATCACGAGCGGAAGACGGGCGGGTCACAGACCCGCCCCTACGAAAGAGGGACCGGATGGGGGTATAGGGTTTGTGGTGGGGGGATTGGTGAGGGTTGGATGGGGAAGGAGTAGGGGTGATGGGTGAGGGGCGGCCGAATGTTTTGCTGGTGGTGACGGATCAGCAGCGGGGGGATGCGCTGGGGTTGGATGGGCATGCGGTGCTGGAGACGCCGGCGATGGATTGGATTGGGGCTTCGGGGACGCATTTCCGGCGGGGGTACACGGAGTATCCGTCGTGCGCTCCGGCGCGCCGGGTGCTGATGTCGGGGCAGGCGCCGTCGGCGAACGGGATGGCGGGGATGATCTCGCACCCGGAATGGGATCCGCCGGCGACGGTGGCGGGGGAGTTGCGCGACGCGGGCTATGAAACACACATGAGCGGCAAGCTGGACCTGCAACCGACGCGGCGGCGCTTTGGGTTTGAGGCGATGGACGTGGCGAACAGCTCGCGCACCCTGGACAACGATTACCTGACGTGGCTGCGGGGCGAGGCGCCGCCGCACCGCTGGGCCATGGCCCATGGGGCGCCCTCGAATGGATGGATCGGACGCCCGACGCATCTGCCGGAGGAGAAGACGCAGACGTTCTGGACGGTGTCGCGAGCAATCGACTTCCTGGAGAGGCGCGATCCGACGGCGCCGTTCTTCCTGAACGTCTCCTTCATGGATCCGCATCCGCCGTTTACGCCGCCGGCGTTCTTCTTTGACCGCTATGAGCGCATGGACTTGCCGGAACCGGTGATTGGCGACTGGGTGCCGGAGTTCCCGGGGCCGCGGCGCGGGATGGATCCGGAGCTTTCCGAGCACACGGAGCGATGGAGCCGGCGGCTGCACCTGGACCCGGCGCCGATGCATCACTGCCGGGCGGGCTATTACGGGCTGGTGAATCACGTGGACATGCAGCTGAACCGGTTGTTCCAGTACATGCGGGATAAGGGCCTGCTGTATGACACGTTCATCATGTTTGTGTCGGATCACGGGGAGATGCTGGGCGATCACCATTTGTTCGCCAAGACGTGGCCGTACGAGGCCTCGGTGCGGGTTCCGTTCCTGGCGCGGGCGCCGCGGTCGATGGGATTCCCCAGCCAGGTGGAGGTGGCGGCGCCGGTGGGGCTGCAGGACGTGATGCCGACGCTGCTGGATGCGGCGGGCTGCGAGATTCCGGCGTCGGTGACCGGTCGGAGCGTGCTGCCGTGGATGCGCGGGGAGACACCGGCGTGGCGGGACGTGCTGCACGGGGAGCACGCGGGGCAGTACCGGGAGGCGGACGGCAACCACTGGATTGTGAATGAGCGGCATAAGTACATCTGGTTCAGCCAGACGGGCGAGGAGCATTTGTTTGACGTGGTGGAGGACCCGAATGAGGAGCGGGATCTGGCGCCAGAGGCCGATCTTGGTCCGTGGCGGGGGCGGTTAGCGGAGGAGCTGGCGGATCGGCCGGAGGGGTTTAGCCGGGACGGTGGGCTGGTTGTTGGGCAGCCGCATGGGATGTTTGTTCGGGGCGGAAGGGGAGAGGGGAGAGGGAAGAGGAGTTAGAGGGGAGGAAGACTGGATCCCCCCTTCGACAGGCTCAGGGCAGGCTCTCCGGGGACGCCGGGATGACCGAGGGGGATTGGCAGGGTGGGTTGGGTAGTGCGGGGGTGTGGTTCCCGGCGGAGGGTCCTAGGCTGCGCGCAGCCTGGGCCACACGGCGGCGGACCGGCTCGCCGCGAACGGGTGGGGGCTGGTGGTTGCTCGGAAGACGGGCGGGTCGGGGACCCGCCCCTACGACAGACGGGATCAGGGCGGGATTCTGACTTGACGTGCTAGGTGGATACGGTTTCGTTGGCGAAGACCTCGGTTAGGGAGTCGTCGGTTTCGCGGAGCCAATTCAGGATGCGTTCGCCTAGTTCGCGGCGGATGGCCTGGTGGTCGGGGTGGTCGATGAGGTTGGTGAGTTCGTGGGGGTCGGTGGCGAGGTGGTAGAGCTCGGAGCGGTCGTTGAGGTAGATGTTGAGTTTCCAGTCGTGGGTGCGGATGGATTTGATGGCCATGAGGCCGCGCTCGGCTTCGGAGCCCTGGCCGTAGAACTCGGCGAAGATTGCGTCGCGGGGGCCGGGCTGACCCTGGGTCAATACGGCGGACTGGTCGAGGCCGGCGCCGGGGTCGACGGGGACGCCGGTGAGGGCGCCGAGGGTGGGGGTGAAGTCGACGGTGGAGAAGAGGTCGTGGTGGGTGCGGCCGCCTTCGATCTGTCCCGGCCAGTGGGCGATGAAGGGGATGGCGTAGACGTCTTCGTACATGTAGGGGCCTTTGTGGGCCATGTGGTGGGAGCCCATCATTTCGCCGTGGTCGGAGAGGAAGATGACGAGGGTGTTGTCGGTGAGTCCGCGATGGTCAAGCCCGCGCAGCAGGCGGCCGACTTGGGTGTCGATATGGGCGTTGAGGCCGTGGTAGTGGGCGATGTACTGGCGCCACTGGTGGTCGGTCATGTAGGAGGTCCAGCGGACGCTGGCGGAGTCGCGCTGGAGGGCGGGTTTGTCCGAGAGATCGTCGACCCAGGAGGGCACGAATTGGACGTCGTCGGGCGAGACGAGGTCGGCGAATTCGGGGGGCGGCAGGACGGGGGGATGGGGGTCCTTGATGGAGCAGCAGAAGAGCCAGGGGCGAGGGTCGGCGCTGTCGAGGAATTCCAAGGTCTGACTGACGGCCCAGGCGGTGCGGGTGTGTTGGGTGGGGATTTGGGTGGCCATGGAGGGCTGACCACGATCGGTGCGGGCGGCGCAGGCCATGTTGGCGCGCTGATGCTCGTCGTGAAATAGCTGGTCGAGGCCCAGTTCTTCCAGGTACTGGACGTAGTAGTCGCGGCCGTCTGGCCAGTAGCGGTAGGTGCGCCAGAAGTCGGTGAAGCCGTGCTGGGGGGTTTCGTCGTTGCCCATGTGCCAGGGGCCGGTGTAGCCGAGGCGGTAGCCGGCGGCCTGGAAGGCCTGGCCGAGGGAGGGGACGGATTCGGGCAGGACGGGGCGGTTGGCGAGGGGTCCGGCGGGGGTCTGCCAGGTGTGCCAGGCGTTGTTCATCATGAGCTGGTGCTGGTGGGGGTAGCGGCCGGTGAACATGGAGGCGCGGGCGGGGGCGCACTGGGGCTTGGGGACGTAGGCGTGGGCGAGCTTGACGCCCTGGGTTGCCAGGCGATCGATGTTGGGGGTGCGGGCGAGGGGATGGCCGTAGGCGCCGACGAAGTCGCGCTGGAGCTGGTCGCAGAGGACGATGAGGACGTTGGGTCGGCGTGCGTTGGCCGGTGGGTGGCTCACGACATATCTCTCTCTAGTGAGACCCTTGCGTAACCCATCGTTGGTTGCGCGGAAGACCCCTCACCCCAGCCCTCTCCCGCAGGAGAGGGATTAAGAGCGGATGCATCTTCGAGGTCAAGCGGCATTTGCAAAGGTCTCCCAGGAGAGGGTAATGATTCGCGGGTGGCGGAGGAAGAGGAAGAGGACGACGGGCGGGATCGAAAGGCGGTCTGTACGAAATATGCGGGGGCGGCCAGTAGATCACGAGCGGAAGACGGGCGGGTCACCGACCCGCCCCTACGAACGAGGGGCCGGTTGGGGGTATTGGGTTTGGGGTGGGGGATTGGCGAGGGTTGGACGGGGAAGGAGTAGGGGCGATGGGTGAGGGGCGACCGAATGTTCTGTTGATTGTGACGGATCAGCAGCGGGGGGATGCGCTGGGGTTGGATGGGCATGCGGTGCTGGAGACGCCGGCGATGGATTGGATTGGGGCTTCGGGGACGCATTTCCGGCGGGGGTACACTGAGTGTCCGTCGTGCGTTCCGGCGCGCCGGGTGCTGATGTCGGGGCAGGCACCGTCGGCGAACGGGATGGTGGGGATGACCGGGCATCCGGAGTGGGATCCACCAGCGACGCTGGCGGGGGAGTTGCGAGACGCGGGCTACGAAACGCACCTGAGCGGGAAGCTGCACCTGCAACCGACGCGGCGCCGATTCGGCTTTGACGCGATGGACCTGGCGGAAAGCTCGCGCGGCCGCGACAACGATTACCTGACGTGGCTGCGCGGCGAGGCTCCGCCGCATCGCTGGGCGATGGCGAATGGGGCGCCTTCGAACGGGTGGATTGGACGTCCGACGCATTTGCCGGAGGAGAAGACGCAGACGTTCTGGACGGTGTCGCGGGCGATCGATTTCCTGGAGACGCGCGATCCGACGGCGCCGTTTTTCCTGAATGTCTCGTTCATGGACCCGCATCCGCCGTTTACGCCGCCGTCGTTCTTCTTTGACCGGTACGAGCGCATGGACCTGCCGGGACCGGTGGTTGGGGACTGGGTTCCGCCGTTTGAGGGGCCGCGGCGCGGGATGGATCCGGAGCTTTCGGAGCACACGGAGCTATGGAGCCGTCGACTGCACCTGGACCCGGCGCCGATGCACCACTGCCGTGCGGGCTATTACGGGCTGGTGAATCACGTGGACATGCAGCTGAACCGGCTGTTCCAGTACATGCGCGACCGTGGCTTGCTGTACGACACGTTCATCATGTTCGTGTCGGATCACGGGGAGATGCTGGGGGATCACCACCTGTTTGCGAAGACGTGGCCGTATGAGGCCTCGGTGCGCGTCCCGTTCCTGGCGCGGGCGCCGCAGTCGATGGGGTTGCCGAGGCAAGTCGAAGTGGCCGCGCCGGTGGGGCTGCAGGACGTGATGCCGACGCTGTTGGACGCGGCGGGCTGCGAGATTCCGGAGTCGGTGACGGGTCGGAGTGTGCTGCCATGGATGCGCGGCGAAACGCCGGCGTGGCGGGACGTGCTGCACGGGGAGCACGCGGGGCAGTACCGGGAGGCGGACGGGAGTCACTGGATTGTGAACGAGCGGCACAAGTACATCTGGTTCAGCCAGACGGGCGAGGAGCATTTGTTTGACGTGGTGGACGATCCGAACGAGGAGCGGGATTTGGCTTCAGAAGCGAGTCTTGCGCCCTGGCGAATTCGGCTGGCGGAGGAGCTTGCGGATCGGCCGGAGGGGTTCAGCCGGGACGGCGGGCTGGTGGTTGGGCAGCCGCATGGGATGTTTGTTCCGGGGAGGGAGTGAGGAAGAGGAGCGGGGAGTGAGAGGCGGGTGGGCCGCTTCGACAAGCTCAGGACAGGTTCAGCCTCTCCCATGAGACCTTTGCGAAACCTTGGCGTGGTTGCGCGGAAGACCCTCACCCCAGCCCTCTCCCACGGGGAGAGGGAGCAAGAGGGGCCGCACCTCGAAGGACGAGGGACTTTTTGCCAAGGTCTCGCAAGAGGGAGAGCTTTGCGTAACCCTGGCTTGGTTGCGCGGAAGACCCTCACCGATTTCGGCCGAAGACGCCCGAATCTGCCTCTCCCCTCGGAGAGGGTGAAGAACCGCGGCCTCCAGCTGTCTTGGTCCCTGGGACGTTGGGTGCGCGGAAGACCCTCACCCCAGCCCTCTCCCACAGGAGACCCTTGCGTAACCCGTGGCTGGGTGCCCGGTAGCCCCCTTGTCTAACCCGCAGCAGAGAGGAAGAACGGCGGCGGCGAGGGCGGCGGCGTGGTTGGCTCGGGGCTTGGGAGCGACTCCGGGCTTTCGACCCTCACCCTGGCCCTCTCCCTGCCAGGGAGAGGGAATAGGACGGCGTCTCCTTAGCGAGAGCTTGGCGTAACCCCGGCATGGTTGCGCGGAAGACCCCTCACCGATTTCGGCCGAAGACGCCCGAATCTGCCTCTCCCCTCGGAGAGGGTGAAGAACCGCGGCCTCCAACTGTCTTGGTCCCTGGGGCGTTGGGTGCGCGGAAGACTCTCACCCCGACCCTCTCCCACGGGGGAGAGGGAGGAAGAGGGGCCGCACCTCGAAGGACGAGGGACTTTTTGCCAAGGTCTCCCAGGAGAGGGAGTAAGGACGGACGCACCCTTGAGGTCGAGAGGCGCTTGGATGGGTCACCACGGGGAGAGGGAGAACGCGCCGCCGCCGCAACTCTACGGACGCTGGGGGCTAGAGGGTTTTGAGGGCCTCGATGATGGCGTCGGCGGTGATGAGGTCGTAAATGCCGGAGTAGACCTGGGACCAGCGGACGATGCCGTTGGTGTCGATCAGGAAGGCCGAGCCGGTGGCGAGATTATCGCCGTATAGGTTCCAGACCTCATAGGCCTTGGGAACCTCCGTACTGACGTCGTAAAGGACCTGAAAGGGGACGCCGAGGCTGTCGATGGCCCACTTGGCGCCTTCGAGGTTGTCGGTGCTGAGGGCGACGACTTCAGCATTCTGCCCGGCGATCTGCTCGTAGTTGTTCTGCAACTCCACGAGTTGCGTGCGACAGACCCCTCACCAGAAGGCGCGGTAAAAGACGAGGACGACGTTCTTATTGCCCTGGAAGCTGGCGAGGCTGATTTCGCCGCCGCGGGCGCTGGGGAGGGTGAAGAGCGGGGCCATGGGGCCGGCGGCGACCTGGGGCACGGGGGCCTCGGTGGCGGGTGGGGCCTGGG
>JAJEGF010000086.1 GCA_022820025.1 Chloroflexota bacterium
CCTCACCCCAACCCTCTCCCACGGGGAGAGGGAGCAAGAGCGGCCGCGCATTAGCAGACGAGAAACGTTATGCAAAGGTCTCCACGGGGAGAGGGAGGAAGAGCGGCTGCATCTTTGAGGCGCTCAGTGCTGGGGTTGGTCAGGCGGCGTCGTCGTGGCGGGCGCGGTCGCGGCGTCCGGCCAAGAAGCCCTCGATGGCGCCTTCAAGGCGGGACATGCGTCCTTCGAGTCGAAACACGCGCTCGGTCAGGGCCTGCACGTCCTTGCGCACGTCGGCCAGGCCGCTGCGGACTTCAGCCAAGCCGGCATTGAATTCGTCGCGCAGACGCTGGTTGTCGGCGCGGAATTCGGCGCGCAAGGCCAGGTTGTCGGCGCGCGCGTCGCGGCGGAACGTGAGCAGGAGGCCGATCATCGTGGCACCAATGCCGATCAAGGTGGCGCCGACGGCGAGGATGCCGATGAGTTCGGGGGTCATGGGCGGCTCCTCGTGCGCAGGTGTACTGAGTCCGCCCTGTGGTTGACACCGTAGCAGGGGCCGGGGTGAAGGGCACTTCTGGGAATCAATGGTTGATGGAAAAAACCGGCACCTGTCTCGCCTCGGTTAGAGACCCTTGGGTGACTCTTCATTGGTTGCCCGGAAGACCCTCACCCCAACCCTCTCCCACGGGGAGAGGGGGCAAGAGCCGCCGCACCGGCGAGGGCGCTGAGCGCTGGGGGCGGTCAGGCGGCGTCGTCGTGGCGGTCGCGGGCACGGCGTCCTGTGAAGAAGCCTTCGATGACGCCTTCGAGGCGGGACATGCGTTCTTCGAGGCGAGATACGCGTCCTTCGAGGCGGGACACGCGCTCGGTCAGGGCCTGGACGTCCTTGCGAAGATCCGCCAACTCGGCTCTGAATTCGGCGCGGAGTTTCTTTATGTCGGCGCGTGCGTCACTCCAAAACGTGAGTAGCAGGCCGATGATGGTGGCGCCGACGGCGAGGATGCCGATGAGTTCGGGGGTCATGGGCGGCTCCTAGGTGTGGGACTGATTACCCGCCGCCCGAGTGGTTTAGACGGTACCACGACGGGGTGGGGCCGACGATTGGCCTTGGGGGGTGGTGTGGGCTGGGGGTGGTTGCCCGGAAGAGGCCGGTTAGAAACCGGCCCCTACACCCGGAAGGGATGCCGACGGCGGGGAACTCGGGCGCCGAGGGCAGGGGGTGGGCAGAATGTGGGCGGCACCGTGCCCTGCTACCGCTGTGAGGAATGGTCTTGGCTGACGGGATGACGGCTGGGGCGTTTATCGATAAGTGGCGGGCGGTGACGCTGAATGAGCGGGCGGTGGCGCAGGAGCACTTCATCGATCTGTGCCGGCTGTTGGGCGAGCGGACGCCGGTGGAAGCCGACCCTGACGGGGATGAGTTCTGCTTCGAGCGGGGGGCGCGGAAGGATAGCGGGGGCGGCGGCTGGGCGGACGTGTGGAAGCGGGGGCATTTCGCCTGGGAGTACAAGTCGCAGGGGAAGGACCTGGATGCGGCGTTTCAACAGCTGCGGCAGTATGCGCTGGCGCTGGAGTACCCGCCGCTGCTGATCGTCTCGGACACGCGGCGCTTCCGGATTCACACAAATTGGACGAACAGCGTCAGCACGGTCCACGAGTTCACGCTGTACGAGCTGGACGATCCGGGCACGCGGAACCTGCTGAAGTGGGCGTTCAGCGACCCGGAAAGGCTGCGGCCGGAACAGACGCGGCAGGCGTTGACTGAGCAGGCGGCAGCCACGTTCGCCGAACTGGCGCAGGGGTTGCGGGATGGCGGGCACGAGCCGCAGGTCGTGGCGCACTTCGTGAACCGGCTGGTGTTCTGCATGTTTGCCGAGGACGTGGGGTTGCTGCCGGAGCAGATGTTCCGGCGGATGCTGGACCAGGCGCGGCTGCGGCCCGAGCAATTCGAGCAACTGGCGCGCACCCTATTCGCGGCCATGCAGGACGGCGGCATGGTCGGGTTCGAGGAGGTGGCCTGGTTCAACGGCGGGTTGTTCGACGACGACACCGCGTTGCCGCTGGACCGGCCGCAGGTGAACGCGGTGCGGGAAGCGGCGGGGCTGGACTGGTCGGAGATCGACCCGTCGATCCTGGGCACCCTGTTCGAGCGGGGGCTGGACCCGGACAAGCGCTCGCAACTGGGCGCGCACTACACGGACCGCGACAAGATCATGCAGATCGTGGAGCCGGTGATCGTGCGGCCGTGGCTGGCGGAGTGGGCGGCGACCAGGGAGGAGCTAAGCGCGCAACTTGAGCGGGCTAGCACGGCCAAGACGACGCAAACGGCCAGCCGCCGCCGGCAGCGCGCGGAGCGCCAGTTGCGCGAATTCCTGGAGCGGCTGGCTGAATTCCGGGTGCTGGACCCGGCCTGCGGGGCGGGCAATTTCCTGTACCTGGCGCTGCACGCGCTGAAGGACCTGGAGCACCTGGTGCGGGTGGAGGCGCAGACGCTGGGGCTGCAACCGCCCTTCCCCGCCGTTGGTCCGGCGAACGTGAAGGGGATCGAGCTGAACCCCTACGCGGCGGAACTGGCGCGGGTGTCGGTGTGGATAGGCGAGATCCAGTGGATGCGGCGGCATGGCTTCCGCGAGGCGCGCGACCCGATTCTGAAGCCTCTGGACACGATCGAGTGCCGGGACGCGGTGCTGACAGACGACGGCAAGGAGCCGGAGTGGCCGGAGGCGGATGTGGTGATCGGGAATCCGCCGTTTCTGGGCGGAAAGCTGCTGCGCGGGGTGCTGGGCGATGAGTACGTAGAGGGTCTACAGCGGCTCTACGGCGAGCGGATTCACGGCGACGCCGACCTGGTGTGCCATTGGTTCGACAAGGCCGAGCGGCTGGTCACCGGCGGAGAGTTGGCGCGCGCTGGCCTCGTTGGCACCAATTCCATCCGCGGCGGGCGCAACCGGTCGGTGCTGGATGGAATCGTTGAGCGAGGCGCGATCTACGACGCGTGGTCGGACGAGCCGTGGGTGGTGGATGGGGCGGCCGTGCGGGTGTCGCTGGTCTGCTTTGCCGGCAAGGAAACCGGGCTGCCGACGCAACTGAATGGCGAGGACGCGCCGCGGATCAATGCCGATCTCACCGGCGTGAGCGTCGACCTGACGCAGGCCGTCCGGCTGCCGCAGAACTCCAGCGTTGCTTTCATGGGCGACACGAAGGGCGGACCGTTCGATATTTCGGGCGACCAGGCGCGGGAGTGGTTGCAGCTACCGGCCAACCCGAACGGACGGCCGAACGCCGACGTGCTCAAGCCGTGGGTCAACGGGATGGACCTGACGCGGCGACCCAGCGGGAAGTGGATTGTTGACTTTGGCTGGGCCATGTCAGAGAGCGATGCCGCCCTGTACGAAGCGCCGTACCAGTGGATTAGAGAGCACGTCTATCCGATGCGCCAACGGAATCGGCGCGACGCCTATCGGCGCAACTGGTGGCGACACGTGGAGCCTAGACCGGGTATGTGGCAGGAACTCGACGGTCTCAGCCGATGCATCGTGACTCCAATGGTCGCCAAGCACCGACTGTTCGTCTGGCTAGATACGCGTGTCTGTCCCGACCATCAACTGATCGTGCTTGCCCGCGACGACGACACCATGTTCGGCATCCTGCACAGCCGCTTTCATGAACTCTGGTCGCTGCGGTTGGGCACCTGGCTGGGGAAAGGCAACGACCCGCGCTACACGCCGACCACGACCTTCCAGACCTTTCCGTTCCCCGAAGGGCTGACGCCCGACATTCCCGCCGCCGATTACGCCGACGATCCTCGGGCCGTTGCCATTGCCGAGGCCGCGCGGCGTCTCGTGGAACTTCGTGACCGGTGGTTGAATCCGCAGGAGTGGGTGGAGTGGGTGGAGGAACCGGTGGCGGGATATCCGAAACGAGCTGTGCCGACCAAGGCCGCTCCGGTCCGGGAATTGCGGCGGCGGACGCTGACGAATCTGTATAACGAGCGGCCGCGGTGGTTGGTGGATGCGCATGGGGCGCTGGATGGGGCGGTGGCGGAGGCGTACGGGTGGACCAATCACATTGACGACGACGGGATCCTCACCGGACTTCTAGAGTTGAATTTGTCTAGTCAGGACTGATCCTCATACTCGAATGCCAGTCCGATCACATCATCATGGCGTTCGAGCCTACAAGATATCCGTTTCACATCCTTACCAATTGCATCCCATAGGTCTTGCTCGAATAGTGCTGCCACCTTAGGGATGTCACCAGACTCTGACAGAGAATATCGAGGAAAGCTCGTAAGCCCTTTTTGCAACCGTCCAAACCGTTCACCTTGGAATACGCCGTGGAAGTTCCTATGGCTCGAACCTCCCGCAAGCGACAATTGCCTGCCATTCGCGAATATTTCTACATCTAAAGCATACTCACAACTTGGCGTCGCTGCTGCCTTTCTGATTGCATCCGCCCATATCAACACAGATGCTGCCACAGTGATAACACGCCATGTATTTAGCGTGTCAGAACAGGACAGTTCAACGACCTCAACCAAGCCATCAGAGTGAACTTCTTCATAGTAGTATCGTGACCAATCCTCCGCCTGAACGGTCCATTCCTCGTGCAGGCCTGAGTCCGATCTGGCTCCTCTGAGTATTGGACGCCAAGAACTTGGGTGCTTGCCAGCGATGGTCGAAGTGTTGTTCAGCCACGAAATCTGGAATGGCGGTCGATACAGATCACTTATTCCAAAGACTCGTTCAAACATGATTTCATTGCCAACTGGAAGGACAGTAGCGCGAACTCCAAATGCCTCGTCAGGGGTGCTAAGACGGCCAAATTCCCGTAGATATCCTTTGGACCGTTGCGAAAGTCGATGCTCCAGGGCGTCCATCGCCCGTCGAGTGTTCAAAGTCAGATCCTGTATCTCTCGCATGCTCATTGGCTCACACCTGTCGGATCGTCGAACTGTGCATCTACCAGTCGGCTCGACGCGGTGCGGGGCCATCCGAGATTTTCCGACGCGGATGATGACGAATCCTCTATCGCCGTCGATGGGAACAGCAAGGATTTCAAGGCTGGGAATCTGAGGATCGACGCTGTCACGAAACACCAGCTTCAGGCGCTCGGCCAAGTCTATGCAACGTGGAACCGGCGTTTTCCTGTCGGCTACTGCCGGCTTGGTCTTCGATTCGGCGATCCCGAGGACCAGAGCGCCACCATACGCATTGGCGAATGCCACAGCCTCTTCAAGAATCTCGTTCCTTGCCCTGTCACCGATCTTTCCGGCACTCGTCTCCCATCGATCTGGCGATCCGTGCTTTGTGGACAGCGCCTCTTTGAACTCAATCTGGTCGCCTTCGGGAACCTGTGAATCGATCAGCTCCTGAATATCGGCAGCGTCAATCTGATCGGCGGGCTTGGAAAGCACGGAAATCACGGGGTTCTACCTTCACCCATCGCGCCCAGGGGTGCGTCCGACCGAGCCGGTCATCCGCGCCGCAACCCCTCGTCTGATGGCAGAGCCTAGTCCGAAGCACTCCCGTCGGGCTTTGATGCTTCGCCTTCGCTCTGCTGGCCCGACGACGTGGCAGGACGGGCGCCGCCAGTGCCGCCGAAGGGCGGGGGCAGAGGCGGGCGCTCGGTGATGGTCGACTGAGCCGGGTTCAGGCCCCCTTTCCGGGTCAGTCCACCTTCGAAGACATATCCCTTGATCGCCGGCGACGACTTATCTTTGCTCGCCATTGTCGCGCCTCCTTTCCCCACCAGGAGATGAGCGGCGGAACGGGAACTCGATATGAATGTCTGTTCCATCCCGCTCAAGGTATAAAAGTGGAACCTCGGTAGGATTGCCTCCTTGGCTATCTAACATTATAACATCTCTGAGCAGAAGCTCGCGTGACTTACCGGTTTCAGAAAACGCGCGCACCCAACCTGCATAGGTAACGCCTTTATTGAAGTCACGAACATGCACATATTCGATCTCTTCTTGAGACGAGTTGAATGTAAAGTCCCAGACATCCTCATCTCCGTATCTCTTAGTTGCTCGAGTCCTGATGAGTAATCGGGCCAGGATCTTATAGGTTGCTGCGTACAGCCATACAATGGCCAAAACGAATGCGACCACAACTGATACCAGTATCTCATCCACGAAGTCGTCCAACAATAGTCTCGTTGGACCAGAGGCTTCAACGCTCAAGGCAGAAAAGGTCTGGCCGGACAATCTGTAGCCTACATAAACTATTGCATATGTTGAGACACCAAACAGAAACGCCCGAATGATGAACTCAGCCTGTCCTGGCTTTTCCTTTGCCGCGTAACGCGCGTCGATTTGCGCCCAGATCAATCCGGGCAGGAAGACGATGGCTAACTGAACGAGGATGATGTCGATGAGGGTCAGACCTTCGACTGATGCGGCGGCCGACAGTGTTGGGTCAATGCCGCGCCGTACAGGCAATTGCGCGCTGCGTCGAACCGCCCATCCCACGCTCTCTGCGCAATCCCCGTTCGGGGGATTGGCCCGGCCACTTGAGGCCACCGATCTTGCAGGGACAAGGGGATTTTAGCAGGAGGGACTGGGGAGTTTGGGTGCTGGGGACATGTGGTTCGACACGAGCCTCCGAAGAACTCCGGGTCGGCTCACCACGAACCTGGGGTGAGGAAGGAGTGAGGTGAGAGGAGGGAGCGTTGAGAGGCGGAGTCGGAGGTTGGGAGGTCTTGGTCGGGGTGGTTGCCAGGGGTGGCTTGGGAGTGCTTACTCGGAGGGTTGCTGCTGGGTCCCGGCCGAAGACGCCGGGATGGCGGAGGGGATGGCGAGGGTGTGGACGACGGTGGTGACGAGGGGTGGGTTGATTTGGACGTTGACGGTGGCGTGGCCGAGGGTGGTGGGGAGGACCCAGCGGATGACGCCGTTTTGGACTTTTTTGTCGCGGAGCATGGCGTCGAGGACGTGGGCAGGTTGGATGCCAGTGAACGTGGTGGGGAGGCCGATGGCGGTGAGGAGGGTGTTCTGGCGGTTGGCTTCGGATTGGGTCCAGTGGCCGGTTTGGGCGGCGAGGCGGCCGGCGCCGACCATGCCGATGGCGACGGCTTCGCCGTGGCGATAGGCGCCGTAGCCGGCGACGGTTTCGATGGCGTGGGCGATGGTGTGGCCGTAGTTGAGGATGGCGCGGATGCCGCGGTCCTCGGGATCTTCGTCGACGACTTTGGCTTTCCAGCGGACGCAGCGTTCGACGAGTTGGGCGAGCAATTCGGGATCGTTGAGCTTGTGGGTTGAGGCTTCGATGAGGTCGAAGAGGTCGGAATCGAAGATGACGGCGGTTTTGATGACTTCGGCGTAGTCGGCGATGAGCTGAGCGCGCGGCAGGGTGGCGAGGGCGTCGGGGTCGATGATGACGCGGTGGGCGGGGTAGAAGGCGCCGACGAGGTTTTTGCCGGCGGGCAAATCAACGGCGACTTTGCCGCCGATGCTGCTGTCGATCTGGGCGAGCAGGGTGGTGGGGATCTGGACGAGCGGAATGCCGCGGGCGTAGGTGGCGGCGACGAAGCCGACAAGGTCGCCGGCGACTCCGCCGCCGAGGGCGATGAGGGGCTCGCGGCGTTCGGCGCGTTCGGCGGCGAGCCAGTCGTAGAGGTCGGCGGCGACCTGGAGGGATTTGCTCTCCTCGCCGGGTTCAAAGGTGTGGGGGCGGACCTGGAGGCCTGAGTCGGTGAGGGCTTTGGCGACGCGATCGCCCAGGAGGTCCATGACGACGGTGTCGGCGCAGAGGAAGACTCGGCCGGTTGGGGCGACGTCCCGGACGATTTGGCCGGCGCGGGCGAGGAGGCCGCGGGCGATGGTGACGCCTTTGAGGGATTTTGGCGTGGCCGGGGGGGCGCCCGGAAGAGGCTCATCCATGCGGAAGGAGTGAGCGAGGGATGCCGGGGAGTGATGGGTGCGGCCAGCGATTCAGGTGGTCGTGGGGTTTGGTGCGCGGAAGACCCTCACCCCGACCCTCTCCCACGGGGAGAGGGAGAAAGAGTGGACGCGCCTTCGCAGACCTCTGCATATCCCGGGGCTGGGTGCGCGGAAGACCCTCACCCCGACCCTCTCCCACGGGGAGAGGGAGAAAGAGTGGACGCGCCTTCGCAGACGTCTGCATAT
>JAJEGF010000082.1 GCA_022820025.1 Chloroflexota bacterium
CCCAGCGGCCCTTCTGTGGTCGCTGGATACCTACCCGTAGGGCAATGGGTCGTGGTTCAGCGGTTCCTGGAAGGGCCGCTACCGTTAAAGGAGTAAGGCGTATCGCTTCATACGAAACCGCTATCGAGTCTGACAATGCCAACGCCGAGATCGCCAGATTATTAAAGCAAGCAATCCGACAGAACGAATATCAGGACTACACAGATCGTGACTTTCACCTTTGTCTGCTGATGGCAATTGATACCCAATATGGCACGGTCCATATTGACGATCTGCGTTCTGAAGTTGCTATGGCGGCTGAAGAAGCGCAGCAGCGTGTCATCAATCTGGCGAAGGGTTTGGCTGAAGTCGGCTCGTATCGGCTTGAATTTTTAGACAAGTCCATGCGGGAAGTGCCCGAAGAAATTCGGGATGAAGTCGATGAGCAATACAAAGAACGAGCGTTGGAGCAAGAACTTATCCAAGAGCGGCATCGGCGGGAGCTTGATGCCATCGAGCAGGAAAAGAAAGATCGTGCTGCTCGTCGAGAGCGCGCAGGTAACAGCGTGGACACCGAGGCACAGCGAGTCGCTGAACGACGCAAACAAATAGGTCGTCGTAGCCGCTAGTGTCCCAACCAACACAAACTGAAAGGTCAACCTTGGCACATGAACGACACGTCGTTCGCTCTACAGTTTCTCATTACCTATTTTGTTTTCGCTGCGATTATGGGTGTGCTCTGCGCCTGGGTCGCCAGTGAACGAGGTAGAAGCGCAGGTAGTTGGTTTTTCTTAGGGCTACTGCTAGGCGTCTTTGCTTTCATCCCCTTGGCGCTGGCCCCAGCACGCCCACGTGCACAGTATGCAGGTGCTCATGCTCCATCGGCTGCTGAGGCACGACAGCGTATTCGTGCAGAGCAGGGAAGCCCACCAAGGCGTCGATCACCTGTTCAAAGCCCAATTGATCAATACGTGCCCAAAGGACAGCGACAACGAAACAGAGAGCGATTGTCGGAGATTCAGGAGCGGCGTAAGCAAGAAGAGCATGAAGTGACAGTGATTAAGCTGAAGCAGCCATGATGAAGCGGATTGCAGGAATCGGTGCTGCTGTTCTGCTTGTGGTTGGTTTCTCGGTATCAACCCTTGCCAGTAAGGGTGAGGTCACGGTCTATGAAGACGGCAATGTCCGGCCCTGGGCGCGAGCCTTTTCAGTTGAGGTCCGTGACACCCTGGTCGAGAACTGGAACTGGACCGGCGACAACGCCGCAAAGATCGCCTCACTAGAGCGACGTGTGGCCGACCTTGAAGGGCATAGCCACAGTCAGTCCCAGCCAGTGAATGCCCCGACGACAAGTCAGGACGTGCGGTCAGAAAGTACGCCTACCAACAACAAGCAGGACCCAGGCTCACCGCAACAGCCGAATACCGGCAATGAATCATCGGTTGCTGTGAATACGGACCCGCAACCTGAGCCAGAGAAAACACCTGAGCCGGAACCTACCCCTGAACCGAAAAAGGACTGCAAGCACAAGGAGACCGGCAACACCTACACACATGGGGAAGTCTGGACATGGCAGTCTAATGTGGTCGGGCGGGTATGGGAAAACAAGGCAAAGTGTGATGATGGTCGTGTGATCGGGTTAGGATCACGACCGATAGGGTAGGAAAGCAAAAGCCCGCCCCCGCTCTTGGGGGCGGGCTACACAACCTGAAAGGGGTTACAAATGAATCCGAAAGTTACGACAGGTCGAATGGTCAGTGATCCACCTTGGAAACCACCAACACCAACTGATGAGGACAAAGCTACGGCGTCGGTCCTTCTCTTGATGAGGCGCACACTCAATAGGGGTGGCAATCTGCAAGCAGCCATTGCTCATCGACTGCATGAGATTGCCGAGTACCAATCCCACCCAAACCGATCTAGCGATGCGTCTTTAGATCGTGAGTATAGACTTCTTGCTGCGATGAAAAGATAGCCCCGCAATGATCGCAGTGATAGTGGCTGGGCATTAATCCAACAATAAGACGCTTAATCAGTCGGGCAAACATTGGGTCATTACCCTTGTGGGTTAATCCCCAATCTTAACACAGGTTGGACGGGTGTGTCAAAGTGTGCTGTGGTCCGACACCCTTCTCTTCGAGGATGCGCACATGCAGCGCAAAGTCATTGGTCTTCTTGTCGCACTCGTGGCTATGTTTGTAGTCACACCAATGGCTCTGGCTCAATGGCCTACAACGTGCGTTGAACTCAACGACATTGTTGAAGCCCATTTAGGTAACGACAACAACGTGGGCATTTATCAGCGGGTCTTCGGGGATCAAGCCGAGCAAGCATGCCAAAACGATCATCGTGATGACGTGCGTTCAGTATTCGCCTGGGCTATCGGTGGAGACGCCGTAGACGCACCAGTTGTCCCGCCGACACCACCAGCAGCGCCGACTGCCCCACCTGCACCGCCACCAGCCCCGACCGCACCGGCTGCGCCTGCACCACCCGTAGCAACCACTGGCGATTGCACGGTTGGTCTTGTGCTTCGTGCGGGTGGACGCTGTACATATCCAGGCACGGATTTGGCGTTCACGGTATTGAGTTCAGGACATGGACGATTCGCGTTCATCCAGGCTCGTACCGGAATTCGGATGGTCAACTCAACGTTGGGCGGCGTACGCATTACGTTTGTTGCATTGAACCAGGGCGACGACTCGTGGATCATTGAACGAGTCGGCAGCTAATACAAAGGGACTGCCCTGTTTTCACTAGCAGGGCAGTCCCTTCACTTTGGTGCCAGTCGGGTGTAGTACACCGTCACATACGGAGGATTCAATGGAGGCGCTATTGCTTTCTGGCCTTGCTTTACCTGTCTTGTGGCTTTTTGTTTCATGGATCGCAACAGCATTCTATACGGCGCATGTTGCAAGCCATAAAGGCCACAGTTACGGTTTGTGGTTCATTGGCGGACTTCTCTTTAGTTTAATTGCTCTCATTGCTGCCGCAGGTTTGCCTGACAGGTCGAAGAAATAAAGTTGAGCCTGCCGGTCAAGCTCAGTAGGTGGGAGAACATGGTCCGGCAGGCCCACCGCACCCTAGCACATTTGACGACTCAATGAAGAAGATAATTGATTTCGCTGAAAACGTTTTCATTTTGCTCTTCTGTACTGGTATCATTTTCGCCCTGTTGATTGCACTTGTGTATTTGATTGTAGAACGATTAAGTTAATCTTATAAAATTGATACAGTAATTCATATATGATAAAATAAGACATTCGCGAACATGGGGCAGCTAAATGAACACTAGCTCTCCGACTTCACGAGTCCGTAGCCTCTATGATGTCATGGAGGTCTTTCCCAATGAGCAGGCATGTGTTGAGCACCTTGCCCGCTTACGTTGGCCGAATGGTCCGGTTTGCCCTGAGTGTGGAACCATTGGGCGAGCCTACCGGATCACCAACAGATTCAAGTGTGCCTACTGCCGCTCCTTCTTTAGTGTGCGCAAGGACACGATCTTTGAAGAGAGCCGATTGCCGTTGCGTAAGTGGTTCGTTGCCATCTTCCTGTTTATGAGTAACAGGAAAGGTGTATCGTCCCACCAACTGGCACGTGAGATCGGAGTGAAGCAGCAGACCGCATGGTTTATGCTATCCCGCTTACGTCATGTGGCGGACAACATGGCCGTGGAAATCCTGCGTGGTGTGGTGGAAGTCGATGAAGCGTATGTCGGTGGGAGAAACAAGAACCGACACGCCAACAAGAAGTACCCGAATTGGGTTGATGGCTTTCAGGTTGTCGTTGGAGCCGTGGAGCGTGATGGCTCAGTCGTTACTGAGCGTGTCCCCAACCGTGACCGTGCCGTGCTACAGGGATTCATCAATAAGCGAGTCCACCGTGGCTCTCGTGTCTACACTGACGATCTCCCGTCATACAGGAAGATGAAGGGGTACACGCATCGCAAGGTGAACCACAGCGTTGGCGAATACGTCGATGGTGATTGCCATACCAACAGCATTGAATCGTTTTGGGCACTCGTGAAGCGAGCACACAAGGGCATCTACCACCTGTGGTCACACGAACACTTTGACCTGTATCTCAGGGAGTTCGAGCTTCGCTGGAACGTAAGATTCCTACCGGAAGGAGATCGGATTGATGTATTCTTGCGCCACGTCAATGGCACACGCCTCTCCTACGAGGACTTGACGAATGGGCGACGACCCGTCCTGCGAGGACGAAGAACAGGAATCCCGCAAACCAGCAAGCGAGCCAGCAAAGGGCAAACCCGACGAGGACCAGGAACCCGTCAGTCAGGAAGCGTTCGACAGTTTCCTGACCGCAATCCTGAACACCCCACCGGACGCGCTGCCGCCGATCCCTGAAAACACAGAAAAAAGTGAATGACGAAGGCGGGTCAGCAATAACCCGCCTTTTTCTATCCGTTTTCTATTTCAATGTCGGCTTCCGCACAATGCAGCCTGAAACAATCTAGCTCTTCTTCAGTGGGTGCTCTACCAAGGCCAGCGTAATCAACAATTTCATATCTCGTGTCTTCTTGGAACAACAACACGTCCTGTTCTCCACGATGAAATACACCGAAAAAGCGAAAACGCAACTTCCCGTCATGCGGGTTGGCACCCACAACTTCAAACAGCCGTGGGTTTGTGTCAGTCCACCCACCTCGAAGTGCATTGCCCAAAAGAGCGTCAAGGACGGTGCGACCGCCACTGTATGTTCGACTCTTGATTGTCAGCTTTGCGAAGTCTACGGATTCAGGCTTTTCGTTACACATCTCATCGCTCATCACTGTATCCGTTCAGGGTTGCAGTGGCACACGCCAAGGTCATGCACAGTGTACCTGACTTGACAGACAGCGCAGAATCGTTAAGGATTCAAGGTCAGCGCCCGATGGCGGGCTGGTAAGGCACTCGGGGAAGAGTGGACCCGCCAGTTCGGGCGCTGTCCATTAACATAGAACGCTGTCCGGTATGCCTGTCAAGTAGTGCGACACCCCTTGCCCTTCCCGAAAGGTGTGTTACGTTAACGAGGTAGGCACACCACGCGGCTGGTAGAGTCGCTAGCGCATAGAAAGGAAAATCATGCCAAAGAAAAATCAGCACGTCGTTCCGCATGACGACGGCTGGGCTGTGGTGGGCGCAGGCAACGAACGTGCTACGTCAGTTCACGACACTCAGCAAGAGGCGATTGACGCTGGGCGCGAAATCGCTCAGAACAACCAGTCGGAGCTCCTTGTCCACAATCGGCAGGGTCAAATCCGTGAGCGAAGCAGCTATGGCAATGACCCGAACCCACCAAAAGACAAAACCTGATAAAGCCATTCAGCAAAAGGGGGCGGATGCCAACTGGTCCGCCCTTTCTTGCATTTACACTATTAGCAAGAAGTAAGCAGGCTTGGGACAACCACCCCTACTGCGGGTAAGACAATTGAGAAAAAAGCAAAGCCAGCCATTGCCCACTTAGATAGACCTCGACTTTCCTTGACAATGCCTGGATCACTGAACGTTACCGTCCTCGTGATATAAAACAGCGGGATTTGCTTGCCGAAAGCTAAGCCGAAAAGCGGTTTGAAAAATACTACGCTCCCTGTGTTGTCACCAGGATACGGAACAGACTTTTGAAGTCTTGCCCAACCATCTTCGGCAAGTTTGGCTTCAATGTTAGAAACGAGTCCCTGATTGGCACTGTCGCTCAGTCTCATACCACCCTCCTAGCCGTTTTCGACTTCGATTTCCATGAAAATATCAATTGGTCGATTTTCTGCAAGCTCGCGAATTTTCCGCAAATGGAACTCTAATGACGCTTCAGGGACAAAAGCTGAGCCGTCCTGATGCATTGTATATTCTTCGGGACAGTAGGCACACTTACGAGGAAACTCAAAACTTCTGCCATCAAAGCTAAATATCGTTTCCGTACCACACTCGCAGCGAACCCGCACAGCCTTAACCATCTGCGGGCTAACCAATAGAACTTTCTGCATCTCGAATCCCTTGGGCAATGGGTACCCAACACTACCGCGCTCATCAGTCATTGTCTACACCTTTCGGCATGTAAACCCCCGTACCCCCTAGTTGTTGAACGTCAGTGAACACCCCCTGCCTCGCGTCAGTCGCGTCACAGGGCTGGGGTTCAACAACTAGGGGGTACGGGGGTTGCATCAGCTACAATCCGGCGACGAGCCGCCTGTGCCCGCGTAGCCCGCAAGACACTGGCTGCGCCGCATGGTCACGGCTCACACCGCCGCGCGGCCCCGTCTGAAAAATCTGGGTGCAACAAAGGGGTTGGTCCCTTTTTAGAAAAAACTCTTACTGCGCGCGAGGCGCCCCAATTCCACCAACCCGCCGCCGCCCATGTACGCTTTCACCCAGGTCGACCGTCACCCCCGAAAGTCGGTCCTGACATGCCAGCCCTCGCGCTCACCGGCGGCACCCCCGTCCGCACCCAGCCTTTCCCCGCCTGGCCCGTATTCCCCGAGCCGGACATCGCCGCCCTCGCCGGCCGCCTCCGCGCCGGCGACCGCTCCGACGACGACCCCGTCATCGAGTTCGAACAAGCCTTCGCCGCCGCCCACGGCGCCCGCTACGGCATCGGCGTCAACAGCGGCACCAGCGCCCTCGAGCTCGCCCTCCAGGCCCTCCGCCTCGACCGCGGCGCCGAGGTCATCGTTTCGCCGATCACCTTCTTCGCCAGCATCTCCGCCATCCTCAACGCCGGCCTCGTTCCCATCTTTGCCGACATCGATCCCGACACCTACAACATCGCCCCCGCCGCCATCCAGTCCGCCATCACCCCCCGCACCGGCGCCATCATGACCGTCCACTTCGGCGGCGTCAGCTGCGACATGCAGCCCATCCTCGACATCGCCCAACGCCACGGCCACGCGATCGTCGAGGACGTCTCCCACGCCCACGGCGGCACCTGGAACCACCGCGGCCTCGGCTCCATCGGCGACGCCGGCTGCTTCAGCTGCGGCAGCGGCAAGAACCTCTCCGCCGGAGGCGGCGGTGTCCTGATCACCAACGACCCCGTCATCCACGAACGCGCCAGCGGCTACGGCGAACTCAACCACCCCCGCCGCCAACGCCGCCGCGAACTCACCGGCGCCCGCGAAACCCGCCCGGCCACCGACGAGTTCTTCCCCTATTCGTCCGGCAACCGCCGCCTCCACCCCGTCCACGCCGTCCTCGGCCTGCCGCAGCTCCAACGCCTCGACGAGCAGACCGCCCGCCGCGACGCCAACGGCCGCTACCTCGCCTCCCTGCTCGACGACATCGAAGGCGTCACCCCCCGCCGCCAGGACCCCTTCGCCACCCGCGCCGCCAACCACCTATTCGTCCTGCGCTACGACGCCCAAGCTTTCGGCGGCCTCTCCCGCGAACTCTTCGTCAAGGCCCTCAACGCCGAGGGCATCCCCTGCCAAACCGAATACCACCGCCCCATGCACCATGCCGACCTGTTCACGGACGTCGACGGTGAACTCACCCGCGTCTGGCCCCGCGCCAACGGCGCCCCCGACGTCGACTACGCCGCCATGCACTGCCCCAACGCCGAACGCGCCTGCGCCCGGGAAATGGTCACCCTCCCCACCCGCGTAACCCTCGACACCCGTGACGGCATGGACCAGATCCTCACCGCCATCGAGAAGATCCAAACCCACCAGTCCGAACTCGCCGCCTACGTCCCCGACACCCCTTCGGAACAATCGCAGTGGTCCATCTCCGGCAGCTAATGACACCTGTGTTTTGCCTGCCCATATCGACCGCCGCCGACCACAGTGCTAGCCTCGTTCGACTCCGAATGATGACGGGTTTGAAGATCCGGCAACGCGGGGAGAAACGGCCATGAGCTACCGGCCGCTGGCTGACGTGCGCAAAGACCTCCGGGTCGAGTGGTACCGCTGCCCCATCGAGGGCGCCAAGCTGCGCGAGCTCTCACGCCGCAGCGACCTCCAGGGCTGGTTCCAGGCCGGCGGCCACCTGGCGCTGTTTCTCCTGACCGGCGCCATCACCTACTTCTTCTGGCTGCAGCAGATCTGGGTGGGCGTCGTCATTGGGCTCTACTTCCACGGAACCGTGGGATCATTCTTACGCGGTGTGGCCAGTCACGAGCTTGTCCACGGCTCGGTCTTCCGAACCAAGTTTCTGAACAAGTTCTTCCTGTACTTCTTCGGTCTCCTGGGCTGGTTCGATTCCTTTGACTACGCCAGCAGCCACACCTATCACCACCGCTACACCCTACACCCAGAGGGCGACCGCGAGGTTCTGCTTCCCCTCAAACCCACCGTCGGCAAGACCTTCCTGCTCCAGATCTGCACCATCAACCTCTGGACGCAGAAGGGCCGAACCTTCGGCCGAGCCGGTGGCCTCTTTCCCACGATCATTGGCACGTTCCGATCGGCCATATCGACGCCCGGCTCGCCGGACACATCCAAGTCGGAGTGGTGGAACGCCTTGAACTACGACCAGCCGGATCAGTACCGCCGCTCACTCTGGTGGTCCCGCGCCCAGTTGGCCTACCACGCAACGGTCTGGGTGGTATCGATCCTGACCGGTCAGTGGATCTGGATCTTCCTGGTCAGCGTCTTTCCATTCATCGCCAACCTGGCTTCGTACCTGGTCAGCATGCCCCAGCACTGCGGCCTGAGGGACAACGTTGCCGACTTCCGCAAGTGCGTGCGCTCGAACACGCTGATTCCGATCCTCGAGTTCCTCTACTGGCGTATGAACTGGCATCTCGAGCACCACATGTACGCCGGCGTCCCCTGCTACAACCTCAAGCAGCTCTACCACGAAGTCGCCCACGACATGCCGGAACCCCGAACCCTCCGCAGCGCCTGGCGCGAAATGCTGGACGTCTGGGAACGCCAGCAAACCGACCCCGACTACCAGTACGACACCCCGCTGCCGGCCACCGCGCAGCGCGTCCGCGAGGATGAGTCCACCGCGCTGGAGAGCTCCATCGGGGACCTCGCGCCGAAGGGTCTGAAATAGCCGTGCAGAACACGACGAATTTGCCGATAAGAGGGCCCTGGGAGGAGAAACCATGAGCTACCGGCCGCTGGCTGAAGTACGCAAAGACTTCCGCGTCGAGTGGTATCGCTGCCCAATCGACGGCGCCAGGCTGCGCGAACTTTCCCGGCGCAGCGATCTTCAAGGTTGGTACCAGGCCGGCGGCCACCTGGCGCTCTTCCTCTTGACCGGCGCACTTACCTACTTCTTCTGGTTGCAGCAGATCTGGGTGGGCGTTGTCTTCGGGCTATTCCTCCACGGCACCGTTGGGACCTTCTTCCGCGGCATCGCCGCGCATGAACTGGCCCACGGCTCCGTCTTCCGGACCAAGATCCTCAACAAGATCTTCCTCTACCTGTTCAGCCTGCTCAGCTGGTGGGATGTATTCGACTACGCCAGCAGCCACACCTACCACCACCGCTACACCCTGCATCCCGAGGGTGATCGCGAAGTCTTGCTTCCGATCCAGCCGAGGACTGGCAGAACATTTCTGCTCCAGATGTTCACCATGAACATCTGGACGCAGAAAGGACGCACGTTTGGACGCGGCGGCCTGATTCCGCTGGTCTTGAGCACGATTCGGACGGCCATGGGAAGTTCAGGTTCGTCCACCCGGGGCGGTTCGGAGTGGGTGAACTCGCTGCACGAGGATCAGCCCGATCAGCATCGGCGGGCGATCTGGTTCGCTCGGGCACAGCTGGCGTTTCACGCAGCGGTGGTCATCGTCTCAATCGTGACGGGCCAGTGGATCTGGATCTTTCTGCTTACACTCTTCGCGTTCACCGCCGGCTGGGCCGTGTACATGGTGGGATTGCCCCAACACTGCGGCCTGCGGGACAACGTGCCCGACTTCCGTAAGTGCGTGCGCTCGAACACGCTGATTCCGATCCTTGAGTTCCTCTACTGGCGCATGAACTGGCACCTGGAACACCACATGTACGCTGGCGTCCCCTGCTACAACCTCAAGAAGCTGCACCAGGAAGTCGCCCACGACATGCCGGTGCCTCGCACCCTGCGCAGCGCTTGGCGCGAAATGCTGGACACCTGGGAACGCCAGCAAACCGACCCCGACTACCAGTACGACACCCCGCTTCCACCCACCGCCAGCCGCGTCCGCCTCGGGGATACCGACGAGCTCGAAAGCTCAATAGGCGACCTGGCGCCCAAAGGTCTCCAATAGCCCGTTGCCCGTCCGCGCCGGCCCTTCCGGCCGCCGTTCGGTAGCGATCGAAGTCCAGGTCCCCGGCCTACCCGACCGGGTCTGGTCCGCCATCGCCACCCCCGAAGGGATCTCGTCCTGGTTCGTACCGACAACCTTCGCGCTGAACCCCAACGGAACACCCAACCAAATCACCTTCACCTTTACCCCCACCCACACCGACACCGTCACCGTCGCTAGCTGGCAGCCCCCACGACGCTTCGTCGTCCAAAGCCCAAAATTCATCCCCAACGGCCCACCAGTCTCCACCGAATGGACCGTTGAGGAGCACTCCACCGTGACTTCCAAGGTCCGCGTCGAGCACCGCCTGCGCGCGGACAGCGACCAGTGGGACGGCTACCTCAATGGCGCTGAGTCCGGCTGGCCGGCCTTCTTGGAGAACCTCGCGACCTATCTTGACGCGCGGTGAACGGCTCGGACGCTCTCCCCTCGAGCACCCAAGCCCGATACCCGAGTGCTACGCGTCGTCCTCGCCGGTGTCGAGCTTTCCGAGGAACACCTGCGTCAGGATGTCGGTTTCCTGGATCGACTCCGGCGTGCCGTCGTGCACCACCCGCCCCATGTCCAGCACGTAGGCCCGATCCACGATATCCAGCACGCCCTTGATGTTGTGCTCCACCACCATGATCGTGGTATTAAGCTTCTCGCTGATCTCCGCCACCTTCTGAAACACTTCTTTCACGACGATCGGCGCCAGCCCCAGCGTCGGCTCATCCAGCAGCAGCACCTCCGGCCCGGCCATCAACCCACGTCCCAGCGCCAGCATCTGCTGCTGCCCGCCGGACATCTGGCTGGCGAAGTCGCGGCGCTTCTGGTGAAGGACTGGAAACAGGTCCAAAACCGTGTCCAGCCGTCGCTGCTTCTCAGCCGCGTCGTTCAGGTACAAGCAGCCCATCTCCAGGTTTTCTTCTATGGACAGATGCGTGAACACTCGCCGGCCCTGCGGCACGAACGCAATGCCTTCTCGCACGATCTCGTGCGTCGGCGCGGTGAGTCGCTGCTGACGCCAATTGACATGCCCATCCACAACGGGCGCCAGTCCCATGACCGCCTTTAGCACGGTGGACTTGCCGGCGCCGTTCGGACCCATCACGGCCACGATCTCGCCCTTGCTTACGCCAAGCGACACCCCGGTGAGAGCGCGCACCTGGCCGTAGTGGACCGATATACCGACCAACTCGAGCAGCATCGTTCCATTCGGATCCATGCTAGTTGCCAAGGTAGGCATCGATGACCGCCGACCTGCCGAGCACTTCCTCGACCTCGCCTGCAGCCAGCAGGGCGCCGCTGTCCAGGACAAAGAGGTGGTCGGACAGCTCGCGAACGATGTCCATGTTGTGAGATACGAAGACGATGCTTCGCTCTTGCTCTCGCATGTCCTTCAAGATTGACTTGACCTGCTCCAACATCCGGGGAAACAGCCCGGCAAACGGCTCGTCGAACAGGTAGATCTGAACGTCCATCGCCATGGCGCGCCCGATTTCCAGGAGCTTTCGCTGGCCGTAGGACAGGTCCTGGGCCATGGCGTCACGCTTCTCCCACATGCCCACGCTTTTCAGGATCCTCTCCGCCTCAACCTTGTGGTTTGGTTTCGTGCGTTCCAAAAGCGCAGGAAACACGCGGCGTTCCGTCAAGACCACCATGATGTTGTCCCAGACGCTGATCTGGTCGAAGAGCCGAACTTCCTGGAAGGTGCGTGTGATGCCGTGGTCCGGCGAGTCATGCGCCTTCACCACCCGGAGGCCGACGTTGTCGACAACCACGATTCCGCCGTCCAGCGGCAGCAAGCCGCTCAGGAGATTGATCAGGGTCGACTTGCCGGATCCGTTTGGCCCGACGATGCAGGTGATCCACTCCCGCAAGATGGAGATCGACAGTTGGTCAATGGCTTTAACTGCCCCGAAACTCTTTGAGACGTCGCGCGTCTCCAGCACGTAGACGCGGGGATCGACTTCGGTGCTCAAAGCTTGAACCTCCCGACCAGGCCCTGGGGCCTGAACAGCATCAGTAGGACCAGGAGGATTCCCAGAATCACCTGTCGAATCTGGCCGATGAATTCGGATGGTAGGAACGGGACGAAGCGCATGCCCTCTTCCAACATCACGAAAGCCAGGGCCCCAAGCAGCGATCCCCAGATGCTGGCCAGTCCGCCCAGGATGACGATCGAGACGAGGAGGACTGACTCCAGCAGGACAAAGGAATTGGGGTCGATAAAGGTGCTCCAGCTTGCGAGGAGCGCGCCAGCCAATCCGGCCATCATGGCCGAGATGACCCAGATGGCGAGCTTGTAATGAGTCGTGCGGTAGCCGAAGACTTCGATTGCCTCTTCGTCCTCGCGGATGGCTGTGAGAACCCGTCCGAACGAAGACGTAACGATGAGCCATGAGATCAACACAACCAGCCCCAGGAAGACGAGCAGCAGCGCCAGAAACTCCAATTCGCCGTCAAAGACCACCGGACCGATGGCCGGCCGGGCGACTTGGTGGATTCCAAAGGCGCCCCTGGTCAGGTTGCGCCAGCTCAGGAATGTGGTAAAGGCGATGACCGCGAATCCGAACGAGACCAGCACGTAAATGTCGTCACGGAAGCGGTTGAAGGCGATGCCCACCACGAGGGCCACGAGTCCGGCGAGCACCACACTGATCGGCAGCGCGGCGAAGAATGGCCAACCGAAGGTCGGAATAGCCTCCGTGCGCAACTGCTCGTAGGAGGCACTTGAGGTGAGCACCGCCATCGCGTAGGCGCCGATGCCGAAGAAGCCGATGTGGCCAACCGACAGCAAGCCGGTGTAGCCGACGACCAGGTTCAGGCTCACGGCCAGGACTGCCCAAATAGCGAAGACACTGCCAACCGTGACCGCAAAGCCGCCGCCTCGCCACAGCATGAACACAAGCGCCCAGCCGAGAACGATCAGGTTGGCCCACAGCTCGACGCTGCCCTTCGAGCGTCGCCACCATGATCTTGGGTCGCGCGCGACCTCCTGAAGGCCTCGAATCGGTGCGGAGGCGATGCTCACGTGTCTATTTCCTCGGTATCAGGCCCTGCGGCCAGAACGACAGGAAAACGATCAGCACGATAAACGAGATCACGTCCCGCCATTCGCCGGCCAGGTCCCAGATTCCGAACTGCTCCAGCATGCCCAGCGCGAAGCCTCCGACGATGGCGCCGTACAGACTCCCGATGCCGCCGACGACGGAAGCAATCCAACCCTTCAACAGCAACAGCAGCCCCATTCGTGGCTGAATCGCCGTGTCGTGCCCGCTCACCAGCCCGGCCAGGGCTGCGTATATCGCGCCGATGAAGAACACGATGGCAATGACGACGGTGGTGTTGATGCCGACGACCTTCGCCACTTCCTCGTCGTCACCTATGGCCCGAACCGCCTTGCCAAAGGCGGTCTTCTTGACCATGAACAGGAGAACGCCGAAGCCGGCGAGGGCCAGACCGATCGCAAAGACGTTGAACCCCTTGATGTTCGCCCCGCCGATGGTCCACGGCTCGCTGCCGAAGGTGTCCGGTAGTGGTCGGGGCGCGCTCCGAAACACGATGGTGATGAACGCCGTGATCGCCAGCAGGATTCCCAGTGACGCTACCAGCATGATCAGCGGCGAGTTGGCCCGTTCCCGCATGGTCACGTAGAGACCGCGGTACAGCGCCAGGCTCACGGTCCCGGACAGCAGGCAGGCGACCCCCCAGCTCAAATAGAGCCCAAGGGCCGGCGTATACGCGACAAGGACGGCAACGACGACCCCCACCACGATCGCGACCGCGGCCATTACTACCAGCGGTCCGCGGGATGTTTGCGAAAAAGCGCTGCGGTACCCGCGATGGAGACCCCAGAAGGCCACTCCCGCTACGAAGACCGCGACCAACGGGCTGAGTAGCACGTGCAGGCTCGCCGGGTTGGCCATAACCAGTCCCGTATAGACGCCCACCCCCGCCGCCAGCAGCCCGCCCACAGCCAGCAGCGCGGTTGGTTTCATGCGCGTGTGCAGACGGCGATATAGCAAGACGTGCAGCGCCCAGGCCGCGACGCCAGCCGTGACGGCCGCGAACAACACGTTGACCGGACCGCTATTGACCGCGTACTGGCCGCCCAGGACGTCGTGCGATCGCAGGTAGAAAACGCCGTATGCGCCGATGGCCGCGGCCGCGCCGTAATAGAGGTCAAAGAACCAGACCGTGCTGTAGACGAGGGTAAAGCCCATGGCCAGCAGCGCGTACACCGCACCGACCGCCAGCCCATTGAACGCGAACTGCAGGGCCTGGTCTGGTGACTGGACAATCTTCCAGCCGATATACGCCACGATGGCAGCGGCGAGAGTCATCGCCAACAGCCGGCTCTGCTGCTCGCGAATCTTTAGGAAACTGACGAGCGAGACGTCGCGGAGTTGCCCGAGACTCACGGAGGGACGCAACTGGCCCGGCTTCTGCCCGGGTCAGTCAATGCAGATAGCGAAACCGCGGGGATGGTCCAATGTCTTGGGACCATCCCCGCGGTCGTAAGGACCACCAGATCAGACTTAGTTGCTCGGCGCGGCGCCCAGAACTCTGTAGCCTCCATTCTCCTCGGTTCGTTCGGCCACAGGCAGCACCTCCAGCACCGCATTGGCCAGTCCTACGACTTCGCCCTTCTCGTCGAAGCTGTAGTTGTCGCCGATCGTGCCACTCCAGGTGATGTCGTACAGACAGTCTCGGAACCCGTCGGCGTCCTGGTCGTCACCCGTCTTCTTGAGGCATTCGGCCGTGATGTAGATGTTGTCGTAGGCCGAGCCCAGGAACCAGGGCAACGTTACGTAGTCGTACTTCTCCTTGAAGGCCGCCAGCACCTCTTGGGCCTTGGCGTTGGCCGGGTCCAGGTCCGGGGTGATCGCCTTCACGCCGGTTGCTGCATCTCCGGCAATCTCAAGGGCTGTTGTCCCGATCGGCACCACGTCCGCGTAGATCGGCCCGTCGTATCCCAGCTCGCGAAGCTGCTTGAGGATGGTGCCCCCGCTTGCCTCAGCCTGGGAGGCCACGTGCACCGCATCCGGGGTGGCGTTCAGGAGCTTGCTCAACTGGGTCCTGAAGTCCGTCGTGTCGGTTGGGTAACTCTCCGCGGCCACGATCTGACCGCCCAGCTTCTCGAATTGCGCCGTGGTCGTTCGTCGCACGCCCTCGGCGTAGTCGGTGGATTCATTGATGGTTGCCAGATTGCGAATCCCGTCGGCCCAAAGCACGTTGCCCGTGTCCACGCCGACCGTGGCGTCGCTCAATGACGTGCGGAAGATGTAATCCCCGGCCTCGGCAATGTCCGGATTCGTGGCCAAGCCGGAGAACATCACCACGCCTTCCCTCTCGGCCAGTGGAGCCGCTCCCAGCATCGCCCCGCTGCACGACGTACCCAGAATGATCTTCACCTCATCAACGTCGGTCAGCTTGTTGTAAGCCGTGATTGCGTCCTGGGCGTTGCACTTGGAATCTTCAACAACGAGCTCCAGCAGACGACCGTTGATACCGCCCGCTTCGTTGATCTCGTCGACGGCCAACTGCTTCGCCTGAACCGCCACCGTGCCGTAGGTCTCACCGGCTCCGGTAACGGATTCCATGACTCCGATGCGAAATGGCCCTTTTTCTTCTTCGCCGCACCCTGCGGCCACCATCACAAGTACGGCCAGAAGTGTGATCGCCACAAGTCGTTTGATGAATGAAATTCCCATCACAACCCTTTATCCTCCACCCGAATCTCTTCGGGTACGTTATACCGTGCCTGCCATTTGTCTTGCAAGATTCAGTGACCGTCGCTGGCGTACTGTGGCCGAAAAACACGCCATTTGTCTGGAATCAAACTCCGAGCCCCTGACGACCACATTCGCGACGGCCTTTGGCCGGAGACAGGACGGAGACTCTGGGCCTCACTCCTCCGAACTCTGGTAGTCGAGGATTCCACTGCCGACCGCCGATTGCGACTGCTTTCCCAAGGACTGCGTGCATCCGCGACGACTCGCGACAGTTGGAATTCCAAGCCGTCCTGGAAGAGCCGCCGATCCGCGAAGCCTCAGGCGACGTCTGGCCTGTAACCTTCGTTCTCTCGGCCCAAACCGTGTAGCATCGCCACGAGGGATTCGGCAATCCGCCGACGGCGGCAGGAGGACTCGAATGGCAGTGGCGGAACCACAACTACGCACACTCACCCGCGAACAGGTCGACCAGTTCCACATTGACGGTTACCTCGCGATCCACAATCTGCTGGACGCTGACGAAGTCGCCGACCTCGCCGAACGCGCCGACCTTATCGCCGCCGGCAAGGCCGACCACATCCCCGAAACCAGCATCCAGTTGGAACGAGTTTTCCGCGAAGGCGAACGTGAAGTCGAAAACCAGGTCCTTTCCGTCCGCAAGCTCTTCAACCTGGCCGTCTACGACGACCTTCTCTGGGGCCACGTCACCAATCCCAAGATCGTTGATGTCATCGCCGACCTGATGGGCACCGACGACATCAAACTCTACGGCGACCAACTCTTCATGAAGCCCCCCGAAATCGGCGCCGCCCAGGACTGGCACCAGGATTCCGCCTCCTGGCGCGACATCCTCCCGATGGATCTCGTTACGGCCTGGACATCCATCGACCACGCCACCACCGAAAACGGCTGCCTCAATTTCGCTCCCGGCACCCACCGTTGGGGCATGCTCACTCGACCACGCCTTGAGCCGTTACTGCCCGACCTGGGCACAGACGAATGGCCGGTTCGGGCAGCGCCGTTGGGCCCGGGGAGCGTCAGCTTCCACCACAGCCTGGTACTGCATCAGAGCAACGCCAATACTTCCGGCATGCGACGCCGTGGCTACGCCACCCACTTCATGCGAGCCAGCTCCTACAAGGACGAGGAAGTGACTGATGCGCCTAAGATGCCTCCGTTCAAACAGGTTCGCGGGCGCTCGTTCCCCGGCCGCGTGTGACTGGCGAGGCGCTATAAGCGAGGGGCATTGATGAGGTCTTCGCACCGCACACTAAGCATCGAACAGGTGGACAGCTTTTGGAAGAATGGCTGGCTTGTTGTCGAAGACCTGCTGTCACCGGACGACGTTTCACGCCTCGGCCAGCGCGCCGACCAGATTGCCCGTGGCGAGACTGACGCCGCTCCAGAGCGAGTGCAGGCCGAAAAGGTCATTCGCGAAGGCGAGGCCACGGCCGCCGCCCGCGAACTGGAAGTCCGAAAGCTCTACTGGCTGGCCGGTGAGGACCACGTCCTGCAAGACCATGCCCGCCATCCAGCGATTGTCGACGTCATCGCCGACCTGCTCGACACCGATGACATCAAGCTTTATGCCGACCAGCTATTCATGAAGCCGCCGGCGATCGGCGCCGCGCAGCCGTGGCACCAGGACTCCAAGTCTTTTATCGACATCTACCCCATGGACCTGGTCACCGCCTGGGCCGCCATTGACGATTCCACCCTGGAGAACGGCTGCCTCGAATTCGTCTCTGGCAGCCACCGTTGGGGCCTCCTGAGCAACGAACAGATGGACGAGCACCGCTCACTCATTGGCAGCGACCCCGCGTTCATGCCGGACCCCGGGCCGCTGCGCTCAGGCAGCGTCAGCTTCCACCACAGCCTCACCTGGCACGCCAGCCGCGCAAACACCAGCACCGCCCGCCGCCGGGGCTACGCCGTCCACTACATGCGAGCCGAATCCCGCCGCACCGCTGCTCTGGAGGCGCCTAGGGTTCCGCCCCCGCTGCAGATCCGCGGCCGCTCGTTCGACGGCTGCGTCTAGCCGGTCTACGGCGTCTCGGGAATCGAAACGGCCTGCCGCATGCCCGTTTCCGAGGAGCGATAGGCCGCCTGCACGGCTTCGTTCACCCACATCCCGGCTTCGTTCTCCAGTGGCGGCGGATCGCCAGTCAGGCACGACTGGAAAAACGCGCTGGTCATCAGGTTGTACTCGTCGTTTCTGGCGTCCTCATCGCTGAACGTCCAGGACTTGTGCGGAGATCCGGCATGAACGCCCTGGTGCGACATCCATTCCAGCGGTTCGCCGCGGCGCGTTCCGCCGGGATTGAACCGAAGCCAGCCGTCGTGACCCCAAAGGATGAATCCGGAATGCCGGCCGGAACCGTACTCAGGCCGCGAAACGTAGTAGCCAGCGCTCAGGTTGCCGACCATCCCGCTCTCGAATCCGACCGTAACGGAGGCCGCGTCTTCAACCGGCAGCGGCTCGCCGCCCACGACCCCTGTGACTGCGCTGACGGACGCGAAGTCATCGCCCGTGATGTAGCGCATCAGGTCGAGGTAGTGGCAGCCGAGGAACGTCAGGTATCCGCCGCCGGAGCGTGACTTGTCGAAGATCCAACCGCCCTGAAGCGTTTCCCACTGGTGCGTCCGGTCGTGATCGGCGATGAACCACGCCTGGCACGCGAACAGGTCGCCCAGCAGACCATCGGCCACGATGCGCCGAGCCTCCCGCACGATGGCCCGCTGCCGGCTGACGTACGCAATCGAGAAGTTGAGACCCGCGGCCTGGGCCTTGCGATAGATGCGACGGTAATCGTCGAGATCGGCGAATCCCGGCTTTTCGTGCCAGACGTGGCAGCCGGCATCCAGCGACGCCTCGATCATGGCCGGCATCCGCCAGGCTTCCAGCGTCACGAGGGTGGCGGCTGGCTTGAAGTCACTGAAGAGGGCGTCGGGGTCCGTAAAGGTGGCCGTCACCCGATCGCCCACGGCCTCCTTGGCGGCGTGGAACATTTCACCGGTGGCGTCAAGCACCGCGACTTCCCCAACTTCGGGATTCCTTGCTGCCGCATAGAGGGATCCCAGGTGATTGCCGGTGGGTTCAATGATTAGCGCGACGCGCAGCGAATCGCTCACAGGAGGGCTCCCGACGGGTGCGCCGCGAACTGCGACGCCGTGATTTGAGAGTGTGCCCCGCTTGGCTATCTCTCGCCAGAAACGCGGGCGATTGTGATCTCGGCGTCGCGCGTCCAGACCTCGTTGAAGACCAGCGGCTTCGGCCGCCCGCGAGTTACACCGGGTGGTTCGATAGCGCCATCGCGAAGTTCATTGCGGTCGCGCCCGCGAACTTCGTGGTACCAGGACAGTTCGCGGGCCGCCGGCTCGATTTGGCGCTGCAGGATGAATTCCACGTGCGCAAAGTCACTGAACGCGACACCGGCCAGAAAGACGCGATCAAGTCCGTGGCCGTCCCAGGTGGCTACGTCCGGCAGGATCACGGGCTCGGTGCAGACCTGGAACTTCCCGTTCTTCTCGTCGAAGTTGATCAACTCGACTGGGAATTCCACGGTCACGGCCAGTTTCCGGGCCTCGTCGCGGTAGGTACAGGAGGCGTTCAACAGCGCACCGGCCCGAGTGGCCTCGATTACCTCATGAACTGATGCCAACGGCTCGGCGTGCGCAAAGTGCCGAATGTCGACATCAAACCTGGCGTAGCTCTCAGCCAGCAACTGGCGACTGAGGTTCTCGGCTTCGTGTGAAGGCTGCCTTCCGATTGGAATGCCCAGCGTCTCGGAGAACACTGCGCGGTACTCGCCGCTCGGAATCTGGAACAGGTTGTCGCTGACGATCGTGTACTCAGCCCGGCATGGAGCGATCACGTAGCAGGTAAAGGGCTGGCCGGCGTCGGGGCTGATCGTCAACCGCGCGTCGGCCTTCAGCCGGACGCAGATCACGTCACCCGGATCCGCCAGCAATCCGCCGGTGAACTTGTAGACCGGGTCGGGCTTGTGGGGATGGTGCGTCCAGGTCAGGAAGGACCGCGAGAAATCAATCATGTCGGACTCCGGCTTTGGCGCGGAGGGCGAGCATAGCCGGAACCGACAGCTCGCGGCCTCAGGTTACGCTGGCTCGGTTCATGTCTGCGCGACCCGGTCTTGATCGCTGAACCGTACGAGTACTTCACGACACTGTTGATTGCGCTGCTTCCGTGCGCGGCAGGTCTGCAGATTGCTCGCTGGTTGTTTCCACATGAGCGTCGGCTTTTGGTCCTGGGCGGCGTGGGCCTGGGGGTGGGCATTGGCCTGATGACGTTCGGGATCGCCGCGCTCGTGCAGGTCGTCCCCCTGATTGTCGCTGGGGCCGCGGTCAACTCGATGAGCGCTCTTCTGGCCGCGCGTCTTGCCTGGCAGTGGCGGAGCGATCCACTGCGCGTGAACCTCGGCAGATGGACATGGCTTGTGGGCTCGCTGCTGCTACTCATCCTATTCATCTGCGGCGTTGAGTTTGTTTCCAGCATCTGGCACGCCAATACACACGAGAATCTGCTGATTCGACTTGGATTGGCCGCGCACTTCCTGGCGGGCAACTGGCCGCCGGCGCATCCATGGGAGCCGGACACGGTCTTTTTCTACCGGTTTGGCGCACCACTCTGGACGGCGGCGGTCGCACGGCTCGGTGGCGCCGACGTGTTCGCAGCCGGTCTCTCCGTGACTCTGGTCAGCGTACTGGCGTGCCTGTGGGGCGTTGCGGCAGCTGTGACGCTGCTCACTGACAAGTCCACCGGCCTGCTTGCTGGACTCCTCGTCGCGGTCGCAGGTCCTCAGAACTTTCTTGCGCTTCCAAACGCTCCCTTCGGCGAGCTGACGGCTTCGAGTGCCCAAAAGCTTGTCGATATCGGGCCGGCCCGTCTGCAAGAAGGCTATGTGCTCGGCGAGTCCTTTCAGCAGCTCATCCCGTTCAGCTACACCCTGGTTGTGGGGTTGGCCGCCGCTGCAGGAGTTGGTGCTTTGGCGGTTGCCATGTCCGGGGGGCATGCCCGTCTTCCTCCCAGCTTGTTGGTTGGCGGTCTTGCGTTCGCCGGAATCGGCATTACGGCCGAGCATGTGTTTCCGGTGATGGCCGTGGGCCTGCTCCTGCCTGTGCCCGTGCTCGCGCTGTCGGAGCGACGCAAAGAGGCCCTGGCGCTCGCTGGTCTCGTTCTCACCGCATCCTTGATGGCGCTTGTGCCCGAAGGCCCGCTGGCTGAGTTCGCTGGCGGTCCCGACCGAGTTGGCTTTCTCCGTCTTGACACCAGGGACCTCTTCACAGTTCCGACGCACGGGCTGTTTCCGGAACCCTCACTCTTTATGTCCACAGTCCCGGGGACGCGCGCGGGCGTGTTCGACCCGGTGACCTGGAAGGGGTTCGGGTGGGCGCTGATAGCCATCGCAGGATTGATGGTTGTGGCTGCGTTCAAGCGCCGCATCGGCCTCGTGGCGCCTGCGGCCATCGGGCTATTCGCGATGCTCATACCGGGCGTTGTGAATGACGAACTTAACCCGTGGAACACCTGGCGTTTCACCCAGGTCGGCCTGCTGCTCGCCGCGCCGGCACTGGCGATCCTGGTGACTGCCCTGTGGCGGTGGCGGCGTACTGGGACTTGGCTGGCGCGTCTCGTGGCGTCTGGTCTGGTGGCACTGGCTGCCGGCACCTGGCTCGTAAGTCTTGCCTTGCTGCCCGGTGTGGTGCGAACGCCCGAGAGCCCGGTGCTTGCGGAGGAGCTCGCGGCCGCACGGTTTGCGTCCGAGCTTGAATTTCCCCAGCGCGCTCTCTTGCTCCCGGGACCGCGAACGTTCATCGAGCTAAGCAGCAGCATGGCTGACGGCATGCACAAGTACGCCGTGACGTTTGGCCGGCTGCAGGTTCCGATGGGTTTCGACAACAGGGGCTCGCGAGAGCGATACGCCGATGTCTACGCACGGGCTCAGGACGAACTCGCCCCCGAAGATCTCAGCGCATTAGGAATTGATCTCGTTTATACCGCGCAGAACCACCTGAGCCCCGATCAGAAAATCAGGCTTGACCGAGCAGTGGCGGAGGATCGGCTTGCGCCGGTGTTTACCAGTCCAGGCGGCGCGCGCGTGATCTATCGCGTAGTGGGCGACGTAAGTGGCTAGACGACACATCGGCAACTCCCTCGTGGCTGTTGTGGTTACCGGGATTTGGTGCGCGGTGATGCTCATCCCAGTCGACTGGCCCTTGACCAGCTATCTGCCCGAAACTGCAGTCTTTCCGCTGGGACCCGTCTCGGCCGACGTGCAGCCAGGCCAGACGTTCGCGGCCGCAGAGCCATTTGACACGCTGGCGGCGCCAGTGCGCGTTGGAGGTCCACTGGACAGTGCTGTGGTATTGGGCACTCGCCTACGTCTTGACGGCCCGCGCGGTTCGACCGTCGCCGAATCCGCGAATACGACGGTTGTGTCGACCGATCGCAGGTTTGAGATGGTGCTCTTCCGATTCCAAGAGACGCAGTCGGCCGACCGGACATATTTCGTCGAATTCGACATTCCGCGCGGAACTCGCTGGCCGGTCCTTCTTGCGGCGGTCGGCGGTGACACGAACCCCGAGGGGCAGCTGTTCATGCAAGGCATTAGGGCGCACGAGGGACAGGATTTGGTCTATCAGCTACTACGCCGCCAGTCCATAGGCGCACGCCTGCCAGCATGGTGGGTCAGCAACCCGGGCTCCATCGCGGTCGGCATTGGTCTGCTTGTACTTGTTCACCTGACCAGCTTCGCCGCCCTACACACACTCTTGCCGCCCGCCCGTCGACGTTTGCTGACCGTGTCCATACTTGGACTGGTGCCGCCGGTACTCCTCGCCGGCGTGTACTTCGTGCTTTTGTTCGTTGTGCTCTAGCGGCGCGATGACACCTGGCCGCGCTAGGCTCATTCTCGGCGTGATTGGGAGATTGGGACGTTGAAAATCACAGGGCTGGCCTGCGACTTCATCAACGACGGCTCGCGGAACTGGCCGATCGTACGTGTCATGACCGATGCCGGCATCACCGGAATCGGCGAGGCCTATCCGGTCGGGCCTGACAGGGCGGTCGCCGAGACGGTTCGATACTTCGAGGACTGGGTGCTTGGCTTCGACCCCTTTGACGGCGAGCGGATCTGGCATGAGTTGTATGCCGGGAGCCGTTTTCCGACCGGTTCGGTGATTACGGCCGCGATCAGCGGCATTGACCAGGCGCTCTGGGACATCAAGGGCAAGGCCCTTGAAACCCCGGTGTACCAGTTGCTGGGTGGCAAAGTGCGTGACCGAGTGCGTGTGTACCAGTCGGCGCACGGTGCTACGCCCGAGGCCATGGGCGAACACGCCAAACGGCTCATCGAGACCTACGGCTATACGGCGCTGAAGATCGGTCCTTCCGCACCAAACGGCGATGCTGATCCCTGGGGCGTTCAGCTGGATACAGCCGAGCGGCGAATGGCCGCTGTGCGCGCAGCGGTGGGTGACGCCATTGATATCGGCGTCGACCCGCACGCGAAGATCCTCGAACCCGCGCGTGCTCTGGAGATGGCTGAGCGCATCAGCCCGTACCGTCCCTTCTTCTTTGAAGAGCCGGTGCGGCCGGAGCAGTTCGAGCCGCTGGCCAAGCTGGCCCGAAAGTCGCCGATCCCCATCGCTACCGGGGAGTGTCTCTACACCAAGTTCGAGTTTCAGCGGCTGCTCGCCACCGGTGCCGCGGACATCATTCAGCCTGATGTCTGCGTGACCGGCGGCCTGACCGAGATGAAGAAAATCGCCGCCATGGCCGAGGCGCACTACGTCAGCGTCGCGCCGCACAATCCGCTCGGACCGCTGGCTACGGCCGTGAACGTCCACTTTGCAGCCACAGCGCCGAATTTCCTGATCCTCGAATATCACGCCGACGACGCTGGAGTTCGTGCTGAGGTGCTGGACGAGCCGATCCAACTGGACGATGGGTACGTGTCAATCCCGGAACGGCCCGGACTGGGCGTGGAACTGAGCGATGGGATCTTGGAGAAGTACCCATATCGGCCGTGGCGTCGAGGCCGTCCCACGAAAGCGGACGGCATGCTGGCCTTCATCTAGAAGTGCACCTGTATGTACGGGGTCTTCGAAGAGTGGGAGTGCTCCGACTCTTGGTGGGAGCGACCGTCGCTGCCGGGCTGCTAACTGGATGCGGCGAGAGTTCGCCAACTCCTCAAGACTCTGGCGGCCTATCCGCCGCCGCGTTCGATCGGTCGGCCTTCGACGCGGCGGTCGCTGGCGGTGAAGTGTCCGTATCGGCTCACCTTTCATCGCCGACGAATGACGGTGAGGGCGACGTGCAGGTCGAGATTGATCGGCATCCTTCCGACACGACTATTCGCTTGACCGTCTCGATTACTCGTGAATCCGGGCACCTGGCATTCGAAGTGATGGAGATTGGCGCCAAGACCTTCTTCCGACCAGGGGCGACGGACGCCGATGGCGAGTGGATTTCCACAGATCGCAATGCCACGGGCACCGAGATTCCCAGCGTCGAGTCACTGGCTGCAGCCTTTCCAGTGGTCGGGGACGTCGTCGGATCGGTTCGCGCCGAGGGTTGGGTCGAGCAAGGCACTGAACCGTGCCCCTCGACCGGAACTTGCTTTGTTCTCACGAACCCCAGCTACGACTTCGCCAGCCTCTTTGTCGACTCGCAGTCGTACCGTCCCGTGCACATTCGACTGGCGCGACCCGGCATGCGGGCAGCCGGCGAGATCGAGATCGTCTGGATGGCTACGGCTCCGGTCGAGCCGCCGGAAGACGCCCTGGGTGTCGACGCCACGGAGTTTCAATCGGCACTTGAGCCTGTCCTGCGAGCGCTTGGACTGTAGTTGCGGTCGATCCCTCAGGCGTCTAGGGCGATTCTGAAATCAGCGTGAAGCCGTTGACTACGCCTTCGTCGATCGGGCCGGCGTGCGCGGTTTGCCAGAACCGGATGAACGGACGGAGGGCGTCGGGGATGTCTTCCTGCGCCGCCATGTCGCCCGCCATACCCACAGTCTTCACCGCGTCGTCGAGATCCGAATAGATGTGAATGCTGCCATAGTCGTATTCGCTTGGCGCCAGCGCGTGGGTGTCGGCCTTGAACCCGCGAAGCAGCAGGATTCGCTCAATGCCCCAGGTTGGCGGCGCTTCTCGAAACGCCTCTTCGAAAGCTGCCGGATCGGCGTCGTCGCGTAGCTTGTAGAAGCGAATCGAAACGTACTGCGGCATCGCGTCTCCTTTCGGGGGGCCAGCGGCGGTCGGCTATCCCAGGTGCTCGCGTAAAACTGAGCCGGCGTGCGCGAGCGTTGCCGGGGCCAAGAGGCCGAAGTTGTACACCATCACGCGGTCCGGCTCGATCTCGCGTAGTCGGCGTGCTCGTGCCGTAAAGCCCGGGCCGTGCGGATCGACCTCATGATGCGCCGTCTGATTGACCGTGATCTCGATGTCGGCGCCGGCATCACGCACCGTGCGCACCTGCGCTTCGGCGACGTTCGAGTTATTCGTGGGATCCGAGATCATCAGCGCGCCTATCGTGTCCATCAGGTCGGCAAGGCGCAGACCGTGGTTGGCCCAACCGAGCGAGGCTTCGCTGATGCCCACCCGCACGCGGCTGCGCCGTAACGCGTGGCGAATGGCTTGCACCAGTCCAGTCGCTGCCTGCTCACGCGCTTCCAGGTATCCGCGAAACTCCTCGTCGGCTTCGCAGCGTTCCGCTACCTGCGCGAGCAGGTCTTCGTCAGCCGCGGCTGGACCCGGTACAGCTTCAAGGCGTTCGCGAAGTTCGCGGGCTACGGATGAGCGCACGTCCACTGGATCGACGCCGTGAGCACGCGCCGCCGACATGGAGTGTTCATTGAAGCAGAGTCCCGCCAGAAACTGCGTCCACGCGTCCATGTGCACCAGGATGCGCGGGCGCACCCACCCATAGCTGAAGTCCGGGTAGCCGACGTTTTCAAGCGTCAGGCCGCTTATCGAGTACTGGTCGCATAGATCGGCCAGCATGTCGGGGAGATACGCCTGAATGTCCGGATGGGCCGGGCAGGTCGCGGCAAAGCTGCGGTGGCCGAACGCGTTTTCGATGGCCGTATCCGGATAGGCGCGCGCAAGCCACGGCTGAAACATCCCGATGACCCAGGCGTTGAGTTGCATGCCTCGCGACTCGGCGCCCCGGGAAGTCTGTTCATAGACCGCCAGGACCTCAGGTTCGTTAAAGAGTGCGGGTTTGATCCGGCCATATCGCTCGGCGCGGGCGGGAAAGTACACGGCGCCCTGCTCCGAATAGAACTGCGAGCGCCGGCGATTGCGCGGGGAAAACGTCGAAATGGCGTGGTAGTTGGGGCAGAGCTCGATCGCGTCGAACCCGTGCGCCGCCAGCCAGTCCAGCGCCGAATCGACGCCTTCGTCGGCGAGGTCCCAGGGGTAGGCCCAAACGGAGAGTCGAGGGGGCACGGTAGGCTGACGCTGCTGCGAACGGCTCATCCTAGGCTATGGGTTGCGTTGCCGTCGCTCTGGAGGAAGACGCCGTAGTGAATGTTCTGATGGTGGGGTCCGGCAGCATCGCGGGATTCCACTCGCGCGCCATTCACGATCTGGGTCACACCCTGTACCGCGTGGTCGGCCGCCGCGAATCGCAGGTTTCCGAGTTTGCCGCCGAAGCTGGCTATGAACGGCACGGCATCGACCTGGAACGCGGGCTGGACGATCCGGCCGTGGACGCCGTGGTTATCACGTCGCCCAGCGACTTTCACCGCGCACACGCCGAAGCGGCGCTTGAGCGTAAGCTGCCGACGCTCCTGGAGATTCCTGTCGCTACGTCGCTGGCCGACGCCCTCGCCGTTGACGAGGCCGCCCAGGCGGCGGACACGCCGGTCATGGCGGCCCACACGCGCCGCTTTCAACCGGCCATGCTGCGGATGCGCGCCATGGTGGCGGACGGCTCGCTCACCGTGCATCACGCCGTGCAGCGTTATGGCTTCATTCGTCGCCTTAACGTCAACTGGGTTGGCTACCAGCGGAGCTGGACTGACAACCTCATCTGGCACCACGGCGGTCATGCCATGGACGCCTGGATGTGGGTGTTGGGCGTAACTGAAGCGGAGGTCTCCGCCAAACTCGGCTCGCCACATCACCACCTCGAGATCCCGATGGACATCTCGATAGCTCTGAAGACTTCCAGTGGTGTCGTGGGCAGCATCTCGCTGTCCTACAACACGCACCAGCCGCTCGACGACGCCCTGTTCATCGGCGAAGAGGACACAATCGCCGCCAACTACGCGACGGGCACGCTGGTCGGCAAGGACGGCGTAATCTTCGACGCCGGCATGACCGAAGTCGTGCCGCACGATGTCATCACCGCCCAGGACCGCGAGTTTTTCGACGCGCTCGACGAGCAGCGGGCACCCAACCCCAACATCAGCGACGTTCTACCCAGCCTGCGTGCCTTGCAAGTCGTTCAGGACATCTACACCGCGGAGTACGGCGCATGAGCGAACAAGCTGAACCCCAGCGAGTCGTCTATCTCAACGGCGCATGGGTGCCGGAGTGCGACGCCGCAATATCGATCTTCGACTCGTCCCTCGTCTGGGGCGATGCGGTGTTCGAAACCACGCGCACGTTTCTCCACGAGCCTTTCCGGCTGGACGCGCACCTGGAGCGGCTGGACGCGTCGCTGAAGGCTTCGGGTGTGCCCTGTGACTTATCCATGGACGAACTCGCCGACCTGACCGGCGAACTCATCGAGCGGAACCGAGCGGCCTACGATCCCGAGATCGACTTCTCAATCGTGCACCAGGTATCCCCTGGGGTGTTAGGGCGATACCGAAGCTCAGTCGCACACACTGGCCCCTCGGTGTTGATTTACACCTATCCGCTCGACGGCATGTTGGGCGAATCGGCCTACCTCTACGACGAGGGACTGAATGCCGTCGTGCCGAAGCAGCGCGCGATTCCTTCACGCCTGCTTGATCCCAAGATCAAGAGCCGGTCGCGCCTTCACTACCAGGTTGCCAACCATGAAATCGCCGCCCAGGCAGCCGACACCTTTGTGGTACTGCAGGGCGAAGACGGATTCATTACCGAGGGCACCGGCTCGAACTTTTTTATCGTGCGCGATGGAGAACTGCTGACCTCGCGCGGTCACAGCGTGCTGCGAGGCGTCACCCGCGACACGACCCTGGCGCTCGCCAGCGAGCTTGGTATTCCCGCACGCGAGGCCGACTTCGAGCCGTACGACGTGGCCACGGCCGACGAGGCCTTCTTCACCACCACGCCTTACTGTCTGATTCCGTCCACCCGCTTCAACGGGGCGCCAATAGGAGATGGCAACGTCGGGGCGATCTATCGACGCCTGGCGGATGCGTTCAGCGAGGATGTGGGCGTGGACTTCATCGCCCAGGCCAAGCGCTACGCCGAACTGATTGCTTGAGGACTTCTATCTAGGCTATTGCGGCGCGGCGCCCAGACTGACAGGTGGGCGTCTCAGAAGACCGCGCCGGACGACGGCGACGTGTGCGATTGCTCTTCGAGTCCCCGCAAGAGTCCTCGTGCCCGAGGCGCCGCCGAGTGATCCCAGGGCGTGATCCATCGCTCTTCAATGTCCATGCCCCATCCCGGCGCGTCGGTCGGCTTGATGTAACCGTTCTCGGGCACAGCTAGACCGGGAATGGGCCACACTTCTTCGAGGGGGATGCCGGGATCGCTGCCCATCCAGAACTCGGCCATCGGCGACTCCGGCATTGAAATCGCAAAGTGCTGTCCCCAGGGTGTGGCGACGGCTGCGTGGGGGATCGTAATGATCCCGGCTGCTTCGCCGATGGTGTAAATCTTCAACGCTTCCGACAGGCCACCGCACCACATTAAGTCCGGCTGCAACACGTCCACGGCCCGGTGCTCCACGAGCTGTCTGAAGGTCCATCGACCGTGGTGATCTTCCCCCGTCGCCAGCGGCACCCAGTTGATCGCCTTTCGCAGCTCAATATGCCCCTCAAGGTCCGTTGGAATAAGCGGCTCCTCCAGCCAGCGCAGGTTGTACGGACGCAATCGCTCCGCCAGCCTGACCGTGAACTCCACGTTGAAGCTCATGACCGGGTTGTACATCAGTTCGGCATTTGGACCGACGGCCTCACGCGCCTTCGCGATGTGCTCCTCGACGAGATTGATTCCTTCGATGCCTTCGTCGTAGTGCGCTGGATTCGAGACCTTGAAGCACGTGAAGCCAAGCTCCTGCGACCAGTCCAGATCGTCCGATGTGCAGTACACGAGCGCCTTCTCGCGGCAGGGACCGCCGATCAGCGAGTACACCGGCTGACCCAGCAGCTTGCCCTTCAGATCCCACAACGCGAGGTCGATTCCGGACTGCGCGACCGTGGCGATGCCACCGGCGCCAAATCGCTGGGTCGATCGCCACATCAGGTCATTCAGGAACTCCAGCGCCAAACAGTCGCGCCCCTCCAGCAGCGATCCGAAGTGGAAATCGACCAGGGCAGCCACTGGCTCGCCAAAGCTGCACTCGCCCAGGCCCCACGTGCCATCCTCGGCCGTCACCTGCACCCACACCCGTTCCCAGGTAGTGGCGCCCGGCATTCGGCCGTGCATTCGAGAGAACTCCGGGTACTTGTTGATTGGCAACGCGCGGCGCGCGTGCGAGTTCCACCCCGGTCGTCGCGTCTGTGAGGTTGGAGGTGTTCGCGGAATGTTCACATTGACGGCACGTACCTGTGTAATCCGCACGGCGCTGTAACCTCCGAGGTCTCGGGTCAGGCTTTCGCCGGCACCTTGGAGGCGCGCGGCGGCCCCTCCGCCTTGATCGCTTCCAGCAGTCCCATCATCTGGCCCGTCGCCAGGGCTCGACCGCGGTGTCCCCAGGGCGTGTCGTCCACCATCTTGGGCACGTGGTCGTCGATCAGGAAGCCGGTGAAGCCTGCGTGGTAGAGGGTTCGCATCGCAGCCGCGATGTCCACGTTGCCCTCGCCGAGAAAACACTCGTTGAAGACCGGAACCGTGCCCTGCACGTCGCGGAAGTGCACGTAGAACAGGCGGTCTTCGGTCACGAAGTGATGCATGGCGTCCAGCACGTCCTCGCCCATCTCCGACCAGCAACCCATGCAGAAATCCAACCCGTTGTTCGGGCTGTCAGCGATTTCCATGGCTCGCCTGAAACCATCGAACGAGCGCATCAGGCGAGCCACGCCGCCTAGCGAGGGAACCGGCGGATCATCGGGGTGCAGCGCCAACCGAACGCCACTCGCTTCGGCAACCGGCAGCACGGCGTCGGTAAAGCGCGCGTAGTTGTCCCACATCTCGTCCGCGGCGAACGTTCTGCCGTGGGTGGGCGAGTCGGCTGTAACAGCCGATGCGTCGAAAGCCGTGGCCACGGCGCCGCCGCGTATCACTTTGGGCTCCGTGCGCCACACGCCGTTGGGCATCCAGTGGTAGCCGAGGATTGGGATGCCCGCCTCGCCAATGTGGCGAACGGTCGCCTGGTAGTTGGCAATCTGTCGGGTGGTGCCTTCAAGACCCAACATCGCCAGGTCATAGAAGTGATGCGGCACGTTCTCAATCGACTCAATCCTCAGGCCATGCGCCTCGACTCGCTGTCGAAGGCGTACCAAGTCCTCGACTTCCCAGCGTTCTCCGCCGGGCAGGCGCGGGGAGTTGAGGACGATGCCACTGACCCCCATCTGCGCGGCGAATTGCAGGATGTCCGGCGTCGGCTCGCTGAACTGGCCCGTCGCGATTCGCATTTCCTCTGCCATGTCATGCCTCCGACCGACAGCGCGCATTGCAGGATGACGCGCGTCGCGCGGCTCAGCATGCCACGAAGCGGAAGGCCCAAGCCCGGCCGTGGGCGGCACACGTTGTGAAGGCGGCGCACCGGGGCTCGGCGACTGATTCAGCTGGCCGACTGCGTGGCAGAATCGAGCGTCCGCGGCCAACGTATATTCGTCCGATTCTGTCCCACGCGATTGACCGGATTGCCCGCGCGCTCGTCCTGAACAGTCTGCGCGGCTGGCAATACGGACGGCTTGAGTTGCGCCTGCCAGACGGCGCCATGTTCACTGTGGGCGACCCGGTACGCGGTGGGATTGCACGGGCCGAGATTCACGACGACCGTGCCTTTGCGCGGATGCTGATTGGCGGATCGACCGGCGCGGGAGAGGCCTATATGGATGGGCAGTGGTCCAGCCCCGATCTCCGCAGCGTGCTGAGCGGGGCGTTTGCCAATGCGCAGCGCGTGCGCTTGGACGCCGCGATGTCGCTGCCGCGCCGGCTGTGTGATCTGTGGCGCCACACCCGCCGACGCAATACGCGCTCGGGCAGCGAGCAGAACATCCAGGCGCACTATGACCTCGGCAACGACTTCTTTAGGCTATTCCTGGACGAGTCGCTGGCGTACTCCTGCGCGATCTGGGATGGCTGCGACGATTTGGGCGAAGCCCAGCAGGCCAAGTTCGACCTGGTCTGCCGCAAGCTGGATCTCGGGCCGGGCGACCGCGTGCTGGAGATCGGCTGCGGCTGGGGCGGCTTTGCTATCCACGCCGCGCAGATCACCGGCTGCCATGTCGTCGGGATTACCGTGTCGCGTGAGCAGCATCGGCTAGCCAGCCAGCGGGTGGCTGCTGCCGGGCTGGATGACCGGGTGCGAATCGTCTACTCGGACTACCGAGACGTCGAGGGGACGTTCGACAAAGTGGTCTCGATCGAGATGTTTGAAGCCGTTGGCCGGGAGTATTGGGACGAGTTTTTTGCGACGTGCGAGCGCGTCCTGCGGCCCGGCGGGGCCATGCTGTTGCAGACGATTGGCATCCAGGATCGCGATGCCGCCGCCGGGATGCGTGCCTCGGGCTGGATCAGCAAGTACATCTTTCCCGGCGGTGTCCTGCCGGCGGTGGTCGAGATTCGGCAATCGGTGCGGCGCGGTGGGCAGGCTCTGGCGGTGCGGGCCATCGACGAGATTGGGCCACACTACGTGCGGACGCTCGATGAATGGCGACGTCGATTCTGGCGGGCCGAAGCACGAGTACGATCGCTCGGGTTCGATGACCGCTTCATTCGGATGT
>JAJEGF010000028.1 GCA_022820025.1 Chloroflexota bacterium
ATCACGATCCCGCCGCCCACGCCCATCGTTCCGCTCACCAGTCCCGCCACCACGCCCGTGATCACCGCGGCAATGATCCGTTCCGTGCCGTCCAGCTGCATCAGGGCCACGTCCTGCAGCGACACGAACATGCGCAGCGCCGCCGCCAGCAGCACCAGCGCGAACAGCCGCCGCAGCAGCTTTTCGTTGATGTAGGCCGTCAGCCGCGCCCCCACCGCCGCGAACACCACCGAGGTGGCCGCCAGCGCCAGCGCCACCGACCAGTCGATAGGGTTCGAGGTGGCGTAGCGAAGAGTGGCCGCAAACGCCGTCGGTACGATGATGGCCAACGACGTCCCGTGCGCACGGTGCTGTGACATCCCCAGCAGGCCAACCATCAACGGAATCAGGATGATCCCGCCGCCAACGCCGATCAGCCCGCTGACCACGCCCCCGGCCAGCCCGATCCCGATCAGCACCGGGACCGGCGCCTGCCGCTCGGTCGTCGTCGCCGCAGTACTTGCCATCGGCGGAGTATATGGACCGTACTGCCGCCGCGACGCACCCAGGCAGCGACTGCCTCGCCCCGAGGCACCGTCAGCCGCCGCCCCACGCCGATCGCTGCGCTCGCCAGAGAGCTTGGCTCGCCCCCGACAGCCCCTCGCCGGCTGCCGGCCTGCTTCGCCCTTGCCTCCTGTCATCAGTCAGTGTACACTAGCCCTAATGTCTCCGCAACCCCTCTCTCAAATGCCCCCACCCCACCCGCCGCACCCCAACGTCGCCACCCCCTCGCCCGGCAACGCCCCGCGGCGGCTCCCACTCCCTCCCCCCGCCACCGCCCTCGGTGTGCCTCGACCTATCTCTTGCCGCCGCGCCGCTCTTGCTCCCTCGCCCTTGTGGGAGTGGTTTGGGGTGAGGGTGGCTGCCGCCCACAGCACCCAAGTCGCAGCAACTAGCAACCCTGCCGCATCCACCTGTCCAGCCCTCCAAGCCCCGCCAAAATGCACCCCGGGCCGCCTCAAGAGTTTTTTGGAAAAAACTCTTAACGCGCACGAACCCGCCCCATCGCGCGGCCCCCGCCAGCCCCTCCCGTGAGCGACCTCCACCTCCCCGCCGACCTCTTCACCGGCGCCCCCGACCCGCTGCTCCAGCGCGAGTGGCTCGTCACCAACGGCGTCGGCGGCTTCGCCTCCGCCACCCTCGCCGGCACTGCCACCCGCCGCTACCACGGCCTCCTCGTCGCCGCCCACCCACCCCCCAACGCCCGCTGGGTCCTCGTCTCCGGCGCCGACGAGTTCATCCAGTGCGGCAGCGATCCCGAAGTCCCCCTCAGCACCCAGGAGTACGACGGCGGAGTCCTCCACCCCGCCGGCTACCCCGCCATCGCCGCCTTCTCCCTCCGCGGCCAGCGCCCCATCTGGCGCTTCGACACCGCCGCCGGATCTCTCGAGAAGACCATCTGGATGGAACGCGGACGCAGCCGCACCTTCATCCGCTACACCAACCACGCCGCACACCTCCTGCACCTTCGCGTCCGACCCTTCGTCACGCTCCGCTGGTTCCACGCCCTGCGCCGCGGAGACGACCAGTCATTCGAGGCCCTGCAAACCGGACCCGGCTCACTCACCGTGCGCGCGGATGGCGGCGCCCCAGGCGTCCATCTCGGCGGCAGCGGCTGGCGGCTCGAACTGCGTCTGGACTGGTACTGGAACTTCCATTGCCGCGTCGAACTGGCCCGCGGCTTCGACGCCACCGAGGACGCCTTCGCGCCCGCCGACTTTGTTGCCGCGCTGGCGCCCGGCCAGGCCGCGACGCTGCAACTGGTCGCCGACGAACTCCAGTCCGCGTCCGAGGTCGACGCCTCCCTGGCCAGGTTCGATGCTCGCGCCGCCAGCCTGTCCGCCTCCGCTGCCGACCCGCTGGAGCAGCGTTTGCGGCTGGCCGCGGACCAGACCCTCGTGCATCGAGGCCCGTCCCTTCCCGGTTTCGCGCCCGAGCCCAACACCGTCATCGCTGGCTATCCCTGGTTCGGCGACTGGGGCCGCGACACCCTGATCGCGCTGCCCGGCCTCTGCCTGGAGACCGGCCGCGCCTCCACGGCCAAGACCATCCTCCTCAACTACGCGCAGGCCATTGACCAGGGCATGGTCCCCAACCGCTGGCCCGACGCCGGCGACGAGCCCGAATACCACGCCTTCGACGCCGCCCTCTGGTTCACCCACGCCCTGGCCGCCTACGTACGCGCAACCGGCGACACCGAGATCATGGACGTGCTCGGCACCGCCTTGCTCGAAATCATCGACTGGCACATTCGCGGCACCCGCCACGGCATCCGCATGGATCCGGCCGACGGCCTGCTGACCGGCGGCGAGGACGGCCTCCAGCTGACCTGGATGGACGCCAAGTTCGAGGACTGGGTCGTCACCCCGCGTCGTGGCAAGCCTGTGGAAATCAACGCCCTCTGGTACGCCGGCCTCAAGTTCGCCAAGGGAGCCTTCGCTCGCATCGGCTGGCGCGACGCCTTCGACCCCGACATTCTGACCCTGATAGAGGACTCGTTCGCGACACGCTTCTGGAACCCCGACACCGGCGGCCTATTCGATGTCGTCGATGGTCCCGATGGATCGGATCCGGCTATTCGCCCGAACCAGGTCATTGCCCTGGCGGTCGCCGGCGACCTGCTGTCGCCGCAGCAACGTGCGTCGGTCCTCGAGCAGGCTCGCGACGCCTTGCTGACCCCCGTCGGACTTCGCTCCCTGTCGTCCGGCAATCCCGCCTACTGCCCCCACTACGGCGGCGGACCGCGCGAACGCGACGGTGCCTACCATCAGGGTCCGGTCTGGAGTTGGCTGCTCGGTATGTACATCGAAGCAAGCCTCAAGGCCGGCGCCCCAGCCGACGAACTCCGCGGCCTGCGCGAGGCCATGCTGGCGCATCTGAGCGACGGCGTTGTGGGTGCCGTCAGCGAACTCTTCCAGCCCGAAGCCCCCTTCGCTCCTGAAGGCGCGCCGGCCCAGGCCTGGGGCGCCGCCGAGTGGCTGCGGGGCCTGCGCCTGCTGCGAGCCGCCAATGGCCGCTGACCCCGTCGCCGACTGGGCGCCCCCGCCGGGCCGGCAAGTCCAGGTGCCCGCCGGCGACTGCTTTGTCCGCGAAGCTGGCGACGGCGAACCCGCCATCCTCCTGCTCCACGGCCTGCCGGACGACTCCCGCATCTACGGCTGCCTGCAACCCAGGCTGGCGGCCGAGCACCGCACCGTCGCGCCCGATTTCCTTGGGTGGGGATCCTCCCAGCCGCACGAAGGACTCTCGCTCGGTTTCGACATGCTGGATAGGACACTCGCGCAGATTCTCGATGCGCTTGAGTTGGAGCGCGTCGTCCTCGTGGCCCATGACATGTCCGGCCCCGCGGCAATCCGTTGGACCGCCGCGCATCCCGAGCGCACCGACGCCCTGGTGCTGCTTAACACCTACTACGGCTGGAACTCCGCCCGCATGCCCTTTGCCCTCAAGCTGCTCCACCTGCCCTACGTCGGTCGGCTGGTGCGGCGATTTCTCGATATCGGCCGAACGGGCCTGTCCTGGCACGTCTACCGCTGGCAGGTCGGTCAAGTCTTGCCGGGCTGGACGGCCGACTTCGATCGGTTGCTCCGGATATTCCACAGTGTCTTCCGGCACTCACCGACGGCCCGCCGTGCCTTCCACACCGTCAACAATGAAATCGTTGACCAGATCGAATCCAATCAGCGCAGCTTGGAAACGCTCACCGCCCTGCGGACGCCCACGCTCATCCTCTGGGGCGCCCGTGACCCCTACCTCAAACCGGCCGTCGCCCGCCAATTCCACCGGCTGATTCCCAACTCCGAACTCCACATGGTGGCCGACGCCGGCCACTTCGTGCAGCTTCAGGCCCCCGATGAGATGGCTGACCGAATCCTGCGCTTCGTTCGCGAGGCGAAGTCCGGCTAGCGCGAAGGCCGACGCCTCGGCGGATGCCGGCTGGATCGCACCGCATTCGTGCCGCCCCGCCGCAACTTCCGCATTTCGGCCTTCGCGTCGTCGCGCGGCCGCCCGCGAATCCCCGTAACCGCGCGCACCCCGCCCACAATCGCCGCCCGCTCCTCGTCCGTCAGCGTCTCCCAGCGATAGTTGTGATCCGACTTCCGAATGAACTCCAACAGCCGATCCCGCAGCGCCGACCAGCCGCGATGCTGCCGATCCCGTAGCGCCGCGAACCCAGGCCGCCGCCGCAGCGCCTCCCGCGCATGCGGCAAACAAAACGGATCGCCTTCGGCAAGTGCCCGCTCCAGGCTTCGTTGATCTCCATGCTGCGTCAGCACATCCAACGCCCGCCCCGCCGCCGCCGCCTCCGCCTCGCACACCGGACACGTCGCCGGCAACCGCGGCCTCCGCGACCCGCGCTGCGTCAACGCACGCAGCCGCGAGCGCACGCCGGTGGACCCGTCGCGGTTGTCCGCGTTCGCGCCGTCAAGCTCTTTGACCAACGTATTCAGGATGTCGCGATAGGTGATTGCCACCGCCAGCGCATCCAGCTTTCCCAGGAAGTGCCCTGCGTGGACCTCGCAGAACCCCCTCGCTTCCCGAATGGTGGCGCGCAGATCCACGTCGTTGACGTGTTCATAGATGTACGAGCCCAGGAACCGGTCGGCCCGCCGCGTCGACAGGCGACAGATCGCACAACCCGGGCGGCCCAGCGCGTCCACCAAGTCCTCAAAGGTCGCTTCAGTGCTCATGGGCTGTCGCTGTGCGGTCGCATGTCTACGCAAGGTGCCACAACGACGCTGCGGGCCGTCGTGTCGCCGCCCGTATACTCTGCCCGCTCGCCTCCGGAACCGTTGCCATGTCCACGCACGCCATAGCCGTCATTCCCGGCGACGGCATCGGGCTCGAGGTCATTCGCGAAGGCCGCCTGACCCTCGAAACGCTGTCCGAGGTCACCGGCGACCACATCCTTGAGTTCGAGGACTTCCCGTGGGGCTGCCAGTACTACCTCGACCACGGCGAAATGATGCCGTCGGACGCCTTGAAGACTCTGGAGCAGTTCGACGCCATCTACTTCGGCGCTTGTGGGTTCCCCAGCGTCCCCGACCCCATCTCGCAGCGCGAGATGATCCTGCTGATTCGCCAGAGCTTCCAGCAGTACGCCAACATCCGCCCGGTCCGGATCTGGCCTGGGGTGCCCAGTCCGCTGGCGGCCGACCGGCTGGAGGGCATTGATTTCATCTGCGTCCGCGAGAATTCCGAAGGCGAATACGCCGGTACCGGCGGTCGCGTGCACCGGGGCACCTCCTACGAGGTCGCGCTCCAGACGACGGTCTTTACCCGCGTGGGCGTCGAGCGTGTAATCCGACACGCCTTCGACCTGGCCGAGCGCCTGGGCCGACGCCATGTCACCAACGTCACCAAGTCCAACGCCCTGCAATTCGCACCGGTGTTTTGGGACGAGATTTTCGACGAGGTTGCAGGTGAGTACCCGGACATCACCACCGACCGCAACCTGGTGGATGCCTGCGCCGCGCGCATGGTGGGCAATCCCCAGACCCTGGATGTGCTGGTTGCTTCGAACTTATTCGGCGACATCCTGTCCGACATCGGCGGCGCGCTGATGGGCAGCCTGGGCGTGCCGCCCAGCGCCAATCTCAGTCCGGGCACCGGCTATCCGCCAATGTTCGAACCGGTCCACGGATCCGCGCCGGACATCGCCGGCCAGGAGATTGCCAACCCGCTCGCATCAATCTGGTCGGCGGCGATGATGGTTGAGGAATTCGGGAACCTGGAGGCCGCCAACCTGCTGCTGGATGCGCTGGCCGACGTCACAAGTTCCGGCGTACTCACCGTGGATCTGGGCGGCACGGCCTCGACGGGCGAGTTCGGCGAGGCCGTGCGTGCGGCTCTCAGAGCCCGTGCATCGTGAGCCAAAGCCTTGTCGCGGTGTCCCGGCCTCCCTACGATTGAGCACCTAGGCTCCTAACCTTCGGCCGGCGTCGGCCGCTCAGATGCTTCATGTTCGGCATTGGTGTCGCCGAGTTCTTCGCCGTTCTTGTCCTCGCGCTCATTGTGTTGGGACCGGAGCGGTTGCCGCGCGCCATGCGCACGCTGGGCCGCTGGGTGCGTCAACTGCGCCAGATGACGCGCGAGTTTCGCAAGGAATTCGCCGAGGAATTCTCCATCCTCTACGAGGAAATGGACGTCCTGCGCCAGGAAGCCGAGAACACGCGGCAGGAACTGGCCGACATCCGCTCGGAGCTCTCGGACACGCTGCAAGGTGCGGCGGACGACGTTAACGTGGCCGGCCAGGGCATTGCGGAAGACCTGCGCGGCGCGGTCAGCGCGGGTCAGGCTGAAGATGGGGCATCGGCGGGAGCTTCCAGCCCGTCGGCTGGAACCACGTCGACGCCGGCCTTGCCAGCGCCCGAGGCCAGTGCCTCGGCCCCAGCGTCGGATTCCCCGTCGTCGACACCAGCGGCGTCCACCCAGCGGCTTCCCGCGGCCGACGCCATGGCGCTGGCCATACAGGACACGTTTGCAGCCTCAACCAATGGCCAGATCCCCGAGGTGCCGCCGGTCGCCGCCGTCGAAGCCGTGCCCGAGCCTGCGCCTGAGGCCGCACCGATGACCCCGCAGCCGACCGGTCAGCGCTTGTCGGCCTACGCGCCGGACGTGGACGAGCCGACCGAGTCGACCGAACCACCGTCGGTAGCCGCGCCCGCTCCCGTGCCCGAGCAAACCGCCGCAACCATGGCCACCACGCCGGACCAGCCTGAGGCGCCCGCGGCGGCCCTCGGCCCACCCACCCCTGGACTGCAAAACCAGATGGGTGGCTTCATGCGGCTCATGGTGATGCAGGCCATCGAGGCCGATCCCGACTTTGCCGAGCAGGCTGAAGCCGCCCTGCGCAGCCAGGCCCGCGCCGACGCCGAGAGCCTGGGCGACCTTGAAGTCCCCGAACCGCTGGACATTGCGCAGGCTTGGGCAGCGCGCCGTCGGCACCTGGTTCCGCACGACGCCGTTGAAGTTGACCAGCGCGCGGAGTCGTCCGCGGTGATCGAGTTCGGCACCTGCCCGTACGGCCTGACGCCTGGCAAGGACCATCCGGTCTGCAACGTCAGCAACGTCTACGACGACGAGTTCTTCAAGCAATTCGACATGAAGGCCACCTATACCACCCGAATGAGCGATGGCGCCGACCGCTGCCAGCTCATCATCCTGAGCCATGCCCGCATGCGGCAGTTCGGCCTCAAGATTGAGGACGACAAGCGCGAGCGCGAGGATGTCGACGCCTGGGAAGAGGTCGAGGTCTAGTGGGCGACGGTGACCGGAAGAGGTCGGGCCGTACGTGCGCTTCTCGTGCCTGCCCCCCAGCGACTGGCGGCTGACTTCTGGCTGTGACGCCGCGCCGGATTGACCGACGCGCGTTCGGTGTAGCTGCGACAGCCATTCTCGTGGCTGCCTGCGGAGAGCCAGCCGCGTCCTCGGACGGCGGGCCCACAATTTCGTCGGACGCTCAGCGACGGGCGTATACGGAAACAGTCGCGGCCATTCTGACCGACGAGCGAGCCGCGTTTGATGCCTTTTTTGGGCCCACGGCCGATTCCTGGGCAACGCTCGAAGGAATCGGCAGCGCGGAGCAGCAGGCGGTCGAATTCCACAGAGTCATGAGCGACGCCAAAGCACGCGCCGCCGAGCTCGAGGCCCCGGCGCTGGGCACGCTCTTTCACGGCACGTTTCTTGAACACTTCGACCGCTTCGTCGGCGATGCCGAGGCAATCCGCGACGCAATTCGCGCCGGGCAGGCTGACCAGGCCTTCGGCACCTACCAGCGACTGCGCCGAGGCGCATTTGAACGCCTGGACTTCCTGGCGGACCGGCTGGCCCTGATTGAGGGCTGAGTTGCCGGCTGACAAGACGCGGGCCCCCCCCAGCCCGGCGCCCCCCCGGGGGGTGGGCGG
>JAJEGF010000057.1 GCA_022820025.1 Chloroflexota bacterium
TGACGACCTCGGGGCGGGCGCTGGACCCCAACCAGGTCGGCCACATCGTGCGGCGCCTGCGGCGGCGCAGCGGCATCCCGCGGCTCTACGCGCACCTGCTGCGCCACACCTTCGCCGTGCATTTCCTGCGCAACGGCGGCAACCCGCTGACGCTGCAGCGACTGCTGGGGCATGCGTCGCTGGCGACCACCAATCGCTACGTGACCCTGGCCACCGGCGACCTGGTGGCGGCCCATCGCGAGAGCAGCCCGCTCGACAACCTGTAGCGGAGCGCCGGGCGGCAAGGCGGCCGGTGCCTCGCGGTGTCTGTCGTCCGGCGCCCGTGCGCGGTCGCACCGTGGCGCGTGAGCTTCGCCAACCCCTGCGTCGGCCTGGAGCCCCCGCGGTGACCGGACGGACGCGCGCCCTGGCCGTCCGGCTTCGAGGCGGCTGCCCGGCCCGCCCTCGTGGCGGGCCGATTCCGGAGGGGCTACGCATGGCCTGCAGGATCGCCGACGCCGGCCACGCCTCGGCCCGCATGGCCCGTCGTGTCGGGCGGATGGCCTGGAGCCAGGGGTGGGCCGGATCCCGATGCGCGCGTTGATCTCGGCGATGAGTGCCAGCGGTCCCCGCGGGTGCGTCCGGCGCAGCGTCGTCCCCCGCCGTCGCGTCATGCTTCCGCGACCTGCCCCGCGGCGCCGACGCCTTCGGCAGCGCGACCCGCCCACCGGAGGGCCTGCGACTGCGGTCCGGCCCCTCCACCGAGCCACGCTGGTCTCGGGCTTGACCGGACGCCGACCGGACGCGGCCTCGACCGTCGAGCCAGCCGTGCGGAACCCTGCGGCCATGGTCGGCGACCTGCTATCTGCCACCACCCGGCCTGCGGCCACTCGCGGGGCCGCTCGATCCCACGCGGTCTCCGCATCATCCGCCGCCGTCCCGACCCGCGCAGGTCGGGCCCAGGCGCGGCAGCGCCCGGCCACCGTCCGCCCTGAGATTCCCCATCGCTGCCGGCCCCCGCCGCGCTCCAGCGTCATCCCCTTCGCCTTCCGCGCCGCAAACCCCCGCGCTCACGCCTACGTCTGGCGGGAACGGCCGTGGCCTCGGGCGTCGCGCCCGGTCCACCGGCGGTGCTTCGAGAGGAGACCCTCGCCGAGCCACCCGGACACCCCAATTTCCTGGGGTGCGCATCGCCCGACGTTAGTCCCGGGTCCGTTTCTCCTCCAGATCTCCGAACCCATGGCCTAACTCCCTGCTGCCCCGTGCACGCCCAGCGCCCCGTCTCCCGCCAACTCACGGTCCTGCGGATGCTCTATCTCCATCGGTATCTTGCGGTCGACCAGATCGCCACCCTCGTCTTCTCCACGTCCAGCCGGCGTGCTTGCCAGGCCTGCTGCACCACGCTCCATCGCAAGGGCTTCGTTCACCGCTTCGAACTCGCTCGTGGTGGATTAGGTGGGGGGCGGTCTCCCTATGTCTATGCTCTGGCCCCTGCTGGAGCTCAGGTCCTTGCCCAGGCTGACAACATCCCTGTCGTGGACATCCCCGTCGATCCCGATGCTCCCACCGCTCAATCGGTCTTCGTCCATCACCAGCTGGCTGCCAATCGCTGTCTGGTTGCCGTCCTCCGCGCGGCACGGTTGAGGTCCAGGATTCGGTGCTGCCAGTGGACCTCCGATCCCCACAGTCGTCTCCGCTACCGTCCCGACGGCGCCCGCTTCTGGCGCAGCGTCCATCCCGACGTGATCGCCATGCTGCGCCACGCGGATCGCGACCACTGGGCCTTCCTGGAGATCGACCGCGGCACCCAGCCCCTGGCCCGCTATGCGGCCAAGGTCCGTCGCTATGCCCGCTACCAGCGTTCCAAGGCCTGGCTGTCGCACTACCCGGTCTTCCCGGCGCTGCGGGTGGTGAGCCTGTCGGCGCGGCGGGCCGCGGGGATCGCCGAGCTGGCGGCGGATGTGATGGCCCAGGTCGACCACGACGTGTACTGGGCCCAGTGCCCCAGCGTGTACGTGGCGGCGACCGCCGAGGCGGAACTCCTGGCCGACCCCTTCGGCGAGATCTGGTTCCCGGCCGACGGACCCCGCGATGCGCGCCACGGCTGGCTCAGCGACGGCCCGTGGGCGCCGGTCCCTCAGCCCGCGGCCGACTGACGCGCGCTGATCCTGTGGGGCGCCTGCGCTTGCGGTGGGCGCGGGTTGACCCACCGCACGGCGGCCGGGTCCCAGGTGGCGCCCGGCGCGACCGTCGCGCTGAGGATCGGGTCCAGCAGCGCGGCGGCCCAGGCATGCCCGACGGCCATGGCGGGGTCGAGGCCAAGCTCAAGGGCGCCGCGGCGATAGGCGTCGGCCCACCACGGCGGCGGCCCCGGCACGGCCAGCGGCCAGGTCGGGCTGGCGGTCCACGGCCACACGCGGTCCAGGGCCCGGCGCAGCTGCTCCGCCGTGCACGTCAGGTGCGGCGCGTACCGTGCGATGGCCAGGAGGTCTTTAGGGTCCGGGAAACGGCTCGTACGGGCCGTGTACTCGCCGAGACGGGCCGTGAGCCGGGCAAGGCAGGATCGGGTAGGGAGCCGCGGCGGTGGGCCGTCCAGGGCATCCGGCACGTCGAGGCCGGGCCGCCACTCGATCTCGTCCGCGCGCGGATACGCGAACCCGACGAGCAGGTCGACCTCGCCGAGGTCACCGTCGTGGTCGGCGGCCTCGACGGTATAGGCGAGTGCGGGACCCTCGGCGACCTCCGGCCACCGGGTGAGGACACGGACGCTGAGTTGCACGGGCTCGAGGCCGCGGTACGCCGCCGCCCGCCGTAGCGCAGCGTCGACGGCCGCCTGGGCGTCGCCCGTGACCTCCTCGCCGTCGTCCGGCGTGCCGGCCGGTCCATCGTGCCGGTACTCCAGCCGCCAGTCGTCGAAGCGGACCCACCGGTCCGGCGCATCATCGAGCAGTCGCATGAGGAGCCGTTCGACGATGAACGCGCGACGGAGGTAGTCCTCGGCGACGCCGGTGCGCGCGGCGAGGCGCCGCAGGCCGTCGGCGATGGATGTGTGCTGCGGGTCGTCAGTTTCGCACCGCATACGCCGACGCTAGCGGTCCAACTGCGGCCGTCCAGCGCCCGTCCGGTGTGCCGGCGTGGAGGCGCGGTCCGCACGCGTCACGTCAGACAACGCTGGAGTTGCGGAGGCAACGCTGAACGATCAAGTCCAGCTACCCTGAGGCGCACTCGCGGGTCCCTGGCTGTCCATGTCGCGCTTCCCCTCCATCGTCGAGACGTATCTGGGCGACCTGCGTCGCATCCGCGCATCGGGCGGCGCCACCGGCGAACGCTCGAGCTATGGCCCGCTGGCGAACCTCATCAACGCCGTTGGCGCCGGGCTTCGGCCCAAGGTCTTCTGCGTCGGCGAGCTGGCGGACCAGGGGGCCGGGCATCCAGACTTCGGCTTGTATGCCGCCCGACAGGTCCAGCGCGGCGGACAGCCGAAAGACGACCAGCTGCCCGAGCATGGCGTGGTGGAAGTGAAGTCGGCGGACGACGATGCGTGGCTGACGGCCGAGAGCGTACAGGTGAGCAAGTACTGGGGACGCTACCGGCTGGTGCTGGTGACGAATTACCGCGACTTCCTATTGGTGGGCGAAGACGAAAACGGGAGTCCGGCGGGGTTGGAGAGCTTCCGGCTGGCGGCGGACGCGGAGGACTTCGACCGGCAACTAGAGAAGCCGCGCGCGTTTGCGGGTCGAGTTGGCGTGGGTTTGGGGGAGTACCTGCGACGGGTGCTGTCGCACCGCGCCCGGCTGGCCGAACCGCGGGACCTAGCGGAACTGCTGGCCTCGCATGCGAGGGACGCGCTGGCTCGGGTGGAGGCCGCTGAGGGCGAGTCTGGCGGCGGCGTCTCACCGCTGGGAGCGGTACGGGGCGCGCTGGAAGAGGCGCTGGGCGTGCAGTTCAAGGGTGAACGAGGCGCGAATTTTTTCAGGTCAACGCTGGTGCAGACCCTGTTTTACGGCGTCTTCTCAGCTTGGGTGCTGTGGGCGCGGCTGCGACAGCCGCCCGGCAGTGTCTTCAGTTGGTACGAGGCCGTCCGGCATCTGCGCTCGCCGGTGCTGCGCGCGCTCTACCATCAACTCTCCGATCCCGGCCGGCTGCAGCCGCTGGGCCTTGAGGAAGTGTTGGACTGGACGGCGGCCGCGCTGAACCGGGTGGACCGGAGCGCCTTCTTCGCGCGCTTCGACGAGGGACAGTCCGTAACCTAATTCTACGAGCCGTTCCTGCAGGCCTTTGACCCGGCGCTGCGCAAGCAGTTGGGCGTCTGGTACACCCCGCCGGAAGTCGTGCGCTACATGGTGGCGCGGGTGGACAAGGCGCTGAAGGACGATCTGGGGATCGCGGACGGGCTGGCGGCGGAGAACGTATACGTGCTGGATCCATGCTGCGGGACGGGCGCATACCTGGCGGAAACGCTGCGGCGGATTGCCGCCAACCTGCAAGGGCAAGGGTTGGGCGCGTTGACCGGCGCGCGGGTGAAGCAGGCGGCGATGGAGCGAGTGTTCGGGTTCGAGATCATGCCGGCGCCGTTCGTGGTAGCGCACCTGCAAGTCGGGTTGACCATGCAGGATCTGGCCGCGCCGCTGGCGGACGACGGTGTGGAACGGGCCGGGATCTTCCTGACGAACGCGCTGACCGGCTGGGAGCCGACCGTGCAGAAGCCGCTCCCGTTTCCAGAGCTCGAAGAGGAACGCGACCGTGCTGAGCGGGTGAAGCAAGACGCGCCGATCCTGGTGATCCTGGGGAATCCGCCGTACAACGGGTTTGCCGGCATGGCGGTGGACGAGGAACGCGACCTTTCGGACGCCTACCGGACCACGCGGCGGGTGCGGCGTCCCGAGGGGCAGGGGCTGAACGACTTGTACGTGCGCTTCTTCCGCATGGCGGAACGGCGGATTGCCGAGAAGACCGGGCAGGGCGTGGTGTGCTTCATTTCCAACTACTCGTGGCTGGACAGCCTGTCGTGTCCGGGGATGCGGGAGCGATACCTGGAGTCCTTCGACACGATCCGGATCGACAACCTGCACGGGGACCGCATCATCTCGGAGTATGCGCCGGACGGTAGGACCAGCGAAACGGTTTTTGCTATCCAAGGTCAATCGCCTGGCATCAAGATTGGAACGGCTATTGCCCTGCTCGCCAAGTCCGGCAACGCGACATCGTCTGTCCATCGGAGAGTCCGATACCGCGACTTTGACCAAGCTCCAGCAGACGAGCGGCGGCGGGCCCTATTGGAGAGCCTAGACAGCGTCGACATCGATGCTGGGTACTCAGTCTTGGATCCCGAATCTCGACTCGGGCTGCCGTTCAAACCTCTGGCCGTCAGCCCGGTGTGGTTCGACTCACCGGCGCTGCCAGATCTCTTCCCAACATGGTTTCCAGGAGTCCAGACCAAGCGCGATTCCTTCCTCGTTGACATCGATCTTGACCGACTCAAGTCACGTATCGCGGACTATTTTGATCCGGGTCTGAGCCACGACGAAATTGCTCTGCGCCACCCTGTCGCTGTCAAGAGCTCGTCTGGATTTGTTGTGCGTGATGGCCGTGCGGTGCGCGATTCTCTGTTGAAACGCGGTGAACCAACTGTTTCGGGATTCGTCCGCCACGCCTACAGACCTTTCGATACGCGGTGGCTCTATTGGGAGGCGGGACACGGATTGCTCGGACGGCCAGTGCCGGAGTATCAGCCGCATGTCTTTGCGGAAAACTTGTGGTTAGTCAGCCAGCAAAAGCCTCGCCGGGAATGGTCACCGCCACAGGTCATCTCACACATCGGCTGCCTTGACCTGATGGACCGGAGCGCGACCTGTGTGCCCGCCTGGCTAAACGAAGACGCTCTGGGAGCTGACCGGACTTGCGCGCGTCGTCCCAATTTGACAGTGGTCGCTCGCCGCTACTTGGATCGTCTGAGCCTGACGGTTGAAGACCTATTCCATCACGTGCTGGCCGTGCTGCACGCCCCTGCATATCGGGAAGCGAATGCAGGCGCGCTGCGGATGGAGTGGCCGCGGATTCCGCTGCCGCACTGGTCGGAACTGTCAGCC
>JAJEGF010000032.1 GCA_022820025.1 Chloroflexota bacterium
CCGTTGTCGATGTTGACGACGGAGACGCCGGGGGCGCAGCTGGTCAGCATGCCGAGCAGGGCGGCCAGGCCGCCGAACGCGGCGCCGTAGCCGACGCTGGTGGGGACGCCGATGATCGGGCGATCCGTAAGGCCGCCGACCACGCTGGGCAGGGCGCCTTCCATGCCGGCGACGACCACGATGGCGTCGGCGCGATCCAAGGCGGAACGTTCGGCCAGGATGCGGTGGATGGCGGCGACGCCGGCGTCGTAGACCCGCTCGACGTAGGCGCCCAGGGCGTCGGCGGTGATGGCGGCTTCTTCGGCGACGGGCAGGTCGGACGTGCCGGCGGACACGACGGTCACGCTGCCGTGGCGCTGGAGGGGTTGGCGGCCGGGAGCGGTAAGCATGCGGGCGGTCTGGTGGTGTTGCACGTCGGGCAGCCTGGCCTGGACGGCGTCTGCCATTTCGGGGGTGACGCGTGTTGCCAGGAGCGGGGAGCCGCTGGCAATCAGACGCTCGGCGATGTCGGCTACCTGGGCGGGAGTCTTGCCGGCGGCGTAGATGACTTCGGGGACGCCGGTGCGCAGGGTGCGCTGGGTGTCGACGCGGGCGAAGCCCAGGTAGTCGGTGGGAAAGGTGCGCAGGCGTTCGAAGGCGTCGTCAGTCGATAGTGCGCCCGTCGCCACGTCGGCCAGGAGCCGGCGAAGCTCCTCGGGGGTCATGTCCAGTTCCGACGAATGTTCGTGAAGGCTCGTGAGCCCGCGTAGCGGGCGGCGTCGGCGAGGTCGGTTTCGATGCGCAGCAGCTGGTTGTACTTGGCCACGCGGTCGGTGCGGGCGGGCGCGCCGGCCTTGATCTGGCCGGCGTTGGTGGCGACGGCCAGGTCGGCGATGGTGGTGTCCTCGCTCTCGCCGGAGCGGTGGGAGATGACGGCGGTGAAGCCGGCGCGGTGGGCCATGTCGATGGCCTCGAGGGTCTCGCTGAGGGTGCCGATCTGGTTGACCTTGACGAGGATCGAGTTGGCGGCCTTGCGTTCGATGGCCTGGCGGAGCCGGTCGGTGTTGGTGACCAGGAGATCGTCGCCGACCAACTGCACGCGGTCGCCGATGGCTTCGGTGAGGGCGCTCCAGCCATCCCAGTCGTTCTCGCCGAGACCGTCTTCGATGGACACGATTGGGAAGCGGTCGACCCACTCGGTCCACAGCTCGACGAGCTCGGCAGCGGTCAACGTGCGGCCTTCCTGGGCCAGCACGTAGCGGCCCTGATCGTCCATGAGTTCGGAGGCGGCGGCGTCGATGGCGAGGAAGACGTCGCGTCCAGCTTCGTAGCCGGCCCGGTCGATGGCTTCAAGGATGACCTCGAAGGCGGCGGCGTTGGAGCCCAGGCTGGGGGCGAAACCGCCTTCGTCGCCGACGCTGGTGCCGAAGCCGCGTTCGGTAAGGACGTCGTGGAGCTGGTGGTAGATCTCGACCGAGGTGCGGAGGGCTTCGGTGAAGGAGCCGGCCGCCACCGGCATGACCATGAACTCCTGGAAGTCGGTGCTGCCGGCGGCGTGAACGCCACCGTTCATGATGTTGAGCATGGGCACGGGCAGCGTGGTGGCGCCGGCGCCGCCCAGGTAGCGGTAGAGCGGAAGGCCGAGGCCGTCGGCGGCGGCGTGGGCGACGGCCAGGGAGACGCCGAGGATGGCGTTGGCGCCGAGCGAGCTCTTGTTGGCGGTGCCGTCCAGCGCGAGGAGTTGGGTGTCAATGGCGGCCTGGTTGACCGCGTCCTGGCCTTCGATTTCCAGGGAAATTACGTCATTGACGTGTTCGACGGCCCGCAGAACACCTTTGCCGCGGTAGCGCTGGGCGTCGTCGTCGCGCAGTTCGTGGGCTTCGTGCTCACCGGTCGACGCGCCGGACGGGACGATGGCGCGGCCGCGCCCGCCGCTCTCCAGGGTGGCTTCGACCTCGACGGTCGGGTTGCCGCGCGAGTCCAGGACTTCGCGGGCCGACAGGCTGGAAATCAGCGTCACAGAAGGCTCCCGCAGCGGCAGCGGCATGTTGAGTAGGGGTTGAGTATACGAACGCAATCAGTTAGCGGCGTGTCCATCGCCATACACTGCGCGCGAGTAGTGCGCCGCGATGCCGGGGACTTGAGCCATGGAATCCGAACTGGTCGTACGAACGCGCGCTGAAGTCGGCGAAGGGCCGATCTGGGATCACGGAACGGAGACGCTAGTCTGGGTTGACATAACTGGGGCGGCCGTGCACCGTTTCGATCCAGCGGCCGGGCAGAACCAGTGCATGGATGTCGGAATAGACGTAGGAGCGGTTGCGGTGCGGGCGAGCGGGGGACTGGTGCTGGCGGCCGCGGATGGATTTCGCGCGCTGGAAGCGGACGGCTCGCAGACGGTGCTGGCCGAGGTGGAGGCCGACGATCCGGGGATGCGGATGAATGACGGGAAGTGCGACCGGCACGGGCGCTTCTGGGCGGGCACGATGGCCTACGACGAGGCCGGGCCGGCGGGCCTGGGCACGCTCTACCGGCTGGACCCGGACCTCAGTGTGCGTCCGATGCTGGACGGTGTGTCGATTTCGAACGGGATCGACTGGAGTCCGGACGACCGCCTGATGTACTTCATCGATAGCCTGACCCGGCGGGTGGATGTCTTTGACTTCGACATTGACGACGGCGCTATCACCGGCCGGCGCACGTTAGTCGACGTGGATCCATCTTTCGGGTTTCCGGACGGAATGACGGTGGACGCGAACGGCGACCTGTGGGTGGCCGTGTGGGGCGGTTCGCGCGTGACGCACTACGCGCCGGATGGGAGCGAGCGGGGCGTGGTCCGGTTCCCGGTGAGTCAGACCTCAAGCTGCGCCTTCGGCGGAGCTGACCTGCGAGACCTTTACGTGACCTCGGCGGCGCGCGGAATCTCCGAGGCGTCGGAGCCGGAGGCGGGCAGCTTGTATCGCGCGCGACCAGGAGCGGTCGGGCAGGCGCCCAACAGCTTTGGCGGATAGGCGACCCATCGTCCGCAGGCTATTCGACCGGGAGCCAACCGCGCAGAAACGGAATCCTATCGAAGCGCGACGTTGATGCCCTGGCCGGCCTCGTCGATGGGGATAAAGGTGATCGCGTCGTGTAGCGGTACCGGGATGCTGTCCAGGTCGTGCTCGTTCTGGCGCGGAAGCACGATGCGGCGGATTCCGCTGCGATGAGCCGCCAGGATCTTGGCCTGTACTCCTTCGGCGCGGCGCACGTGCCCGTGTGCCGACATACCGCCGATGGCCAAGAACTCAGGGTCCGCCGCCCGGTCGCGCATGAGCGAGACCATGGCGATTGCCGCGGCGAGGGCGAGCGAGCCTTCGTCGCCGGGCAACTCGCTCGCGGGCAGCATCAGGTCCGTGTCGAACTCTTCGAGCGACCGGGCGGACACGCCCAGATCCGAGAGGCGCGAGCGCACGTATGAGGGCACGATCCGGTAGCGTGCCGTAAGGTCCGCGCCCGCCGTGTCCAAAATTCGAATCTGGCCGGAGCCCGGCATTTGCACGGCTTCAACATGTCCGAGCACTCCACCGCCGCGCCGCACGACGGCAGCGGCGGTCTGTCCCGGCGTTTCGCGGCGGCGGCGATCAACGCGCAGTCGCGTCGGCCGCCCGATCGTGGCGCCAAAGTCCTCGATAGCAATGTCAATCGGTCCGCTATCGCCGCGCAAGGCTCGATTACTCAACGCGCGTCGTACGACCTGACGGAGCAACCCGTCAAGTTCGTCCACGCCAGGCTCGACCGTGTAGCTGCGGACAAGCGCGGACAGCGCGTCATCCTCGATGGTGACGTTGTCCAGCGGTACGTTGTATTCGCTAAGCACGGCTGGCGCCAGCGAGTTACGTGCGATGGCGATCTTGTCATCGTCCACGTACCCGGGCAGCTCAACGATGTCCAGCCGGCTGCGTTCATGCGGCGGGATGTCCGGCAGCCAGCGCGCGGTTGCGACAACCAGAACGCGCGAGAGATCGAATGGGACATCAAAAAAGCGATCGCGAAAGTGCCGTCTCGTGTCGGCGTCGGTCAGTGCATTGAGCAGGGATGCGCGAGTTACCGACCAATTCCCGCTCGCGGTCTGGCTCTGAGACGCGGCCGCGGGCCAGCTTCCTCCAACTGCGTCGAGTTCCTCGAGAACCAGGACGAATTCGGTTTGGCCGAGCCGCTCGACCGCCCCCATGATCTCGCCTGGAGCTTGCGAATTTCCGAATAGCTCGTCGGGGGATCCCAGGCGATCGAGCCGGATCGTCGCTCTCGGCAGCTCGAGTTCCTCCGCGATCTGCCGGGCGATGTACGACTTGCCAACGCCGGGCGGACCAACCAGGCAGAGCAGCGCGCGGGGGCCGGACACGTCCGGCTCCGCCGCGAGTTGGTGCTCGCGCACGACCAGGTGGTCGCATATCAGGTCGGCGACCGGCTCGGAAATCGCGAGATCTTCGACGAGGTCGGAGTGCAGGACCGCGAACTGTGGACGGGCGGCGCTCGCCGCGGCCCAGGGCAGGCGCAACGTGCGCGCAATTCGATCCCCCGCGTCCAGGCTCCCGTCGAGCTGGTCTAGGCGGCGGCGCAGGACATCGCTGACGTCGTCCGGCACCGGCGTAGTTGCAAGCTGGGATGCGAGTTCGGTGGTGTTCACGGGAATGTCGGCGCGAGGGCGTGTCCGATCATAGCGTTGCGGTATCCCTTGCGGTCAGTAATGAAACTTGCAGGACTCAGGCCCTTGGCGTTGACCTGACCGCGCCGCGGCGCGATGCTTGAGCGTAGACCGGATTCCCGAATGGTGCCAAACAATGGGTCTGCCTGGATCGCCTGACTTCGACGTCGATATTCACAAGGCGAAGGAGATGATCGAAAACGGTGAGGTGGACGTGGTGGACGTCCGCACCCAGTTTCACGCGCCGGCCATGCCAGGCGCGGATTATGTGCCGCTGGACGACATCCTGGCGCGCCCCGCCGAGGTCATCCCGTCTGGAAAACCCCTGCTGTTCATCTGCAACGTTGGGCAGACCAGCGCCGTCGCGACGCAGATGGCGCGGGCGTTGAATGTGACCGAGGCGTACAACATGGCCGGCGGGATGACCGAGTGGGCCGAGGCCGGCTACGAAACCGAGGAGCCACCCGCCGGGCACTGAGTACCGGCACAACCTGGAAGGGTCTCGAATCGTGTTCACCGTTGAGCAAGTTCAACGCTATAGCCGCCACATGTTGCTGCCCGAAGTCGGGGCGGCGGGGCAGGCGAAGATTCTGAACGCCAAGGTGCTGGCAATCGGCGCGGGTGGCCTTGGCTCCCCCGTGCTCTATTACCTGGCCGCCGCCGGCGTCGGCACGCTGGGCGTGGTGGACTTCGACACCGTCGACCGTTCGAACCTGCAGCGGCAGATCCTGCACCGCGACGACCGCGTCGGCATGCCCAAGACAGCCTCGGCGGAAGCCACGCTCACAGGATTGAATCCGGACGTCTCGGTCGTGCGCTACGACGAGCCGCTGACGTCCGACAACGCGCTCGAAATCCTCGAGCCGTACGACATCGTGGTCAATGGCTGCGACAACTTTCCAACGCGATATCTCGCGAACGACGCCGCCTACTTCCTCGGCAAGACGTTGGTGGACGGGAGCGTGATGCGGTTTGAGGGCATGGCGACCGTGTTCGAGCCTGGCGCCGGCTGCTACCGCTGCCTTTATCCGACGCCGCCGCCTCCGGAGATGGCGCCGAGTTGCGCGGAGGCCGGCGTGCTTGGAGTTCTGCCGGGCCTGATCGGACTGATCCAGGCAAACGAAGTCCTCAAGTTGATCGGGGGCGTGGGCACGCCCCTGACCGGACGCCTGTTGCTGCTGGACGCCCTGGAGATGGAGTTTCGAGAGTTGAAACTTCGCCGTGATCCAGGGTGCCCGGTTTGCGGCGACCACCCGACGATCACGGAACTGATCGACTACGAGGAGTTTTGCGGCTTCGCCGGTGGCGACGCGGCCCCGGCCGCCATGGAGGCGCTGGCCGTTTAGGAACGATCATTTGGCCTGATCGCTTACGAGCGAACGGGCTGGTCTGGCTTGGCCGGATTCGACTGGCTGAACGCCGGGTTGTCGCCACGTACGTCAGGGTTCCGGGCGTATGCTTGGCGTGCGCGCTGTCACGGGGGCAGGCCGCTGGCTCGAACACCCAGTCGCACACGTCGCCAGAGCCTCGGCGAGTGGCTCGCCGCGGAGAATCGTCGTCGCGGTGGTCTGGCGCGAATCAGGCCTCGCCGAGTCGTTCTCGTGGCGCTCGGACTTACGCTATGGGTCACGGCGCTCACGCTGGCCCTCACGGTGGCGATGCAGCCGTTGGAGCATGGGGCGACGGTTGTACAGGCCGAGCATGGTCAGTGGCTGGTTGAGAGCGTGACGCCGGGTGGGCCCGCCTGGCGCGCCGGCCTTAGCGCAGGTGAAATGATTGTTTCTGACGGCCACCCGGGAGCGCCGATTGGAAGGCCCGTAGCTTTGGGCACTGCTATCGGCACAGGGGCGCTTGCCGATTCACGAACCGGCGACGCGATCTTTATCCCAGGTCTTGATCCGGCGATGCGCGCTACCACCCTCGTGCTCGCGACAATCTTTGCAGCCGGTGGCGCGGTCATCGCCCTCTACGGACGACGCCGAGTGCTGGGATCGGCAAGTGCCGCCATGCTTGGCGTGGCCATTGGCCTTTCGCTGGGGTCCGTGGCGCCGGACGCCGAAGGTTGGCTGACACTGGTGGTCTTTGCGGCGACTGGCGCGACGGGCGTCGCCCTGCTGTGGTTTGCGTCGGTCTGTCCCATACGTGGACCAGCGTTCATCGTGCCGTTCGTTCCGGCACTGGCGGTTACCGCGCTCGCCGGTCCGATCGCGGTGCTGGTGGCGTCATTTCAGGGCCAACCGGAACTGTATAACGCGGCCTGGGTCACGCTTGCGCTTCTTCCGGCGCTGGGACTGACGGCGCTCCTCGCCAAGTGCATGGTCACGCTTGTGGATATCACGTTTCCCCGTGACCGGCGGGTGGCCCGCGTGTTGCTGGCAACGTTTCTGACCGCCGCGCTGCCGCCCACGGCGCTCTCCCTCGTGCCGGCAGTCGTGAGCGGCGCCGAGATCCTTCCCTACTCGGTCTCCATGCTGGCCATCGCGGCAACCGCGCTGGGGGTCGTCCACGTGGCCGTGCCGACCTGGCGCATCCGGTTCCAGCGCGTGCTTCGAACGCTATTTCTACACGGCGCGGCCTGGATCCTGCTCTTTACGTTCTACGCGCTCCTGGTCGGCGTGATCGGTCGTTACCTGACGGATCGAGCGGGGACGTTGCCGGTCGTGTGGACTCTGACGGCGGCGCTGGTTGGCATCGGCGTGACGATGCCATTCGCGCGCTGGCTGGTTCTTCGAGCGTTGTCCGGGTGGGTGTATCAGGATAGCTACGACACGCAGCGGGTGATGCGAATGGCCAGCGGTGCGTTGGCATCCACGGCGTCGGTCGATGAACTTGCCGAGTTGGTGTTAGCCCCCGTGCGCCGAGCCATCGGCCTCGACTGGATTGCCGTGACTCGCGCAGCTTCGCCGCACGACCTTGCGGCCATCGCATTCAATAGTCTTGCCCCGACGCCCGACGACGCGCAGGTGCGGTCGGCCGTCGTCGCCGCGGGAGGCGACGGACGCTCAGAAATCGCCGCCGTCGTCGTTCCGTGCAAGATCGATGAGGCGGTGGTGGCCTACGTTGTTGCCTCGATCCGCGAAGAGTCGTTCGGACTCAGCCAGGCTGATGCCGAATTGCTGGATGCACTGGCTAGTCAGCTCGCCGGCTTCATGGTTCGGGTGGATCTGTGGGGTCAGCTGCAGGATCGACTCCGCGAACTGGACGAGACGGCGCGGCGTCTCCAGGACAGCCAACAGACGCTGAGCGACCTGTACGACCAAGTCAACGGCATGTTAGAGGCGGAGCGGCAGCGCATTTCGCGCGACTTGCACGACGAGCCGCTGCAGAAGTTGGTGCTTCTCCAGCGCGCGCTTCGCTCAGCCGCGCCCGGGCCCTACCGGAGCCGCGAGACTCTCCTGCGATTAGTCGACACCGTCACCGGTGACCTGCGTGAAATCTGCGAACGTCTTCGCCCGCCGATCCTGGATGACCTGGGCCTCGAAGCCGCGCTGCGGTGGCTTGCGAACGAAGCCGGGCGTGCCGCGCCGTTCACCATTGACCTCCAGGTTGACGGCACCCCCGACGCCCAGCGACCTGACACTGACGTCGAGACGAACATTTACCGTGCGGCCCAGGAGGCACTGAACAACGCCTTGAGGCACTCGCGGGCGTCGCGCGTTCGGATTCGACTCACCTTCGCGGCAGACGCGATTCGTTTATCGGTTCAAGACAACGGCTGCGGTTTCGCCGTCTCGTCGGATCTCACGGCCTACGCAGCCATGGGGCACTTAGGCTTGGTTGGCCTTCAGGAGCGTTTCAGCCGACTCGGCGGGCACTTGCACGTGGACTCCGGGCTCGGAGGGCCCACTGTCCTGACTGTGGAGGCGCCGCTGCACCCAACGGAAGTTACTCGCCCGTGACCGTCAGACGCCCGATTCGCGTCCTCCTGGTCGACGACCACGCAATGGTCCGTGAGGGAACCGCCGCGGTCCTGGCCAATGTGCCTGGTATTGACGTTGTTGGATTTGCCGGTGACGCGGCCGCGGCGGAGCGTGCCTGCCGCGAGTGTTCACCCGATGTCTGTCTTCTTGACTTTCGCATTCCGGGCGGCGGTCCCTCCCTGGCTCGTCGTCTGGCACATGTTGCGCCGGCGACCCGAGTTCTGGTCGTTTCGGCTTACAGCCAGGCGGACTATGTCGAATCCATGCGCGACGCGGGAGTTGCGGGGTATGTGCTAAAGGATCTGGACACCGCCGGCCTCACGGATGCGATTCGCCGGGTACGCGCCGGGCGAACCGTCTTTCAGGAGTCTCCGATAACAGCGCCTGAATCCAGCGGCGGACGAACACTCGCCGAGCCGCTCACGATGCGTGAACTGGACGTGCTGCGGCTCGTTGCGGAAGGTGCGTCCAATCGCGAAGCGGCGACCTCGCTGGGTGTCTCGGCCAAGACCGTCGAGGCCCACCTCAGCAGCGTCTACACCAAGCTGCGCGTTCGCTCACGAACGGAAGCTGTGGTTTCGGCGGTTCGCGACGGCATCATTACCGTAGACCGGTCGGATCGTATCCGGTAGCGATTTCACGGCGATCGAGACTCGATGCCGCGAACTCATCGATTCATAAGCTGAGTCGGTCAAGTGAGCCGCTCGCACTCCGTCGTCGGCCACCGCAAGCGGTTCGCCTCGTCCCGCCACGGCATTCGCGAATGCCCTCACACCCTCGAACTGCCCGGCGTATGCGCCTGGCGAACAATCTCGTTCAACCGTTGACGCATGTCCCGTCGCAGTTTCGTCAAATGGCAGGCTGCCTTGCGCGGTCGCCGTGACGGCGCCGTCGGTAGCATATGCGCGCCAGGGGGCGCAGGCGCGCGTGCGGCCAAATTCACCCACGATCACGCGAGCAAGTCCTCCGTTCGCGTAGCGGATTCCCACCGTCACGGTGTCCGCCAGGGCTGCCCGTCGCGTGTGACGTCCGCCCATGGCCTGGACGTAACGGGGCGTCGACTGCATGAGATATCCGGCCAAGTCCAATGCGTGACTTCCCAACAGGCCCATAACGCCACCGTGCTCGGCCATCCCTCTCGAGGACTCGGACAGCGGATGGACGACGGCCGCAACCTGAACGAACGTGGGACGCGGAATGCGGCGGCGCATACGACGCACTCCGGAGACCGTACGCATCCAGAAGTTAACGGCCACTGTTGTCCTGGCTGCCCGGGCATACCCCAGCACCTGCTGCGCGTCGGGATGACGCAGGGCCACGGGCGGCTCAATAAAGACATGAAGCCCTTGTTCCAGCGCACTTTGCGCCAGCTGCGCGCGGCTCGCATGCGGCCCCGCAATGCACACGGCGTCTGCTTTCGCTCGACGCAACGCGACGCTGGCGTTGTCGCTCCAGGCCGTGGCGTTCAATCGGCCGGCAACCGTGTGCGCCCGACGTGAGTCAGCGTCGACAACGCAAGTGACCGATGCGCCGGGCAGCGACTCAATCTGCGATCGGAGTGCGTGACCGGACCTGCCGTATCCGACAATGGCAAACTGCATTCGGGAAACCCGGAGCGCACGGTCATCAGGCTCAGCGTACTCGGTGATTCCGAGTGGACGTGGAAGTGATCCCGACGGCGTAACGCTCCCTTACGACACTACGCTCTTTACTCCGAACCGACGACCGAAATCGGACAGACCGACTGATCTGTGGACTGTCTGGCTGTCGTATAGTGGGGATTCTGCTCGACATAACGCCGCAACTTCGCAATGTCATCGGACCTTAGCCGCAGGCGACCGTCGGGACGCGCGCACCGCCTCCGTCGCGCAGAGGTAATCAGCGTCGCTTCCGCCGGCGTCGTTTTCGTCGTCGTGGCAGTCCTTGGCGCCCTGGTCTGGATCCGATCGTCGGAGGGGACCGCGACGATCGCACCGCCAACGCCATCCGCCTCAGTTTCCCCTCCGCAGTCGGCGTCGCCGATCGTGACAGGCAGAACGACTTTTCCTCCGACTCCGTCGCCGGTGGTTGCCGCGACTCCGACGCCGGAGCCGCCAAGCCCCCTGGATCTCATTGCCGACTGGCCCGAAGACCAGCCCTTCAGCGTATTATTTCTCGGGCTTGACCGGCGTCCCGGCGAGGGCGGCGGCCGCACTGACGCGATTATTCTCGCCCACATTGAGCCACGGGCGCGGGCCGCAACCCTCGTGTCGATTCCCCGTGACATTTGTGTGGCGAACTGTCGAACCGACCCGTTTCGAATCAATTCAGTCTTACAGGAAGAAGGCCCGGACGCCCTCAGCCGTCGGGTCTCAAACCTCCTTGGCGTGCAGGTGGATTACTGGGTCACGCTGGACTTTAACGGCTTCAAACGCCTGGTCGACTTTTTTGGCGGGGTTTCCGTGGACGTTGAATCAACGATTTACGATCCAAACTACCCCAACGCCACCGACACCGGTTTTGAGCCGTTTCACGTGGAAGCCGGGCCCAATCATTTCAACGGCGACATGGCGCTGCGCTATGTGCGCACACGGCATCAGGACGGAGCGTTTGCTCGTGAAGTGCGTCAGCAGCAGATGCTCCTGGCCCTGGTTGAGCAGGTGATTTCCCCTCAGACCCTTGTCGAGTCGCCAGCCTTTCTGCGCGAACTCAGCAACGCCTTCGAATCAAACCTGCCGCCTGATCTGGTGCCGTCGATGGCCAAGCTGGGGATGCGGATAGGGGCCGCTCGGACCGTGTCGGGCGCAATCCGGCCGGAGGACAACCTCGTGCGCGCCGTGATCGCCGACAACGGCGCCTTCGTGCTTCAGCCCAACGTACCGCTTATCCACGCGTACACGGCCGACCTGATGCGGCACAGCGAATCACTCCCGCCGCCTGAAGCGGGACCTCAGGTCGAACTCGCAAACCGGCAGCAGCCGGCGTCCTAAGGCCGTCGAGCGACGACGAATAGCTCGCAGGGCTCATAGGCCACCTCAAGGAAACGTCGTAGCACGCCGGCGACGCGAGCCAATTCCTGGCGGGTGTGAAGCAGGCCGTCGGATGTCTCATGAATGGCCTGCTCCAGGTCGCGCCCATACGTTGAGCCGGCTAGCCGACCGGCGATCCAGCGGGACGCTCGTGCGTCGGGCGGCTGGAGCGCATCGTCAGACTTCGAGGGCGGCGTCAGGCCAAGGTCGGCCAGTTCGACCGGGAGGCCGCGTGGTGACTCGGGATTAATCCCTGCGACGACCGTTTCAAGTCCAGCGCCGATCGTCAAGTACTCGATGAGTTCCCGGTCGTAGGGCCGGGCGTGCGTTGGGTCGCGCCAAAACTCGTGCGCGATGGTGGGCAGGCTACCCGGATTCGGAGTGGCGATGATCAGTCGGCCCTCGAGCCGCAGCCGGTCGGCCGCAAGGCGCACAAAGGCTTCAGCCTCGCGAACCGCCAGGTGCTCTATCAGATGGAATGCCGTGATCGAGTCGTAGCGGTCGGGCGTACTCTGCAGAAAGTCCAGCGCGTCCCCCTGATGCACAGGCAGACTGCCAACTTGCGCCAGCATTTCCGGGTCGTGATCGATACCAACGACGCGGTGACCGACCTCCGCCGCCACTTGAAGAAACTCCCCTCGTCCGCAGCCGACGTCAAGGAGGTCGCCGGGTTTCGGAAGGTGCTGCAAATACCAGGAGCGTGCATGCCTTACCGTCTCGGGCGAGAATCCGCGCTGTGCGTACCAGTCGGCACCCATTCCTCGTCCAACCTGTCCATGTGCCGGGCGGAAGGCTAGCACCGAACGCCGCGGTTCAACTTAGAATGTTCTCCGGTTCCAACTTGCAGCGGCGGGCGCTATGAACGACGACGTTGAGATCTTCTCGATCGGAACGGAACTCGTTTCCGGCCTGGTTTTGGACACGAACTCTCACTGGCTTGCCGGCGAAGTGTCAGTTGCCGGCGGCGACGTTCGCCGAATCACCGCGCTTGCCGACGACCTGGACGCGCTGATCGCGGAGTTGCGAGCTTCCGTCGCGCGTGAGGCCCGGGTGATTCTCACGACCGGCGGACTTGGCCCAACCCCTGACGATATGACGGTCGACGCAATCGCCGCAGTCGCCGGAAGTGCTGTGCATACGCCCTTCGAGGTAATCGAGGACTATGCGCGCCGCCGAAACATGACGATCGAAGAGGTCTCCGTTCCGCCTCGTCTCAAGATGGGTTCAATCCCTCGAGCGTCCACCGTGCACCTCAACCCGGTTGGGTGGGCGCCCTGCTTCTCGACTGTTCTTGGTGAGACGACCATCTGGTCGATGCCCGGCCCGCCGCGCGAGGTAGAGGGGTGCTTCGAGAAGCACATCCAGCCGGTGTTGCACGGATTGTTCTCTTCCCAGACTGCTCGGATGCGTGTTTTCATCGACTCGTTCGAATCCGAGACCTCGCCGTTCATGCAGCGAGTGATGCGGGAAGTTCCCGTGGCCTATCTGAAAGCGTACGTAGGGCAGTCGCGTGTGAACGGACTGCCGGTTGACATTGTGGTCCGCAGCACCGACGGTGGCGACCCTAAGGTCCAGCTTGATGCCGCCTATGACCTCTTGTGCGCGATAGCCGCTGAGGCCGGCAAGACCGTCACGCTCGAACCCACGGCCCCGCTGCGCGACTAACCGGAATCCATAACGGTGCGCTCACGTTGGTCGTCGGACGCCGTCGCTGGCCTCGACCCGGTAGCGCTGCGCGTATACACCTCTCGCCTGCTGGGCTCTGAGCCTTCCCTGGTTCTCTTTGGCGGCGGAAACACCTCGGTCAAGCACTTGCGGCCGGACCCGAGAGGCGGCATGCGGCGGACGCTCACAATCAAGGGCAGTGGAACCGACCTGTCCTCGATCGGGCGAGACGGTTTTGCCCCGCTCGCCCTTGACGATCTACTCCTGCTACGCGAACGCAAGACCCTGGACGACGAGACTATGGTTGAGTTGGTCACGCTGGCGCTGCTCGACACACGCGCGCCTCGTCCCTCAATCGAGACGCTGCTGCACGCATTTATCCCACTGGGATGGGTCGACCACAGCCACGCCGACGCCATTCTCACCCTCACAAACCAGCCCGACGGTGCCGCACGGGTACGCGACGCCCTGGGTGGGGCTGTCGGACTGGTTCCCTACGTTAAGCCAGGATTCGAACTCTCGAAGGCGGCTGCCAGTGTCTACGACGCAGACCCGTCGATCAGCGGGCTCGTCCTCAACAAACATGGGCTCGTGACCTTTGGGGAGACCGCGGAAGAGTCTTACGAACGTCATATCGAGCTCGTTTCACTCGCCGAGAAACGGATTGCTCGAGCTTGGTTCGGCCCGCGAATGCCAACGATCCAGTCGCAAGCTGATGTCTCCAGTCTCGCTCTCTCGCTCCGCGGCCTGCTGAGCCGTCGTCGCCACACGATCGTCCGATCTGACGCCAGCCCACGGATCCGTGCTTTTGTTGACCAGCCGGATCTAGGCCGGTTTTCTCAACAAGGTCCTGCCACACCCGACCATGTGCTTCGAACGAAGCGCCTGCCCTTGGTGTTGCCGTCAGCGGACCCCGCGGACGCGCCGCAAGCCGTGGCCCGCTATGAGGCCGCCTACGACGCGTATGTCACTGAACACGCGGATGCGGACCACGACTTCAGACACGATCCCGGACCTCGGGTCGTGCTGGTGCCCGGCGTCGGCATGTTTACCGCCGGTCGCACGGCAGCCGAGGCCGACGCCGTCGCTCAAATCTACCGACACACCATGAACGTGATCGAGGGCGCCGAATCAATGGGCGGCTACGCGGCACTTCCGGTGCGCGATTTCTTTGACATCGAGTATTGGCCGTTGGAGCTGTACAAGCTCAAGTTGGCGCCGCCCGATCGGGAGCTTGCCGGACGCGTGGCGCTGGTAACCGGCGCGGCGAGCGGAATCGGCCGGGCAGCCGCCCGGGTTCTGGCTGCGGCGGGTGCCCACGTTCTTGTTTCCGACATCGACGCGACTGGGGCCGGGCAGGTGGCTGGGCTGATATGCGAATCCGGCGACGCGGCCGAGCCTTTAGAGTTGGACGTAACCGACCCGTCCGCGGTCAGTTCGGCCATGCGGCAGGCGGCAATTGCGGTCGGTGGTATCGATATCGTGGTCTCCAACGCTGGCATTGCCGACGCCGCGTCAATTGCTGTCTTGGAGCTTGACGCGTGGCAGCGAAGCCTTGACGTGAACGCGACAGGCCACTTCCTCGTCACGAAGTCAGCGGTTCGCGCCATGCGCGAGCAGCGTATCGGCGGCAGCGTCATCCTGGTATGCACCAAGAACGCTCTTGACCCCGGGCGCGACTTTGGCGCCTACAGCGCCGCCAAGGCCGCGCAGCTGCAACTGGGACGCGTCCTCGCGATCGAAAACGGAGAACACGGAATCCGGGTCAACATGGTCAATCCAGACGCGGTATTTGCTGACTCGCGGCTGTGGAGCCGCGATCTCCGGGCAGGTCGAGCCGCCGCGCACGGCGTGGACGTCGACCAACTTGAAGACTTCTACCGTCGCAGGAATCTCCTGCAAAGTCCGATTGGCGTAGACGACGTGGCCGAGGCCGTGCTGTTCCTGGCAAGCGATCGGTCGTCGAAGACCACCGGCGCCATCCTGCCGGTTGATGGTGGAGTCCGCGGAGCCTTTCCGCGCTAGAGCACCGGCTACTTCCGCGGTCTATGGAACGGCGGCGCCGGAGACGAGCAACTCCCCATCGGTCACCACAAGCGTCTCGATGGCGATCGGCAGCCGTGGCAGTCCGGCGTCCAGCGTGCGTTCGGCCAGTGCAAGCGCAAGTGACCGCACGAATCCGGGGGCGTACATTTCGCCCACCTGGAATCGAATGATCTCAGCGGTGCGCTGACTATTCTCCGTCGCGACGGCGACGTCCAGGCGAAACGGGAAGCTCAAACCCGCCGACTGCAGGACGCCCGTCAGCGTGAGCGTGCGGGGACGGAACGTAAGTTGCAACTCGGTGATTGAGCCGAATCCGTGCTCTTGTCTGCCCCATTGACGCAAGAGGGCGGTCAACTCGTCGTGGGTAAAGGCAACCTGCGCCGGGATCGGACGGCCCGCAAGACGGGCCTGCTCGGAAGTCTGGCCAAATGCCCCAAGCTTTGCTTCTGCCCGCGCGCTCACGAGGGTATCGGGCTCAAGACGTGCCAGATCCGAGATATCGACGGAGCCGCGGGTCGCGAACACCCCGAGAACCACAAGCACGCCGGCAAGGGCCACGAGCATCCACAGGCCGAGCACCAGTGCACGACGCACGCAGACTCACCTCATTTCGCAGCCGCGCCTCACGTCACGGGTTCCATCCAACGGCTGCCATAGTCAGATCGCCAGACGACGCCGCGCGTGACGTGTGGCGAGCGCAAACATTGGTGTGCGTATGCTAGCGTCCGCTCGCTTGCGGTCCGCTCCGTCGGAATCCAGTGAACGCCGTCACTACCTCCCGACCCGTTCGCAAAGCCGTTGTTCCGGTTGCAGGGATCGGAACGCGCTTGTTTCCTGCAACCAAGTCCCAGCCCAAGGAGATGCTCCCGGTAGGCCGGAAGCCTGTCGTCCAGTACGTAATCGAAGAGCTTCGCGCATCTGGTGTGGAACAAGTCCTGTTGATTACCGGCCGCAAGAAGGCAGCAATCGAAGACCACTTCGACGCCGATCCCGAACTCAGCCGGCTACTGCATCAGGCGGGAAGTGTTGATTCGGCTGATCTGCCAATTGCCGACGGCATTCGCGGTGTGTTTTATACGCGCCAGGGCACACCCAGTGGAGTTGCCGACGCCGTGGGTCTGGCGCGAGACTTTGCCGCGGGCGAACCCGTTGTGGTGGCCTTCGGCGACACGATTATTCGCGGTGGCCATCTGGTCGCGCGGCTCATGGCTGCTCACAGGCAGAGCGAGGCCAGCGGCACCGTTGCGGTGGAACAGGTCGCCCCGGAAGACGCCTTTCGGTACGGAATCGTCGACGTGTGTGAAGTCGATGGAGGCCTGATTGCTACAGACCTGGTCGAAAAGCCGTCCGTGGGAACCGCGCCGAGCGATCTCGCGATCGTGCCGCGCTACGTCTTCGGTTCCGAGGTCTTTGATGCCATTGAGGCCACCAGGCCCGGCCTTGGCGGCGAGCGTTGGTTGACCGATTCCATCGCAATCCTGGCGCGCGAATCGCCGCCGGTTCGAGTGGTTCCGCTTTCGGCCAACGAGCACCGCTACGACATCGGGAATTTTGAGTCGTACTACCGCGCGTTCATTGACTTCGCCCTGGCCGACCCGCAGTACGGAGCCAGCGTTCGGCAGTACCTGAGCGAGCTTGGCCAGCGGCTGTGACCGCTGGTCTGCCAGTCGTAGCGTCGGCTCCCGGGCGGGCCGGGCTTCTTGGCAATCCGAGCGACATGTACGGCGGAACCGTTATCGCCATCGCCGTTCCGAGGCGGGCATTCGTTGCCATTCGCTCCGCGCCGAGGCTGCGGCTGGCGGCGTTGGATGCGGCCCTGAATCTCACGGTGCATTCCCCGGACGACCTGCGATTGATACCGCCGCCAACTGGAGCGGCCGCGGCGCAAATGGATCGGTCCGAACTCCTGGCGGCGCGGCGTTCAACCTATTTGAACGTCCTCAAGGCTGTGGTTCTGGCGCAGGGAATGCAGAACGTCCGGGCCGAGATTCGATGCTGGAGCCAGATTCCGCCGAGTGCCGGCCTCTCCAGCAGCAGTGCGCTGCTGGTTGCGGCGCTCCATGCCACCAACCTGTGGCTGCGGCGTGAGCCCCCGCTGCATGAGTTTGCCGAAGCGGCTCGCGAAGTCGAGTTCAGCCGGATGGGTGTTACGTGCGGTTTTCAGGACTTCTACGCCACCACGTTCGGCGGTCTGACCTGCATGGACTTTCGGGACAAGGAGCACTGGCGCGGCCCAACGGTCGACCCGCTGGCAACGGTCGAGCCCCTGCTGGAGCCCGACACATCGCTACCGTTTGTATTGGCACATACTGGGCGTCAGCGAGACTCCGGCGAAACCCACCGACCCTTGCGGGCGCGCTGGGTTGAAGGCGACTGCGAGGTGCGCGCCGCGATGCACGCCCTGGGGACGATTGCTCGTCAAGCCAAGCGCTACGTCTTGGCGCAGGATTGGCTGGCCGTAGGAGCGGCCATGACCGAAGCACATCGCCACATTTCCGCCGTTGGCGGATCCGGCCCCCTGGTCGACGCCCTCATTGAGCAGGCAATCACGCTTGGCGCTCGCGGCGCCAAGCTGGCCGGGGCGGGCTTGGGGGGAACCATCATCGTGCTGCACAACGACCCGAAATGGATGGCCAAGAGAATCGTCGAGCGTGGTGCGGCATCCGCGTTTCCGCTTCGGCGTGCGGCATCCGGGGTGCGCGTGGAGCCGGCCGCCGTCGCTGAGGAGCTATGCCACGCTGCCTCAACGCCACCCACGTGAGCGCGGGCCTCGTGATCGGGCTGGATCTCGGTACGACCGGCGCGCGTGCCGTACTGGCCGGTATCTCAGGAGGAACCCACGCTGTTCACGAAACCCCCTACGAACTGCAAACGCCCCAACCGGGATGGGCCGAACAGTCGCCGGATGCCTGGGAAGCGGCGGCCTTTGATGCCATGGCGGCGGTGGCCTCGCGCGCCCCACGACCTGGTGACGTTCGCGCTATCGGGCTCACCGGTCAGATGCACGGCCTCACACTGCTCGATGACCGCCGTCGTCCATTACGCGATGCGATTCTCTGGTGCGACCTGCGAACCGGGCCGCAGCGACGTGAACTTGAACGCTCCCTGGGAATCCCGGCCCTCATCCAATACACGGGCAACCTGCCGTTGGAGGGACTCCAGGCCCCGAAAGTCGTCTGGGTCCGCGAGCACGAGCCTCACCTGCTCGAGCGCACCGCTTACATTCTGTTGCCAAAAGACTTTATCCGGCTGCGTCTGTCGGACGACTGTTGGACTGACGTGTCGGACGCCAGCGGGACTGGCTACTTCGACTCAGCCGCGCGACGCTGGTCCAGTGAAATGCTGGATTTCCTGGAGATTGAGCCATCGTGGCTGCCCGAGGTTCAGGAGTCGCCGCGAGAAGCGGGCCGCCTGACGTCCGGCGCGGCCGACCGTCTTGGCCTCCCCGCCGGCATTCCCATCGCGGCCGGCGCGGGCGACCAGCCAGCCGGTGCGGTGGCTGCTGGAATCGTGGCGGAAGGCGATGCTGCCGTGACCATTGGGACCTCCGGCGTCGTGTTTGCCGCGGCCCGGGCCTACGCCGCGGCGCCGGATGGGCGGGTTCAGGTCGGCGCGCACGCCGTGCCGGAACGGTGGTATCTGATGGGCGTCACCCAGGCGGCCGGTCTATCGCTGCGCTGGCTTCGAGACACTCTTCTGCCAGGGCGTCACTACTCGGCATTAGTTGCCGAGGCGGAACACTCGCCGCCGGGAGCCCGCGGCCTTCTCTGGCTGCCCTACCTGCAGGGCGAACGCACTCCGCATCTCGACGTCAACGCCCGCGGCGCGCTCGTGGGCCTCACGACGGCGCATTGCAGGTCCGACGTTGTCAGGGCGGTACTGGAAGGCGTGGCGTTCAGTCTGCGAGACGCCGCTCAGTCAATTCAGGGTGTTGGCGCATCGGTCAATCGCTTCAAGTTGGCTGGTGGAGGAGCACGCAGCCTCATTTGGCGGCAGATTGTGGCGGACGTTTTTGACGCCCCGCTGCGAATAGAACCGGAAGGTCGCGGACCGGCTTTTGGCGCGGCACGACTGGGTGCCGTGGCAGCCGGAGAATTCGCTTCCGTCGACGAGGCGGTTGCGGCGACGGCCGTGCCTTACACCACAGTTTCGCCAAACGCCGCCTCGGCACGTTCGCTGGCCGCGGCCTATGACCGCTACCGTGACCTTTATCCGGCCCTGGCCACGGTGAATCGATCCGCCGCCGCGGCGCAGGCTGCTGTGAACGCCGACGCATAACCGAGCGGACGCTTGATCGTTGCTATATTCGGTCCATAGCCCGAGCCCGACTGGCCGGGACTGAGCAACCCCATGGCTGTTGACAGATCTGCGTCCGACGCCGTCCTTCACGCGCTTGCTTGTCGCCCCCTGCTCTTTGATGGCGCGATGGGCTCGATCCTCAATGACCTGCCTGAACGTGACTGGGAAGCGCCCGAGGAGGTCACGCTGCGCTTCCCTGAGCGCATGGCCGAGGTATACCAGGCCTATCTGGAGGCTGGTGCCGACGTGCTATCGACGAACACGTTCGGCGGCAACCTCATCCGACTGCAGAGGGCCGGCTTGGTGGAGCAGTCCGAGGCCATCAACCGTGGCGCGGCCGAGCAGGCCCGGGCGGTCGCCGGCGACGATGCCTGGGTTGCTGGCGACATTGGGCAAAGCGGCGACTTTCTTGAGCCGCTCGGCGACGTAACCGAAGACCAGATGACCGAGGCTTTTCAAGTTCAGGCGGAGCAACTGGCTTCTGGCGGCGTAGATCTCCTGCTCTGCGAGACGTTCAGTGACATTCGCGAAGTCCAGATCGCCATTCAGGCAGCGGCTTCGACAGGGCTGCCCGTATTCGCCACCATGACCTACGACATCAACCTTCACACCATGATGGGCGTGTCCCCCGCCGACGGTATGCGTGCGTGCGAAGACGCGGGTGCGGCCGTCATTGGCTGCAACTGCGGCAACGGTCCCGAAGAAATGACGCAAGTTCTCGACCAGATGCTGGCCGCCGCTCCCCGCCGCCCTCTCATGGCCCAGTCTAATGCCGGCGTCCCCGAGTTGATTGATGGTCGGGTTTGCTACCTGTATCCGCCGGAACGAATGGTTGACTTCGCCCGTCGCTGGATTGATGCGGGAGTGTCAGTGGTCGGCTCATGCTGCGGAAGCACGAGCCGAACTACGCTCCTTCTGCGCGAAATGATCGATCGGCTGCCAGCGCGAGTTCCGGCCTGAACGGCACGTCAGGACCGCGAGGCACGGGCGAGACTCAAACGCAGCCCGGGCCCGAGTCTCCGCTACTATGCGAAGCAGGCGAGACGGCTGTGTACGTTTCGGTAGCAGGGTGCCGTGGCTGACGTTTTTCGACACACTTGGTGGGCGTTCGCCCAGGTCTATTACGACCTTCGCTCGCTCGCGTTGGTCGGGAACTTCCTCTGGTTCCTCACGATTGTGCCGCTGGTTCCGATTGTCGGGATCCCTGGGTCCTTTGCCCTTCAGCAAGCCGTCCTGCAGGCAGACGCGACGGTCACCGGGATCCAGTACTTTGTGTTCATCGTAGGCGGGACTGTAGTCAGCGGTGCGCTGGCCGGGCCGGGGATCGCCGCGCTTTTCCATGTCGCGCATCGCCACATCGAGTTTGAGAACATTGAGTTGAGAGACTTCTGGCAGGGCTTTCGGTCCAACTTCGTACGCGCCTGGATGTTGTTCGTGATCGACATGTGTCTGCTTTACGGATTGATCGTGGGCTTTATCTTCTACACCGGGACCGGCCAGTTGCTTATTCAGGCCTTTGGATTCCTCTCCCTCTACTTCGTGGTCCTGTGGACAGCGGCCCAGGCCTACCTCTTCCCGATGTTCATCCGCTACGACATGTCCGTCTATCACCTGTTCCGCAACGCGGCAATCATGGCGCTCAGCGCGCCGGGGTCGTCAGTCGCCTTCTTCATCGTTGTGCTTGCCAGCGTCGTGCTCAGTATCCTGCTGATATTCCCGGCGGTGTTCCTCCTGGCGAGCACCCTGGCCCTTGTGGCGATACGAATGACTCAAGACAGGCTCCACGCGTTCGGCGTCGAGCTGGAGGGGCGAGGCCTGTGACGACCCCGTTCTCATTTGACGGCAGGCTTGGAGGAGTTTGATGGCTGACGTGCAGATTCGAGATGCCCGTGTGATCTTCAAGGAAGACTCGGACCCAGCGGCCGTGATCTTCGGCCAGACCGGCGGTACGCCCGACGACGAAAAGTCCGACCTCGTAGGACAGGCCAACTACCACGACGGCAACATTCATGCCATCGACGGCGTGGACCTCGACATCCATGACGGCGAGTCGATTGCCATTTTGGGGCCGTCGGGCTGCGGCAAGTCCACCATGCTGCGTGTGGTTGCCGGTCTTATCAGGCTGGACTATCCCAATAGCGGGACCATCAGGTACGGCGAAGAAGACTGGACGATGCTGGGCGCAAAGGAACGGCGCGTGGGCATAGTCTTCCAGAATTACGCCCTCTACCCGCACATGCACAGCAAGAAGAACTTGGGCTTCTTCTTCAAGATGCACAAACGCGAGGAAGAGGTTGACGAGCGCGTCGAGATCGTTTCGCAGATCATGGGTGTCGGCTTCGATCAGCTTCTTGATCGTCGACCCAAGGCGTTGTCCGGCGGTCAGCAACAGCGCGTGGCGATCGCCCGCTGCATCGTGCGCGACCCGACGGTCTTTCTCTTCGACGAGCCGCTCTCCAACCTCGATGCCAAGCTGCGCAGCCGGACCCGCGTAGAAATCAAGCGACTACTGCGCCGCTTCAACATCACCACGGTGTACGTGACGCACGACCAGACCGAAGCCCAGGCAATGGGCGACCGAATTGCCGTCATGCAGGCCGGAAAGATCCAGCAACTCGGCACGTATCGCGAAATCTACGACAATCCGGCAAACATGTTCGTCGCTGGATTCGTTGGCCTTCCGCCGATGAATCTGATGCCGGCCACGGCTGAGCGCGGCGGTGTGCGCGTGGATGGACATTTCGTGGACCTCCGGAATGATGCCCTTGGGCGGCGGGAAGGCGATTCCATAAGCCTCGGGATTCGACCTGAGTCGATCGAGTTGAGTCATCACCAGGTCGAGGGCTCGGTGCCGGTAGACGTGTACTGGGTCGAGAGCCACTTTTCCGAGCAGCGTAAGGAAGTCACCTTTGATCTCGCGGGCTCCCGCGTGATCGCCAAGCGGCCGCTTGAAGAGGAATGGGACCGCAATACCACCGTCTACGCGAAGGTCCCCGTGGACGAGGCCTATGTCTTCGACGCTGAAGAAGATCGGCTGATCTAGCTCTCGGCGTAAACGGGGTTGGGCGGCACTTTGTCGGAGCAAGTCGGCCTCTAGCTTGGACTTTGTAGTTTCAAACGAGACGCCGCTCGGCAAGTTCGCTGAGTGCCGGCGAGCAGTGCTAGACTGAGCGTAGCCGCACTGTCTGTCATGGGCGGGCGAGGGCTCGTCCTTTTCCCGGGGGAGGGAAGCGGTCCAAACGTCCTGAGGAGGCTATCCCGTGCGCAGTGACTTCATGTTGGCGCTGCAACAGCTTGCCGACGAGAAGGGCATCCAGATTGAGGCAGTCGTTAACGCGCTGCGCACAGCGATCATGTCAGCCTTCGAGGACTACAACAGCGACTACGACGACATCGACATTGAGATTGACCCGGAGACTGGCGACTCAACCGTCTACGCGAACAAAACCGTCGTCGATGTCGTCTCGGACGATGTCCACGAGATCTCGCTGGCCGAGGCCCGAAGCTACGACCAGACCATGGAACTCGGCGAGATCTTCCAGATCGACATCACGCCGCCAAATTTTGGGCGCATCGCCACGCAGAAGGCGCGGCAGGCCATGCAGCAGGCCCTGCGCGACGCTGAACGGCTGGAGATCTATACGCACTTCATTGAGCACCAGGGACTCTTGCTCGTGGGGCGCGTGACTCGCGTCGAGAATCGGGGAGTCTTTGTGGATCTCGGGCGCGGTGAGGCAATCATGCTCCCGGGCGACCAAGTGGCCGGCGAGTTCTACCGCTCCGGGCAGCGCATGCGCGTGCTGCTACTCGAAGTGGCCGAGGGCGGCCGCGGTGCGCAGTTGCGAGTTTCGCGCTCGCACGCGGATTTTGTGCGCCGGCTCTTTGAACGCGAAGTTCCTGAGATTCAGAACGGTCTGGTCGACATTGCGGCAATTGCGCGCGATGCTGGCGTGCGTACCAAGCTGGCGGTGCGCTCGCGACAAGAAGGGCTTGATCCCGTTGGTTCGGCTGTGGGAATGCGCGGATCGCGCATCCAAAACGTTCTCCGCGAACTGGGACAGGAAAAGGTCGAAATCATTCTGTATGACGATGAGCCGCGTGTGTACGTGGCCAACGCGCTCAGTCCGGCTCGGGTGCGCAACGTCCATGTTGACTTGAGCCAGCGCGTGGCCGATGTATTTGTTCCGACGGATATGGTGTCGCTCGCAATAGGACGCGAAGGTCAGAATGCCCGTCTGGCAGCTCGGCTCACGGGGTTCAAGATTACGATTCGAGATGCGTCGGAGCCCGCCGAGGCTTTGGGCGTTGCCGAGCCCGACGGGACCCCGGACGAAGAGGCGAAGCAGGACGATGTGGATGCACCACTTGATGAACCCGGGCTCTCGCCGGAGTCCGATTCGGCGAGAATGGCGGAGCAAGTGGGGCGCGGCGTCGCTGGATCCGGGAGTTAACCATCGCCCGAACTGAGCCGACGCGCACCTGCATCGTCACGCGCAAGAGGCGACGTAAACGTGACCTCATCCGAATTGTGCGAACGCCCGATGGCGACATTCGCTGCGATCCGACGGGTCGCGTCGATGGGCGCGGTGCCTATCTCTCCGTCGACGGCGGCTCTGTGCAGGTGGCGCTTGCGCGCGGCATCCTGGGCAGCCACTTGGAGGCTTCCATAGATCGCGATCAGGCGGATATGTTGATCAAGCAATTTGAGCGTGAACGCTTGGTTCGGCTCACCGGGAGTGCTCGCTAGCATGGCGCGCCGCCGCCGCACACGTCGTAGACCTCCGCCGCGCCCACGCGCGCGCCGCCGTCCGCAGCAGCGTCCGAGTCCTCCGGCCGACGAGCAACCGGCCGAGGTGCCGGAGGCGCCGGCCGTCGAACTCCGCCAGGTCGCGATGCCGGCTTCAGCCTCGATTGCCGACATTGCGGAACGCGCCGCAGTGCCGCCGACCGACATCATCATGGAGTTGCTCAATCGAGGCGTGCTGACGACCATTAACGCGGCCATTGATCGCGATACCGCACGCGCGGTCATGCGGAATCTTGGGGTCGCCATCACCGACGAATCTCAAGAGGACGACACCACCCCGGTTGCCGCGCGAAAACCGACTGGGCGCGATTCCACGCAGCCGCCGGATGGCGAGCCGCGTCCGCCCGTAGTGACCGTGATGGGTCACGTCGATCATGGCAAGACCACGCTCCTCGACGCCATCCGCAGTACCAACGTGGTCGACAGCGAGTTTGGGGGAATCACCCAGCACATCGGGGCCTATCAAGTGTCGGTAAACGGCGGTGCCATTACGTTCATCGACACTCCTGGTCACGAGGCCTTTACGGCAATGCGTGCGCGCGGAGCGGGCGTCACCGACATTGCTGTGATCGTGGTTGCCGCCGACGACGGAATCATGCCGCAGACGGTGGAGGCCATTGGGCACGCCAAGGCAGCCAGCGTCCCGATCATCATCGCGGTCAACAAGATCGACTTGGCGTCCGCCAACCCGAATCGAGTGCTCCAGCAGCTCACGGAGCATGAAATCGTAGTTGAGGACTTTGGAGGCGATGTGGTTGCTATTCCTCTCTCGGCTCTCAAGGGAGAGGGTATCGACGAACTCCTCGAGTACATCAACTTGACGGCCGAATTGGAGGAACTGAGGGCACCGGTCGACGGGCCAGCGGCGGGAACGATTATCGAGACTCGCCTGGACCACAGCCAGGGGCCAATTGCCACCGTTCTCGTTCAGCGTGGCGTCTTGAAGGTTGGGGACACCATCACGACGGGTGAGATTAACGGCCGCGTACGGGCGCTCTTCGACGAGAGCGGCGGACGACTCCGATCAGCCAAGCCCTCCACGCCAGTCCAGGTCATGGGACTGGACGCGATGCCAGACGTCGGCGATCCCTTGAACGTCGTCGCCAGGCAGCGGAAGCGTCGTCGCCAACGGAGTCGTACTCCTGCCCGCGGAAGCGGTGACCAAGCCATGCGGCTGAGCCTCGAATCGCTCGCCGCCCAGATGACCGCAGGCCGTCTCCAGCAGATCAACCTGGTCGTGAAGGCTGACACGGCCGGCTCTGTTGATGCCGTGGTCAAGTCAATCGACCAGCTTGGCGATGATCGGGCACGAGCAATGGTCGTATTTGAGGGCGTTGGCTCGGTTACGGAGTCGGATGTGAACCTCGCCTCCGCCGCCAAGGGACTCGTGTTGGCCTTTAATTCGCGCGTTGATGCCACCGCCGCAGCGGAAGCTGAGCGACAGGGTGTTGACGTACGTGCCTATCGCACCATCTATGAGTTGATCGACGATGTCGATGCGGCGCTCAAGGGCTCGATCAAGCCTGAAGAGGTCGAAGTTGTCGACGGTCGGCTCGAGATCCGGGGCGAGTTCCGAACCGAACGTACGCGCCAGATTGTCGGCGGTATGGTGCTCTCTGGTCGAGTTTACGTCGGTGCGCGCGTTCGGATTCTGCGAAACAGCGAGGAGATCGGCACGGGCTACATCCTCACCGTACGGCGTTTCTCGGATGAAGTGGACGAGGTACGCCAGGGCTTTGACTGCGGTCTTGCAATAGAAACGACAACCAAGATCGAACTCGCGGACATCATCGAGGCCAGCCACACCGAAGAACGTCTCCCGTAGCACCGGAGGCCGCATCATCAAGACCCGCCGTGCCCAACGGATTGAAGCTCAGATCGCGCGGGAGATAAGCGGCCTTCTTGAGCGCCACCTGGAAGACCCGGCGATTGGATTCGTTACTGTTCAGCGCGTATCGATCTCGCCGGACTTGAGCAACGCCGTCGTGTTTGTAACCCCGCTTGGTGACACCCACGACATCAAGGAATCGGTGGCCGCGTTGCAGCGCGCAGCGACGTACGTTCGCCGGGAGCTTGCGAGTCGAATCCGTGTGTATCGCATCCCGCGTATTCAATTTCAACTTGATCCTCAGATGCCAACCGCTAGCTCAATGATCGAGCGCAAAACCGACGGCCCTGCAGCCGACCACGGGACGCAAGCTCTCGCAGCGCAGCCTGACGATGGCCCGTGACCGCCAGATGTCGCCACACGGCGGATTCCTCAACGTCTTCAAGCCAATTGGCGCAAGTTCCACGCAAGCTGTGGGACGAGTCCGCCGCGCCGTTGGCGTGCGACGCGTAGGGCACTGCGGCACGCTGGATCCACTGGCCTGGGGTGTCCTACCCGTAGCGGTGGGGCGTGCCACTCGGTTGAGCAGCTTTGTCCTGGAAATGCCAAAGTCGTACGTGGCCGCCGTGCTTTTCGGTGTCGAAACTCCATCCCACGATATGGAAACGCAACCGACGGCCGAGCCGCGTACGTCTCCGGAACTGAAGTCTGTCGAACAGGTGCTCCCGGCGTTCGTGGGCGAAATCGAACAGCATCCGCCGGCGTACTCGGCCCTCCACGTTGATGGCGTGCGGGCCTATCGGTCGGCTCGCGCTGGTCGGCGCGTGGAGCTGCCGCCGCGTCAAGTTCACATTCGCGCACTAAACCTGGTGGCGGCTGGCCGCATTGGCGTGCGGATGGCCGACGGGCGCCTGCGCTTTGGCAGCGGCTCGGGCTGGCACGACGCCCTTCTTGCCGGAATTCAGGTCGAGTGCTCGTCCGGCACCTACATTCGCGCGCTCGCACGAGATTTGGGGGCAATGATCGGCTGTGGCGCCACGCTCTTTGGACTCATCCGTACTCGCGTCGGTCCATTCACGCTGAGGTCCGCGACTGAAATGTGGCAGCTTTCCGTCGCGACCCGAGACGGCTTCCTCAACACACTGCTCTACGCCCCCGACACCGTGGTCGAACACCTTCCGTCAGCCGTCCTGAGCGCCAGAGATCGCATTGACTTCGGACACGGGCGCCCGTTGCCTCGGATGGCCGACGGACTGCACCGTCTGTACGACGGACATGGCAGCTTTCTTGGCCTCGCAAACGGCCAAGACGGCTCGTGGTCGCCCCGCATCGTATGGAATCCAGCGTAATGGCGGGTGACACAAGTGCGCGCCGCGTCCGCGTCTTTCGCGAGGACGAATCGTTCGTTCCCGCGGGCGGTGCCTCTGTGACGGTGGGGCGCTTTGACGGTATGCATCGAGGTCACCGAGCCTTGCTGCGAGCGACCTGTCAGGTAGCTTCCGACCAACGGGACGGCCGCGCGATCGCGGTTACCCTTTGGCCCCCGCCAGAATGGGTATTGCGGCCGGCCGAACCCCGTCAGTTGTTGACCACGCTCGACGACCGGATCGCTCTGCTGGCGTCATCCGGAGTGGATGACATCGTCGTTATGCGATTCGATCAGCAATTCTCGCGCCGTTCTGCCGAAGACTTTCTCGGTGACCTAAAGCAGCAGCTGAACTTGCGCACGCTCGTCACCGGTCCAACAGCGGCCATTGGACGAGATCGCGAAGGAACGCCGAAAGTCATCGCGCGCCTGGCGCCGCGGCTTGGAATCAAACACGTGCCCGTGCGCTACGAGGGATCGCCCGGCGCAATTTCCAGCACTCAGGCTCGCAACGCACTGTCTTCGGGCGAAGTGGACCGACTTCGTGCGATTCTGGGCCGAAGTCATAGCTTGTACGGCATGGTCAGTCGTGGCGACGGTCGAGGCCGCAAATTGGGATTTCCCACGGCCAACGTCGAGCTTCCCGAGTGGCTAGTTCTACCGGCAGACGGTGTCTATGCCGGTGCGGCGTTCGTCGACGGCGATCCAGAGCCATATTCGGCATTGATCAGCGTGGGAACGCGACCCACTTTCAACTCCCGCACCCGCCTGTTCGAGGTTCATCTCTTGGGATTCGACCGCGACATATATGGCCGCGGCTTGCGCACATTCATTCATGCGTGGTTGCGCGTTCAGGAGGCATTTGACTCGGTCGAGGCCTTGGTAGCTGCCATGCGACGTGATCGGCAGGCCGCCGAGTGCGTGGATCTCGCCGGGATGAGCGACGCGGCGCCCTTTGGTCGAGCGCCGGAGTGACGGCCTCGGCGGGTTAAGGGCATTTCCGGCGCGGGCCAGTCGGATTCCTGTGCCAACATATGAACCACGCAGTCGGGTCGTCAATCCAGGCTCGTCGGAAAGCCTCCAGCGCCTCGGAGCCTGACGACGCAAAAAATCTCGGGCGGAGAGCAATGCGTGACGCTAGGCGGAATCCTGGACGACGCCCCGGCCAAGACCCCGATCCAGGCGTACTAAAGCGACGTTATCTGCAGCAGGTAGAAGTTTTCCAAGACCTGAACGACGCACAGATTCATGAGGTGGAGCGCAACACTCGAATGTCCACCGTTGGTCCCGGCCGACTCTTATACCAGCCCGATGAGAAGTCGGAGATGCTGTTCCTCTTGAAAACTGGTCATGTTCAGATCTACCGAATATCTCCCGATGGAAAACGATTCGTTATTTCCAACATCGAGCCAGGCATGTTCTTTGGCGAGATGGCGCTGTTGGGACAGGCACTCCATGACTCGTTCGCCGAAACGCTGAAACAATCGACGTTGTGCGTCATCAGCCGCCGAGACCTGGAATACTTGATCGGTCGCTTCCCCACTGTCGGCGTTCGCATCATGCAGACTCTGGCAGATCGCCTCAGCGAAGCTGAGGCTCAGCTTGAAGATTTGGCTCTAAAATCACTTACCGCTCGACTCGCCACGTTGATTCTGCGTCTCTCGTCAAACGCCAACGCCCGCGTTACGGGACTTACCCACAACGACCTGGCTGAGCGCGTCGGCACATCGCGCGAGACGGCTACGCAGGCACTGAACGAACTCAAGAGCGCCGGCCTGATCGCCATTGGTCGTAAGCGAATTGACGTCCTGAATCGCCAGGCGCTGGAGGACCTAGCGGAAGCGTATTGACCCCGTGCAACGTGTCAATAGCGGCACAGGCGCTCGCCGGATGTGCCACGATGCCGCGATGCGTGCACCATGCTGTTCTTTCACCCATGACAAGGAGTTGAACGCTCATGTTTGGACGGCGTCCTAGCGTCACCTCGCGCCGCGGCGTAGTTGCGGCGGCTCATCCTCTGGCGGCGCAAGCGGGCGCTCGCATTCTGTCCAATGGCGGCAACGCGTTTGATGCGGCCGTGGCCACTGCGGCTGCGCTCAACGTGGTCGAGCCTTACATGTCCGGGCTCGCCGGCATGGGCACGGCCATGGTCTACGTGGCCGCCGAGCGTCGCGTGCGCTGTCTGGATTTTACCCCGGCCGTGCCGCTGAAGTTTGACTCTATCGCTCGGCGTTACGACGACTTGACCCGAGGTCCGCACGGTGTAGGGCCGCCGGCCAGCCTGGCCGGATGGATGAAGCTGCTGCATACGTACGGGACGAAGAGCACCGCCGAAGTCTTCGCCGACGCCATTGATCTCGCGCGGGGCGGCTTCCCTGTCAGCGAAGGCAACGCCCACATGATTGGCGGCCGACTGAACGACATTGCGGAGATCTTCGCCGGCTGGTCGGAGATCTTCCTGGACGACGGTGAGGAACCTGGCGCCGGCTGGATGCTGCAGCAACACGATTTGGCCGACACGTATGAGGCCCTGGTCAGCGAGGGCCTCGACTACCTGTACCACGGTCCCCTGGGCGAGGCGCTGGTCAACGAGATCCAGGCGCTCGGTGGCGCGCTCGCCATGGATGATCTGGCCGCCGTGGAAGCTCGCTGGCAGGACCCGATTCGCATCGACTACCGCGACCTGGAAGTCAACGGCGCGCCGCCGCCGTCCGAGGGCTTCCAAATGTTGATGACGCTCGGGCTCATCTCGCATCTGGAAATCGGTGCCCTTGAGCGAAACGGTGTCGACCACCTGGACGCCATCATCCGTGCGGTTCGCCTGTCATCCCGAGCACGCTTCCGCCACGCCAACGCGCCAATAGAGATCGTCGAAGAGATCCTGGACGACGAGAATCTGGATCGCCTGCGCGGCCTGCTGGACTCCCCCGAGGCCAGCAGCGGACCCACGGAGCAGATCGGAGCCGCGCCGCCGCCTGGCTCGCAGCCCGATCCCATGCTGGAGCACACCACCTCGTTTTCCGTGATGGACGCTGAGGGCAACACCGTGTGCCTGACTCAAAGCCTTGGCGCCGGCTTCGGCTCCGGCATCGTGGTCCAGGGCCATGGGGTGCTGACCAACGATCTGCTTCGGTGGGGCGATCTGAATCCGCTGAGCCCGAATCACCTCTACCCCGGCGCGCCGCTCTCGTTACCGATTGCACCCACAATCTCGCTACGTGATGGCGAACCGGTCCTGGCGCTGGGCACGCCGGGCAGCTACGGCATCTGCCAGACTCAGCCGCAGGCCCTGGTTCAGCACGTGGACTTTGGGCTGGACGTGCAGTCAGCAATCGAAGCTCCACGCATGCGGCTGATGGATGGCGACCTGGTGCTTGTCGAATCGCGTATCGATCAGCGTGTGATCGGCGCCCTTTGCGCCCACGGCCACGGGGCCGAAGCTACCGACCCCTGGACCATGTCCGTCGGCGGCATGCAAGGCGCCAGCCGCGACCCGGCAAGCGGTGCACTCCAAGGAGGCGCTGACCCACGTCGGGACGGCTACGCAATTGGGGTGTAACTGACTAAGTTTCGAGACTCTCTTGCGGATTTTCAATCCATCCAGGAGATATGTTGAAAACCTGCGTTGAGCCCCACAATATGTTGTGATACGTTTTCGACATGCCCTAGATGTCGTAACCAGCGATGGCCTAGGGCACGAGGTGTTGCTCGGCGGGGGGACGCCTCCGCCGGGAGGTAACCGCTGCATTCCGAATAGGGACGGGCTCAATTGCGCATAGTCCATGCGGCAGATATCCATCTGGACACTCCGTTTCGCCGGCACGACGCGGCGTTGCGCCAGCGGCTTCAGCAGGCTGGCCGCGACGCATTCAGTGCCCTGGTGGATCTGACGCTTGAGGAGCGAGCCGACGCCCTCCTGATCGCCGGCGACCTCTTCGACAACGACTGGCTGACCATCGCCACCGAACGTGTCCTGACGAGCGAACTGGCCCGACTGGCGGATGCCGGCGTGACCGTGGTTTATGCCACAGGCAATCACGATCCTGGCCGTACCAACTACCGCGCCGCCCACATCGACTGGCCGTGTGACAACTTCCACCTCCACAGCTCACGGACGCCGCGAAGGATTCCCATCCATCGCGACGGCGAACGGATCGGCTGGGTTGTGGCTGCCGGGCACCAGACGACCCACGAATCGACCAACCTCGCGTCAACATACCCGCCTGCACCGGGGCCTCAACCTGCGGTTGGGGTGTTACACGCCGACGTGGGCGGCGCCCAGGGCGCGGCGGCGGACGAAGCTGGCAATGTCTACGCACCCGCTGCCCTGTCCGATTTGGATCCCAGTTACGACTACTGGGCGTTGGGACACATCCACAAGCGGCTACGTCTCCGCGAGGACTCCCCCGCCTGGTATCCCGGCAACCTGCAGGGACGCGATTTCGGCGAAGCCGGAGCCAAGGGCGCGCTGGTGGTTGATCTCAACCCGCCCGAACCGCCACGCGTCCGATTTCGGCCTCTCGCTCCGGTGCGCTGGGAGCGGCTGTCGGTTACCGATCTGAGTGAAGCTCGCGCCATCGGCGACGTGCACATGGCAGTTCGAGCCGCGTTCGATGACCTGCGCGAATCGGACGAGCACGTGCTCCCCGGCCAGGACTGGATCCTGCGCGTGGAGCTATCGGGTCCCTGCCCACTCACGGCGGTCCTCCGAAGCGACGAGGAGCGAGATGGTCTGGCCGAGTACCTTGGCGAATCCCTTGGCGCCCTGGACGTTGAGGTTCGTGATGCCGGGCTCTCTCCGCCGATCAATCTGAGTCGTCACGTTGGCCAGCGACACGTGCTTGGCGAGGCTTTGGCGTTGATCGAGCAGGCAGGTCGTGACGACACGCTTCTGTCCCGATTAGCTCCATCGGAGTTGGCTCGTGGCGACGAGCAAGCTGCGGAGGGAGAGCGTCTACAGTACCTTCGCGGGCTTCTCGACGGACTTGACGCAGCCGCGGCGGAACGGCTCTTGCGGAGAGACTCGGCGTGAGGGTCGACGGATGGTCAATCGGCGCCTTTGGGCCGATTGACCAATGGACCGTGTCGGGTATGGCGGACGACGACGTGGTTGTGGTGCTGGGGCCCAACGAGTCCGGCAAGAGCGCCTTGTTTGAGTTCTTTGCCAGCGCCCTGTTTGGCTTTTCGCCCGCCAGGGCCGAGGCGCATCCGTATCGGCCGTGGGACGGTCGCTTTCTCGACGGCCGGCTGGACGTGGCGTTGAGCGGCGGCGAGCAGATTCGAATTGCGCGCAGGCTTACGTCAAGGCCCGAGGGACGCCTCATCCACGGACAGACTGAGGAGCGGCTGGCCAATCGGCCGATTCCCGCCGTTGGCCTCATGACGCGCGACGTCTTCAAGAACGTCTACGCGTTGACCCAGGAGGAAGCGCTGGGCTTGGACGCGCGGGCCTGGCAACACGTTCAGGATCGAGTGTTGGGCGGTAGCTCGTACGATTTTCTGCGTCCATCGCGTGAAGTAGTGAGCGCGCTGGACACCGAACGTCGGCGTCTCTGGCGACCTGACCGTCGCGGCCGGCCGGCGGCTCGTGAAATCGCCGCCCAGATCAGAAGTTTGCGAGACGGTCTTCGCGAGGCCGCTCAACGGCGAGCGCAGATTGAAGCCGCCGACGAGCGACTCCAGGAAATCGCAGAGGAGCTTGCCGGTCACACCAGCGAGCTGCAGTGTATTGAGTTGGCCCTGGAACGAGACGCCTCGCTGGCGCCGCTCGTCGGGCGAGTTGAACGCATGGAGCAGTTGACTGCTCAGGCGGACGACCTGCTGCCGGAAGGCGACTTGCCCGACGACCTCCCGGACCGTCGCGGTACTGTCATCGAGCGGCTTGACGAACTCTCGAACGCCCGAAAAACGCACCTGCGAGGAATCGAGGATTGCGAACAGGTGGTCGAGATCGACGACCCAACCAGGCGTCTCTTGGAAGCCCGCGTAGCGATTGAACGCCAGGACCGCGAACTTGCGCTTGCTCGCGCTGACCAGGATCGAATCGACAGCATGAACGCGGAACTGCAGCGCCGCGACGGCGCCCTGCGCGAAGTCGCAGTGCGTGCACTCGTCTCGGAGCAGGTCGATTCGATAGCAAGCGACGCGATTCTAAGTCTCTCAGTGGCCGAACTGCGTGGTCGGCTCAATAGTTCACGTGAAGCCCAACGCAGATTCGACGCCGCGTCCGAGACGCTTCGCAGCGCCTCGGCTGAACGCCTGAATTTGGAACAGGTCGTCGAGGCTTCGCTATCGACGCACAGCCCGGCAAGTCTCGACGAACGGTTGCGTGTGCTCGGCGAGGCCAAAGCAGCCCGAGAACTCGCAGCCCGTAGCCCGTCAGAGCCCGGAGGCTTCCCGGTTCCGTTGCTCGTCGCCGTTGGACTCGCGGGTATTGCGGCGCTGGCAGGCGGCTTCGTTATGGGCGGCCCGTTCGGCACGCTCCTGGCGGTATTGGGCGCAGTCACGCTCGCTGCCGCCGTCGGTGCCATGGTGGCACGTCGGCGGTCCGTCCCGTCGAGCGGTAGCGACTGGAAAGCTCAGCTTCGTGGGCTTGGTCTCGACTCTGGAGTCGATATCGCGGAAGAGATCACACGTATCCGGGCCGAGCGCGATGCCGCGATACGGCGGGATATTGCCGTCGAGCGGTTGGCAGCCTCTCAGAACGCTGAAGCGACGGTTCGAGAAACAGCGCACACGGCGGAAGCTGAGTTTCAGGCTGCACGAACCGACTTCCTTGCGGTGATTGCCGAAGTGCCAGTGGCGCCTGTTCACCGCGAATCTCCCGACGACGGAGTGGTTCGCGATCTGGAAGAGATGCGCCGGTCGATCCAGGTCACGCGGCGAATCATGAGCAATCGAGATGAGGTGGCCGAGCGACTAACGGCTTGGCGAACCGAGGTCGAACGCCTGCGCCAGACACTCGCGATCGAGTTGCCCGCCGATCCCGTCGAGGCCGCCCCAGCTACACGGCGTGCGCTGGATGTCGCGCTGGATGCCGAGCGCGCCGCGTCTGAAGCTACGGCGGAGCTTGCCGAGTTACGCCAGCGCCTCGAGAGCTGCGATCAAGAACGCGATGCCGCAATGCTTGAACTTGAGCAGATTGACGTCGCCCTGGCCGCTCTTGATCCCGATGGGGCCGAGCCTGCGGTGGGACTCGGCCGAATTCGGCAGGCCTTGGAGCTCCGCGCCGAAGCCCGTCGGGTTCTGGCTGACTTGGAACGCGACACCCCCGGCTGGCGCGAGCGGATCGCGGAGGCTGAGGAGTTGGTCTCCTCCGGTGAGCCCATACGCCTCAGCGATGCCGAACGCGTCGAACATCGTCTGCGCGCGGAAGAACTGCGCACTGCCGGACAGGATCTCGCGGCCGAAAGAGGCCAGTTGATGACCGAACGAGACCGGGTGGCCGGCGAGCCGGGACCCGCGCACATCATGGGAGCCATTCAGGCCGCCGAGGAGGAGCTGGACTTTGTACGGCGCGAGCACGACCGGCTGGCACTGCTGCGCCAGGTCGTCCTAATGGCCGAACACTCGTACCGCGAGCGCTACCAGGCGCCGCTGTTGCAGGCCGCCGGCGCCCACCTGCGCCGCTTCACCGGTGGGCGTTATGACTTGCTAACTGTGGATGACGTCCCGTCGGGGGACGTAAGGCTTCAGGTCCGACGGACCGGCGAGGACTTTCCTCAGGATGTCGACACGCCGCTGAGCCGCGGAACGATTCAGCAGATTTACTTTGCGTTGCGGCTGGCCATGGTTGATCTCGTGGAGGGTGACGAACCACTGCCGCTATTCCTGGACGAAATGTTCGTCAACTGGGATCCCGGACGCACCACCAGCGGCCTGGCGGCTTTGGCCAACATGCCCGGGGATCGGCAGGTCTTCCTGTTCACCGCCGACCCGTTCTGGGCTGAGCGCGCCGTGCAGGATGTACCGGCGAAGATCGTGCGCACGCCCGCAGCCTAGAGCCACTATTCCGCCTCTGCGAGTAGCCGAGCGCTGTCGGGTCTGACGTACCTAGGGTGTGAAGTCGTCGTCGGCTGAGATTCGGTTTGCGAATTCGGCCAGCAACGTGGCGGCCGCGTCGGCGTCGGCGAGCGCAACGATTTCCGACGGCGTGTGCATGTAGCGCAGCGGCACGCTGATCAGGCCCGTCGCCACGCCGGCCCGCGTCAGCTGGATCGCGTTGGCGTCAGTTCCCGTGCCGCGACCGGCCGCTTCCATTTGAATCGGCATGTCCAAGGCCTCAGCGGCTTCGATCAGCTTCTCGACGACAACCGGATTGAAATTCGGCCCACGAGAAATCGTGGGGCCGCCGCCCAGCGTCACGTCGCCCGCCGTCTTCTTGTCAATGTTTGGATGATCCGTTGCATGGGTCACGTCAACGGCAACTGCGACCAGCGGGTTGATGCCGTACGCGCTCGTCTCGGCCCCGCGCAGCCCGATCTCTTCCTGAACCGTGGCCACGGCATGAACCGACGCTTGCAACTGCGCACCGTCGATTCGCCGCAGTGCCTCGCCGACTACCCAGGCGCCCACCTTGTTATCCAGGGCCCGCCCGGCGACCACGCCGTTCCGTAGATCCTGAATCCCGACGTCATAGGTGATCGGGTCGCCAATTCGCACCAGGCTCAGCGCCTCGTCTTTGTCGGCTACCGCGATATCGATCCAGATGTCCTCGACCTTGGCCGGCTTGCCACGATCGCTGACCGGCGTCAGGTGGATCGCCCGTCGCCCCGTCACGCCTGCGACAGGACCGTTTCGCGTGTGGATCACGACACGGCGGCCCGGGATGACGCCGGCGTCATGCCCTCCGATTGTGTTGAAGTAGATGAAACCCTCGCCGGTGACGTAATTGACCTGGAAGCCCAACTCGTCGCAGTGCCCGGCGAACATGACCCGCGGATTGCCATCCGGGTTGCGTGTCGCGATGACATTGCCGTGCACGTCCGATCGGACGACGTCGGCGAATCCTTCGGCGTACTCGTGGTAGACACGACGTACGGGTTGCTCGTAGCCCGACGGGCTTGGCGCCTCGACGAGGTCATTCAGGAAGCCGCGTTCCGGAGCGTTCATTTGATAAGGCGTTCGGGCTGGGGCCCCTTTAGCCGGATTCCTCTCGCTTTCGCGCCGCCACTGCGACGATCTGTTCCTGAATGTTCGGTGGAACTTCCTCGTAGCGTACGAACTCGCGCGTGAACCGGCCGCGGCCTTGCGTGATGGAACGCAGATCCGTCGCGTAGCGCTGAACCTCAGCCTCCGGCGCCTCGACCTCAACGATTGAGAATCCGGGCTCACCTTCGGCCGGCGCCATGCCCAGTACGTGGCCTCGCTTCGAGCTGATGTCGCCGATCACGTCGCCTGTATTGGTGTCGGGAATCAGGATGTCGAGCTTCAGGATAGGTTCCAGGATCACGGGGTGCGCATTGGGAATGCCATCCTCGTAGGCCAGCCGCGCCGCGATGCGGAACGACTCATCCGACGAGTCCACCGAGTGGTACTGCCCGTCAAACAGCGCCGCCTTGAGGTCCACCACGGGATATCCAGCGAGCAGCCCGCGATTGATCGTCTCGTTCAGCCCCTTTTCGACGGCTGGGATGTACTGGCGCGGGACTCGGCCGCCGACAACGCGGTCTTCGAACTCGAATCCTGAACCGCGCGCCAACGGCGAGAACTCAATGTGGACATCTCCGAATTGGCCATGCCCTCCCGACTGGCGCTTGTGACGGCCGTGCGCGTTGACGGTTCTGCGGATTGTCTCGCGGTAGGCCACCCGGGGAACGTCGGCCTGGAGACCGACACCAAACTTACGCCGTGCGCGCTCCAGGCTGATGCGCACGTGCGACTCGCCCAAACCGGCCAGAATCGTCTCGGCCGTGTCGTCGTTGCGGTAGGTCTGGAGCGATGGGTCCTCTTCGACCAGGCGAGCGAGGGCCGTTCCCATCTTGTCCAGGTCCGCTGACGTCTCCGGGGTGATTGACGCCTCAAACAGCGGGCGGGGCATGTCGAACGCCGGCAGCTCTGTCGACTGCGAGTTCGCGGTCAGCGTGTCGCCGGTCGTGACACCGTCCAGCTTGGTGACGAAGGCAATGTCGCCGGCCGACATCTGCCTGGCAGGGGTCCCATCCTTGCCGACTGCGAACTGAATGTTGGCCAGTCGTTCGGTGTGGCCGGTGCGTTGGTCCACGAGCTGCGCGTCACCGTCAATCTGGCCCGCGAACAGCCGGAACATCGAGACCTTGCCGACGAAAGGATCGGCAAGCGTCTTGAATACCTGGGCCACAACCGGCCCGTCGATTTGTGGGGCGTTGCCGTCCAGCATGCTCTCGAGCCGCTCGGCCGGCGATGGCGCCAGCGCGGCCAGCGCCTCAATAGCCTCGCGCACGCCCTTGAGATTGGTCGCCGCGGTGAAAAGCACCGGAAAAATGTCGCCGTTCGCTATCCCGGCCCGCAGCGCACGTTCGAGATCCGCGCGCTCCAATTCTTCGCCTTCCAGATACTGCTCGAGAAGGTCGTCGTCGGTCGATGCCACGGCCTCGACCAGTTGCTCACGGGCTTCCTCAACCATGTCGACCAAATCGTCCGGAACCTCGGCAATCGACGACCCGTTTTCGGCGAAGATGCGCGCCTTGCCGTCCAGCAGGTCAACCACGCCCCGGAATTCGGAACCGTCGCCAATGGGCACCTGGATCGGAGCCACGTTGGCGCCGAAACGCTCGCGCAGATCGTCAACGACCGACTCGGTGTCGGCATTGTCCCGGTCGACCCGACTCACGATCAGAAGGCGCGGGCGATTGAGGTCGGAAGCCAGACGCCACACGATTTCCGTTCCGACTTCTATTCCCGATGTCGCGTCGACGAGTACAGCGGCGGCATCGGCTGCATTGAGGCCCGAAATCACCTCGCCCACAAAGTCGGCATAGCCCGGCGTGTCGATGACGTTGATCTTCGACCTGTTCCACTCGCAGGCTACGGCGGCCAAATTGATCGACATGCCTCGCTCGTGCTCGTCCGGGTCGTAGTCGGAGACCGTGTTGTGTTCTTCGACCCTGCCCAGGCGCGAGGCCTTGCCGGTGACGTAGTACAGCGCCTCAGCCAGCGAGGTCTTGCCCGCGCCGCTGTGGGCGACGAGGGCCACGTTTCGTATGTTATCGGTGTCGTATCGGTCCATCGTCTCGCTTATCTGCAGCCATGCGGCGACCGGCGCCAGGGCCGCGAGCCGTCATTATAGGCGCGAGATTATGGGCAGTCGGCAGCGGCTGACTACAATCTGTGCGCCGATTCTCCGCAGGCTGGGGGACGCTGGTCGATGTCGCCCAATTTCCGTCGAATTGTTGTCAAGTGCGGTACCCGCCTGCTTGCCGGCGATTCCGGGATCAATCACGCGTTTATCGCCGACATGGCGCGGCAGATCGCCGCCCTTCGCTCCAACGGGACGCAGGTCGCCCTGGTGACGTCCGGGGCGGTGGCGGTTGGACGATCCATCGTCCCACTTCCTGGCGACGCGCTGGTGACGCGTCAGGTGCTGGCGGCCATCGGGCAGGCGCCGCTGATGGCCCACTACTCCGAGTGCTTCGCGGAAACGGACATGACCGTCGCACAGGCGCTGCTCTCGCGAGCCGATCTGCACAGTCGCACCGGATACCTGAACGCTCGAAACGCGCTGACCGGACTCTTTGACGCGGGCGTCGTGCCGATTGCTAACGAGAACGATGTGGTAGCGACGGAGGAACTCCGGTTTGGAGACAATGACCGGCTGTCGGTCCTGATTGCCAAGCTCATCGGCGCCGATCGGCTATACATCCTCTCTCGCACGGCCGGACTCTACACGGCAGACCCCGAACGCGAGCCCGCGGCGGAGCTGATTCCGGATGCCAGCGAAATGCCGCGTGCGAGACTCGAACAGATCGCAGGCGGGGCGTCGCCGGGCGGCCTCGGCGGCATGCGATCCAAGCTGCAGGCGGCGCTCGAGGCTTCGGCCGACGGTGTCGATGTCGTCATCGCCGGTGGCGACGTACCAGACGTGATCGTGCGACTTGAGTTGGGTGAACGCCTCGGTACGCGCTTTGCCAGTCAGGGTCGACGCCGCTCCAGCCGCGCTCGGTGGCTCAGTTCCAGCGTGGCGCAGCGTGGCTCCATCGTCGTGGACGACGGCGCTCGTCAGGCTCTGGTCAGCAACGGCAGCAGTCTGCTTCCGGCTGGCATCACCCAGGTGCAAGGCGCGTTTGAGCGTGGTGATCTGGTCAGCCTGATGGACGCGCGCGGAAGGGTATTCGCGCGCGGTCTTGCGAACTACGCCTCAAGCGACTTGGTCCGG
>JAJEGF010000073.1 GCA_022820025.1 Chloroflexota bacterium
GGTAGATCCTCCGGCCGCAACGCAATCTCGGTCTCCGCCAATCGGCGCACCTCGCGGCCAACCAGGAACCCCGTCTCATCCAGCGGCGCCGTGGGGTGTCCTGGCAAACGGGACGTCCGGTAGTGAATCGGAACCGTGATCGCTGGTCCAATCTCGTCCATCGTCGCGGCCGCCGTCTCGCCGTCGATCGTGTAAAAGCCGCCTACCGGGATCAGCAGCACTTGGTGTCCCCGGCACTGCGCCAGCAGGTTCGTATCCAGCCGGTGTCCCAGGTCCCCCAGGTGCAGCAGGCGAATCCCGCCCACCTCAACCGACATCAGCGCCGTGCGTCCCCGCTCCCGGCCTTGCGCCTCGTCGTGATAGGCCCCGCCGATCATGCTCAGCGTCACATCCCCAACCGACACCGTGCCTGGATGCCAGCCGCTGTCCGAGATGCCCCGCATAACCTTCGGTGTCCCCGGCGCCAGCTCCACGTTGTTGTGATCGGCGTGCTCATGGCTGACCGCGACCAGGTCAATCGGCGGCAACTCGGGCACCGGATAGCCCAGATCCACGTTGAACGGGTCCAGTAGCACGTGCATCCCGCCGGGACTGCTCAGCAGAAACGTTGCATGGCCCAGCCAGCGGAGTCGTGTTGTTTGGCCGCCCGCCCGAGCTTCGGGCTGGGATGAAAGCTCAGAGTTCACGACGACCCTCCAGCGCCTGCGCGATCGTAGCCGCGTCAACGTACTCAATGTCCCCGCCCGTCGCGAGTCCTCGCGCCAGCCGCGTGACCCGCACCCCCAGATCACTCAGCCGCTGCCGGATCTCCATGGCGGTGGCGTCACCCTCGATCGTTGCATTGGTTGCCACGACAATCTCGCCTACGCCCTCGCGTCCCGCACGGCGGACCAGCAGGTCAATGGTCAGGTCGTCTGGTCCGATCCCTTCCAGCGGTGAGATCGCGCCGTGAAGCACGTGGTACAGCCCGTGGAATCCACCGGAATTCTCAATCGCAACCAGGTCCAGCGGGTCCTCCACCACGCAGATCAGCGCCGTGTTGCGAGTCGGGTCCTTGCAGATCGCACAGGGATTGGCATCAGCGAAGTTTCGACAACGCTCGCATGTCTGAATGCCCTCATGCAGCGCCGCAATGGCCGTTCCGAGCATGCGCGCCTGGCCTGACGACCCGCGCAACAGAAAAAATGCCAGGCGCTGGGCTGTTTTGGGCCCGATCGTCGGGAGCCTCGCCAACTCCTCGATCAGCCGGGTAACCGCGCGCGGCAGCGCGTCCGCCACGCGCTAACCCAGGCCCGGAATCTTCAGCCCGCCGGTCAACCCGCCCAATTTGCTCTTGGCCAGTTCCTGCGACTGCTCCATGGCATCGTTCACCGCCACCAGGATCATCTCCGCCAGGAACTCCGCATCCTCCGGATCGATCACGGACGGGTCGATGTCGATCGAGACAACCCGCTGGTCCCCCGTGGCAACCACCTTGACTGCCCCGCCGCCGGCCGTGGCCTCCACGGTCATCGTCTTCAGTTCCTCTTGAACCTTCTCCATTTGCTTCTGAAACTGCCGAAACATCTTCATGGACATGCGTCAACCTCCCGTGGTGGCATTGTCTGAGATTGGTCTGGCCCCATACTCGCGCATTGCTACGCGTACGACCGGATCGTCGTCCTGAGCCGACCCGGTCGACGGGCGTGTCGTCGGCGCCATTGTGCCCCGCTGCTCGTTCTGGATCTGAATCGGATGGCCCAGCACCTGGGACAGGGCGCGTGCGACCTGGCGGAGCGCATCGGGCCTCTGTACCCGGTCGAACAAGAAGCGACTGCGATAGCCCAGGGTCACAGTGCCGTCCGAATAGGCGATCACCTCCGCTTCGCCGACGTACGGCGCGATCTCGCGCGACTCCTGTCGGATCACCGAAACCCACGCGTCCTTGCATGCGGCAATCGAGGCTGCGGAGATCTCGCCAGCTGCCGCGCTCACAGGTTGCGGTGCGGGTGGCCGGGCAACCTCCGTGCTCGGTGCCGCGCTGGCAGGCGCCGGCTGTGGAGTTGTCCCCGGTGCGCCGACCGGCCGCCGGGATTTCTGGGCAGGTGCTGCGGTCGCCGCCGGCGGTAAGATCTCCGTGACCGCCAGTACCGCCCGTGCGAACGCCAGTTCCAATTCAAGCGTCGCGTCCACGCCGCTCCGCGACGGCGGGTCGGGCTCCGCGAACACCTCCAGCGTCCGCACGACGTCGCGCAGGCTCGAACTCTCCGTCCGCCGCGACAGCTCGAACGCCTCGTCCTCCGTCAGGTGCCCCACGGCCGTCGCTTCCGGTGACGTCTTCAGGATGAGAATGTCTCGCAGGATGTCGATGATCTGCTGGCGCAGCGTGTTTGGACTCGTCCCGTCCTCGACGGCCTGACCAATCGCCTGCAAACCGGCCGCGGCATCCCCGTCCATCAGGTGGCCCAGCAGTTGAATCACCGCGTCGCGCCCCGTCAGCCCCAACATCGAGTTCACGGCGTCCGCGGTGGCCTCGTTATCGCTGTACGCCAGCGCCTGGTCCAGCAGGCTCACCGCGTCCCTTGCGCTGCCGCCCGCGTTGCGAGCCAGCGTATGCAGCGCCGCTTCCTCGATCTGCGCGCCCTCGGATTCGGCAATCGTGCGCAGTTGCGCCGTCAGCTCCAGCACCCCGATCCGCCGGAACGTCAGGTGCTGCGTCCGCGACCGGATCGTCGCCGGCACCCTGTGCGGCTCCGTCGTCGCCAGCACGAACAGCGTCTGCGGCGGCGGTTCCTCCAGCGTCTTCAGCAAGGCATCCTTCGCCGGCGCCGACAGTTGGTGAACCTCGTCGATGATGTACACGCGGTAACGCCCCGCCCCCGGCGCAAACTGCGTCAATTCCCGGATCTCCCGGATGTCGTCGATCCCGCGGTGCGAGGCCGCGTCCATCTCGATCAGGTCCAGAAACGACCCGCTGGCAATCGCCTGGCAGTGCTCGCAACTGCCGCACGTTTCCGCCTGGATACCTTCCAGGCAATTGACCGCCTTCGCCAGTAGCCGCGCCGCCGTGGTTTTGCCCGTCCCTCGTTCGCCCGAGAAGAGATATGCGTGACTCAGCCGGTTATGCACCAGCGCGTTCTGCAGCGTCCGCACCACGTGCTCCTGGCCAATCAGCGCATCGAACCGCTGCGGGCGGTAGCGGTTGTACAGCGCTTGGAACGATGGCGGACGCGACGCGGCCACGGAAGTCTCCCGGCATGACGGCAGCGTCATGATAGAGATAGAGGCCGCGCACCCGCCGTCGAACCCACCAACAACGCCTTACCGACGGGCCGCGGCTCCGGCCAGGTGGACTCGCGGCGCCCGAAGGGGGCTTCGTACCGCTGCTTCCTCTCGGACCTGACGGGGTTGGAAGGCCTTCGTCGCACGAGGCCCGGCGTTCAATACCGAGCGTCGAGGGCAGACACGTTGCGGAGGGACCTCGGGCGGGGATTCAGCCCGCTATAGCGGATTGCGGCTCAAGGGCACCGCTAGCTCCCCACCTAGCGCGGCCTCATTTCGATACTGGCACGCTCCTCCCCCCCGGTCAACGCCCCAGTGCGTGGGCCTATTCCTGCGGGGGCGACGTCCGTGACTCACCCGTCGTCCTCGCCCTCCGCAATACGGGCGTCCGCGGGCGGAACTCAGCAGCAACAAACCACCAGACCCCACCCAAGCCACCCCTGCCACCCGGCCACCACCAAAGGCTCCTAGTCTCGCCCGTTCCGATTCACTCCTTGTATGTTCCGCGAACCTTGGATTCACCAGCGTGAAGGTGCAGGGGTCGGGACACACCGATCTCCACTTGGTCGTGAGAGACCGTGAGTGAGCACGGCCGACCCGGACCTGACGCTGGCGCAGATCCCGAACAGGTGCCGGGGGCGTCAGCAACACGTGCCCGAATCTGCAAGGTCAGGCGTGCAGCCAGCGCTGCCGGCAGGCACCCAATGGCGGCGCAAACGGAGGTGCCGGTGGGGACCGATGTGGCGAAGGCCCAGTTGGACATCGCGGTCGAGCCGACGGACGCGACCTGGGCGGCGCCGCGTCTGCTGGGCGGCCTGCGGCGCTCGAGGAGCAACTCCAGGCGCGGCGGCCCACCCGCGGCGTGCTCGAAGCCAGCGGCATGGTCCGGATTCCACGGCAGTGTCGGCGGCCAGTTGCCCACGTGGATCGACGCCGCCAACACCTGGTGAGTCGAGTCGGGATTCGTCAGCAACTGCCGGCTCGCCAGCACCGTCAGATCTTCGCGCTGTCGCAGCCCAAGCCGCGCCACCTCAAACCCGACCGCCGCCAGTGCCGCCAACTCCAGGATCAGCAGCACAAAGCCCGGAACCGCAGATAGATCAACGGTCGGTTGGAAGCGCCTTCCGCGTCACGGCAGCCCCGTCGCCGCACTGGTCGAAACTCCTCGTCAAAGCTGGCGATGCCGGTAGCAAGGCTGAGTTTCGACTCTCCGCGCCTTCCGGGTCAGACCGCCCCATTCCCCGCCGCCTGCCGCTGCCGAACCAGCGCCAGGTTGTTAGAAATCACCTGGTGCTGCTGGGGATTCGATGCCGGCGAGTACACCTGGAGCGCTTGCTCATAGTGGTACGCCGCTTCGCTCAAGAGCTCAGGTTCATTCTGCTTCGCCATCCCGAACAACATGCTCCCCAGGTTCGCGTGCGCCACTGCCGCCTGCGGTGGCGAGTCCGGTCCCTTCCAGACCTGCAACGCCGCCCGAAACGCATTCACGCTCCCTGCAAGGTCTGTCTCGTTGCGGCCCTGCGCCCGGAACGCTAGCGCCATCCCCAGGTTGAATTGCGCCACCGCGTGCGGCGCCGGGTGCGTCGCCAGCGGACGCGCCACGCTTGATGTCCGCAGGCGATCGATCGCCTGATCCAGGTGCGATGCGTCCCGCTCCGTCGAATGCAGCGTTAGATACACCAGTCCCGCGTTCAGCTGGCTCGCTCCCGCGTCCTCCAGCCGACCCAGCGACGTCCACAGCCCAGCCGCCCGATCCAGTGCCTCGGCGGCCTCGGATAGCGACGCCTCCAGCCCCTGGTTTGCTGCCGTCATGATCGCCGACCCCAGGTTGTTCGCCAGTTGAGCCGCCAGCGCCGTCGCCTCCCCCTCGCTGGCTGCCGTCAGTCCCTCCCGAAACGCCCTCACCGCTGCGTCGGTCGACCCCGGAATTCCGCGCTGCGCCAGTTCCGTCTGCGCTAGTCCCCGCTCGTTCCACAGTGACGCTCGGTCGTCGCCCCGAGCATCGGTCGGCAGCAACTCGATCGCCGACTGCAACGCGCTGTCCGCCTGCCGCAGATTCTGTGCCCGGTCTCCGCCGGGACGTTGACCCCACGCCGTCCCCAGCGCCCGGTAAAGCTGTGCCGCTTCCGCTGGATGCTCCGATATGCCCGGCAGGTGAACCGCCCGGTTGTAGCTCGCGATCGCCTCCTGCAGATTCGTGTCCCGATCGCCGCGTTCCCGCAATCCGTACGCTGCCGCCCGGTTCGCGTGAACCGCCATCGCCACGCCCACCTCGGCGTCGTCCACCACGTCGGCCGCCTCGTCGAACCGCGACAACGCCTCATCCGCCGACGCCGGATTGCTCGCCAGCAGCCGGCCCGAACCGTTCAGCAACGACACCAGCATCCCCCGCGCCTCGGCACGTCGCGCGGCCGCGATCGCCTCGTCGAACACCCCGACTGCCTGACGGACGCTGAACGGATCGTCCAGCTTCGCTGCCTGGCCGGCCGCCCGCGCGTGACCCGCCAGCAACCGCGCCTTCAACGTGTGGTGACCGGCGGCGCCCAGCGCCCCAGCTGTCTGCGTGTACGTACGCTGCGCATCCACACGACGCCCGGCCCGCCACTGCGCCTGTCCCAGCCGCTCGCTTGCTCCCGCAAAGAGGTCTGGAAGCTCCTGCGGCGTGAACACTAGCAACGCCCGCGCCGCCGCCTGCGCCGCTTCTTCTAACTCGTCAGTCGGCGCATCCCCGTCCAGCAGCGCCCCCGCCAGGTCAAAATTCGCCAATCCAAACTCCACCGGCGCCGTCTCCACGCACAACGCCCGCGCCGCTGCCCGCAACTCCCCAACGCTCCTCGCTGTCATCCGGAGACCTTCCCAGGAGTCTCGACTTTGTCCGTTCCTCTCGGCGACCTGCAAGGAACCTCCAAGAGCACCCAAACCGCAATCTCGGCTTCAATCACTACTTGCTCGGACTCTCGCGGATCCGGTCAGTCTACGAACCGCAACAGACCATTCACCTGCCAGCTCTTCCTCAGCCCTCACCCCTCGAATCCCGCCGCAAATGCGAGCGAACCCGCATGATCGTCGCCCAGGCGGTGAAGTCGGTGTCGGGGGTTGCGCCGAAGGGTTCACGGCGGACTTCGAGAATTTCGAAGCGGGGTTCGCAGCAGGCGACGATGACCTGGAGCGGGTGCCGGGGATAGCCGCGCGGGTCGGGTTCGCCGGTCTCGGGATCTTGGTTGTCGGCGCAGCCGGTGAGGCTGATCCAGAGGCCGCCGGGCACGAGCCAGTTGGCCACCTGGCCAACGAAGGCGTCGCGGCCCGACTCGTCGAAGGTGGCCCAGACGCTGCGGTCGAAGGCGAGGTCGAACGGTTCGTAGGGGGACTCCCTGAGGAAGTCGGCTCGGCGAAAATTCAGTTCGCCTTCCGAGTCAGCCGCCAGGCGTTGGGCCTCGTCGATTGCCGCCTGGGAGATGTCGACGCCGAGGACGCGATAGCCGAGGGCGGCCATCTGGGCGGCTTTGCCGCCGAAACCGCAGCCGATGTCGAGCAGCCGCCCGCCGGGCGGAGCGTAGCGGGCGAGGAGATCGGGCAGCGGGCGCCAGGGTTGGCCGTCGTCCCAGGGCGTTTCGCGTTGTTGGTACCTGGCCTCCCAATGCTCACGGGTGCGGCGGGCGGCGCGTTGTTCGGCGTCGTCCGTCACTGGGACGCCCGGGGCTGCAGGGCCTGCCGGTAGATCTCGAGGTCATCGTCGCCGAAGACGACGAAGCGGACCTCATCGATGTCGAGATTGGCGACGGCGGTGCTCACAGCATCCAGCGCGGTCTCCGCGGCCAAGTCCTTTGGGTAGCCATAAACGCCAGTGCTGATGGAGGGAAAGGCGACGGTGCGGGCGCCGTGGTCGGCAGCAACCTGGAGGGAACGGCGATAGGCGGAGGCGAGGAGGTCGGGCTCGCCGGCGTCTCCGCCCGACCAGACCGGGCCGACGGTATGGATGACGTGGTCGGCAGGGAGGCGGCCGGCGGTGGTGCGGACGGCCTGGCCGGTGGGGCAGCCGCCGATCCGGCGGCACTCGGCCATGATGTCGGGGCCACCGGCGCGGTGGATGGCGCCATCCACGCCGCCACCGCCCCTGAGGGCGGCATTGGCAGCGTTCACGATGGCGTCGACCTGCTGAACGGTGATGTCGCCCTGGACAAGCGTCAAACGGGTCTTACCGACGTTGAGCTCAGTCATCTCCATCCCTCCAAGCAGCCCGCGGTCATCCTGCAACCGGGCGGACGTGGACGAGGAGGCGGCTGGGGTGGTTGGGGTCGTGGTAGACGGCCTGGTGGGCCGGCTCGACGCGCCGCGAGACGCCCAGGGGCTCGCCGGTGTTGGGGTTGGCATCGAAACGCGGGTAGTTGGAGGAGGAAATGTCCACGCGCAGGCGGTGGCCGCGGGCGAAGCGGTTGGCGGTTGGATAAAGGACGATGCGGAACTCGTAGACCTCGTCTGGCTGCAGGAACTCCTCGCGGTCGAAGCCGTTGCGATAGCGGGCGCGGAGGATGCTGTCGGCCAGGTTGAGTTCGTAGCCGCCGGGTGTGGCCTGGCTGTGGGGATAGACGTCGAGGAGCTTGGCGGTGAAGTCGGTGTCGACGGCGCTGCTGGAGGCGAAGAGCACGACCTCGACGGGGCCGGCGATCTCGAACGGTTCGTCGAACGGCGGGGTCTCGAAGCTGAGCACGTCGGGCCGGCTGGCCAGGGAGAGGGTGTCGTGGTGTCCGTGGAAGCGGCCGGGCTGGCCGCGCTGGTCGAAGCCGCCGGAGGGCAGCGCCTCCTCGGCGGCGCTGATGGAGCCGCCGGTGGTGGAGACGGGATTGCGCGGGTCGAAGGTGTAGCGTGCTGGGTCGGTCGGGACGCCGGGTGGTTCCGTGGCGAGGGAGCCGTCCGCTTGCAGGTAGAGGGCGGTCTCGACGGCGTCGGGCGGGGGCCACTGGTCGGACGTTTCCCAACGGCCGCCGTGCCAGACACGGCCTTCGAGGTCGGCCGGCGAACGGCCGAGCTGGCCGCCCATGACGAAGTAGCGGACGGGCGGCTCACGGTCGAGGCCGGTTTCCATGTCCTTGAGGTGGTGGTCGAAAAAGCGGAGGCGCAGGTCGTCGTAGAGGGGCAGCGCGGATTCGAGGCCGAGGTCCACGTCGCCGGCGGAGGTTTCCTCGGTCGTTGGCTCGCCGTGCCGCCAGTGGCCGAGGAGCAGCGACATGGGGCTGGCCTTGCGGCGGCCGAGGCCGTGGAAGTTTGCGACGGCGCCGCGGGGATAGGTGTCGTACCAGCCGCTCTGGAAGAGGACGGGGACGTCGGCGTGCTCGTGCCAGTACTCGTCGATGGTGTAGCCGCGTTGCGACCAGTAGGGGCCGCTGCCGCCGTGGGTGAGGATGTCCCAGGCCCATTGCTCGTAGAGCGGCAGGAAGCGGAGGGCAGTGCGGCCGGGGCGGAAGCGAAGAGGCGGGCCGAGGATCTCGGGAACACGATCGAACTCGGCGCGGAGGACGCGCTCCAGGTCGGGGTCGGCTCCGGCCTCCTGGCTGGTAATGGCCATGCGGTAGGCGTAGCTGATGAAGCGCTGTTCGAGAGCGCCGCCCTGGCGCATGGAGGAGATGAGGTAGTTGCTGGTGCCCTGGCCGACGAGCTGGGCACGGAGGTGCGGCGGGTTGAGGGTGGCGAGGGCGCTCTGGTCGGATCCGGCGTAGGAGGCGCCCATGGTGCCGACGCGGCCGTTGCACCAGGGCTGGACCGCGATCCACTCCACGGCGTCGTAGCCATCAGGGGCTTCCCTGGCGAAGGGATACCACTCGCCGCCGGAGCGGCCGCGGCCACGGACGTCGTTGATGATGACCGCGTAGCCGCGACGCGCGAACCAGTGCGCCTTGCGCGCGTAGCGGCCGGAGTCCTTGAGGTAGGGCGTGCGTTCAATTAGGGCGGGGAACTCGGCGTCGAGCGCACGGCCGTTGAGGGCGGGCAGGTAGAGGTCGGCGGCCAATTGCACGCCGTCGCGGGCCGGGATGAGGACATCGGAGATTACGACCGAGTCGTAGGCACGGTGTGAGCCCTGATATCCAGCGTCAGCGTGGCGTGAGTCGGTCCGGTTCGTGATCAAGCCGTCACCTCAGTGTTAGAGCCGTGCGCCGCTAGTGCGTCCCATGATGCCCGGCCGGGCAGGCCGCGGTCGGTCGATGGTGCGCCGCGTTGTGTGGTTGTCACAGTAAACGAGGAGTGATTGCTGGAGGCGGAGGTTGGGTGCATCCGATCTGGCTGAGCGGGCGGTGTGGCTTGGGTGGGGTTAGGTGGTTGGGTGCTCAGAAGAGGCCGGTTGGAAACCGGCCGGTACGCAAGACGGGAGGGGAGAGGTTGGGTGCTGTCGGCTCTGTGGTTCGACACGACCGTCCGAAGACTCCCGGTCGGCTCACCACGAATGGGGTGGGGTCCGGCGGGGGGTGGTTCGACACGGTCCGGTGAGTACACCGGCCCGGCTCACCACGAGCGGGGGCGGGCCGATTGTGACGCCTGGCGAGCGTGGCATTCTCTCGTCGATCGGCGCCGAGGCGGTGGCTATGAACCTGGACGATTTGCGACTGACTCCCGAGGACTATCGGCCGAAGGCGCCGCGAGGGCGGCACTACCGGATTGGGTTGATCGGGTGCGGAGGGATTGCGAACGGGGCTCACCTGCCGGCGTACCGGGACTTTGGGTACGAGGTGGTGGCGTGCAGCGACATCGATGCGGCGGCGGTGGAATCGACGCAGGCGCGGTGGGGGATCGAGGCGGCGGGGACTGATCCGCGGGTGGTGCTGGAGAACTCGCAGGTTGAGGTGATCGACCTGGCGGTGCATCCGCACGCTCGACTGGAGCTGTGGCCGGCGCTGCTGGAGGCGGGAAAGCCGATCCTGTCGCAGAAGCCGTTTGCGATGACCTGGGAGGACGCGGCGTGGCTGTCGAACTCGGCGCAGGACGCCGGGGTGACGCTGATGATCAACCAGCAGGCGCGCTGGGCGCCGGCGCATACGGCGATCAAGCTGCTAATCGACTCGGGCGTCTGCGGACCGCTGTTCAGCGTGGCGCACGTGCGTAGGAGTTACCAGGACCAGCCGGACAAGTGGTGGCGGGACGTGGTGAACTTCAACATCGTGGACCACGGAGTGCACTTCCTGGACCTGATCCGTCACTTCAGCGGACGCACGCCGGACGCGGTGAGCGCGACAACGGCGATGATGCAAGGGCAGAACGCGGTCTCACCGTTGAGTCACACGCTGGCGTTGCATTTCGACAGCGGCGACCTGACGGCGATCGATCACTTCAACAACATCGTGCAGAGCAAGGCAGGGCAATCGGAGTTCTGGCATATCGATGGTGCGCAGGGCTCGATTACGGGGACGCCGCAGTGGGTGGAGGTGACGCATCGGGACGAACCGGAGCGGCGGGCGCGCTTTCCGATCGAGGGGGCGTGGTTTCCGGAGGCGTTCGGCGGGAGCATGGGTGAATTGATGGCGTCGCTGAATGAGGGCCGGGAGCCGCTGACGTCGAGCGAGGATAACCTGAATACGATCCGGATTGCGGCGGCGGGGGTGCGGAGTAGTGACGAGCGGCGGACGGTGCGGTTGGAGGAGTTTGTGGCCTAGCTGAGTCTCGCAGGTCCCTCACGTACGACCAGGTCGTCGTGGATATTCTGAAGTTTGGAGATGGTCCGGGATGTACGGGAAGCGCCTAGTATCCGTCTCGAAGTGAGAGTGACGGGACTGCGCAGTGCCCGGACGTGTGCTCGAGTCACGGGTGCCGATCGGGCTACGCACCGTCGCAATAAACTGCTCACCGCATCCGCTGGATGTCTTGGCGGTCTATGCGCTGTATCAGCAGGCGTCGAGCGGATGAATGCGACCTGGTTCCGTCGAAACCTGTGCTTTGCCGTGGCGATTGGGATCGTACTGGTCGCCAGCTGCGGTCC
>JAJEGF010000010.1 GCA_022820025.1 Chloroflexota bacterium
GTGGCGCGTCCGGCGACGAACGCGGCGCCGAACCTCACATGATGGCCCGGCTTCGGCGCGGGTTGGTCGGGCTGGCGGTGGCCGGCCGGCGGCTGGTGAGCGGTTTTTGCGTAGCCCAGGACTGGGTGCCCGGAAGACCCTCACCCCAACCCTCTCCCACGGGGCGAGGGAGCAAGAGCCGTCCCACCGTCGTGGCGCTGGGGACGGTGGTCGGCCTGCTGCTGGTGAGCGCGGCGCTGCTGGGGCAGTACACGCCGCTGCAGGCGCAGGAAGAGGAAAGCAGCGAGGCCGAGGGTGCGCCCCGCAATGTGGCCGGGGTACGGATCAGCGGCCTCAGCGGGTCGCTGACGTACGGCGGCCGCGACAGCTTCACGGTCGAGGCCTTCAATCTCACCACGGTGCTCGCCTACGACGTCATCGTCTCGCGCCACACCAGCAGCCTGGGGATCGGGGCGTGCGGGACGGCCGCGCAATCGCGCCGCGTCACGGGCGTGGATTCACAGCGCCTCACGTTCGCGGTGCATGGCTGTGCGGCGGGCTCCGGCACAGTCACGGCGGTGGTGCGGCGGTCGGGCCTCACGACCAACGAGGGCGCGGCCAGCCAGACCGTGACCGTCACGGCGACCGCGCCGGCGGCGCCCGCGCGCCCCACGGCGCCGAACCCGAAGGCGCGGGAGTTCACCGCGCAGTGGCAGGCGCCAGGGGACACGGGGGGCACGGCGCTGACGGGCTACCACGTGATCATGCGCCCCAACGGGGCCGCCTGGCCGCCGGATCGCCAGGCGAAGAACGTCGGCGCGACCACGCACAGCCAGCGGTTCAGCGGGTTGACGCCGAACCGGATCTACTGGTTCAAGGTCAAGGCCTGCAACGGGGCCACCCAGACGCGCTGTTCGGGCTGGTCGCCGCAGGCCTCGGTGACACTGCCGATCGGCACGCCGGAAGAGCCGACGCGGGGGGACTTTGACAGGAAAACCACCGAAATCACGGTGCACTGGAGCGCGCCGGATGATACGGGCGGCGTGGGGCTGACGGGTTACGGGTTGCGGCACTGGCGAACGGGCGCGTCCGAGCCGTCGAGCGCCCAGGTGGTGGTCAACGCGCAGACTACGAGCCGCACGTTCACGAGCCTGGCGGCAAACACGCCCTATCGGTTCAGCATCCAAGCCTGCAACGGGCCCGGCCGCTGCAGCGGCTGGACGCACAAGGACGGGACGACCAAGCAAACGCCCACGCCGACGCCGACCGCCGCGCCGACAGAGCCCGCCCGGGTGGGGCGGCCCGACGTCAGCCCGCGGGACGCCGCCTTGCTCGTGGATTGGAACGCGCCGGGAGACGGGGGCTCGGCGATCACGCACTACGACGTGGGGCGTCGGGCGGGGACGACCGGGGCATGGACCGAGACGGAGGTTCGCGGCCGCACGTCCACGACCATCAGCGGGCTGACTAACGGCACCGCGTACCAGGTGCGGGTGCGGGCGGTGAACCACAGGGGCGACGGGGAGTGGTCCAAAACCGCGACGGGCACGCCGCAGGTCGACGCCGAGGCGCCGGTGAATCCCGGGCCGAGCGAACCCACGCTGCAGCCGCCGGCATGCGACCTGATCCCGAACCCCGGATCGACCGCGCCCACCAGCCTGGGGCAGCCCAACAACCTGCACGTGACGCCCTTCAGGAACCGGCGCGCCGTCCTCAGGTGGAACCCGGTGCCGGGGGCGAAGACATACGTCGTGCAGATCCGGCAGCGCACGGCGACCGGCTGGGGCAACTGGCTGCCGCCGGATCGTCGCGCCGGCGAGGCAGCCAGCGGCGACATCACCACCCATAACTGCTACACCGTGAACCTCGACCGCGTGATCACACCGACGAGCGGATCCTCGGAGGGACTGGCCCAAAGCGTGGCCTACGGCCTGCGGCTGCGCGCGGTCAACGGCGGGGTGACCTCGGCCTACAGCACCGAGGCCATCATCATCGACAGCCCGATCATCGAAGCCAACGGCAAGAGCACGGTCGGGGCGCCGCAAGTCAAACTGAAATGGCTCCCAATCGGGAACATCCTGGGCAGTGAGTATTCGACCGGCACCTACGGCTTTCATCACCGGCGTGTCGGCGGCAATCACCAGCAGTTGGGCTGGGCGCTCGATACGTTCCACCCGGTCGCGGTCTTCTCGCAGAGCTCGACCAATCCCGACACGATCGATGAGGACCTCACGATGGAAGAGGTCTACGCCATCCAGTTGCGCTATGAAGAGACCGGCCCGCAGCGGACCTCCACGGTGTTCGCGGCGCGCGACGCCTATGCCTGGCCCTCGGCCAGAACCGCCGATGGCGGCGAGCGCGTGGCAACGTTTCCGCTGAACTTCCGCGTTAAGAACCGAACCTATGAGTACCGAATTTGTCGTGATGGATACCCTGGTAACTTCAGCCATTGGAAGAACCTCGTCAATCATGCGTTGGGACAGTGGCAGCTGGCCACGAATGGTCTAGTCCGCATGGTGTACGAAGGCGATAACTGCGCCGACTACCAAACCGTGCTCAAGCGCGTCCGGGCCGTGTACGAGAACTTCGTTGGACAGCAACTAACGAGTGACCAACTCGCGGCTTTGGAAGCGCTCTTGGAGTCAATGGACATCCTGACCGACGCCCAGATTGACGATGCCGAACTTAGCGAAGTCATTATGGTCGATCAGTCCGCCACTGGAATCTACGGCGAATTTGAAGCTATGGGAGTGTTCCCAGAAATGAGCGAGAAGCTTGGCATCGCCACGTGCGTTTTCGCTGACCCCAAGAAGAACCGTGGACCGACGGCGTGCGCGTGGCCACGTCACGATCACCCGAGCAAGGGCTGGGTCACGGACATCCTGTTGCCGTGGAGCCGGTTCGGAGGAGAGGCCGAGACGCTGGCCGTTCCCGGTGGCCTGGATGCCGACGGCGGCGTCACGGCAGACCGGGACGATATCCCGTTCAATACCTGCGACGCGGCACCGATCGGCACCTACGAGACCTTGGTACACGAGGCCGGGCACGCCCTCGGTATACGGGACGCGAGCAGCGTCGCCCCGGGATGGGACGGGGACATCGTGCTGCATCACCCTTCGGTCTACGAATCGATGATGAGCTACGAGTCTCCATACGAGCCCAGGCCCGGCGATTCGAGCAGCGTCTTGCCCGACGATCCGGACTGTTCGCCGCATCCGCTGGACGTGCTGGCGATCTACGCGATGTATCAGCAGGAGTCAAGTCCCTGATGCCTGACCAAGCGCGTCGAGCCATTTGCGCGGCCATGGTGTTCGGGTGTCTCTTGTTTGGCGGGTGCGAGCGACCCGAGGTCCAACCAATTGCAACACGCAGCCCTGGTCCGACAGCTACAAATACTCCCGATAGAGAACCGCAACCTCATTTCGAAGGAACCGGAGGGTTTGTCTGCGGACCATGGGGCGGCGCGTGGGTACGCGAGACACCCCCGCCACACTTTGTCGATTGGAGCCCCGACGGCACGAACCTCACATTTGACGACGCCACGTCTGTCCGGATGGTGGACGCCGAAGGGACGCGGCTGCGCCAAGTAGTCGATGCAACCCCGGGGTATTACTTCGGAATCGAGCACTGGCTGCACGCCGACCTGTCACCGGATGGGCGGCAGGTCGCGTACACCTCCTGCGAATACCGGACCGAGCCTCCGGCCGAGGAGCGGCGCTCGCGCCGCTCGCCGCGCAGCGAGTACCTGTTTGAAATCGCCACGGTGGCTGTGGACGGGTCGACAGCCACACGGCTCACGACCGATAGCGAGTACGACCACATGCCGTCGTGGTCGCCCAATGGTCGCCGGATCGCGTATCTGTCTGAAGTCGTGACCTGGGTGGATTGGAAGCGGACGTATCGGAATCTCCGGATTCTCTCGATGCAGGGTGACGGCGGTGCGTCCGATCTCCTTGTCTCGAATGAGTTTCTGGCTGACGTAGCGCCGCAGTGGTCGCCGGATGGGTCGCGCTTGGCGGTGCTAACTAGCGCAGACACAGACTTTATTCGGGAGAAAGTCCTGGTCCGGATATCTAGCCTCACAATCGTCGAGGCTGACGGATCTGGACAGCACACCGTGGCCGGCGATGTGATGAGCGGCGTGTCCTGGTCGCCGGATGGGCAGCGCCTAGCGTTTGCCCGACGGCACGGCCAGGGCGCGCAGCTGGTGACGGTAGCGGCCAACGGGTCCGACGAGCGTGTGATTCGCTTGATCGGGGATCTGAGGGATCTTCGGGGGCTAATAGCGTCCGTCCAACGGCCACCTTGGTCGGTCTACCGCCTCTCACATGTTCTGTGGTCGCCGGACGGCGCGCACATTCTGTACGGATGCGGGTATCAGCTGTGCGTGGTGAACCTGGACGGCGAGATCGTGGGGCGGACGCCGGAAGAGTACGCTTACGAACTCGGACGCGCCGCGGCGGCCTGGGCGCCGGACGGGTCGCGGGTCGCCGTGCGGGCGGCCGGCAACCCCACGCCCAACGGCGCGGTGGCGCTGTACACCATGGCGCCGGACGGCTCGGACGTGCGGGTGTTGGTGCGCGGCGGGCTGGCCATGGTGGCGGAGCACTCGGGCTACCAGGACGCCGCGGCGGGCAAGGCCGCCTGCCGCGAGGGCGACGTGGTGCCCAATCCGGCGAGCAACCCCGGGCTGGTGGCGGACTGCGAGACGCTAATGGCGATGCGCGACACGCTGGCAGGGCCGACCATTCTGAATTGGGGCGCGGGGACACCGCTGGCGCAGTGGGCGGGGGTGCAGGTCAGCGGCGAGCCGCCGCGGGTGACGGGACTGAAGTTCAGGTCTCGGCAGGGCGTGCACAGCCACGAGAGTCTCCGGCTCATCGGTCGCATCCCGCCGGAGACCAGCGATCTGGACCAGTTGCAGACGCTGGATCTGTCCGGCCACACGTTCTTCGACGACGTGCCGCGTGACCTCGAGCGCCTGGCGCACCTTCGCGAACTGGATCTGCGGCTTCACGGGGGCGCATGGATGAGCGGCTGCCTGAGCGCCGCCTTCATCGAGCAACTGGAGGTAGCCGAGGGCGTGCGCGTTTGTGCGCAGGCGAGTGGCGCGTGAGGCTCTCGGACGCACTAGACCACAGCCACGGCCCGGCAGGCTGGGCTGAGACGCGCGCCAGTCTCGCGCTCAAGGACGGTGTCTCAGATGGCACGTTGCCCGACGATCCGGACTGCTCACCGCATCCGCTGGATGTCTTGGCGGTCTATGCGCTGTATCAGCAGGCGTCGAGCGGATGAATGCGACCTGGTTCCGTCGAAACCTGTGCTTTGCCGTGGCGATTGGGATCGTACTGGTCGCCAGCTGCGGTCC
>JAJEGF010000070.1 GCA_022820025.1 Chloroflexota bacterium
AGGGTGTAGGCAACCACCAGCCCCACGAAGACCGGTAGTCCGGCCGGGGCGTACATCACCAGGGTGCCGCCCGCCCCAATGATCGTGGCGATCAGCAGCGACGACGAGAGACCGACGCGATTGATTAAGGCGCCGCTGACGTAGGTCAGCGCCGCCCGACCGCCAAGCGCCAACCCCATGAGAATGCCAATGCCGCCGGGGTCGAGCTTCAGGGCTTCGCTGCCGTAGAACGGGAGCACGAAGCCGCGGGTGGTGTTGTTCCATCCCCAGAGCAGGACAGCAAGCACCGAGACCTCCAGCACGACCCGGCCAACGCCGAGCGCCGGCCGCCTGGATCGCGGCCTGGCCGGTCCTTCGGGCGCTGGCGGCGGGCGGGCCGTCGACTCCAGCGACCTGACGGACGCGACGGCGGCGGCGATGGCGATCGAGAGGACGGCTACCAGCACAAACGCCGCGCGCCAGCCCAGGAGGCTGGCGGCGCCGCCGGCGGCAATAGGCGCCACAAAGGCGCCGAACATGCCGCCGGACATGACCCGGGCAATGTTGCGGCGCCGCTCCTCGCCCTGGCCGCGGCGCGCCAGGTGGACCTGACCGCCCGGGCCGACCAGCCCGCTTCCGGCGGCGCTGGCCACGATGCCCACCCCAAAGACCCACTCGCTCGGCGCCGCGGCCGTGACAATGGAGGCCAGGCCGGTGATCAGCAAGCCCAGCGGCAGCAGCAGGCGGGGCGACATGCGGTCGGCCAGCGGCGCCAGCACCAGCATGAAGCCCCCGCGTCCCATGCCCTGCACCGCGACCAGCAGGGCCGTGGTGGCGGGCGTGAGATTGAATTCGTCCTTGACCTCGCCCAAAACCGGCCCCATGGCGGCCATGGAAAAGAGCATCAGGGCGTAGGCGAACCAGAGCGCCAGCAAGTCGGGGTTCGTCCGCATGGCATGAAGACGCGGACGAAGGAGCGAACCGATCAGCGGCGTCAACGTTCGACGGTCGCTCCGGGGCGAGGCAATGCCGAGAGTCTAATCCCGCTACCGGTCGGATGAGCCGCGTGCCAGGCCGCGGTTATGGATCTTGCCGCGATGACGGCGCACCACGTCGGCACAGCAGATTCTGAAACCTGAAGCACGGGGGCTGCCGGGACGGCTACGGCCAGCCGCGCACGGATTAAGCCTGGCTACGACTCGCTGTGCTGCAGTTCCACGCGCTGGCCGCCGGCGGCGGCATGTTCGTCGAGGCCGAGTTTGAGGGTGTTCCAGCTCAGCACGGCGCACTTGATGCGTACCGGGAACTTGCGAACGCCCTCCAGGGCGACGCCGTCGCCGAGTCGCAATTCGTCAGGAGCGTCGCCCTCCAGCATCATGCCGCGGAAATCGGCAATCACGGCATGGGCATCGGCCAAGGGCTTGCCGATTACGGCTTCCGTCATGATCGACGCGGACGACTGGCTGATCGAACAACCGTGACCGTCGAACGACGCGCCGGTGATTACGCCTGCGGCGTCGATGCTCAGCCAGAGCTTGATTTCGTCGCCGCAGAGCGGGTTGACGCCTTCCATCACAACATTCGCGTCGTCGAGCGCGCCCCGGTTTCGCGGCCGCCGGTAGTGGTCCATGATGACCTCGCGGTAGAGGTCCTCAAGCGTCACTCGAAGAACGCTTTCGCGCGGGCGATGCCATCAGCCAGGCAATCCACTTCGGCGGCGGTGTTGTAGAGGTACAAGCTGGCCCGCGCGGTTGCCGCAACGCCCAGCTTGCGCATCAGGGGCTGCGCGCAGTGGTGTCCGGCCCGCACGGCAATACCGTCGGCGTCAAGCAAGGTTCCGACGTCATGCGGATGCACGTCGCCGACATAGAACGAGATCACGCCGCCGCGATCCCGGGCGTCCTTCGGGCCAAAGAGGCGCACACCATCGAGATCGCTCAGGAGGTTCAGCGCGTATTCGGTCAGCTCATGCTCGTGGGCCGTCACCTCCGGCATACCGACGGTTTGCAAGTAGTCCACGGCCGCGCCGAGGCCAATCGCGCCGGCGATGTTTGGCGTGCCGCCCTCCAGCTTGTATGGGAGCGCGGTCCACGTTGACTGGTGCAACTCCACGACGCGGATCATGCTGCCGCCGCCGAAGAGGGGCTCCATGGCGTCCAACAGCGCTTCCCGACCGTAGAGGACGCCAATGCCGGTCGGGCCGAGCATCTTGTGACCTGAAAAGGCGACGAAGTCAGCGCCCAGCGCCTGCACGTCCACGGGCAGGTGCGGAATGGATTGCGCGGCGTCCAGGAGCACCGGCACATCGTGCTGGTGGGCGATCTTGATTAGCGAGGCGGCCGGGGTGATCGTTCCAAGCACGTTTGACATGTGCGTGACCGCGACCAGTCGAGTTCGCGGTCCGAACATCCGCGCATAGGCCTCAAGGTCAATGCGGCCCTCGACGTCCATCGGGATATATCGCAACGAGGCGCCGGTTCGCTGTGCCAGCATCTGCCAGGGGACGAGGTTGCTGTGGTGTTCCATTTCGGTCAGCAGGATCTCGTCGCCCTCGCCGACGTTTTCGTCGCCCCAGCCGCGGGCCACCAGGTTGATCGCTTCGGTGGTTCCGCGCGTGAAGATCACTTCGTGGGGATGCGCGGCGTTGATGAAGCGCGCCACGCGCGCCCGCGCGTCCTCGTACTCGGCCGTGGCTCGTTCGCTTAGCGCGTGCAGGCCGCGGTGAATGTTGGCGTTATAGGTCTCGTAGTAGGTCCGCAGGGCGTCGATGACGGCTCGCGGCTTTTGCGACGTGGCGGCGTTGTCCAGGTAGACGAGCGGACGCTCGTGGACCTGCTCGGCCAGAACCGGAAAGTCCGCCCGGACTGCGGCGGCATCCAGTCCAGCGGCAGCGGAAGTTGGGACAACCATGTGCCCTAAGTATCGATAAGAATCAGGACGCGCCCAGCCTCAAACTTCGCGTCGTAGGTGGCGACCGGACGAATGGCGGGCAGCGTCCGCGGCCGTCCGCTGGTCAAGTCGAATGTCGACGTGTGCCGCGGACAACGGACCGAGCGGCGCTCAGGGTCAAAGTCGCCTTCCGACAGCCATGCCTGGTCGTGGCTGCACAGGTCGTCCATCGCGTACAGGTCTCCGCTGACGTTGTACACGCCGATGCGTCGCTCTCCCACCAGCACCTGACGTGCCGTGCCCGGCGGAATGTCCTCGGCGGCTGCTACGTCGACGAAGCCGCCCATCAGGCCGCGGCGGTTCCATGCAACTTCGCCCGGACCGCGGTGCGCACGGCGGACCGGACGGTCGCGTCCGGAATCCGGTCCAGCACCGGTTCGAAGGTTCCGTCGACGATGAGGGAGCGGGCCTGGTCGAGGCCGAGGCCGCGCGATCCGAGGTAGTAGAGATGCATCGGGTCGATGGTGGACGTGGTGGAGCCGTGGGTACAGCGAACGTCGTCGGCCATGATCTCGAGCCTGGGTATCGAGTCGGCGCGGGGCCCACGTTGCAGCATCAGGTTCCGGTTCTGCTGATAGGCGTTGGATCGCTGCGCGTGCGGTTGAACCATGATGGTTCCGGCGTACACCGACCGCGCCGAACCGTCGAGCACGTTCACGTAGAGCAGGTCGCTGGCCGCATCCGTGGTTCGGTGGTCCTGCAGCGTGTGGTGATCGGCGAACTGTTCACCGTCCAGGTAGGCCATGCCGTTCAACCGCACGTTGGCGCCCGGACCGGTCAACGTGGCGGCTATGGCTCCCTTGTGGAAGCGTCCCCCGAGCGTCACGTTGGTTGTCGCCAGTTCGGCGTCGCGCGCGACGCTTGCGTACTGCGTGAGAAAGCTGCCCGTGTGACTGCCCCAGGCCTGCACGTGCGTGTAGCTGAGCTTCGAGCCGGCCCCGACGAACAGTTCCACACAGCCATTCGCAAAGCCTGGTGTTGCCGCCTGACTCGAACGCCACCACTCGAGCACGTCGGCCGACGATCCGGCGCCCGTGGAAACCAGCGTGCGCGGAAAGATCGGTTGGTCGGCGGCGTCGATCACGATCACGATGGGCGCGGTCAACTTCGCCCCTTCCGGAACGCGCACGAACGCTCCGCCGCTCCACAGCGCGGCATTCATCGCCTGCAATTTGCCGGCTGACGGTGGCGCAAGATCCGTGCCCAGACGGTCAGCGACCATCGAACCGTCCGAGCCCGCCGCCGCCGCCAGGCTGACGACGGTTACGTCCGCGTCTCGGGCTTCCGGCGAGGTGTACAGCACCTCGACCATGCTTCCGCGCTGGCGCAGCAGCACGCTGGCGCTTGAGACTTCCATGGGCAGGGCGAGCCTGGCCGGATCAGCCCCGTTGGCGGCCGGGGCCGCGCCGTCCCAGTCAACCCAACTGGTGTCCGTGCGCCGCCACTCTTCGTCGCTCCAGGTTGGGGCGGGAGTCGTCTCGTAGACGTGCCAGGCGGCGGCGCGTCGTTCGCGCAGCCAGCCAGGCTCGCCGTGTGACGTTGACAGGTCGGTAATCAGGTCGCGGGTTGTGCTTGTCATTGACGTGGGCGAGACGGTATCAGCCGGCGGGACGGCCCGTGCGTGAGTGTGTCGGCAATGTTGGTCAGTAACGCTAGCCGATCGAGCCTTCCATCTGGAGTTCGATGAGGCGGTTCATCTCAACCGCGTACTCCATCGGCAACTCCTTGACGATCGGCTCGATGAACCCGCTGACGACCATCGCCATCGCCTGCTCCTGGGTCAGTCCGCGGCTCATCAGGTAGAACAACTGCTGATCGCTGACCTTGCTGACGGTGGCCTCGTGCTGGATGGCGACGTCGCTTTCCTCAATGTCCATGTAGGGATATGTGTCGGAGCGCGAGCGGTCGTCGATCAGCAGGGCGTCACATTCCACGTTGGAGCGGCAGCGCTCGGCCTCGGGCATCACCTGCACGTAGCCGCGGTAGGCGGTGCGACCGCCCTTGCGGCTGATCGACTTTGAGGTGATCAGGGATGACGTGTCGGGCGCGGCGTGCACCATCTTGGCGCCGGCGTCCTGATGCTGGTCTTCGCCGGCGAAGGCGATGGAAAGCACCTCGCCATGCGCGCCGGGTTCCATCAGGTAGACGGCCGGGTACTTCATGGTGACCTTGCTGCCCAGGTTGCCGTCCACCCATTCCATGGTGGCGTCGCGGTAGGCGACGGCGCGCTTGGTGACCAGGTTGAAGACATCGGTCGACCAGTTCTGGATGGTGGTGTAGCGGCAGCGACCGCCTTCCTTGACGATGATCTCGACCACGGCGGAGTGCAGCGAGTCGGTGGCGTAGACCGGAGCGGTACAGCCCTCCACGTAATGCACGTAGGCGCCCGGCTCGACGATGATGAGCGTGCGCTCGAACTGCCCCATGTTTTCGGCGTTGATACGGAAGTAGGCCTGCAGCGGAATCTCGACGCGCACGCCCTCGGGCACGTAGACGAAGCTGCCGCCGCTCCAGACCGCGCTGTTCAGCGCCGCGAACTTGTTGTCACCATTGGGAATGACCGTGCCGAAGTAGTCGCGCACGATGTCCTCGTGCTCGCGCAGACCGGAGTCCATGTCCAGGAAGATCACGCCCTGCTCTTCCAGGTCGTCGCGGATGCTGTGGTAGACGACCTCGGAGTCGTACTGCGCGCCGACGCCGGCCAGGAACTTGCGCTCGGCCTCTGGAATGCCCAGCTTGTCGAAGGTGGACTTGATGTCCTCCGGCACGTCGTCCCACGAGCGGGCCTGCCGGTCCTGCGGACGGATGTAGTAGTGGATAGCGTCAAAGTCGATGCGGGAGAGGTCGGCGCCCCACGTCGGCATTGCCTTGCGCTCGAACTGGCGAAGGGCCTCCAGCCGGAAGTCCAGCATCCAGGCCGGCTCGTCCTTCTGGCGCGAGATTTCCCGGACGATGTCCTCGCTCAGGCCCTTGGGCGAGGTGTAGACGGGCTGGATGTCGTCGTGAAACCCGAACTTATAGGTGTCGAGCCCGACCTGATCGATGTCCTTGACTGCCATGGTTATGCGTCCTCGCTGGCCGCCGCGGCGCCGTAGCGCTCATAGCCCTCGGCCTCGAGGCGCTCGGCGAGTTCCTTGCCGCCCGACTCGACCACGCGGCCGTCGATGAGGACGTGCACGCGGTCAGGCTCGATGTAGTTCAGCAGCCGTTGGTAGTGGGTGATCACCAGTACTCCAAGATCCGAGCCCCGCAAGCGGTTCACGCCATCGGCGACGATTCGCAGCGCGTCGATGTCGAGGCCCGAGTCCGTCTCGTCAAGTATCGCAAGTTCGGGCTCCAACACCGCAAGCTGCAGGATCTCGTTGCGCTTTTTTTCGCCGCCGGAGAACCCCTCGTTCAGATAGCGCGAGGCGAACTTGGGGTCCATGCGCAGCATCTGCATCTTTTCCATGAGCAGCCGGCGGAACGCCATGACCGAGATTTCGGTTTCGCGGCGAGCGTTCAGCGCGAGGCGCAGAAAGCTGGCAACCCGCACGCCGGGGATTTCGGCGGGGTATTGGAACGCCAGGAACATGCCCAGGCGGGCGCGCTCATCGGTTTCGAGTTCCAGGACGTCCTGGCCCTTGAAGTGGACCTGGCCGGCCGTCACGTCGTAGGCGGGGTGGCCCATGAGGGCATTGGCCAGCGTGCTCTTGCCGGAGCCGTTGGGGCCCATGAGGGCGTGCACCTCGCCGGCGGGTATGTCCAGGGTGACGCCTCGGAGGATTTCGGCGTCTTCCACGGAGACGTGCAGGTCGCGAATGGAGAGGGTGGTCTGGCCGTTGGTGGCAGTCATTCGCAGGCGATGTGTCTCCCGGCGATGGTCGCCAAGAAACACAATCCTGGCGGGTCGTTGAATGGTGGGCGTTGGGCTCCTGGCCGGGCCCAACTGCTCGTCCCAAACCTAGCATCGCGCGTACGCGCGGCCAAGTTTATGCCGGTTTTTCGGCGAAAACCCCGGGCAGGCCGACGGGACGCGCGGCATTTCGTAGGCTTGGGGCGGTTAGACAGGGCGTCTCGCCGCGACGGGCGAGCGTGTTCCGGAGGGTTACAGCAACCATGCCGCCAAAGGTCCGCCGTCCACGCGCCGAATGGCAGGAGCAGCTTGCGCAGGGCGTGCGCGATGTTCGGTCGATTCCCGGCCTGACGGAGGAGCAATACGAGCGGTTGGAGGCCGTGGCGAAGGAGTACCCGTTTTTCACGACGCCGTACTACCTGAGTCTGATCGAGGAGATGGACGCCAGCGATCCCATCTACATCCAGCAGATGCCGGATGCGGTGGAGTTCGAGGATTCCGCATTCCTGGAAGACGATCCGCTGGACGAAGAAGACGACATGCCGGTGAAACATCTCACCCACCGGTACCCGGACCGCGTGCTGTTTGTCGTCACGCACACCTGCGCGATGTACTGCCGGTTCTGCACGCGGAAGCGGAAGGTTGGGAAGAATCCGGTGCCGCCGCCACACGAACTGGAGGCGGTGTTCGAGTACATCCGCGAGCATCCGGAGATTCGAGACGTGCTGCTGAGCGGCGGCGATCCGCTGACGCTGACCGACAACGCGCTGGAGTGGATCATCTCGAACCTCTACGAGATTCCGCACGTCGAACTCATCCGCATGGGAACCAAGATCCCGTGTGTCAACCCGGCCCGGATCACCGACGAACTGTGCGAAATGCTGGCGCGGTATCAGCCGTTCTACCTGAACACGCACTTCAACCATCCGCGTGAACTCACGCCGGAGGCTCGCGAGGCCTGCGGGCGGCTGGTGGATCACGGGATTCCGGTTGGCTGCCAGACGGTGCTGCTGCGGGGGGTGAACGACGATCCGGAGACGATGAAGCAGTTGATGCACGAGTTGCTGAAGGCTCGGGTGAAGCCGTACTACATCTACCAGGCCGACCTGGTGAAGGGGACCGACCACTTCCGCACGTCGGTGCAGAAGGGCCTGGAGATCATGGAGGCCCTGCAGGGACACACGACCGGCTTCGGCGTACCCCAATACATCATCGACGCGCCGGGCGGCGGCGGAAAGATTCCGGTGTCGCCATCCCGGATCGTTGAGTTGACGGACGACAAAATCGTGGTGCGGAACTACGAGGGGAACGAGTACGAGTACCCGGCGGCGGGCTACGACGCCGAGACGATTCCGGACTACTTTCCGTCGTTCAACGAATAGGCGCCCCAGTCGTCATTGGTCCGGTTGGACGCTTCCTGTGAGAACTACTGCTTGTTCGGTTTCTTGGGCGCAGGTCTGGGAGATCAGTAGGGCAGCAACGGTAGCTGGCTGCTGTCGGAAGTGTCGTCGGCAGCGAGTAAATCGTTGAGTTCACGCCATTCGGCGGGGGACATGCCAACGTCGCGGCGGGTGACGGGTTCGCCGCGGAGGCGGCGGCGGACGACGTCGAGACCCCTCGCGGATAGGTTGGCGCCGCCGACGCGGTAGTCCATGAAGGCGGCGTAGGTAAGGGGCGCCCAGCGCCGAACGGTGTCGAGCATGACGGTGGCGTAGGCGCGGATTTCGTACTGGGCGTGGGCGTCGCTGCGCAGCCAGAGGAAGTGCAAGAGGTTGTGCAGGTTCACCTTCCAGTACCACTGGGTGTAGAAGTTGAGGGACAGGTTCATGCGGGCCAGTTCGCGGGCGAGCCCCTGGCGGGACTCGTCACGCACGTTTCCCTGGACGTCTTCGTTCAGCATTTCCTCGTAGTGGGCGTAGGCCTGCTCGGCGTCGGTTCGCAGCAGGTCGAAGACGCGGGCCGCCTCGTCGCCGGACACGACGTCGCCGCGGCCCTGCCGGTTGCTGGTGGACTGAGCGGCCAGGTGTTCCGGCTCGGGGATGTAGAACTCGTTGTCGAGGATGGAGTAGCGAGCGGAGTACTCGTTGACGCTGGCGGTGCGGTGCCGGATCCACTGGCGGGCGACGAAGATGGGCAGCTTGACGTGGTACTTGATATCGCACATCTCGAACGGCGTCGTGTGGGCGTGGCGCATGAGGTAACGAATCAGGCCAGCGTCCTGGCGGGCGCGCTTGGTGCCGGCGCCGTAGGAGACGCGGGCAGCCTGGACGACGGCGCTGTCGCTGCCCATGTAGTCGATCACGCGCACGAAGCCGTGATCAAGAACAGGCAGGGCCTGGTAGAGGATTGCTTCGAGATCCGGAACGGTCAGGCGTCGCGTGGAGGTCTGGACGGCTCGCAGGTCCTCGATTTCCTGCTGTTCGTGAGAGCTCAGCGGCATCAGGCCGTCCAAGAGTGCGCGCGGGCGGCGCGAGTATAGGGCCGGCTGACGTTCAGCCTTAGATCGGCGGGGCGAGGCCGAAGGCGCGCATGTATTCGGTTCCGACCTTGGCAATCTGGACCTGCTGGCCGGGCGGCGCGTCGGGAATCCATTCCAGCCGGACGCGCTGGAAATGCTGGACCGTGCGGCCGTGCTCGACGACTTCCTGGGAAACGGGATAGCCGAAGCGTTCGAGCCCGCCCTGGGTTTCCCAGTACCGCAGGAAGCCGAAATGCACGCTGTGGCCGGTTTCGGGGAAGTAGCGGTGGTCGGGCACGGTTGGGAAGGGGGTGTCGCCGGCAAACGGGCGGCGCGGGGCGGTGAGGGCGTCGTTGAGCAGCCCAAGCTGAGTTTCGTAGGGCGTTCCGGCCAGTTCCGGGTGGTATTCGAAACGGGCGCGCTCGAAGTATTGGACGGTGCGGCCGTTCTGGACGACCTCCTCGGTCAGCGGGAGACCAAATGCGGCCACGCCGCCGCGGGCGTTGAAGTACTTGAGAAAGCCGTGGCGCACGTTGTGTCCGGTTTCGTCGAAATAGATTGACTGCCCGTCCGGCAGGTTGAGAGGCGCGACGCGTTCAATCAGCGGGTAGTTGCGCACGACGGCGAAGCGCGTGCTGTAGATCAGCCCGGCTTCCCGTGGGGTGCGCTGGTTGAAGCGGAGGGCGAAGTTCCAGGCGCTGATCGTCTGCCGTCCGCGCTGGCCGTTGAGACCGACGATGATCAATCGGCCGGTCGGAGAGCGGTCACTGAAGTCCAGCGATTCGAGCGTGCCGATCGATTCGTGATACAGCCCCTGCAAGAGACTGGCGGAGAATTCGGGGGTGGACCAGGTGCTCAGCGGGGAGTCGGCATCCCAGGGGCGGCCATTGGGATCGACGTCGACGACGGAGCGCAGATACGGAACCGGTTGCCCGCCGAATACGTGCTCGTTGGCCTCGGTACGTCCGTTTGACGCGCTAAAAAAGTACGAAATGATGGGCTGGCCGGCATGAGTCAATACGCGGCGGGCGGTGGCCTGAACGGCGGCGGTGGTTTCCGGCCTCTCGTGGTTGACGCCGAGATAGACTTGGTCCTGGGTCGTATCGACGACGTCCAAGATCGGGTTACCCGGATCGAGGCTGATCAGCGCGTAGGTGCGGGCGGCCATGGCCTGGGCCTTGAGGGCCTCGGCGGGCCAGTGGTATGGCATTTCGGCCGGCACGACGCCAAGGAGATAGTCCTCAAGCGTTACGACGTTGACGGTGTCCACCAGGCCTTCGGCGTCCTGATAGACGCGTACGGACCCGCGGTAGACGTCGTAGTACTGGCCGGGCAAGCCCTCGGCCTCGGTGGTGTACTTGTAGTGCACCAGCAGGCGGGTGTGCGGCTCGAGGGGGACGACCTCGATCTGGCCGGGGAGGTCGAAGTCACGCATGTGCCCTCCCGCGGCGTCGATCAGGCGAACGGTGATTCGGTGCACGCCCGGGTGGTCGAGCAGTCGCAGACGGGCGCCGGGCGGCAGCGGGTTGGTGACACCCGAGATGGCCCATTGGCCGCCGATCCCGACGATGTCGCCCGAGAGTCCTTTGGAGGAGGCTGCGGAACCGTCGATCGCCGCCGGCCGGTAGTTGCGGTCGATCAGGACGCGGATGGGTGTCTGATCCGTCGGGGAATCGGTGATGTCGATGCCGGTGTAGTAGGCGCGGACGATCTCGTCCGCGGACTGTCCGGCGAGGGCGCGTCCGCGGGCGCCCCATTGGGACATGCCGACACCATGGCCCCAGCCCTGGCCTTCGATCCGAATGGTCTGGCCCGTGTGAAGCGGGAGCACATCGGCATGGGATGCGGCGGGCGCCGCCATGGCAATTGCCGCAGCCATGGCAAAGGCCAGCAGGCGAATCGGTGTGCGCCAGCCCAGGCAACGCTGGCCGCCGGCGGTCACGAGTTGACTTGATTCATTCGGCTGGGGGGTCAGGTCATGCGCTGGTAGGCGCCGTAGTCGATGGGCGCCTCGATAACGAGCGGCTCCGAGGCCGAGAGGCCGTCACTTACCACTGTAGCGGCGACGGCGGGGGAATCGACGCGCTCGGCCCGGAGGCCGAAGCTGCGGGCCAGCGCGACGAAGTCGGGCGGCGCGAAGTCGTTGGGCAGCGGATCGTGTTCGAGTTGCTCAGCCTTGAGACGGATGAGGGCGAGCGAGGCGTCGACGAGCACCAGGTAGACGAGGCCAGGCGGTCGCAAACGGGCCAGGGTGCCCAGTTCGCCGGCGAACATGAGCGCGCCGCCGTCGCCGGTAACGGCCAGGGCGGGTGTTTCGGGGCACGTAAGCTTGAAGCCTAAGGCGCTGGGCAGCGCCCAGCCCATGCCGGAAAGCCCGTTGGCGACGAAGTAGGTGTGGGGCGCTGGCGCTTCCCAGTACTGGGCGAGGTAGAGCTTGTGCATGCCGACATCGGAGATGAGGGCGGTGTCGGATGGGGCGGCGGCCCGGATGACCTGAAAGAGCGGGTCGACGGCGATGCCGTCTGACGGAGCGTCAGCCGGGTGATCGGTGCCGGCGGGACCGGCCTGGAGGTCCGCTCGGGCGGCGCCGCGGGCTTGCGAGGCGCGGTCAGCCGCGCGTACGCGATTCGGGGGACGGTCGACGGCCGCCAGGCGCTCCAGCATGGCGGCCAGGTCACCAACCACGGGGGTATGCGGCAGCGAGCCGTCGTGCAGGTCATAGGCGGTGAGATTGAATCCGGCGGGTCCGTCCCACGGCCAGATGAGGTCCACGCCGTCCATGCCAACGCCCAGCACCAGGTCGGCGGATCGAATCAGCTCGAACACGCCGCGAGAGCCGTAGGAAGCCAGGGTACCGGCGTGGAGGGGATGGTCACCGGGGAACCAGCCGCGCGCCTTGACCTGGGTGACGACGGGGATGTCGGCATGACCAACCAATCGGGCGAATCGCTCGGCGACTGCCGGCGAACGGGCTTCCAGGCCGAGCACGGCGACCGGTTGCGTCGCTTGTGCCAGCCTTTCTTCTACTTCGCCAAACGCCGGGAGAATGGTCGGCGTGATTGCCTCGTTCCTTGAGGAAAGGGCAGGCCGCGTGGCGGCGGGCATGGTCGCAACCGTGCTGGGCACGGCCAGGTGTGCGGCGCCGGGCATGCCTTGCGTGGCAGCCGACCAGGCAGCGGGGACGACGGCGCCCACGTTGTCTGGCGTGACTCTGGCGGTGTACTTGACGGCGGGGGCCATTGCGCCGGGGATGTTGAAGACCTGGTGACGCTGGCCGGCGGCTTCGTCGGGCGTTACGTCGGCCGAAATGCCAAGGACTGGGGATCGTTCCAGAGTGGCTTGGGCGAGGCCTGCGAAGAGGTTGGCGGCCCCGGGTCCAAGGGTGCCGATGCAGACACCGGGACGGCCGGTGAGCTGGCCCTCGGTATCGGCCATGTAGGCGGCGGCCGCCTCGTGATGGGTCAGGACGAATTCAATCCCGCGGCGCTGAAGGGCGTCGAGCACGGGCAGCATTTCGCCGCCGGTGACGCCGTAGGCACGGCGGACGCCCTGCCGGACCAGAAATGATGCGATGACCTCGGCGACGGTTACGGCAGGCAAGGGCAGTGAGGCGAGTAACGGAGCATCTTCCGAGTGTAGGCGACAGGCGACCGACGTGGATTCCTTTGTTCATACCCCAACCAAGCCGAGTTGTCCTACAACCATCAATTGGGACTTGGGGGCCGGACGCGATTCACTTCGCAGGCTGGGGGAGATCCGTTCGAGAATCGTGGGAATCGGGCGTTGTGGACTTAACCCGGGATGCTATGTCCTTCGCGCCAGGCGCCTAGCCGAGGAATCGAACGATCAGTCCGGTGACGGCGGCAGCGGCGCTGACCGATCCGAACACGGCGATGACCATCCAGCGGGTCTGGTTGTGGAGGTCGGCCTTGAACTCGGCACGCGTCGCCTGGACGTCGGCTCGCAGGTCAGCGACGGCAGCCTTGGTCGCGTAGTGGGTCAACGTGCGATTGAATTCAACGCGGAGTTCATCTCGCAGTTCAGCCAGGTCGGCTTTGGTCGCGTAGTGCGCCATCGCGCTACGCAGTTCGTCGCGCAAGTCGGCCAGATCGGCCTTGGTCGCATAGTGCGTCAGTGCGCGCTGTAGTTCGTCGCGCAGGTCGTCTCGGGTGAGCGGGGCGGCGTCCGTAGCCATTGCAAGTGGTCTCCCTACCGCCCATGGACCAATTCGATATGTCCATGTTTGCACTTGGAGCCGAGGTTCGCAATGGGTAGCGACTGCGGTGTGGCGCGCGAGGAGTACAAGCCCGGTGTTCTGGTATCTGCGGGGCAAGCTGATGATTCGGCTGGACACTTCGCTGACAGGATGCGCCAGGAACGGAACATGCGGCGTTCGCCGCGACGAAGGAGCGCGGCGACGATGGAGCGTGAACTGTTTTTATACTGAGCGGCCGTCCCCGAGAGCGTCTGCGGGTTTGGTGCGCCTTATGTCAGCGCCGGTCGTCACGATCGATGGCCCCGTGGGGTCGGGAAAAAGCACCGTCGGACAGTTGCTTGCCGAGCGATGCGGGTACGTGTGCGTGGATAGCGGACTGTTCTACCGCGCGGCGGCGCTGGCGGCACTGCGAGCGGGCGCAGACCCGGAAAACGCCGACGAGGTGCTACCGGCGATCGCGAATCTGAACCTGGCGTTCCGTCCGGAGCCCGACGGCGCATATCGCACGCGGGTGCTGTCCGAGGGCGAGGACGTTACCGAGGGCGTGTACAGCGCGAAGGTGGAGGCCATTGTTTCGGACGTGTCGCGGCTACCGGAAGTCCGCGCGCGTTTGCTGGGCGAGCAGCGTCGGGTGATTGGGCAAGGTGCCGTGGTTGCCCTGGGGCGCGACATTGGCACGGTTGTCTGGCCGGAGGCTGAGCTGAAGGTGTACCTGGACGCGCCGCTGGAAACCCGCGCCCTGCGCAAATGGAAGCAGCGGCGGGAGGACGGGGAGTGTATCGACCTGGCCAGCGTGCGGGGCCTGCTCGAGACGCGAGACCGGATCGACAGTACGCGTGCGGACGCGCCGCTGGCGGCAGCCGACGACGCGGTGTGGATCGATTCCGCGGACAGCAGCCCGGCGGAAGTGGTGACGCAGATCGAGGCGCTCCTGCGCGAGCGCGACCCGGTCGGACGGCACTGACGTGCGCCAGGACTCAAGCTGGGAACCGCCGTGGATCATTACGACGATCTACGCCTTCTGGCAGTTGCTGGGCCGCTTTGTGGTGTTTCCGTTCCTGTTTCGGGTGCGCGTGGAGGGCGTTGCGCGGGTGCCGGAGGAGGGCGCCATCATCGTGGCGTCGAACCACTTCACGCAGTTCGATCCGATCCTGACCGGCTCGTACGTGCGGCGCTACCTGACCTTCATGGCGAAGCGGGAGGTGGTGGAATCGCCGACGGTCGGATGGCTGTGCCGTGCGTGGGGCGTGCTGCCGGTAAACCGCGACGGGATGGATCTGCCGGCGGTGCGGCAGATGCTGCGCATCCTGCGCAGCGGCAAGGCCATGATGATGTATCCGGAGGGCACGCGCAGCCGGGATGCAACGTTGCGCCGGCCGCAACCGGGGGCGGCGTACGCGGCCATGAAGCTGGGCACCCCAGTGGTTCCGGTGTCGATCTGGGGCACCGAAGCGTTCTCCTGGCGGCGGCGGCTCACGAAGGGCCGAATGCCGGTGAACCTCAGGGTTGGCGAACCGCTGGAGCTGGGACGTCGACCGGGTCGCATCCCCGACGACGAGTTGCGGGCGGCGGGGGAGGCGATTATGCGGGCGATCGCCGCGAATCTTCCGCCGAGCTACCGGGGTCCCTATGGCTAACGAAGGCCGCGGCGGTTCGAGCACGGTGACGGCGGTGGCCGGCAGCGCGGCGCTGGTTGCGATCGTGGGCCGGCCGAATGTCGGCAAGTCCACGCTGTTCAATCGCCTGATGGGCTCGCGGGTGGCGGTGGTGGCTGACGAACCGGGGACGACGCGGGACCGCATCTACGGCGAAATCGAGTGGCGGGGACGCGGCCTGGCGATCGTGGACACGGCTGGAATCGCCTGGCGCGACCCGGCGCCGGTGGCCGCGCACGCGGAAGCGCAGGCACGGCTGGCGGCGGCCGAGGCGGACCTGGCGCTGATCGTGACTGACGCGACGACCGGACCAACCGAGCTGGACCTGGCGGTTGCGCGGGAAGTGCTACGGGCGGGAATCCCCTACCTGCTCGTGGTGAATAAAGTGGACGCGCCGCAGCATCGAGACAGCGTTCCCGAGTTTTACGCGCTGGGGTTGGGCGATCCCATGGCGATCTCCGCCATGCACGGAACGGCGACCGGCGATCTGTTGGATGCCATAGCCGAGCGCCTGCCGGCTGACGACTATCGGGCCGTGGCGGACACGCGGCCCCGAATTGCCATTGTGGGTCGGCCGAACGTGGGGAAGTCGTCCTTGCTGAATGCGCTGCTTGGCGAGGCGCGGGCGCTGGTGCACGACGCGCCCGGGACAACCCGCGACAGCGTGGACACGCTGGTGGAGTGGGAAGGTAACGAGATCTGGCTGGTGGACACGGCCGGCATCCGGCGTCGTGGTCACATCGAGCGCGGCATCGAGCAGCACAGTGTGCTGCGGGCGCTGCGCTCGATGCAGCACGCCGACGTGGGCGTGGTGGTGATTGACGCATTTGAAGGACCGACCCAGCAGGACGCGCACGTGGCGGGTTTTGTGCTGGACGCCGGCAAGGGTGTGACGGTGGCGGCGAACAAGTGGGACCTGGTGCGGGGGAAGGAGGAAGTGGCGCGGGTGGAACACCACCTCGGACGCATCTTCCATTTCCTGCCGCAAAGCCCGCTGGTCCGGATCTCGGCCAAATCTGGCCGCAACCTGGATCACGTGCTGCCGATGGCGCTGGAGATTCACCGGATTCGGCAGCAGCGCATCCCGACCTCTCGGCTGAACGCGTTTTTGCGGGCATGGGTCGGGCGGCGGGATTTGCCTTCGCGACGGGGTCGAGCCGCGCGATTCAAGTACGCGACGCAAACGGGGACCGCTCCGCCGGAGTTTGCGCTGTTCTTCTCGAATCCCGAGCATGTGCATCGGAGCTACGTGCGGTACCTGGAGAATGGTCTGCGCCAGGAGTTTGGATTCGACGGGACGCCCATGCGCTTGAGTTTGCGGTCGTCCTGACAGGCGCGTCGCTGGTTTGACAGCGGAGCGGGACGGGCCGAAGCTGGCGCAAACTCGTCGGGTTGTGGGGCGCTCCCGGTGACAACGATCCAAGCCGTACAGGTCGTTGGCCTCCTGGTCGGCGCGTACCTTTTGGGCGCGGTGCCGATGGGCTGGCTGGTGTGCCGCGTCGGTTTTGGCGTGAATATCTTCGAGCACGGAAGCCGCCGCTCGGGCGCGACCAACGTGTACCGAACCGTCGGTCGTGGCGCGGCGGTGATCGTGTTTCTGGGCGACATGCTGAAGGGATTCCTGCCGACGCTGGCCGCACGGATGCTGGTTGGCGACCTGCAGTTGGTCCCGCTGATCGTGGCCGTGTTAACGGCGGTCGGTCACAACTGGTCGGTCTTTATTGGCCTGCGCGGCGGTCGCGGGGTGGCGACTAGTGCCGGGGCGGTTATCGCGCTGCGCCGCTCGCGGCCCTGGTTGGATTCCCGGTGGGACTGGCCACGGTTGCGATCGGACGCTACGTCTCGCTGGGGTCGCTGGTCGGGGCCCTGGGGTTCCTGGTGGGAGCCATCGCGTTTTATGCGTTGGGCCTCGGCGTTACCGGCTTCCACGTCACGCTGGTGGCAATCTTCGTCGTATTCCTGACATCACAGCACCTGGACAATTTGCAGCGGCTGTTCGCCGGAACGGAGCGACGCCTGGCCCCGTGGCCGGAGTTGATTGGCAGCCGCGGCTCAAGCGACCAGGGCGGGGACTGAGCCAGCGCCTCGAATGGCGGCTCGTCGCGGCCGGCGCGCCGATCCAATGACCATTGCCCTGCGGTTTCTGGCGTCGCGCTCGCGATCGGAAGCGGAGGTGCGTCGTCGGCTGGATGCGCGAGGCGTGGACGCCGAGGAAGTCGAAGGCGTGCTGGCGCGGTTGCGAGATTTGGGCTACGTCAACGATGCGGAGTTTGCGGCGGCGGTGATCCGAGCTCGGACCGAACGCCGGGCTCGCGGGCGGCGGCTGGTGGCGGAGGAATTGGAGGCAAAGGGTGTCAGCGCCGACGTGGCCGCGAGCGCTATCGACGCGGAATACGGCGACGAGCTTGAGGTTGCGCGGCCGGTGGCGGAGCGGCAAGCGCGCAAGCTGCATGGTCGCGCGTTTGCCGAGTTCAGGCAGCGATTAGGCGCGTTCCTGGTTCGGCGGGGGTTTGAGCACGCGACAGCCGAGTCGCTGGTCACCGAGCTGTGGGAGACCTACGGCGCACCCGATTGACGTCGGCGACGGCGGCGCCTTTGCCATCGGCCGCGCCGCGATCTCCCGTGCCTCAGGTTGACGGCCGCTCCCACGGCGGCTGCGACCTGTTCCATGGGCACGCCGCGGTCGTCACGGCCGCCGGCGATTCGAGCCGCCCGGCTGTGGACCCAGACGCCCAGGGCGGCCGCGTTCGCGGCTGGCAGTCCCTGGGCCAGTAGTGACGCAATGGTCCCCGCCAGCACATCGCCGGAGCCAGCGGCCGCCAGGGCGGGATTGGGGCGGGCGAGGATCCGCACCCGGTCGTCGGCGCAGATGAAGGTCGGTGAGCCCTTTGACACGACAATGGCCCGGGTTTGAGCCGCCAGGTCTCGGGCGGCCGCAAGTCGTTCCCGGCCCTCGGGCGGAGCGGTCAGGCTTAGTAGCCGCGCGAGTTCGCCGGGGTGCGGGGTGAGCACGCATCCGGGACCGAGCGTTTCCATAAAATCACCGCTGTCGGCCAGGGCGTTGAGACCGTCGGCATCGATGACGGTTGGGGTGTCCGAAAGCTCGTCAAGCAGGCCATAGACGAGCGAATCGCTCGACGCACTGCGGCCCAGGCCAGGACCGAGCAAGAGCGCGTCGGGTTGAGCCAACGATGTCGCGACGGTGGCGGAACTGGCCTGTATCTGGCCTGACGAGGTGGTCGGAAGAGGCACGAACGTTGCGGCCGGCGCCCGGGCGGCGGCGGCGGCGCAGGCCGGTTCGACCGACGCGAGGGTGACCAGTCCGGTCCCCGCGCGTAACGCGGCGACCGTTGCAAGCGCGGCCGCGCCACGGTAACAGGCTGAGCCGGCCACGATGGCCAGGCGCCCAAAGGTGCCCTTATGGCCATCCAGCGGGCGCACGGGCAACAAGCCGCGCGCCGTTCGGGCGCTCATGCGGGAGGTTCGAAGCGGCGCGTACGTTTTGGCGGGGAGCCCGATATCGAGCTCGATCTGGCGGCCAGCGAATTCAATGGCGGGATGGAGGGACGCGCCAATCTTCAGGGGACCGGTAGCCAGCGTGACGTCGGCTCGAAACGCCGCCTGGTCGACGGCGCCGGTGTCCGCGTCGATTCCACTGGGAATGTCGACGGCGAAGCGTATCTGGCCTGAGTCAGCCGGCAGAGCAGCCAGAATCGCGGCTATGGGGCCGCGCAAGGGCGGGCTGCTGCCGATGCCCAGGAGTCCGTCCACGAGGCAGGACGCCTGACCAACGTCATTGACGAGCGGACGCGGCTGGCCGCTCCAGATGCGCCAGCGAACGCCACGAGCGGTTGCGGCCGTTACCAGCGCGTCGCTTGGCCGCTGGCGGGAGGCCCAGGCGGTAACTCGCGCACCAGTCACGGCGAGACGTGCGGCGGCGATGAGCGCATCGCCGCCATTGTCGCCCGGGCCGACCAGCACGACGACGGACCGGGCGCCGAGCGAACCTGTATTCCGCAAAATGGCCGCCGCGATGGCGTGGCCGGCGTTTTGCATGAGGTTGACGCCGGGCGGCGCCTGGGATTCAAGCGTCCGCATCTCAGCCGCTGTGACGACGTGGTCACGTGCCGGTCGGCGACCCGACGGGCGCCCTTCGATCACCATGAATCAGTCTGCGGTGGCGACCACGAAGGCGATGGCAAGTTCACGGCTGTGGGTGAGGCTGATCTCGAAGCTGGTGAGGCCAAGTTCGCGGGCGCGGGCGGCGGCGGCGCCGTGCAGATGGACGATGGGTTTGCCACGACGGTCATTGAGCACTTCCAGTTCGCGCCAAAGCACGCCGCGCATGCCGGTGCCAAGGGCCTTGGAAATTGCTTCCTTGCCGGCGAAGCGGGCGGCGAGTTCCTCGGCACGGCCACGGCAGTAGCGCTGCTCCCGGTCGGTGTAGAGGCGGCGGATGAAGCGCTCGCCGAAGCGGTCGAGGGCGGCCTGGATGCGGGCGATTTCGATGGCGTCCACCCCGGCGGCAAGACGGCGATTGGCGGGGCTAATAGCCGGTGAGCTCCACGCGGCGTACGGCGGATCGGTACTCCCAGCCGCTGCCCAGGACTTCAATCCGACGCAGTCGAACTGGCGCCGGGCGGATTTCCTGGAGCAAGGTGGGGTTGTCGAACGTGATCCACTCGGCGACGGGGATTGGGTGACCGAGCTTGACGCTAAGTCCGGCGTTGTTCTGGTAGTAGAAGCCGGTCGTCCAAATCTGCTCGCGTCCTTCGACGTCGAGATAGGTAAGGCGAATCATCAGCGGGTATTCGGTACCCGCCGTGCCGCCGCCGGACAGTGTCTGACGCTCGATTCGAACGTCAGACCGAAGCCTCAGATTCACATAGTCGCGCACCTCCCGGTCGATATCCTGCGCGATGCCGCTCTCGCCGTGGCGGTCCGTGTTTCCGTCAGGCGTCTGGCGCTCAAACCACACGCCGTCGGTCTCGGGGAGCACGGTGCCGGCCGTACCAGCTTCCGTAACCACAAACGTGCTCCACGCGGAGCCGCCGGCCAGGCGCTCGAGCAGCGGATCGCTGAGAAGGTCGCGTTCCAGCGGAAGCGGGCCGAGAATGTCGCCGTCCGGCGTCAAAACCAACCGTCGACCGGCGGTCACCTCAAGTGCACGGCTGCCCAACCAGACCACACCAACTCCCTGGCGGGTACTCACGTGCACGGCGCCGTCAGGCTCCATTTCGATTCGGTAGGTGCCTTCGCCAAGGTCCAGACGACCCTCGTCGGCCAGCACGGTGATTCGCCGTTCGGCTGCCAACGGGTGCCGAGCCACCCCAATCTGAACGCGCCCCTGGAACAATCGGAACACGGTGTCCTGCAGGGCAGGATTGAAGCGTCCGAATTGCATGCGCTGCACGGCAAGTTCGGTGTCGTTGTACAGAAGAACGGTTGAGCCCTCGCGAGTGCGCAAGAAGGCTCGCGCGCGGTCATCGGTGCGTAGACGGGTGCCTTCGTCCAGATCGGCCCGCGCGCCCACGCCCTGCCAGGTGGCGGTGGCCGGCGGCTGGACCAACACGGTGCCTTCAAGGACCGTCACGGATGTCGGCTGAGATTCGCTGACTCCGCTGAACAAGGCCGCGACCGCGCGCGGCAGGAAAACTATGGCCGCCACCAGCAGACCGACAGCAACGAACAGTGACACCCAGGCGAACACCTGCATCCCGCGGTACCGCTGACGTGCCGGAACGGCCGCTGCATGGGTATGCGCTGGCGAGTCCGGGAAGTGTTGCATCACCGGGTACCTAGGCACGAATGGCGAATGCCGGCAGATCGCCAGCAGGTGTCGACCACCATAGGCTAACGGATTCGACGCTGGCCAGGGGCGGCCCGGCGTGCAATTCAAGGACGAGCGCGTCCAGTGCCGGGCGCGGACCTTGCGCGATCACCTCCACGCGCCGGCCGTCCGGTAAGTTCCTCACCTGGCCGCGCAGTCCGAGCCGGCGACCGGCACGGACGACGAAGAAGCGGAAGCCGACGCCCTGCACGCGGCCACGGACGGTCGCGTGAAGGCGCTGGGCGCCTTGGGATTCGGACTCCACGTCAGAGAAGCGCGGCCTGTTCGGGCGCGGCGCGGGGCGGTTCGCGATTGAGGTGCTCGTATGCGAGCCGGGTCACCACCCGGCCGCGCGGCGTGCGGGCGATGAAGCCGGCCTGGAGAAGGAAGGGTTCGTAGTACGACTCGAGCGTCGGGACGTCTTCGGCAAGGGTGGCCGCGAGGGCCTGCAGTCCGGCGGGGCCGCCGTTGAACGAGTCCATGAGCGTTGTGAGGATGCGACGGTCCATGGCGTCGAGACCCTGGTTGTCAACGTCGAGTTCGGCGAGGGCCTGGGCGGCCACGGTGTCGGTGATGATGCCGTCCGCCTCGACCTGGGCGAAGTCTCGGACGCGGCGGAGCAACCGGTTGCAGACGCGGGCAGTGCCGCGGGAGCGCCGGGCAATGGCAAGGGCACCGGCGTCGGTGATGGCGACGCCGAGAATGTCGGCAGAGCGCAGGACGATGCGGGCACACTCCTCGGCACTGTAGAACTCGAGGCGGTGGACCGCGCCAAAGCGGTCACGAAGGGCTGAGGTGAGAGAACCGGCGCTGGTGGTGGCCCCGATGACGGTGAAGTGGGGGAGGGAAAGACGGTAGGTCCGGGCGGAAGCCTTGCCGGCGCCAACCACGATATCGAGAGCGAAGTCTTCCATGGCCGGATAGAGAATCTCCTCAACGGTCTTGCCGAGGCGGTGGATTTCGTCGATGAAGAGGACTTCGGCCGCATCGAGACTGCTGAGGGTGGAGGCGAGGTCGCCGGGCCGTTCGAGCGCTGGGCCGGAGGTGACTCGGAGGCGCCCGCCCATCTCGTTGGCCACGATGTGGGCAAGCGTGGTCTTGCCGAGGCCGGGCGGTCCGCCGAGGAGAATATGGTCCACGGGTTCTTCGCGCTGCGTGGCCGCCTGGATCATGAGGCGAAGCGCGCGCTTGACACCCTCCTGGCCGATGAACTCGTCGTCGGACAGATCGCGGGGGCGGAGGGCGCGGTCCAGGCGCTGGTCGCCGGCGCCGGACTCGACGGCGACGACGCGCTCGTTCACGCCGTCCGGCCCCGGCCACCGAGATCACGCAAGGCGGCAGCGAGGCGCGCTTCGACCGACAGGGGCTCGCCGATGGTCTGGTTGAGGGCGATGGTGGCCTCGGTTCGGGTGTAGCCAAGACCGAGCAGGGCCTCCAAGACTTCGCGGGTGTTCTCGTCGTCGGCAGTCTCAGCGGGAGCCTTGTCCTCGGGGACGAGCTTGCCGCGGAGCTCCAGAATGATCCGGTTGGCGGTTCGCGCGCCGATGCCGGAGACCGCCTGGAAGGGCTTGGGATCTTCCTGGTCCAGGGCCTCGTAGATGCGACTGGCCGGATGGGTGGAGAGCACGCGAACGGCCATGCGGGGCCCGACGCCGTTCACATTCAGAAGCGCCTTGAAGACGCGGAGTTCTTCCGGGGTCCCAAAGCCGGCGAGCATGGGGCCGTCGGTGGCGACGTGGAGCGAGGTGAAGAGACGGACCCGGGACTCGCCGTCGGCCAGCGCTCGATCCGGGACCATGACTTCGAGGCCAATGCCGGTGCCGTCAGCAAGCACGACCAGACTGTCCTCGCGCCGGTCGATCACCTCGCCGCGAAGCTCCGCGATCACCTGACGCCGACCTTGCGTTCCAGTGCTCGAGACTCGTAGGAATTGACATGGCAGATCGCGACCGCCAGGGCGTCGGATGCGTGATCGGGCCGGGGCGGACGCTCCAGATCGAGGAAGCGCCGGACCATCTCCTGCACGCTGTCCTTGTCGGCGCCGCCATAGCCGGTGACGGCGAGCTTGATCTCAGGCGGAGCGTACTCTTCGACTGGCACGCCGTGATCCGCGGCCACCAGGTGGGCGACGGCGATGGAGTGCGAGACGTCGACGGCGGAGGTGAGACGACGGGCATAGCCGAGACGCTCGATGGCGACATCGGTGACCGCATGCCGCTCGAAGAGCCGCTGTAATCCGTCGCGAATCCGCGCGAGTCGAGCACCCAGCGGCTGGCCCGCCGGCGTGGTGAGACAGCCGTGGGATACGTGGTGCGTATTGCGGTCGCCTTCGACCAGTCCGAACCCGAAACGGGCCGTCCCCGGATCAATGCCGAGCGTCAACACGTGCTGCGTCCTCGAGCCGGGCCAGCCGCAAAGCCGCCCGGCAATCGAGTCCTTGGCCTTGGTCTGGTTGCGATACGGGGGAGGTCAACCGGCCGGGCTCAGGCACCGACTCGCTCGAGCAGCGAATCGCTGAGTTCCAGGTTGGTGTGGACGCGGCGGACGTCGTCCAGATCCTCGATGGAATCGATCATGGCTAGCACCCGGGCGGCGCGATCATCCGCCAGCGTCATCGGCGTGGTGGGCGACTTGGTGAGTTCGGCCGAGGTGATTTCGGCGCCTTCAGCGGCCAGTTCGGTCTTGACCCGAGCCAGGTCGGTTGCGTCGGTGTAGACGAAGACCGAGTCGTCGGTGTGTTCCACATCGATAGCGCCGAGGTCGATCGCGGCAAGTTCGAGATCTTCGGGGTCATGGCCGTCGAGCCGGATTTCGATGGCTCCGCGCGTCTCAAATTGCCAGGCGACCGCACCGCTGGCGGCCAGCGTGCCACCCAACCGGTTGAGCGCGTTGCGAACCTCGGCGACGGAGCGGTTGCGGTTGTCGGTCACGACCTCAATCAGCAATCCGGCCCCGTCCACGGCGTAACCCTCATAGAGTAGTTCTTCGAGTTGTCCGCCGTCCGATCCACCGCCGACACCCCGCTCAATGGCACGCGCGATGTTGTGCTTGGGCATGTTGGCGGCCTTGGCCTTGGCGATGGCCTGTTCGAGGCGGAAGTTGCCGGCTGGGTCCGCGCCGCCCTGCTGGGCGGCAATGGTGAGATCGCGCCCCAGCTTGGTGAAGAGCTGGCCGCGCTTAGCATCGGTCACGGCCTTTTGGCGCTTGATCTGCGCCCACTTGGAATGGCCGGCCATCAGGGTTGCGACATCAAGTAATTCACCTGTTTCGCGAGTATAAGACAGGGGCCTCAACGTACGGCGACGCGTGTATTCCAGGCAATATGCGCAACTGTCTGGCAGCTTGAGGCGTTCAACCGTCCTGATAGCATCACGAGCGGCTGCCTGTGGAGGTAAGGGCCCGATTCGTGGACGCGTCTGACCTGACTCGGTATGTGAGTGTGGCGCTGGCCGCGCTGGCTTATGGGGCGATGGTGAGTGGGGCTATCAACCCCTGGGCGCGGCCACGGCCGGGGCAGGAACTGATGCAGCTACGGACCTCGTTCCGTGCGCGAATCCTGCTGTACCGGTGGTACCTGTTGCTGATCCTGGGCATATTCCTGGGCGTACGGCTGTTGCCGGGGACCTGGACAACCGAGGGCGCGGACGTGGTGTCGCTGCTGCTGGTAGCGGGCTGGTTGCTGTTTCCGGTGAGCTACACGTTTACGGACCGCGGGGTTGGCCTGCACACGGGTCGGTTCTGGACCTGGGACCGCTTTGAGGCCTATCGGCGCGCCGGGGGCGTGGTGCAACTGCGGTCCTCGGAACGAGGCGACGTGTCGCTTTATCTCAACAATGCGCAGCAGCAGGCGATCCTGCCGCTGTTGCGGCGGCATGTCGCGCAGCGTCGTTAGACCAGTCCTCCGTTCAGTCCACCGGGTCGCTGGTCGCGCTGCCACGTTGCGCGCCGGACTCCCAGCGGGTGTGGAACACGCCGTCGCGGTCGGTTCGCCGGTAGGTGTGGGCGCCGAAGAAGTCGCGCTGGGCCTGGATGAGATTGGCCGGCAGCCGGGCTGAGTGATAGGCGTCATAGTAATCGAGTGAGGCGCTGAGGGCGGGGCATGGAATGCCGGCGGCCTTGGCTGCCCCGACCACGGTGCGCCAGGCAGGCTGGGCGCCCGCGAGCTGGCTGGCGAAGGACGGCTCGACCATCAGGTTTGGCAGACCGGGGTCGTCGCGGAAGGCGCCCTGGATGAGCCCGAGCAGACGCGCGCGGATGATGCAGCCGGCCTTCCAGATGCGGGCCATCTCCGACAAATCGATGCCGTAGTCGCGCTCCCGCGAGGCGGTGCGCAGCAAGTCCATCCCCTGGGCGTATGAGCAGATCTTGGCGGCGTAAAGCGCTTGCCGGACCTGTTCGACAATTGCCGCCGTGCGTTGCAGGGTCGGCGCCCTGCGTTCGCCGGCGGCGCGAACTCGCTCGTCCTTGCGGGCCGAGATGTTGCGAGACCAGACGGCGGCGTCGATGGTGGGGATGGGGACTCCGAGTTCCAGGGCGTCTTGCGACATCCAGCGGCCAGTGCCCTTCTGACCGGCGGCGTCAAGGATATGGTCAACTAGGTAACCGTCGCCGTCGGCGTCGCGAACGCGAAAGACGTCCGCGGTTATCTGGATAAGGAACGACTCAAGCTCGCCCTCGTTCCAGTCGCTAAACACATCCGCCAGTTCTGGCGGGGTCAGGCCGGCCGCCTTGAGAACCGCGTAGGCCTCGGCGATCAATTGCATGTCGCCGTATTCGATGCCGTTATGGACCATCTTGACGTAATGGCCGGCGCTGGAGGCGCCGCAGTAGGCGGTGCACGGGCCGTCGTCGGTGGAGGCCGCAATGCGTTCCAGGATTGGGCGCATGGCCTCGTAGGCGGCCGAGGGGCCGCCCGGCATGATGGATGGTCCGAGCAGGGCGCCGGATTCGCCGCCGCTGATGCCGGTCCCGAGGAACATGACATCGGCGGCCTGGACGCGCTCAAAGCGTCGAGCGGTGTCGTGGAAGAGCGAGTTGCCTCCATCCATGACCACGTCGCCGGGCGCCAGCAGCGGAAGCAACTGGTCCAGGACAGCGTCCACGCCGCGGCCGGCCTGCACCATGAGGATGATGCGGCGCGGACGTTCCAGGCCAGCGACAAGGGCCTCCAGGGTCCGCGCCCCGCGCACCGATGTACCTGAGGCATCGCCGGCCAGGAACTCGTCGGTGCGCTGAACCGTGCGGTTGAAGACCATGATGGGGAAGCCGTTGCGCTCGATGTTGAGGGCGAGATTGCGGCCCATGACCGCAAGGCCGATGAGTCCGACAGAGGTGGCGGCCATGGCAGGCTCCGAAGAAAGCGGTGGTCTATTTTGGCGCATTGCCCCGGCGTCGCGATGACTTTGGCAAGATTGGTCTGAACACCATGAGTTCGACCCAACCTACGGCCGCCGAGGCGCGCCGCGCGCGTCGCCGCGCCGCGCGGGAGGAGCGCCAGCGCGCCGCACGCAGGATGCGGCGTTTGCGGCGGGCTGGTTTCACACTCCTCGGGGCTGGGGTGGTGGCGGCGCTGGCCGTGCTGGTAATTGCTCTGGGGCGCGGGCCGGACGCCGATGTTTCCGAGCGCATACGAATCGAGAACGAAGGACGGCAGCACGTAGCTGAAGGCAGCGTGGTCGAGCACGAAGCCGACCCACCGGCTTCAGGCGACCACTATCCCGTGTGGTCGCGCTATGGCGTCTTTGAAGAGCCGGTGAATCCCGGGTACTGGGTCCACAACCTGGAGCACGGGGCGATCGTGCTGCTCTATAACTGTTCGAACGACTGCGAACAGGTCAGAGCCGACATCGGCCAGGTCTATGCGTCGCTGCCGGATGGCGCCTTCGGCGAGGTCAAGCTGCTGGCCACGCCGTACGAGGGTGACTTCGGCTCGCGGTTCATGTTGATCGCGTGGAACTGGCAGGAACCGTTCGACGAGTTCGACGCCGGACGGATCGAGCGCTTCTACCGGGAGTTCCTGGACCGCGGTCCGGAGCGGGCGCCGTGATGCACACGCGACAATCGATTGGAAGCAGCCGGCGACTATGGCCTAAGGTGGACCGAATGGTCGCCGACACAGACGCGTTCGGAGAACTCCGGGATGATTGAACGAGAACCTTTTCTGATTCGCAACGGGCTGCGCATCTTCAGCGTCGCTGTTGTTGTCGGGCTCGTAGCGCTCATCGTGATCGGCATTCGGTTCCAGATCGAGAATGCGGAACACGCGAATGAGGTGAACCGGTACAGCTCAAGAGTTCCGAATGCGACCGAGCTCAAGGCCTCGTGCGACTTCTTTGGCGGCCAGTACGTGGGAATGCCGGTGGTGATGCCGCGCACCGGATCGCCGGGTCTGATGGAGGTGTGCAACCTCGCCGGAACCCCACAAGCCGGCTGGCAGTGTGAGCACTTCGATGGCACGTATCGCCGGGGCTCGTGCAGCGTGGACGTGGAAGCAACGCTGCAGGCCATGCCGAAAGAGTCCGGCTAGCACCATCGCCTGACTTCCATACTTGGAGGCCTGACCCTCGGCCGCCGGCTGCGTGCGCTTCCATGATTCACGAGCGGAGGGCGCACGCATCGGGCGGCGAGACGTATGCCCGGGAGTAGCCATGCACCCACTGGATTACAGCCGTTCCTACCTGCGCTGGATAACTGCACCGACGACCTCGGATGTGCGCACGCCGGGACACATGCCCTATGGCAACAGCGTGCGCATCCAATTGGACGCCCGCGCGCGGGTGATCGACTCCGCGACTGGCGCGGACGAGGAGTTTTACCTGATCGCACCTTGCCGCACGGAGTGGATGTATCGGGAGGACTCGTGCATCCAGCAGCCGGGGGGCGAATACCGGCTCGCGTGGGCGCAGAGCCGGGATCGAGCGCTGCGCTTCAGTCGCGACCTCGCCGATCCCGATCCGAGGCCGCAGCCTGTTCCGATCGACGAGCGCTACCTCGAGCTCGATTACGCACTAACGCCGCTGCCGAATCCAAGTCGCGCGAACGACAACGAAGCGTTGGTGGCGGCTGCGGAATCACTGGACCCGGTGGTAATACAGACCGAGATTCGGAACGAGGCTGGAACGCGGCGCGCCGTCCTGGAATACCCGGTCAAGACATTCAACTATCACCCGGAGCGCGTACTGTTCCAGATGGACACCGGACCAATGCTCTGGGCCGACCTGGACTCATCGGAGGCGGATCCGATGTGCTGGCTGCGGCTGGCGCATACGGTGTTCAACCGATTCGACCGGGCCGAATTCGTGCGTCGAGGGCCGACGCCGTATCTGGTGGACGGCGAACCGGTGGGCCAGGTGGAGGACTATCAGGACGTCGTTGCCCAACCGGCGCGGCACACATTCTTCGTGGCGGATTGACCGGGTTCGGTGCGTTCGACTGAGAACGAGACGGCGGTGCTGGGTGTCCTGGCGCCGATCAGGGCCGAGTTGACGGCGTTTGTTGGCGACGCCGTTGCGGGCTTGTCCGTCCCGGAAATCGGCGGTGCGCGAATCTTCGAATTCGGCGACGTCGAAGCCGTTGGGATCGTGACGGGGCAAGGCGCGCGTCGGTCTGTCGCCACCCTGGAACGCGTGCTGGACTCCCGGCGGACTGACAAGCTCCTGATCGTCGGCGTCGCGGGTGGAATTCAGGCTGGGCAGTCGGCCGGCGACGTGCTGGTGGCAAGCGGCGCCGGGCCCCTGTTTGCCTATCCAACGCCCGCGAACTCGCGCATGGTGGAGGCTTTGGCCGAGAGCCTGCCGAAAGCTGGCACACAAGTTCGCGTGGGCCCGCTCGCAGCGGTGGACGCGCTGTCGCGTCAGGATGAGAAACGCCGGCTGGGCGAGGCCGGATTCATTGGGGTCGACATGGAAACGCACGCGCTGCTGGCGGGAGCCCATCGGGCGGGAGTGCCGGCGGTGGGGTTGCGCGTGGTGCTGGACCCGCTCGGGCAGGACATCCCGCATAGCGTGGCGGCGCTGGCGGCGGCCCAGGGCGGGCGCTTGTGGCCGGAGATACTCGGGCTGGCGCGCTGGCCGGTGGAACTCCGGGCGATCAGGCAATTCAGGCGAGATCTGGGAACCGCGCTGCGGACCCTGAGGGGAGCGGCGGAGGCGGCCGTCAATGCTGTTAATGAGGTGGCTTGAGCTACCCCGGAATCACGACCGAGTCGCGGTCATCCAGCCTGATTCGTGCCGTACCATGTCGCCGCGGCGGGCCGTCAGGATCCCCTGACACCGCCGTTGCCCGCGTTAGGTATCCGGTCCCCACGGGCCTCAGAGAAATGAACCCATGAGCGAGCACGAAGCTGTTGGTACCGGCCTGATTGTGGCCGGCGTTTTCATTTTTGTCGTCGCCTATGCGCTGATCGCGAGCGACAAGGTGCCGAAGTCGGCGGTGGCGCTGGGCGGCGGCACGCTGATGATCCTGATTGGGATCCTGGATCAGCACCACGCGTTCGAGCACATCGACTTGAACGTGATCCTCTTGCTTGTGGGGATGATGGTGCTGGCCGGGATCGTTCGCCACACCGGCGCGTTTCAAGCGTTGGCGATCCTGGCGGCGCGCTGGACCAAGGGCGACGGCGTGCAGTTGATGCTGGCGCTTTCGCTGATAACGGCCGTGCTGTCGGCGTTTCTGGACAACGTGACCACGGTGATCCTGATTGCTCCAATCACCATTTTCGTGGCGTCGCGGCTGGGATTGAATCCCGTGCCGTTCTTCATCGCGGAGATCCTGGCGTCGAACGTTGGGGGCGCAGCGACCTTGATCGGGGATCCGCCGAACATCCTGATTGCCAGCGCGGGCGACCTGGACTTCGCCGTGTTTGCGGCGCACATGACGCCGCCGGCCGTGATTTCACTGGTGTTTCTGCTGATCGTGATGCGTTGGATGTTCAGATCGCAGGTGGTGGCGGCTCCAGAGCGCGCGGCCGCGCTGGCAACGCTGGATCCCGCCGATGCCATCACCGACCGACGCGGCATGTACATCGGGCTGGGCGTGCTGGGGCTGACCATCTTCGGATTCCTGATTCACGGCGCGATGGGCTGGGAGCCGGCGACCGTGGCGGTCGCGGGCGCCGCGCTGTTGATGATCATTACGCGACCGGACGTCCACAAGGTTTACAACGAGGTGGAGTGGGCCAGCGTGCTGTTCTTTGTCGGCCTCTTCATGATGGTGGGCGGGCTGGTGCAGTTGGGCGTGCTGGATGCGGTGGCTGACTTCACCATCGAGTTGACGCAAGGCAACGTGGGCGCCACGGCACTCCTGATTATGTGGCTCAGTGCCGTCTTGTCGGCGGTTGTGGACAACATTCCGTACACGGCGACGATGCTGCCGGTGGTGCAGCGACTAACGGCGGAGGGCTTGAACCCTGACAACATCCTTTGGTGGTCGCTGGCGATCGGGGCGGATTTCGGAGGAAACGCCACGATTATTGGAGCGTCGGCGAACGTGATCCTGGCGGGGATCTCGGAGCGCGAGGGTCACCACATCCGGTTTGTCCAGTTCATGAAATACGGCATACCAGTGACCGTGATGGTGCTGATAATTGGCACCATCTGGGTATGGTTGCGCTACCTGGCGTTTGCCTAGGCGGGATTGACGGGAGGCGCCCATGGGCCCTGATGAGCAACAACCGCTAGACACCGCGAAGTCGCGGGTCAGCGATCTACGGGCGCGTGGGTTACTCGATTCATTCAGCGTGGTTCGAGCTGACGCCAGGTTCGAGGAGCTTGTGCGCGCGATTGAATCCAGACCTCTGGTGCGTACGGTGGCCGTGACTGACGACGACGGCGGGCTGACCGGCATCATTCCAATGCGGGTCTTTTACGGCGCTCTTTTCGCCGACGTGTATCCGGGCGCGGCAATGGCGGACGTGACGTCGTTCGAGAGCGCGCTGCAATTCGGGGACCACATGGTTCACCCGAATGCCGGCGAGATCATGCTTGAGGCGGAATCTGTCTCACTGACGGACACGCTGCACGACGCATTCATTGCGCTGCACCGGTCAGGCCAGGCCGGTTTGCCGGTGGTAGACGCCGAAAACCGGCCGGTGGGGTATCTGGACTTGCTGGCGATTCTTCCGCTGTGGGAGCAGCGGCCGCAGCCTGTGTAGCCCATCGCGCAGCGACCGCTATAGCGCCTCCTTGAGGGCTTTGGCGGTGGAAGCCGTCATGCCGTCGACGGCGGCGAGGTCCTCGAGCGAGGCGGCGCGAATGCGCTTGAGGGAGCCGAAGGTGCGCAGCAGGTTGCGCTTGCGCTTGGGGCCGATGCCGGGGATCTCGTCCAGGATGGAGCGGCGGCCGCGGGCGGTGCGCAGCTTGATGTGAAAGCTCACGGCGAAGCGATGGGCTTCGTCGCGAATCTGCTGGACGAGATGGAGGCCGGGGCCGTCGACTGGCATCAGCACCGGCCCTGAGCGGTTGGGGACATAGAGTTCTTCGCGGCGCTTGGCGATGGCGGCGAGCGGGAGGCTTGACTTGCCCAGTCCCAGTTCATCAAAGACGTTCACGGCAGCGCTCAATTGACCCTTGCCGCCGTCGATCAGGATCAGGTCGGGAGTGACGCCCCACTCCTTGGCGGAACCGGCGGTGGGTTCTGAGACTTCCGGCAGTTGGTCGTCCGGATTGAATCCGGCCATCGGCACGCTGGCTAACGCGCGGGGGTCCTGACCAGCGGCGGCCGCTACCGCTGTCTCTTCGGCATAGCGGCGCAGGCGGCGGCGGAGGACTTCGCGTAGCGACTCGAAGTCGTCGTTGCCCGAGCCGCCGCGCACTTTGAATCGACGGTACTTTCCGTTTTTGGCAACGCCGTCTTCGAAGACGACCAGGGATCCAACGGCGAGGGATCCCTGGATATGCGAGATGTCGTAGCACTCGATGCGGCGGGGGAGGCGGGGCAGGTCGAGGGCGACGCCAATTTCGAGGAGAGCCTGGCGGCGCTTGCGCTCGCTGTTGAGCCAGGTGGTGCGCTCCAGGTGCAGGGTCTCGGCGGCGTTGCGGGCGGCCATTTCCACGAGTCGGCGCTTGGGACCGCGCTGGGGGCGGCGGACGGTGACGCTGGCACCACGCAGGGACTTGAGCCAGTCCTGGAGCACGTCGACGTCGGTGAGGCCGTGGGGGACGAGGACGAGTTGGGGGACTTCGGCGGCGCGGTCGTAATACTCGCGGACAAAGTCGTCCAGCATCTCAGTCTCGGTCTCCTCCCCGGTGACCGTGAGTTCGTAGTGGTGGTGGCCGATGAGCTTGCCGCCGCGGATGCGGAAGACGGTGGCCATGGCGTCGCGGTCCTGGCGCGCGGCGGCGATCACGTCGACCTGGCGCTCGCGGGCGTCGGGGTCGGAGACCTTCTGCTCGGCCACGACTTTGTCCATGGCCGTGATGCGGTCGCGGAAGCGGGCGGCTTCCTCGTAGTCCTGGGCGTCGGAGGCGGCCCACATCTGCTCCGTGAGGCTCTCCTTGACGTGCTCGTACTCGCCGCGGAGGAAGCGGACGGCGCCATCGACGACCTCGCGGTACTGGTCGACGGTGACGTAGCGGGTGCAGGGAGCGTTGCAGAGGCCGAGGTCGTACTTGAGGCAGGGACGCGGGATCGGCTTGGCCATGCTGATGTTGCAGGTGCGGTAGGGAAAGAGCCGGTTGAGGAGCTTGAGGGTCTGGCGCAGGGACTTGGCGCTGGTGTAGGGACCAAAGTAGAGCGAGCCGTCCTTCGCGATGATTCGGGTGGTGGCGACGCGGGGGTAGGTCTCCTGCACGGTGACCTTGAGGTAGAGGAACTGCTTGTCATCGCGGTAGGTGACGTTGAATCGGGGGCGGTGTTCCTTGATCAGGTTGTTTTCGAGCACCAGGGCTTCGACTTCGGAGTCGGTGACGATGACGTTGAAGTCGGCAATCCGGGCGACCATCGAGCGGGTCTTGTACGAGTGATCGCCGCGCCGGAAGTAGCTGCGGACGCGGTTGCGTAAGGACCGGGCCTTGCCGACGTAGAGCACGCGGTGGTCGGCGGCACGCATGAGGTAGACGCCGGGGGCGTCGGGCAGTTCGGCCAGCTTGCCCTCGATGGTGGGGCGGACGGCTTCGCGAGTCATTTGGTGTGCGGTGTGACGGGTCGGGAGGTGTGCCGCATCAGCTAATTCTAGGCAGGCGGCGACGCGTCACCGTGGGGATAGAATCGACGGTTGCGAGCGGTCCATGAAGGTGCCTCGCCCGTCGAGACGCAGCGCCCACTTCTCATCCTGATCTACCTCGGCATCGCCGTGGCGGCCGCGTGGCTGCTGCAATTTCTGTGGGGCGTGCTGAGCCAGGCCGGCGTCTTCGTGGTGATGCTGCTGGTGGCCTGGATTGTCACGGTGGCGACGCTGGGCCCGGTGCGATTGCTACAGCGGCTGCGGATTCCACGCCCGGTCGCATCGGCGCTGGTGTACCTGGTGGTGCTGGGCATCGCCGGCGCAAGTTTGTTCTTCGTGCTGCCGCCGTTCTTTACGGAAGTAGGGCACGCGGCGGAGAGCCTGACCGCACAGGCTCGGGGAATTCCAGAGGGTCTGAGCAACCTGCAGACCTGGCTCTCCGGACTCGGCGCGCCTGACGACATCGTGGGCACCGTCACGGAGGATGTCAGCCACAATTTGGCATCGATGGGTCAGCAGTTGGCTTCCGGCGTCATAACGACGACGGGAACTATCGCAGGCGGCGTGGCCGCCACGATCGTGACGTTGATCATCTCGTTCTACCTGGTCCTGGGCTGGGATCGAGGCGTGGAACGGCTGGCGGATGCGCTGCCGCCGGACTGGGCCGCGCGTCTGAACCGAGGCGTGCGGGCCAGCGAGCACACGTTTGGGGCATGGATGGGCGGCCAATTCCTGGCGTCGGTCATCTGGGGAGTCGCGGTAGTTGTGGCGTATCTGATTGCAGGGTTGGAGTTCGGGCTGCTGGTCGCGGTCGGTACCGGGATCCTGATGTTCATCCCCTTCTTCGGGATGATCGTGGGCATAGCCATTCCAACGATCATGGCGTTTACGGTTCGCCTCGATCTGGCCATCTGGGTTGGGGTTGCGCTCGCCCTGGTGTCGTTGGCGATCGAAAACGTAGTGAAGCCGCGGATTATGGGAACGGCGATTGGCGTGAATCCGATCGTGGTGCTGTCCAGCGTGATCCTGGGGGGAATCGCGGCGGGGTTTTGGGGCGTGCTCTTCGGGATTCCGATTGGGGCACTGCTTTGGACGACGCTGCGAGGATTTCTCAGGGAATTCCTAGTGATGCAGCGACGAAGGACGCGCATGGCAATGGCAGCGGCTGCGAGCGATGTGCCCGTATCGACTTTGCAGGATGCACCGGAAACGCCGAGCCCGGAGCCTGCGGATGAGGCACGTCGGGCGACGGTGACTGCTGAGTCGTCCAGGGGCGAGGACCAGCCATAAGGTCCATCTGGCGAACGCTCGCCTATATCCGCTCGTACTGGCCGCTGGCGCTGCTCAGCGTGCTGGTCTGGATGGTGTCCGCGGCCATGGACCTGGTTGTGCCGCAGGTGCTGGCGCGGGTGATTGATGAGGGCATCGTGGCGGGCGACCGCTCGCGCCTGGTGGGGCTCTCGCTGCTCGCAGCGGCCCTGATCGTGTTGCGCGGGGCCGCATTGTTCGGCGCACGATTCTGTCAGCGCTGGTACCAGGCGGGCATCAGCCGCCAACTGCGGAACGAGGTCTACGACAAGTTGCAGCGCCTGCCGTACGCCTACTACGACCGGGTGGACAGCGGCGACGTAATCACGCTGGCGATCAGCGATACCCGGACCGTGCAGGGGTTCACCGGCTACGGGGTCATGGAAGCCGTGCGGACCGTGGGCATTTACGTCGTCATCGTGACGGGCATGGTGATTGCCAGCGCGCAGTTGACGCTGATGGCGCTTGTGGTCCTGGCGCTGATGGTGGCCGTGGCCGTGGTGTACGGACGCGTGGTGCGGCCGATGTGGCGGGCGTATCGGAGCCAGCAGGCGCAGCTGACGCGGGTGCTGACGGAGAACCTGAACGGGATTCGCGTGGTCAAGGCGTTCGCGACGGAAGAAAGCGAGATCGAGGCGTTCGGGGCCGAGTCCGAACTGATGCGAGGGCGCGCGCTGGCGCCTATCCGCCTGCGGGCGAAGGCAATGCCGCTGCTGCTGCTGCTGACGGGCATTGGCTCGCTGGTAGTGATCTGGGCCGGCGGGCTGCTGGCAATCGAAGGCTCGATTTCCATCGGCGTGCTGCTGGCGTTTTACTACTACTTCACACGGCTCATCCAGCCATCGCGGCGGCTGGGTTTCATCGTGCAGCAGGTGGCGCGCACGGCCGTATCGGCCGATCGGGTGTTCGGGTTGCTGGACGAGCCAGTGGGGATCGAGAGCCCCCCGGGCGCCGCCAGGCAGACGAACATCAGGGGGCGGGTGGACTACGACGGTGTGGACATCGCGTTCAACCGCCGGGCCGTCGTGTCCGGGGTCAACGCGGCGGCCGGCGCCGGCGCCGTGGTTGGCGTGGTGGGTCCGACCGGCTCGGGGAAGTCCAGCCTGCTGAACTTGATTCCGCGCTATTACGACGCGGCGGGCGGCAGCGTGCGGGTGGACGGCCAGGACGTGCGGAGCTTTGACTTGCAGAGCTTGCGTTCGGCGGTGTCGATCGTGCCGCAGGATCCATTCCTGTTTTCCGACACGGTTCGCAACAACATCGCCTACGGCAGTCCGGATGCGGACCTGGAGCAGGTAATCGCGGCGGCGAAGGATTCGCAGGCGTATGACTTCATCCTGGAGATGCCGGAGGGATTCGAGACGGTTATCGGTGAGCGCGGCGTGGGCCTGTCGGGCGGGCAGCGACAGCGGCTGACGATCGCACGGGCACTGTTGCGCGAGTCGGCGGTTCTGATCCTGGACGATGCGACGAGCAGCGTGGATACCGAGACGGAGCGGCGGATCCAGGAGGCGCTGCGGCGTCGAGCGGGTGGGCGGACGACGTTCATCGTTTCGCAGCGCATCAGTTCGGTGGAACACGCGGACGAAATCCTGGTGGTGGACGACGGGCGGATCGCCGACCGGGGAACGCATGCCGAGCTGATCTCAAGGCCGGGGTTCTACTGCGACCTCTACGACCTCCAGGTGCGGCACGCCGAGGAGGCGCGCGCGGACCTGGCGGCGGCCGAGGCGGCGGGCGCATGAGGATGGGGATGGGGTCGGGGATGGGGTCGGGGATGGGCATGGGGACGTCCCAGGCGCGCGGGACGTACGTCCAGGAAGAGAGCGGATTCGAAGGATTCGACCGGCGGGTGTTGCTGCGTCTGCTGGGGTACCTGGCCCGGGATCGACGACGACTGCTGATTGCCATAGTGACCGTGCTGGTCGTTGCCGGGACGACGATGGCGCAGCCGGCGTTGATCGGGTTGGCGATCGACGACGGCATCCGAGCCGGCGACGCCGGGGTGCTGACGGTCGCTGCGCTTCTTTTCCTGGGCGTGACCCTTGGCCAGGCCGGCGGCACGGCGGTCCAACTGGTGGTCAACGCGGATCTTGGCCAGCGCATGTTGCAGGCGATGCGGATGGAGATGTTCCGCAAGTACCAGTCCCTGCCGCTGGGGTTCTACGACCGGCAAATCACCGGGCGGCTGATCGGGCGGATGGCGTCGGACGTGGAGCAGGTCGGAGAGGCGGTGACCGAGGGGGCGATCGGGCTGGTGGCCGACATGGCGATCCTGATCGGAATCCTGGTGGCGATGGCGTTGCTGAGCTGGGAGTTGACGCTGATCGCGGTCGCGGTGACTCCGTTCATGCTGCTGAGCGGGATCGTTTTCGCTCGGGTGGCGCAGGCCGCCTACCGGGTGATGCGGACGCGGACATCGACGCTGAACGGGGTGCTGGCCGAATCGATCCTGGGGATGCGGGTGATCCAGGCGTTTACGCGCGAGAAGGTCAACGCGCGGCGCTTTGACGAGGTGAATCACGCCCAGGCGCAGTCGCAAATGCGCGCGATGACGGTTACGTCGTCGGCCGAACCGGCGGTGGAAGTCTTTACGGCGATCTCGACCGGGCTGGTGTTGTGGTTGGGCGGATCGTTTGTGCTGGACGGGTCGGACACGGTGACGCTGGGCGTGGTGACGGCCTTTGTGCTGTATATCGAGCGGTTCTTCGGCCCCGTGCAGGAGCTGGCGACGCGGTGGGGGGCGATCCAGGCGGCGATGACTTCGGCCGAGCGGGTATTTGAAATCCTGGACACCGAAGAAACGATGCACGACGAGCCGGACGCTCGTGAGTTGCCGCCGGTGCGGGGCGAGGTGCGGTTCGAGCGGGTGAGCTTTGCGTACGAGGCGGGCCGACCGGTGCTGCACGAGGCCGAAGTCGTCGCTAGGCCGGGCGACCGGATTGCGCTGGTTGGAGCCACGGGGGCGGGCAAGACCACGATCATCAACCTGCTGCTGCGGTTCTATGACGCTTCCAGCGGGTCGGTACGGATCGACGGGCATGACGTGCGCCGGGTCAGCCAGGCTTCGCTGCGGCGCCAGATCGGGTTGGTGCTGCAGGAGCCGTTCCTGTTCAGCGGGAGCATCCACGACAACATCGCCTACGGACGGGCAGAGGCCACGCGGGAGGAAGTAATCGAGGTGGCGAAGGCGGTGCGGCTGCACGAGTTCGTGGAGAGCCTGCCGTTTGGATACGACACGCCGATCGAGGAACGGGGCGGCGGGCTGTCGACGGGGCAGCGGCAACTGGTGTCGTTCGCGCGGGCGCTGCTGACCGATCCGCGGGTGCTGGTGCTGGACGAGGCGACGAGTTCGGTTGACACGCAGACCGAAGGGATCATTCAGGACGCGATGGAAACGATGATGCGGGGGCGGACCAGCTTCGTGATCGCGCACCGGCTCTCGACGGTGCGGAACGCGACGGAGGTGCTGGTAATGGACCAGGGCCGCATCGTCGAGCGCGGCACCCACGCCCAACTGCTGGCAAAAGCCGGGCTGTACTACAACCTCTACACCCTGGGACTCTCGACCGGCGGCGAGGATATCGACGCGGCGGCGCTGCGGACGGGGGATTAATGGGGGAACCCTCTCTCGCCAGCGCACCCCTATGGGGGTGGAGTCAACTCGCCTTTTGCACCCTCCAGGTTTGGCGGGAAAATTTCCCCGATTCTCGCCGCCCGTCAACCCTTGCGCTCACCCGTTCCCTGCCTATGGTGAAGGTGGCCAAATCTGGCCGCCGCAGTTAGGGACTGCAAATGGATTCAGGATTGCGCGCCATTGTGCGCTGCCTGCACGGGATTCAACATGAGCTTTGCGAATTGCGCGAAGCGTTGCAGGAAATAGATCAAGTAAATGTTGTATATGTGAACGAAGAGCCGGAGGAGCTGGAAGACTGCGAATGCTGCGACTGCGAAGACTGTTTTAGTTTATGATTGTAGGGAGCCTGGGCGCGAACCCAGGCTCCCTAAACTTGACATAATTAGTAAACTGTGTTAAACTGGTTATGCCCCCTGCGTGATGCGGGTTCCGGCATTTAAGCGGCCCCTAGCTCAACTCCGTGTGTGTGGAAACCAGAGAGTAGCCGAGCTAGGGGCCGCTTTACTTATTCCTCGTCTGCTTGATCGACGACAGCTTTCAGGAATGCCTCAAACGCTGGCCTATGATCTTTTTCTTCGTTCTCGTGCTTATCGTCTGAGCCGTGCTGCCTTTTGTCTTTTGTTTCTTTCGTACAGGCGTCGTGGTCGTTTTCGTCGCCCACTAGTCAAATCCGCTTTCTTGAGTTTCGTCCCGTTGACATTCGCCAAGAATATATCAAGCTTACGCCATTCAGGTATTTTTCTCAAGTTCCAGCGGAGTTCGAATTCTCGTAGGTACAGGTCAAAGTGTTTCTGTGACCAGTAGTGATACACGCCCTTATGCGCTCGTTTCACCAATGCCCAATAGGACTCAATGGTTTGTGAATGGACGTTGCCGTTTACATATTCGCCCTTGTCATGGTTTGTGTGGCTGTGTTTGTGATACGGCATTTTCTGATAGGAGGCCAGTTCGTCGGTGAATACGTCTGACCCTCGATAAATGCGCCGCATGATGAACGCGCCGAGCGAATACTTGTCACGATCCGGTATTCGCTGAGTGATTGCGTATCCTCCACGTTCAACGGCTCCGACGACAATTTGTTTACCGTAATGCCGCACGACGCCCTTTTTCTGTAGATCGCGTATGCGCCGCCTTTTCTTTTTGTGCATATTCCCCAGGCGTCCACCGACGAAACACTCATCGACTTCAACTATTCCTTTCAGGACTTCAATAGCCATTTTGTCGGCCACGTGCCTGATCCTGCTGAGCATGAACCATGCGGTTTCCTGACGCACGCCGAGTTCACGTGCCAGTTGATGCGAAGAAATTCCTTTGCGACTTGACACAAACAGGAAAATGGCTGCATACCATTTGCGCAGCTTTATGTTGCTGTCTGCAAAAATGGTCCCGTGCCGCACAGAGAAAAAGGCGCGGCAGAACGCGCATTTGTATCTGTTTCCGATTCTGTAGTAGCGGTCAACGGTCCCACAGTGTGGGCATTCAGGGCCATCAGGCCAGCGCAGACGCGCCACGTGCTCCGTACAGACGCTTTCGTTCGGGAAAGCCTCTAGGAGTTCATAGAGGCTGCGGATACGACGC
>JAJEGF010000060.1 GCA_022820025.1 Chloroflexota bacterium
CGGCCTTGGGCGCCTACCGCCGCCCGGCGTTGGCCCCCCGGCCCGCGGCGCGGGTGTTTCGGCCTACAACGAGCCGGCGGCCCGGGGTCCGCGGGGCCGACGGTGTCTCACCCGCAGAAGCGGACGAGTGTCTGGCGCTTAGGACGTAGGCGGCAAGGCGTCGATCCAGGCCTTCCACTCGTCGTACTCCGCCCTGGTGTTCTCGAGAACACGGTCGGAGGTGTTGATGATGTGCTGCATCCCCTCTTCGATCGACATGTCGCCGATGAAGGGCGGGTCGGCCGCACGGAAGGACTCGTACCACTCCCACCAGTTGGGGTGGCCGTTCTGCCAATGGTGGTGGTCCGTCTTGTCCATCCAGGTCTTGTAGTACCCGTGGTTTTCGGGCGGCCCGGCCTTGAACTCGTCGGACTCGATCACCGTCTTGAGCATGGGCAGCGAGCCGCGGTCAATGGCGATGCGGCCTTGCACCGCCGGACCCGCGAAGAACAACAAGGTTTCCGTGCACTCTTCCACCAGGCCGTTCTTCTCGGCCGTGGCCGTGCAGTACTGGCCCTGGTTGGTGAAGTGATGCGGCGCGCCGCCGCGGTCGCCCTCCTCGATAGGTCCAAGACCCCAGGAGAAGCGGTCCTTGATGCGCGGGATGGTCCCGCCGACGCCGCCACCGGTCCAGTACGTTGCCATCTTCCCGGCCGAGAACGGGTCGCCGAATTCACCGGCGATCGACTGGAGCTGGTCGAACGGCGGCGCCACGGCGTCCGTCTGCACGCTGTTCACCGCGTAGGCGAAGCCCCGGTCGCCACCGTCGTTGAAGATGTCCCAGTGCAACTGGTCGGGGGCGCGGTACATGTGATTCCCGCTGTTTTGCAGCGCGCGCGCCCAACTGCCCCAGACGATCCAGGCATTGGACGCCATCCGCAGACCCCAAGTGTTGGTTTCCGGGTCGCTGGCCTGCATGTACATGTCCCAGGCCTCGCGCTCCAGGTGGAACGAGCCTTCCACCGGCATCGGGATGCCCTTCTCCTCCAACAGCGTGAAGTTGAAGATCTTCCCGTTGATGTTGCCCTGGTAGGGCATCCCAAACTGGGCGACCCCGCCGTATCCCGTGGTGTGCGGGGCGGGGCGGGAAACCCGGTCGTCGTCGAACTGACCAACGGTCATTTCGTCCGGCGGGGCGTACCACTTGGTCGGGTCCCAATCGGGGTGCTTGCTTAGCGCGCCGTCGATGCGGGCGAAGCCGCCGCGGTGCACCCAGGTGTTGAAGAACCCGCCGTCCAGCAACGCCAGTTCGGCCTGCGTCCCGGCCGCGATGTGGATCGAGAACGAGTCGACGTACAGGTGGTCCTGCGGCTCGAACTTGATGACGATGTGCGGAAACTCCGCGTGGAACTTCTCCAGCGCCCAGCTCATCGCCGCGCCGCGGGCGCCGGACGAGTGGTCGTTGGCCAGACGGATGACCGCGCTCGGGCGCTGCGGCATCGCCTCGACCTCGACAACCTTCTCGACCTCGACGACCTTTTCGACCTCAACGACCTTCTCAACCTCGACCTGCTGGGTCACGACTTTCTCGACGACCTTCTCAACTTCGACGACCTTCTCGACCGGAACTTCTTCGCGGACGACGTTCACCACCTCTTGGGTAATGACGCGCTCGACCTGCTGCGTCACGATCTTCTCGACCGGGACTTCCTTGACCACGACCCGCTCGACGGGGACTTCCTTGGTGACGACTTGCGTCTCGCCGCAGGCCGCCAGCGCTACCGCGCCGGAAATCCCAAGAGCGGCGGTACCGCCCATCCGAAGCATTTGCCTTCGTGTAACCATTCCGTGCGTGCGCTCCCTCCCGGTTGGCCCTTGTCCAGCGACCCCGCCGGCCGTATCACGCCGATACGGCACGCAAGGCTCGCCACTTCAAGGGCGAGAAAGTAGGGCAGACTAGCGAGTGAGGCCGAAACAGGTCAAGCCTGCCGGCTTACTTCCCGCCTCTCGTCACAACGCCCCACCAGGACTGTCCATGCAAATTCACTTCCAGGAACCGCGCTTCTTCAATCGTCTGAACGTGCAGAGTGCGGGCCGCCCGGTCATGGCCCTGAATCTGGGAGGCGCGGACAAGGACCTGTTCCTGATGCGACCGTGCGTGCATCCCCTCTATACCCCGGCCGGGTATCCCGTGACGGAGATGGGCGCGCATAACTTCCCGCACCACAAGGGCATTTGGATCGGCCACGCGAAGGTCAACGGGCTCAACGTCTTTCACGACCTGGTCGATGCCGGCTGGATTGTGCCGGTGGACATCCAGTCGGAAGCCAGCGCTGGGCGTGCGCGCATCGACCTCAGGCTTGAGTGGCGCGACCGTCGCGGCACGGTGGTCGCCACCGAACTCCGCTCGCACGAGGTTCGGCGCGAAGGGCGGGCCCATCTGCTCGACATGGTCTCGACGTTGCAGGCATCGCATGGCGCGCTGGACCTGGGGGTGGATAACCACTCCTGGGCGGGTCTCCGCCTGATTGACGCGCTGGACCAGGATGACGGCGGCGTGATGCGCGACTCGGAGGGCCGGCAGGGCGCCGACGCGATCAACGGGCATCCGGTCCGCTGGGTTGATGTACGCGGGGCGATTGGCGAGCACGCCTGCGGCGCCGCGCTGATGGCGCATCCCGCCTCGGCGCCGGTCCCAACGTTCGCCCGCTTTTACGGAACCAGCCTGCTCAACCCCACGATGTACGAACCGCTGACTATCGCGGAGGGCGACTCGTGGACATTCGGAACGCGGGTTGCGGCATATGACGGATCGCCCACGCCGGCCGACCTGCATCGCTGGTGGTCAGGGGCCGGCCAGGACCCCGCCTGACGCCGGCGCGGCTACAGCCGCTCCGCGTGCTCCAGCTTCAGCACGAACATGGCGGCGCCGCCCACTTCAACTTCGACAGGCAGCGAGAGGTCGATCTCGCCCGTCCACGGCAGGGTCACCAGTTCGGTGCGCGTGATGCAGGTGCCGGCGGTGATCTCCTTGAGTTCGTCCAGGCGCGCGGCCTCCAGCGCCACGACGAATACGGCGTTGGTGGCCTGCAGAAAGCCGCCGGCGCTGGCGACGCGGGTGTGGGAGATCCCGGCCTCGCGCAGCGCGGTGGAATATTCGCCCGCGTCGTCGTCCTGCACAACGCACAGCACCATGCGGTCGTAGGCCAGGGCTTCAGCCATCGCATGCGTTCCTCGGCATCGGCGTCATAGGCGCGCGAACGCGTCCACGCGTACCACGAACACGATGCCGTACGTCGATCCACTCTTGGATTGTCCGGAGGCGTGCGGCGACGCCCCGCGAATCTTCTCTATCACATCGTCCACCTGTTCGGCCACGACGCCCACCATGAACACGGCGTTCCCCCGGCGCAGAAAGCCGCCCTGCGCGTCGATTCGGGTCGCGCGGTAGCCGGACTCCACCAATACGCGGGTCACACCCTCGGCGTCGTCCCGGTGGACGACGGCAAAGATCAGGCGTTGAACTTCGTCTTGCGTGTCCGCCACCGCGCGCGAACTCCTGGCCGGTCTGCCTATTCACCATAACGGAGCAGTTGGACATTCTGCTATTTCGAGGCCGGCGGGCACGGGTGGATATCCATCAGGAAGCGTCGGCCGGAGCAAGCGCGTCGAGTACCAGGCGACGGTCGTCGGGCGCAAGATCCAGGTCGAGCGCCAGCGCCCGCGCCTCGGCCGACATCTTGGCCCACGTCTTCCGCAGGATGTCCACCATTCGGTGATCGGGCTGGCGGCTTCGGAACTCGCCAAGCTGCGTCTCCAGGAAGACCAGGCAGAGCGCGTCTTCCAGGGCCTGCGCGTCCGGGTCACGGCGCAGGTTCTTCTTACGCACCAGGTCCTGTGCGCGTTCGATGGCGGCCGCCTCGTAGCCGGCTTCAGTCATTACCTCGCCCAGCGTGGCGGCGTGCAGGTCCTGCAGCGCCTGCCGCCAGCGCAGGTAGCCGCGGCGTCCCTGCGGATACTCGCGGCGCGGGATGGCCCAGCGCCGCACGTGGTGACCATGGGCCGCAATCCGGAGCGCGTCGTCCGCGTGCGGGCGCAGTCGTCTGATCCAGTTGGAAACCATGGCGGCGTGGGTCAGTTCCTTGGGCCGGGACTCCCCGCGAATTCGGATCTGGGACGGATCGTCGCTGTTGATCTCGTCGATTCGATCCAACGCTTGCTTCAGTCGCGCTGCGGTCATTCGCCCGGCCCACTGAGTCGTCGGCTCATTGTGACGCCACTGCGTGCCCGTCGCCACCAGCACCTCAACACCGGAGCGTGGCCGCGACGCTGCCCGGATCGAGCGCGAGGCCGGAGCGGTGCCTCCCCGTTCGCGGGCCGTCGCTCCGTCGTATGCTGATCAGGCTCAGGTCCCTGGAGTAGCCCCATGGCGGTTCGTACTACTGAGAAGCCGTTTGTGGTGGCGCCGGACGACGCGCCAACGCTGGATGTCTCGCCGGAAGGCGTCGGAACCGTTATCAAGCACGATCTGGTGGCCAGCCAGGTATCGCCGCCGAATTTCGCCATGCGGCTGTTCGACGTCGCGCCGGCCGGCGCCACGCCCTATCACCAGCATCCCTGGGAGCACGAAGTATTCATCGTGGAAGGCTCGGGCGAGCTGAAGACGGCCACGGGCGCCGAGCCGTTTACCGAGGGCGAGGCGGTCTATGTGCCGCCGGACGCCATGCACCAGTTCCGCAACACCGGCGAGGGCCATCTGAAGTTCATCTGCATCATCCCCAACAGCGGGGATTGCTAGGCGGCGCAAGGCGCTCTGGTACCCCCGAGGGAAGTCGAATCCCTGTCTCCACCTTGAAAGGGTGGTGTCCTAGGCCTCTAGACGACGGGGGCCGGGCGTGCAGGCACGGGCTGAAGTCAAGCCTAGCACCGGGGGCGCGCCTTGCGGCCAGCGCACCGGAGGCCGCACACTGGCCGTTCAGCCCCGCTCCAGCGGCCGCCTTCGGCACGGCCGCGCGGTCGAGAGGATCTCCCTAGATGGCCAAAGTTGTCGCTCGCCAGGTGGTCTCGGGTTCGCAGGAACTCGTATGGCATGTGTTGTCGGATTTTGAACGAATGTCCGATTGGTTGCCCGGAGTGTCGTCAATCGAGCACACCGGCGGGTCGCCCAAGGGCTTCGGGCGTGAGCACCTGGCCCGCATGGACGACGGCCTGGAAGTCCATCACCGCGTGGTGGCGTGGGACAACTCGCGGCGTATCGCCTGGCGGATCGTGCGCGAGGTTCGTGATGGTCGCGAGGTCGGATCGCTCCACAACGTCCGCACAACCATCGACCTCCGCCCCAGCGCGGCCAACACGGAGATCACC
>JAJEGF010000031.1 GCA_022820025.1 Chloroflexota bacterium
TTAACTCGCGCTAGGGGGATTCCTCGTCAAACTCCACCGGCTCGACCTCGCTCTGGTCAAGCGCAGCCACGCCGCGACGGATGCTGGTGAGGTGCGACTCGAGCCGACCTTCCAGGTCACGCAGCATGCTCAGCGCGTAGAGATCCATCTCTTCGCGCGAGGCGTCCAGCCGCTCCTCGGCTTCCTGCACCAGATTCAGGGCATGCGCCTCGGCCTGCTGCACGATTTCTTCATCACGAATCATCTGCTCGGCCTGCTCGCGGGCCTCCTGGACGATGCGTTCGGCTTCCATCTGGGCGGCCTGCGGAATCTGATCGCGCTGGCGCATCACACGACGAGCTTCCCGGATTTCCTCGGGAATGCGGATTCGCATTTCATCCACAACCGTCAGCATGGCGCGCTCGTCAACCATCACCTTGTGGGTCAACGGCACGCGTTGGGCATGACGCAGCAGCGTCTCCAAGCGTTCAATGAGGTTTATGAGATCGATGGCGAACTACCTCCGCCCGTGGGGTACGGCAAATTTCTTACCGACGGCGGTTGCAACATTCGGCGGGACGAACGGCTCGACCGAGCGACCCAGCGCCCCGATTTCGCGTATGAGCGACGAACTGACGAATGCGTGCTCAGGCGCCGAAAGGAAGAACATGGTGTCGATATCCGGATGCAAGCGTCGATTCATGGCCGAGAGCGCGAATTCGTACTCGAAGTCTGACACGGCGCGCAGACCGCGAACCAGTACGCCAGCTTCGGCTTGGCGGGCAAAGTCTACTGTGAGGCCAGCGTACATTCGCGCTTCGACGTTGGGCAGATGGGCCACCGCGGTGTCCAGCAGGGCCAAGCGTTCGTCGGCCGTGAAGAGGGTATCGCCGCGCTCGTTCGCAAAGACTCCAGCCACGACCACGTCGAATACACCGGCGGCGCGGGTCAAGATGTCCATATGGCCGTTGGTGACCGGGTCGAAGGTAGCGGGAAACAGTGCGCGCACGGCCTGTCCTTCCAACACGCCCGGCGCATTATAGCGACGGCGGATCCGACCGCGGCTCCGACGGCGGCAGTTCGCGCGCGAACATCGCGAATGACGTGTCGCCGTGACGGCGTTTCTTCAGGAGACGCCAGCCAAGGGGAGCAAGCGGCGCTCCCGCACGGCTACTGGTTTCGGTTACGACGATGGCGTCGCGTGTCAGCAAGCCAGGCGTCTCCAGCGAGTCGAACAGCGCCACCCAGGGATCCTCAGCGTAGGGCGGATCGGCCACGACGAGTCCGAACGGCCCACCGCGCGCCCGTGACGGCCGCCGCGCGTCACCGATGACGACCGCGGTGTCGTCGCCGAGACCCAGAAGATTGACGTTCTGTCTGATCACCGCCGCCGCACGTCGACTGCGCTCGATGAAGCATGCGAAGGCCGCCCCGCGACTCAGCGCCTCGATCCCGAACGCCCCGGACCCCGCGAAGAGGTCGAGCACACGCTCGGGCGGCGGTCCTTGCAGCGCATCGAATACGGCAGCTCGCACGCGGTCGGTGGTGGGGCGGATACCGGGCGGCACGCGGAGCCGCCGGCCACGATGGACGCCGGCGGTGATGGTCAGGCCGCGGCCGCGCGCCGCCACGTCGTCCTCAGTTCCACTCGTTGCGAGTCAGCAGGCGCGCCACGGCCGCCGACAGGGATCTGTGCTCGGGATCGGCGAGCTCAGGATCGGCATTGACCAGGGCCTCGGCGTGGCGACGGGCCGACTGGATGGTCGAGAGGTCGGTGACCGACGCGAAGCGGAAGCCGAGCGCCCCGCTTTGCCGGGTCCCGATCACGTCGCCGGGGCCGCGCAGTTCCAGATCGCGCTCGGCCAGCGTGAAGCCGTCGTGCACGGTCTGGAGCGTGCGCAGCCGGGCGTTCTCCGTCGCGTCGGTGGTCTCGCTCATCAGCAGGCAATACGACTGGTGCTCGCCGCGGCCCACGCGCCCGCGAAGCTGGTGGAGTTGGGCCAAGCCAAAGCGTTCCGCGCCTTCAATCACGATCACGCTGGCGTTGGGCACGTCGATCCCGACCTCGATAACCGACGTGCTGACGAGGATCCGGATCTCGCCGTCGCGGAACGACCGCATCACGCGCTCCTTGGCGGTGGCACTCATCCGGCCGTGCAGCAGACCCACCGCGTCGGCGAGGTCGGCAAAGGCGCCGCGCGTCAGCCGCTTGTGCTCTTCCGTCGCGGAGCGGGCGTTGAGGCTTTCGGAATCCTCGATGATCGGAAACACGATAAAGGCTTGGCGCCCGCTCTCCACCTGGCGCCGAATGAACGCATAGGCGTCGCCACGCCGGTGGTTCGGGACGAACGACGTCTTGACCGGCCGCCGCCCGCCGGGCAACTCGCGTAAGGCGCTGATGTCAAGATCTCCGTAGACGGTCAGCGCCAGCGTGCGCGGAATCGGCGTGGCCGACATGGCGAGCAGGTGCGGGTTGTAGCCCTTGGCGCGAATCTCACCGCGCTGCTGTACGCCGAACCGGTGCTGCTCGTCCACGACCGCCAGGTTCAGGCGAGCGAACCTGGCGCTGCGCTGGATTATGGCCTGGGTGCCCACCACGACGTGTACGTCGCCGCGCTCCACGTCGCGCCAGATGCGCCGCTTCTCGCCCGCGGGCACGCTGCCGGTAACGAGTTCCACGCGGACGCCGAGCGGCGTCAGGAGTTCGCGCAGGGTGGCAGCGTGCTGTTCGGCCAGCACTTCGGTGGGCGCCATGATGGCGCCCTGCCAGCCGTCGCCGACGATCGCGTGCAGCGCGCCGGCGGCCACCACGGTTTTGCCGGAACCGACGTCGCCTTGCAACAGCCGGCTCATGGGCCGGTCGCGCCGCAGGTCGTTCAAGACGTCAGTCACGGCCACACGCTGTCCGTCCGTCAGCTTGAACGGGAGTTGGCCGCCGAACGCCGCCAAGGCGTCGCGGTGAATTTGTACCGGGCGACCGGGCTGGCTCTCGCGCCAGGTCTGGCGGCGGCGCAGGATGGCGAGTTGGTACACCAGCAACTCCGCGAAGGCGAAGCGCCGCGCGGCGGCCGCCTGGGCGACAGCATCGACGGGAAAGTGAAGATTGCGAATGGCCGTCGCAACATCGGGCAAACCATGCGCCTGGCGCTGCGCCGCGCTCAGCGTTTCGGGAACGGACGCGGCGTAGTCGTCAACCGCCAGCGACATCCAGCGGCGTAGCTGCCGCTGCGACAATCCGCGCGTCAGCGGATAGACGGGGACCAAGCGCCCGGCATGCACCATGCGGTGTACGTCCAACTCGTACTCGGGGCTCGTCAACTGACGGTCGTAGGCGGCCGATTCCACGCGGCCCGCGAAGGCCACGTTGCGCCGACCCCGCAGGGTCTTGGCCAGGTAGACCTGGTTGAACCAGACAGCCAGGATTTGTCCCGTCTTGTCGGCGATGGCCGCCTCCACCACGCGCACGCGGCCGGAGCGCGCCGGTCGGGCCCGGATCTCCACGACGTCTCCGATGATGGTGACTTCACGTCCGGGTTCGGCCTCGGCGATGGGCACGACGGACGAGTGGTCGATATAGCGGCGCGGGCGGTGATGCAGCAGATTGCTGACGGTGCGGATATCCAGCGCGGCCAGCCGCTTCTCAGCCGTGGGGCCCACACCGGGCAACACCGTCACGGGCTGATCGGCGTCACGGCCACGCGAGGGCCCCGCATGGCTCGTCCCCAGATCGGCAAGGACAGCGCGGGCCAGGTCCTCGCGCGTACGGGGCCGCAGCCGGGAGTATTGCGACAGGCGGGTAAGTGAACCCGCGTGCTGGCCTTGACCGGCAATCCAGCGAGACAGTCCACCGGGTATTGACGAGTCGTTGAATCCGGCCGCCGCCTCGGCCTCCAGCAAGCGTCGCGCTTCTCGCGCCAGCGCCGCCTCGGGGTCGGCCGTCATCCGCGCAACTGGCCGCTACTCAACCGCGATGATGTAGTCGTAGTGGTCCTGGCCGCCCGCCACCGTCTGTACATCCATGTCCGGATACTGCTCACTGATCGCGGCTGCGAGTTCTTCGGCCTGATTAGCCGGCGTGGCCTGACCCACGTAGATGGTCAGCGCTTCCGGTTCGTCGTCCGCGACACGTTCGAGCATTTGCATGATGACCGGGTGCGGCATCTCGCCGCGCGCCACAAACGTGTCGTCCAGCAGCCCCATGTACTCGCCCTCGGCGACGGGATTGCCGTCGAGCACGGCGTCACGCACGGCCTGGGTGACTTCCAGCGTGGTGACGTCGCCGGCGGCTTCGCTCATGGCCTCGGCGTTGTCCTCGGAGGCGTCGGCGGGGTTGAACGCCAGGGCGGCGACAAAGCCCTGGGGAAGCGTGCGCGTGGCAATCACATGCACATTCTTATCCGATTGCTCGGCCGCCTGCCGCGCCGTGAGGTAGATGTTGGAGTTGTTGGGCAAGACGACCGCCCAGTCATCGGGCGTTCGGTCGATGGCTTCCAGGAGCTCACCGGCGCTGGGGTTCATGCTTTGGCCGCCGCGGACGACGTCCACTCCCAGGCTGCGGAACACTTCTTCAAGTCCGTCGCCGCTGGCCACGGCGATGACGCCGTTGGCCGGCGGGGGAGGTTCCGACGCCTCGGACAGCGCGCCCTCGAAGTTGCGCGCCTGCTGCAGGTCCATGTTGTCGGCCTTGAGCTGATCGAGCTCGCCGTACGACATGGCGGTGTTGATGGCCTGGCCGGGTTGCTCGGTGTGGATATGCACGCGCACGAGGCTGGCGTCGCCCACGACCAAGAGCGACTCGCCGATCTTGGCGAATTCGGTTCGCATGGCGTCCGCGTCGAGATCGGCGCCGTGGACCACGAATTCGGTGCAGAAACCATGCTCGTCGGCCTGGTGGGTCTCGGCGAAGGCGGCGAAGACGTCCGTTGCGCGGTCGAGGTCCGCCGATTCCGGCAAGGGCTCGCCGCGCAGCGACCGCAGCAGGCCTTCGTAGATGACGTGCAGGCCCTGGCCGCCGGCATCGACCACGCCCGCCTCGGCCAGGACGTCCAGCAGATTGGGGGTGTTGGCCACGGACTCGCGGGTGGCGTCGACGACCTGGGCAATGAGGTCCTCAACGGAATCGACTTGCGTTTGCGCGGCCTGGGCCGCCTCGCCGGCGTCGCGCGCCACGGTGAGGATGGTGCCTTCCACCGGGTTGGTGACGGCCTTGTAGCCGACCTGGTAGGCGCGCTCGAGGGCGGTGCTGAATTCGGGGATGCCGAACTCGCGGTGGCCGTCGAGGCCCTCGGCGAGGCCGCGGATGATCTGGGACAGGATGACGCCGGAGTTTCCGCGCGCGCCCAACAAGGCACCGCGCGCCAGATTGGCCGCAACCACGTCCACGTTGTTGGACGGGTTGTCGGTGGCCTCGCGGATGGCGGCGCGCAAGGTGAGCACCATGTTGGTCCCGGTATCGCCATCGGGCACGGGATAGACGTTGAGCCGGTCGATTGCCTCGGCGTTGATCTCGAGCCAGCGCAGGCTGTACTCGATTGCATGCATGAATCGACGACCGTCGCGCAGGTGGGGGGCCTCGGGGTGGGAATCTGCCAGCGTCATCTTGGGCCACCTTCTCGCGGTGCTAGCATGGGGAAACTTGATCTTAGGGACGTGCTCAGGATTGCGTCAACGGAGAAGGTGCGCCCTTGGCTCGCTGTGAAGTCTGCGAGGCGGGTCCCCAGTTTGGCCGGCACATTCGCCACTCGGCGTCCGGTCGCTGGGAACGCAAAGCCCCGCGCAAACAGAAGATGTGGTCGGTCAACGTCCAGCGCAAGCGTCTGATGATCGATGGCCGCTATCAGCGCGTGAAGATTTGCACGCGCTGCATTCGCACGGTCGACCGCCTGGGCTAACCCGCGACCGCCCGACGCAGGCCGTCAATCGCGGCCGCGACGCCTCGCGCATCTCCAAATACCGCCGACCCGGCAACGATGACCTGCGCTCCGGCCGTAACAGCCGCAGCGGTGGTTGCCGCGTTTAACCCACCGTCGACCTGGAGCCAGCGATCCCCGTCAAGGGACTTCAGCCGCTCGGCCACCTGCTGAATGCGCGGCAGCATGTCCGGCATGAAGGACTGGCCGCCGCGTCCGGGCTCCACGGTCATCACCAGCACAATCTCCGCAAGATCCAGGTAGGGCCATAACGCCCAGGCCGGAGTGCCGGGGCGCAGGGTGAGCCCGGGTCGAACGCCGAGGTCGCGGATGGTCCGGAGCGTGTGGGCCGGGTCGGGCGTGGCCTCGACGTGAATGGTTATGGAATCGGCGCCCGCCGCCGCGAATGTCTCCAGGTGTGGGTCCACCGGCTCGATCATCAGGTGAACGTCCAGCGGCAAGTCCGTGACCGGGCGCAGGGCACGGACGATGGGCTCGCCGAAGCTGATTTGCGGGACGAAGTGCCCGTCCATCACGTCAACGTGGATCCAGTCGGCGCCGCCGGACTTGGCTTCGCGGACTTGCTCGCCGAGCGACGCGAAATCGGCGGACAGAATGGAGGGAGCGATCAGGACCTGCTTCATCGCGGGCGCCCCCGCGCATCGGGGCGCTTCGTCACCGCTGGCCGCATTGCCTGATCGTTCACCGGACGCAGCGCCTTGCTACCCGCCGTCGCGCCGAAGATTAGCCGAAGCAGTCCGACGTGCACGCCCGGCCAGCGCTCCCGCGTGCAGCTGGCCGCAGGCCCCGGAAATGTCCCGCCCGCGGGTTCGCCGAATGGTGGCCCGCAGGCCGCGCTCGCGCAGGGCGTCGCGAAAGGCTCGGATTCCGTCGCGCGGCGTGGGGCGATAGCGCGCTCCCGGATAGGCGTTGAACGGAATCAGGTTCACGTGACAGCGCTGGCGGCGAAGCAGCCGCGCCAGGTCGGCGGCCTGCGACAGCGAATCGTTCACGCCGTGCAGCAACGTGTACTCGTATGTGACGCGTCGCCGAGCCTGCTGCTGGTACCGGCGACTGGCCTCCATCAGGGAACCAAGCGGGAACCGGCGAGCGACGGGCACAAGCTGGGCTCGGACATCGTCGTCCGGTGCATGGAGCGAGATCGCCAGGCTCACGGGTAGCCCCCAGCCAGCCATGACGTGGATGCCCCTGGACAGACCGACGGTCGACACGGTTACCCGGCGCGGGCTCAGCCCAACGGCCTTGGGATTCACCAGCGTGCGCACGGCCCTCTCCACTTCTCGCAGGTTCGCCAACGGCTCGCCCATCCCCATGAACACGGCGCGGTCGGGCGTCTGACGCTCGGTCGAGCGCCGCCGGAAGTGGAGGAACTGGTCGACGATCTCGCTGGCGGTCAGATTGCGGGTGAGGCCCATGGCGCCGGTGGCGCAGAAGGTGCAGCCCATGCCGCAGCCGGCCTGGGAACTGAGGCAGATGGTGGTGGCGCCGGGTCGCTCGGTCGGCATTTGCACGGTTTCCACGGCCGCACCGTCGGTGGTGCGAAACAGGATTTTTCGCGTGCCGTCGGACGACGTTTCGCTGCGGACGGCTTCGAGCGCTTCATAGTTGAAGCGCTGGGCCAACGTCGCGCGCAAGCCGGCCGGCAACGTAAGAATCTCTTCGAAGCCGGTGGCCGCTTCGCGGAAGACCGCGCGGCTTAGCTGGTCGACTCGGTAGCGCGGTTCGCCGGAGAGAGCTTCACGCAGGGCGCGCGACGAGACTCCCGAGATCGGCGGACGGGCCGGCGCGGAGTCCGGCGGACCGCTCATGCGAGCGCCGGGACGCTAGTCGCGGCTGCCGGAAATAGCGAGCAGCCGGAGGGCGAAGTAGAGCACCTGCATCAGGGCGATGAACATCGCGGCGATGTAGGTGAGGGCCGCGGCGTCCAGCACTTTCTTGGCGTGCAGCCGCTCGGCGCCGCTGATGACGTAGACGCTCTCCATCATTTGCAGCGCTCGCTTGCTGGCATCGAATTCGACGGGAAGCGTAATCAGCGCAAACACGAAGGCCGTGCTGAAGAGCGCGAGGCCGATCCAGGCCACCGCAAGGCCGATTTCGCCGCCGCCCGTGAACATGGCCAGCAGGAACCCGCCGATGAGCATGAAATAACCGAAGCGCGACCCGAACGTGGTGATGGGCACCATGGCCGTGCGCAGCACCAGGAAGGGGTAGCGGATCTTGTCCTGCATGGCATGACCGGCCTCGTGCGCGGCGATCGCCACCGCGGCCAGGGAATTGCTGTCGAAGACGCCGTCGGACAGGCGCAGGACCTTCTTGGTCGGGTCGTAGTGATCCGTCAGTTCGCCCGGCACGCGCTTGACCTCCACGTTGTACAGACCCACGGCGTCCAGCAGCCGCCGCGCCGCCAGGTGGGCGGGGATGCCAGAACTGGACATGACCTGGGAGTATTTGCGGTACGTCCCCTTGACGCGGTTCTGGGCCCACATGGCCAGGATGAACGCCGGGCCGATGAGCAGGAGATACAACGGGTCAAAGAAGGGGAAAAACACGATGGACGAGCCTCTTCGCGCAGTCGCTGCGGTACGCGCCGCGTCTCGGATTCAAGCGTATCACCGCGCCGGATCGGCACCGTAGCGGAGCTTCCAGTTACTCGATCAGCGGCGGCCTTGGCTGCGGGTAGGGACGACCCCACGGTTCGGCGAGGAGGCGCTGGTAGCCGCGCGCGAACGCCGCGGCGTCCATGCGTTTGCGTCCGGCAGGCTGGATGGCACGAATGGCCAGTGCGCCCGTGCCGCAGCCGAGCACGAGATCGTCACCGCGCATGCGCGCCTGCCCGGGGTTCAGTTTCTCGGCGCTGAGGCCCACATCCATCAGCGCGCAGAGGGTGTCTCCCACACGCACGCGCGCCCCGGGCCAGGGTTGAAAGGCCCGCCAGCGGTTGTACAGGTCGCGGGCAGTTTGGCGGAGGTCGATTTCGGCGTCGGCGCGTTCAAGGGGACGCGTGAGGCTGGCTTTCGCCTCATCCTGCGGCTGCTCGGCCAGTTCACCGGCGGCCCAAGCAGGCACGGCGCGAAACAGCAGGTCGGCCGTGAGGTCGGCCAAGCGCGCGTGCAGGTCCGCCGCGGTCTCGTCGGAATCGATCCGGGTTCGCTCGGCCGCCACGATCGGTCCGGCGTCGAGGGCGCGGACAAGCCGAATCAGGGTGACGCCGGTTTCGCTGGCGCCGCGGAGCAAGGCGATCTGAATCGGCGACGCGCCGCGATACGCGGGCAGCAGCGACGGATGGGCGTTGAGAATGCCAGGCGACGCCAGCCGTCGCAGCGACGCGCCCAGGATTCGTCCATAGGCCACGCATACGACGGCATCGGGCCCGTAGGAGCCGATGGCGTCAACCGCGTGCCGCTGGTTGGGGTTCGGCGGTTGAAACAGGTCGAGATCCAGGTCGCGGGCAACGCCAGCCACCGGAGGCGCGGTCAGCCGCCCGCCTCGACCGACCGGACGGTCGGGTCGCGTGACCACCAGCGCGACATCGAACGCGGTCGCCAGCTTGCGCAAGGAGGGGACCGCGAAGTCAGGCGTGCCGAAGAAGACGATTCGCATGCCGTCTAGGAAGCCCGAAGGTCTTGCGCTTCGGGCGAACGAGGGTCGACGAAGCGCAGTTTCTCGGGATCGACCAGCCGGTCGGTGAAGATTACGCCGTCCAGGTGATCGATTTCGTGCAGCACCACGCGGGCGGCCAAGTTGAGCAGTCGGCGGCGCGCGGGCTTGCCGTCGAGACCCAGGCCTTTCACCGTAACGTCGGTTGCGCGTTCCACCGGGCCGTACCAGTTGGGCAGGCTGAGGCAGCCTTCTTCGGCGACGGCGGCGCCGCTGGCGCGCACGACCTCCGGATTAATCAGCGCGAAACGCTCGTCGCCGGTGTCCGCCACGATCACGCGCCAGGGTCGCCCCAGCTGGGGCGCCGCGAGGCCGGCACCGCGATTGGCCAGCATGGTGTCGAACATGTCGTCCACAAACGTTCGCAGGCCAGCCGACACGCCCCGTACCCGGCTGGCCTTGCGGCGCAGCATGGGGTGGTCGACGGGGAGGACGGTGAGAACGGCCATGTGTTTTATGTCAAGTCCAGCGGGTCGGCGTCCAGCGTCCAGCCTCCGTGAAAAAGCGGGAGCGCTTTCTCGGCGTCCTGACCCTGCAAGAGCAGCTGCCACTGGTACTGCCCGCGCTGCCGGTAGATGAACGCCGGCGCTGGTCCGAGCACATCGATGTCGAGCGGCGAGCCGGCGGCGAGGACCGTGTTCAGTTCGCGCCGCGCGCGTCTTGCTTCTTCTTCGGCCCGGGTCTCGCTGGTGTGGCCGAAGGATGCTTTGATCAGCGGGCGCAGCGGCGGCAGGCCTTCACCGCGGCGTTGCTCCATCTCGGTTCGAAAGAAGCGGAGGTAGCTGCCGGTTTGCACGGCCTGGACGACGTGGTGGTGGGGCATCATCGTTTGCACGACGGTACGTGTACCGGCTTCGCCGCCGGTCGCGAGATGGCGTAGACGCGACAACGTCAGAAACACCCGTTCAGGCGCCAGGAAGTCGGGAAACTGTAGCCCGATGTCCGCCTGCACGATGCCCAGCAGGTCGGCCCGCAGGCGCTTGCCGTAGCCCAGCAGGCGTTGGGTGCCTACCAGGATCTGCACGGTGCCACGTTCAAAGGCCGTCATGTCCGCATCCATTTCGTGCGCCGGCCGGTCGCTGTCGATCCGGGCTACCAGGGCCCTCGGCAACAGATGAGTGACTGCCTCGGCCACGGCTTCGCTGCCGTAGCCCCAGAGGCGCAGGCGGTCGCCCTCGCAGACCGGGCACCAGCGCGGCACCGGGCCCCGCCAGTTGCAGATGTGACAGACGATCTGGCGCGTCTGGCGATGCTGGACCAGTCCCGTGCTGCAACGCGGGCATTCAAAGACGTGAGCGCAGGTTCGGCAGATCGTCAGCGCGGCCATGCCGCGCCGATTTACGTAGAGGACGGCTCGGCCCTGTTCGGCCAGGGTGTCGCGCAACGCCTCGTACAGCGGGCGCGAAATCGCGTCGTAGCGGCCCACGGTCGGCGCCCTGCGGGTGTCCACGACGTCCGCGTCGCGGGATGACCGCCGCACTCCGGCGCGGCGCTCGGGGTCGTCGTGCAGTCGCGCCAGTGGCATCGGCGACCCGGCGGCGGCGAGGTGCGCCTGTCCGGATTCCACGGAATGAAAGGTCGACACGCGCGGGGTCTCGGTGCCCAGCAGCAGTGGACAGCGGAAGAGCTCCGCGAGCTTCGCGGCGCAGACGGGGACGTGGTATCTCGGCGCGACGCGGCTTTTGTGGCCTGCGTCCTCTTCGCGGTCCACGATCACCAGGCCCAGGCGGGTGAGCGGCGCGAAGGTGGCGTCGCGTGTGCCGACCAGCAGGTCGATCTCACCGGCCCGTAGCGAGCGCCACAGCGAGACGCGCTGAGCCGGCGTACGGGCGCGGGTTGAGTCGGCCACGGTTCCGCTAACCCGCGCGGCCAGCCATTCGGCCAGTTCGGCGGCGGTGGTCGCGTCGGGCGCCACGACAAGGGCCTGGCGCTCCCGCGCGGCCACGCGACCAATGGCGGTGGCGTAGAGCATCCAGCGATCAGACTCCGTGCCCTGGACAACCAGCGTTTCCGTCGTGTCGGCTTCCAGCGACTCCTCAATCTGCGACCAGGCCACTGGTTCGGGCGTCTGGCCGTCAGGCAGGCCGCTGTCCGATCCATGCACCAGGTAGGTGGCCGACCAGCGTGTCTCGATCCGCGCCAGGCCGCGCGCGACCAGACCCTGCAGCGATGGTCCGGAAGCCGAGACTTCGCGCAATGCCCGGGCCACCGGTACAGGTTCATCGGCGCGGCTGAGGTGCTCCCAGAGCGCTCGCTGCCTGGGGGCGCGCTTGAGTAAGTCGGACGGCAATTCACCGTTCGGCGGGGGCAAAGCAACGGCAAAGCGCTCGGCCGCCGGCTCGGGCAGGCGCAGGCTGACGTGGCGCTCCACCAGTCCCAGGCGCACCAGGCGAGCCACGCCGCGCGTGGCCGCGGTCTTACCGAACTGGCTGCGCAGGGCGGCCTGGGACAGGGGACCACGCTCGTGCACGAAGTCAAACACCCGCCGTTCGCTCGGCACAAGGTTCGGCGGCGGCTCGCTGGGGCTAACCGCCGTAAAGGTGGCATGGAGGTGGTTGGCGAGACGCGGCGGTCCGACGAGATCAAGCGACGCCCGCAGCGGCGCCCCGTAGCGCGCGGCCACCCAGCGCGCCAGGACCAGTTGCCGGGAGCCGATCAACGGCGGCTCCCAGACCAGTTGCAGCAGGTCGCGCGTCTCTTCGACCGGAGAGGTTGCGTCCAGCGCCGTGACTATCCCCGGGAGTTGCCGCGAGCCGAATGGCGCCATCACCAACTGGCCGGGGCGCACATTCCCCCGCAGGTCGTCCGGCACGCTGTAGTGAAACGTCTGGTCCCCGCGCACGTCGCCGGCCGCCACGATCACTTCGGCGTAGGCGGGCGACGTCGCGTTCACTCGCTAGTCCTGGAGTGGAACCGGGCTTAGCTCGGCCGCCACCGCCGTTCGCTCGGTGGTGCGGGGGACAGAAGTCACGATTCCCCACACGCGGTCGGCCACCCGCTCCAGGTCGCCGGTCGTGTTGACGACGCGGTAGTCGGCCTCCCTCGCAAACGAGAGTTCGTAGTCGCGCATGGCGGCGATGCGGCGCTCGATTTCTTGCGAGGACTCGGTAGCGCGGGAGCGCATGCGCCGCTCGGCCTCTTCCGGGGACGGAGGCTCCACGAAAATGGCGATGGCGCCCGGATAGCGCCGCTTCAGTTCGCGTGCGCCCTGCACGTCCAGGCGCAGCATCACGTCCCGACCGGCGAGCAGCGGCTCGCGCACCTGGTGAATCGGTGTGCCGTAGCTTCGGCCATAGACGGTGGCCGTCTCCAGGAACCAGCCGCTGCACAGCCGCCGCTCGAACTCCGCGTCGGTCAGGAAGAAGTGTTCGATGCCGTCGCGCTCACCCTCGCGCGGCGCGCGCGTCAGGGCCGTGACGGCGAAGGCCAGGTCCACGCCGCGTTCGCGTAATACGCCGATCACGGAGTCCTTGCCGGCGCCTGAAGGCGCAGTCACGAGAAACAGAAGGCCGGCGCGCGGCGATTCAGTCGCAGGTGACACGCGTCGCGGACTCCTCCCAGGCGCCGGATCGCAAACCGCCGCCGTTGCTCAGCTTACGCGCGTGCCAGTCACGACGCGCGGCTGGTCCGCAAGGTCGGCGTGGACCGCGGTGCGCGGAAATCCGGCCTGTCGCAGCAACGCCGCAACCGGCTCGGCCTGACCCAATCCAATCTCGAAGGCGACCGCCCTTGCCTGGCCGCGACCAACCTGAGCAATGACCTTTCGGATTACTGCCAGACCATCCGAGCCTGCAACCACGGCCACGCTGGGTTCCCACTGCGAGATTTCCGGTTGCAGCGTGCCCAGCGCCGGCGCTGGGATGTACGGCAGATTGGCCAACACCACCACCCCCCGCAGGTTCAGACCTGACGCGCCATCGGCCAGGCAGAGGTTTACCCGATCCGCCAGTTGCAAGCGTTGCGCATTGCCTGCGGCCACCTGCAGGGCAGCCGGCGAACAATCGGTACCGACCACCCACCGTCCGGGCCTCTCGTCGGCCAGGGCCAGGGCAATGGCTCCGCTGCCGGTTCCCACGTCAACCGCCCAGGCGCCAGGACTTGCGTCCCAGAGGGCCAGACCAACTTCGACCAGCAACTCGGTCTCCGGCCGGGGGATCAGGACATCCCGATTCACTGAGATTTCCAGCCGCCGGAAGGCCTTGGTTCCGGTGATGTAGGCCACCGGCTCACGCCGCTCACGTCGTTGCGCCGCGACGTCGATCGCTCGCAGATCCTCATGATCGAGCTCAGCATCTGATCGCAGCACAACCTGTTCGGGAGTAATCCCAAGCACATGCCCGATCAGAACGTTGGCGTCCAGCGCCGGCGAATCGACGCCTGCCATGCGAAGCCGCGCGATGACCGCGCGGCGCACGTCCGCGAGCGAGTTAGCCAGCGCCGCCGTCGGCAAGCCCCGCCAGTTCGCGGTCCCGCTCAGCCTGCCGCAGCGGGTCGACCAGCCGGTCGAGGTTTCCGTCCAGGATCGACGGCAGGTTGTGGACGGTCAGGCCCACGCGGTGGTCGGTAATCCGATCCTGCGGGAAGTTGTAAGTACGGATTTTCTCGCTGCGGTCGCCGCTGCCGATCTGGTCGCGCCGGGCCTGCCCGCGCTCGGCCGCCTGGCGTTCGCGTTCCTGTTCCAGCAGACGCGCGCGCAGCACCTGCATGGCCTTTACGCGGTTCTGGAGCTGCGACTTTTCGTCCTGGATGCTGACCACGGTATTGGTCGGCAAGTGGGTGACCCGCACCGCGGAATCCGTGGTGTTGACGCTCTGGCCGCCGTGCCCGCTGGAGCGAAACACGTCCACGCGGACGTCCGACTCGGGAATCTCGATGTCAATCTCCTCGGCTTCCGGCAGCACGGCCACGCTGGCCGCCGAGGTGTGGATGCGGCCGCCGGCCTCCGTGACCGGCACTCGCTGCACTCGGTGCACGCCGCTCTCGAAGCGAAACGCGCCGAAGGCCTGGGCGCCGACCACGCGCAGGATGCCCTCCTTGATGCCGCCGCGGTCCGTGCCGTTCAGGGTCAACGGCTCCACTTTGAGCCGCAGCTGCTCGGCGTAGCGCGAATACATGCGCAGCAGGTCGCCCGCGAACAGCGCCGCCTCCTCGCCACCAGTCCCGGCGCGGACTTCCACGATGGCGTTGCGCGCATCATCGGGGTTGTCGCTGACCAGCACATCAACGGCCCGCGCCTGGATCTCCGCAATCTCTGCGCGCGCCTCGTCCAGTTCGTCCCGAGCCAGCTCCGCCAGTTCGGGATCCGACGATTCGAGGAGCTCGCGTGCCTCGTTCACTCGCTCATGGGCTACAGTCAACTCGTCATGCAGCCGCGCCGCCGTCTCCAGTTGGGCCATCTCGCGGCCCACGCTCGCCAGGCGCCGCGGGTCCAGCGCTCCGCCGGCGGAGGCAAGTTCCGCGGTCAGCTTGTCGTAGCGACGCCGGGCCTCGGCCAAGCGGTCAATCATCGACCACGATCGCCTTCACGGCGGCCGGCCGCAGTTCGGCCAACGAGTCCTCGCGCGCCAGCACGTGATCCATGGCGGTAATCGCGACTTCAAGCTGATCGTCATCGGGCTCGCGTGTGGTCATCTTCTGGAACCACATGCCGGGCTTGGAGGCCCAGCGCGCAATGGCGACACCCTGGTAGCGGGCCGTCAGCATGATGTACTCGTAGCCCACGCCGGCGATCAGCGGCAGCAGCACGATGCGGGACACCACCCGAATCGCCATCGGCGGGCGTCCGAGCAGCGCGAAGACGATGATCGAGATCGCCACCAGCGTGACGATGAACGACGTCCCGCAGCGCGGGTGCGCCAATGCAAACCGTCGCACGTTCGACACGGACAGTTGCTCCCCGGCTTCCAGCGTGTTGATGGTCTTGTGCTCCGCGCCGTGATACATCCACACCCGCCGGATGTCCGGCATCAGGCCGATCAGCGCGATGTAGGTCACGAAGACCGCCATCCGCACGCCGCCCTCGATCACGTTGCTAATGAAGTCGGACTCGACCAGGCCGTCCGTAAACGACGTCAGAACCAGCGGCAGCACAAAGAAGAGCCCAACGCCCACGACCAGGCCAATGACCAGGCTGCCGGTCATCATCCCGCCGGCGGCGCCGCCCGGGCCGTCGTCCTGGTCTTCCTCCTCGGCCAGTTGCACGTTGGCCGAGAAATTGAGCGCCCGCAGCCCGATGGCCAGCATTTCCCACAGCGCCACCATTCCGCGCACGAACGGCACGCGACGCAGCCGCTGTGAGAGACGGTTTGGATCAAGCTCCTCGGCCTTGAGCACGATGTGTCCGGCCGGGTGCCGAACCGCCGTCGCGGCCGACCGACGGCCGCGCATCATCACACCTTCCAGCACGGCCTGGCCGCCGTAGTTGATACGCAGTTCGTTGCTGTCGTCGGTCGACGCTGAACTCGGGACCGGGGTGCTCATCCTGGAAGCACGGCGGTGCTCAGCCGCCCCTGGGACGGTCTAGCCGCGAGACCTGCGACGGCGCCGCTCGAACCGCTCCACCTGGCCGGTCGAGTCAACCAGCCGCTGTTGACCCGTGTAGAACGGGTGGCAACTGGAGCACACGTCCACGTGGATCGAGGATGTCGTTGCGCGCGTTTCGAACATGTTGCCGCACGAGCAGGTCACGCGGCAGTCCATGTAGTCGGGATGGATTTCAGGGTTCAACGTAAGGGGCCTCCGTCGGTCACGGCTCTAGTATAGGTTCGGCCACGCCACTTCCCTACGGGTTTCGACGGGGCTAGCGGCGGGGAATGCCGCGACGCCGGGGCACCCGGCTCAGCACCGCCAGCAACACGCCAAGGAACGCCGCGAGGCCCGCGAACGCGAAAATCTTGTCCAGTCGCTCCACCAGGAGTGCGATAACGCCCAGCACTCCCGCCAGGGTGTAATACATGAGCGCGATGGCCGGCTGGGGGACGCCGGCCTCCCAGAGCCGGTGGTGCAGGTGCTCGGCATCCCGTTCGGCAAAGCGGCGTCCGCTGGCCAGCCGCCGCCCGATCGACCAGGCGATATCGAGAATCGGAACGCCCAGCACGAGGATCGCGGTGGCCAGCTTGGCGGGACCCATGATCGCGATCACCGCCAGCGCAAAGCCCAGGAAGTGCGAGCCGGCGTCGCCCATGATGATGCTCGACCGGTAGGCGTTGAACGGCAGGAATCCGAGGACGACGGCCACCAGGACCAGGGCCAGCGTCGCGGTTTCCGGCAGGCCCAGCCGCAACGACAGGGCGATCAGCACGATGGCCGCGATCGTCACGACCCCGCCGGCCAGCCCGTCCAGTCCATCCACGAAGTTGATGGCGTTCATCATTCCGGTGATCCAGAAGAGTGTGAACGGGATCACGATCGCGATATGCAGCAGTACGACGCCCGCCTCGAAGGGATTGCTGACCGCATCGATACGGACGCCGAACACCAGCGGCACGGCCGCCGCGGCCAGTTGGGCCAGAAACTTGTCGCGCGGACGCATCCCGCGAAGGTCGTCCACGACGATGAAGACCACCAGCAGCGTCGCCCCGAGCAGCAGCCCCAGGGTCGGCCCATCCAACGGCCAGGCCACCACCAGCACCGTGATCACGAATGCCGCGTACATGGCCACCCCGCCCAACCTGGGGACCGGCACGGCGTGAATCCGCGCGGCTCCCGGTCTGTCCATCCAGCCCTGCCGGGCGGCGAGCGTCCGAACGCCCAGCGTGAAGACCAGCGCCAGCGGCGCGCCGATCGCCAGCGCCAGCCAGTTCAGATCAGCCACGGCGGACGCCTACTGTGAAACCGGCCCCTGTTGACCCGGTATTTCGGCGCCGCATATACTCAAACCAGTTAGCGGGGTGGCGGGTCATCACCAGGAGGCGCCTGACCGAAAACGCGCGGCCCAGTGGACCAACCCGCCAGCACCCGCCCGTACGGCGGGTTTCGTTTTGCCCGTCGGAATTGGGGGGTTCATTGGTTCATATCACGATTGGCGCGAACGAGAGCTTTGATGCGGCCCTGCGCCGTTTCAATAAGAAAGTGCAGCAAGAGGGCATTATCACGGAGACTCGACGCCGGAAGGCGTACGACAAGCCCAGCGTGCTGCGCAAGAAGAAGGAAGCCACCAAGCGCCGCAAGGCCCGGCGGGCGGCCATGAAGGCGGCCGAAGCCGAGGCCCGCGCCCTCTAGTCAACGTAGTTCCAGCCCCGCATGGCGTTAATCGACCGCCTCACCGGGGATTTGCGAGCGGCGCAGCGCGGCGGTGATGCCGATCGTGTCCGTGTGCTGCGCACTCTCATCTCCCAGATCAAGTACGAGGCCAAGGAATCCGGCGCATCCACCGACGACGCCCTGGTCGTTCGTGTCATCCAGCGCGACATCCGCCGCCGCGACGAAGCCATCCAACTTTATGTCAACGGCGACCGCCCCGAGCAGGCCGACACCGAACGAGCCGAGCGAGCCATCATCAGCGCCTACCAGCCGGACGAGATCGACAGCGCCGCCATGGAGGCCATCGCACGCGAGGTGATCGAGGAAGTCGGCGCCGCCAGCCGCCGGGACATGGGCAAGGTGATGCGTCCACTGATGGCTCGACTGCGCGAACAGGGAACGGTCGACGGCCGCGCGGTGAATGCGCTCGTTGGCGAACTCCTCAGCCAGGGCTAACGCGTCCGCGGGCGCGGAGCCCCATCTACGCATAGATCTCGGCGACGGATTGGCCTTGCCCTCCAACTTGGGGCCGCTCTTGGCTTCGATTGCCGCCGCGGTCGAGCGCGAGGCAGGGCTGACCGGGCGTGTTGCCCTGCGCCTGACGGACGACGCGGACATGGCCAGCCTCAACCGCAGCTTTGCCGGCAAGTCCGCTCCCACCGATGTCCTGGCGTTCCCCAGCGGCGATTCACAGCGTCCCGGCGATGTGGCGATCTCGCTTGAGCGCGTGCAAGCCCAGGCCGCCGCCTATGGGCACAGCGTCGAGCGGGAATTCGGCTACCTGCTGACCCATGCGCTCCTGCACCTGGCTGGACTGGGCCACGAAGACAACGCGCGCCGGCGAGAGATGCGGCAAGTCGAGGAGTCAGTCATGGATTCGGTGGGGTTGCCGCGCGCCCGTCAGACCGTCGAGTGACCGCGACCACATTGGTTATCCCCGCCCGGGCCAAGATCAACCTGGGACTTGAAGTTCGCGGCCGCCGTGACGACGGTTACCACGAGATCGTCACGATCTTCCAGGCGCTCGAGTTCGGAGACACGGTTCACCTCACAGCGGCGCGGGAAATCGAGGGCGATAGCGCCGTTCCGGGTCTTGATCCCTCCGACGACCTGGCCTTTCGAGCGGCCCACGAACTGCAAGCGCGAATCGGCACGACCCAGGGCGTTCGAATCCGAGTCGATAAGCGCATCCCCGTCGCTGCCGGACTGGCCGGCGGAAGCACCGACGCGGCGGCGGTGCTCCTCGGACTCCGCCGCCTCTGGAATGCGAAGGCGGGCGCGGTAGCCGAAACGGCCCGATCGCTGGGCGCCGACGTATCGTTCTTTGTGGATCCGGGGACCGCCCTGGGCCTGGCCCGCGGTGACGAGGTGCACGCCCTGCCGCCAGCCCCGACTCGCTGGGTGCTGTTGGCACGGCCCGAGGCCATGATTTCCGCGCGTGACGCCTACGCTGAGTTGCGCCCGGCCGAATGGTCGGGCGGCGAGGCGACGCTGGAGCAGGTCGACGCTATTCGCGATGGGCAGCTGTTACCGCATGTGGCGACGAATGACTTACAGCCCGCGGCGGTCCGTCTGGTCCCGGAAGTCGCGGACGTACTCGACGCCCTGGATGCCGCGGGTGCCCGGCCGGCGCTTCTGGCCGGCAGCGGACCCACGTGTTTTGGGCTGTTTCCGTCAAAGTCGGCCGCTCAAAGCGCCAAGGTCCAACTGCGGTCGCACGGCTGGTGGATGCAGGTGACGCGCTTCGCGACACCCGCCAAGTCATTGGACGGCTAGCTTTGACCACCCCACAGCGCCTGCCTACGCTTTCCTTGTGGGGAGTGGCCAAGTGGTAAGGCAACGGATTTTGGATCCGTGATCGAAGGTTCGAACCCTTCCTCCCCAGCCGATGAACAACGGAGACCCTGAGTCAACCGGAGACGCTGCCGCCGGCATCGTGATGGCGGCCGGCCAGGGCACGCGCTTCGCCTCCGATGTACCCAAGGTCATGCACCGGGTCGCCGGGCGCCCCATGCTGGCCCACGTGGTGGATACCGGACGGGCAGCCGGCCTGGAGCCGCTGGTCGTCGTCATTCGACCCGGCATGGACGTTGGTTCAGCGGCGGACGGCACCGTCTCCGTGAATCAGCCTCCCGATGGCCGTGGCACCGCGTACGCAGTCGAAGTCGGACTCAGCGCTGTTACGTGCGGCGTCGAGACGATCGTCGCGCTCTATGGCGATTCCCCCCTAGTGCGCCCGGCGTCGGTGCGCGGCGTCATCGACGCCCTCCACAGGGCCGGCGCGGTGGCAGCCATTACCTGGGCCGACGTGCCGGATCCGGGCGCTTTTGGCCGGGTCCGACTGGCTGAGACCGGCCTGGTGCGGGGCATCGTGGAATCCGCGGACGCTTCACCGGAAGACCTTTCGCTGACCACCGTCAACGCAGGACCGGCGGCCTTCCGGGCCAGTTGGCTGCGCCGCGCCCTGCCGCGAGTGCAGCCCAGCCCGACCTCCGGCGAGCGTTATCTGACGCAACTCGTCGACCTGGCCATCGAGGACGGCGAACTCGTGGCCGGCTACCAGATCACCGATCTCGACGAGACCATCGGCTGCGACGACCTGGAGCGTCTCGCGGCGGCCGACGCGGCCTTTCGCCGACGCACCTGACGCTTAGCGCGCCGTCTCACAGCGCAACCGCGGCATCGCCGTTGGAACCCGGCAACGGCTCGCGGCCGGCCGGATATGATGTGGTCGAAAGTGCGCGTGTGGGGTCGGCGCCCCTGCACGGCAGGCCGCGCGAGGCGACGACACTGGACGGCGAACTCAAGGTGTTTGCCGGCTCGAGCAACCGGGCTCTGGCCGAGCGCATCGCCGCGCGTCTCGATCAGCCGCTGGGATCGGTCAGGCTCGAGCAGTTTCCCGACGGCGAAGCCCGCGTACAGATTAACGAGAACGTGCGCGGAACCGACGTCTTCGTCATTCAGTCCACCTCCGCGCCGGTGGACGAGAACCTGATGCAACTGCTGATCATGATCGACGCCCTGCGACGAGCGTCAGCGGGACGCATCACGGCGGTGATCCCCTACTTCGGGTACGCCCGCCAGGAAAAGAAGTCGAGCGGCCGCGAGCCGATCACCGCCAAGCTGGTGGCCAACCTGCTGGAAGCCGCGGGCGCCAGCCGCGTGATTACCCTGGACCTGCACGCGCCCGCCGTGCAGGGGTTTTTCGATATCCCGGTCGATCACCTGCAAGCCTCGCCGCTGCTCGCGGAGTCCCTCGGGCGCGTTGCGTCCGACGACCTGGTGGTGGTGTCGCCGGACGCCGGCGGCGTGGCACGCGCCTACGACTTCAGCCAGCGCCTGGAGAACTCCTCGCTTGCCGTCGTCTTCAAGGACCGGATGGCGCCCGACGAGATTCAAACCCTCTCCGTGGTGGGCGAAGTGGACGGGCGCACGGCGGTGATCGTCGACGACCTGATCTCGACGGGCGGCACCCTGGCGGAGGGCGCCCGCGCACTACTGGCACGGGGCGCGAAGGCGGTCTATGCGTGCGCGACCCACGGCATCTTTTCCGGACAGGCCCTGGAGATTTTGAAGCGCTCGGGCCTCTCGCAAGCCTTCGTTACCGACAGCGTTCCGGTGAATTCTGACTCGAAGGCATGCACAATCACCCAGGTCGGCACCGCCACGCTGTTCGCGGAGGCGGTCCGCCGGGTCCACAATGATGAGTCCATCACCGCGATGTTCAAGTGACCGCGATGAGGCCTCGCGTACACGCGGGGACCGGCATCTGGGCGTGAGCACCCGACTGTGCCGCGCGGCAGGGGAGTGGATCCTTCTTGGATCCGGTTAGTTGGGTAGGACTTGCCCTCATTCTCGTGCTGACTGTGATCAGCACGCTGCTGGTATTGGCCGAAAACGCGGCGCTGGAACTGTCGCAGACGGCGCTCGATAGGCTGGACAGCACCGAACCCCGCGCCGCGCGTCGTCTCCGGGTGTTGCTGGACAATCGGTTCCGGTTTTGGGCCAGCGCGCGTATCGGCGCAGCCGTTCTGATCTTCGCGTCGGCCGCGCTTGCCGCCACCACGGTGGGAGAGCGACTGGGCGAGTTGATGGGGGCACGCGCCGCCGGCGTCGTCCTGGCGCTGGCCGTCTTGAGCGTGCTGCATGCCGGCGGCGCACGAGTGACCCCTCGCATCCTCGCGCAGCGCCACCCCTTGCGAATTGCCCGGCGCTTCCACTGGCTCATCTACGGCCAGTACGTCCTGTTTTTGCCGGCCAGCCTGCCGTTTGAGCGCTTGCTGTCGCCGCGGGAACAGGAAGCCTGGCGCGGACCTGACCCTCGGGACGCCGCCGTAATCGAGGCCGTTGAAGGCGCCCGCGAAGGCGCCATCGATGCAACCGACATCGAGATGATCACCAACGTGATTGAGTTGGGCGACCGCGTCGTGCGGCAAGTCATGACGCCCCGTCCGGACATCGTGGCCGTCAGCTCCGATACGCCGCTGCGCGTCGCGCTTCGCACCGCGTACGCGCGCGGGCTTTCCCGGCTGCCGGTATTCGAGGGCGATCTCGACAACGTGATCGGGATCATCCACGTGCGCGACGGTCTAGCTGAACTGCTGAAGCCGAATCAGACCTCCGACCTGCGGTCGCTCGCGCGCGAGCCCCTCTTCGTGCCGGATTCCAAATTCGTCGACCGGCTGCTGCGCGAGATGCAGGCGGACAATCTCCACATGGCCATTGTGGTGAACGAGTACGGCGATACGGCCGGACTGGTCACCATTGAGGATCTGCTGGAGGAGATCGTGGGCGAAATCGAGGACGAGTACGACGTCCCCGAAGACCCAATCGTGTCGCTTGGGCCCGGACGCCTGATCGTGGACGCGAGCCTGCCGATCACGGATCTGAACGATGAACTCGGTCTCAGGCTCGCCGCCGACGGCGTTGACACCATAGGTGGATTGGCATTCAGCGCCTTTGGTCGGGTGCCTGCGGTCGGCGAATCGGTCAACGTAAGCGGCGCGGTGTTGCGCGTCCACGCCGTGAAAGAGACTCGCATAACGCGCCTGGAGATCACCCGCGTCGACGAAGACGGCAATGCCGCCTGAGCGTCCCGCCGCCGCTCCCGGCGGACTGACCGCCGCGAGCTAGTCCCGGAGACGAGCTATCGACATCCTCGTGGGCGTCCTGGTCTTTTTTGGCCTGATCGCCATTAACGGCCTGTTCGCGGGCGCACAGTTCGCGCTTGTGGCTGTGGATCGTTATGAAGTCGAGTCCGCCGCCGCCCGCGGCGCACGGCGGGACCGCGCGGTCAGGCGGGGCCTGGAAACGCTCTCGTTTCAGCTTTCGGGTGCGCAGCTGGGCATCACGGTCAGCTCGCTGGTCCTGGGCTTTGTGGTGGATAGCGCCATCGGCCCGTTGCTGCGGCCGGCGCTTGCCTGGATCCCAGGAATTGAGGACGGCGCGCTCGTCGCGTTGACCGCCGCGTTGGCGCTCACGCTGGCCACGGTGATTCAGATGGTCCTGGGCGAGCTGGCGCCCAAGAACCTGGCCATTTCGCGCCCGATGGCCACGGCCCGCCTTTTCGTGCCGCCCGCCATGTTCGTCAATACGGTCTTCTCGCCAGTGATTCGCCTGCTCAACGCCATGGCCAACGCTTCGATGCGCCTGGTTGGCCTGGCGCCCCGTGAGGAACTTGAAGGATTCCAATCCCTCGAGGAAATGCGCGAGGCGTTGCGCTGGGCCGCTCGCGAAAACACCATCGAGGGCATCGAGTACGAGGTGCTCGACCGCGCCCTCGGGCTCGGTCGAACCTCCGCCGGCGACGTGATGGTGCCGCGCTCCCAGGTCGCGGCCATCGACGCCACTGCCACTCTGGCCGATCTGGCTCACAGGTCGATTCAGACCGGCTATTCGCGTTTCCCAATACGGGCCGCGGACCGGAGTGGCTACGTGGGAATCGCCCATGTCAAGGATGTTTTGTCACTACCCGCGTCGGCTCGAGCCAATACCCCCGTCGTGACCAAGTCCCAGGATGCCCTGGTTGTCCCGGCCGCGCGCGACCTGCGATCGCTGTTGCTCGAAATGCAGGCCGATCATCACGCCATGGCATTTGTCGACGATGAATTCGGACAGCCCGCCGGCATCGTCACCTTGGAAGACATCGTGGAAGAGTTGCTAGGTGACATCGAGGACGAGCACGACAAGCCCGAGGCCGCGCTGGTAACACCGCTGGACGACGGCGCATTCGACGTGGCGGCGCAAATACGTCGCGACGAACTCCGCGAGTCCGCTGGCTACTCCATGCCCGCCGGTCGATTCGAGACGCTGGCGGGACTACTCATGGCCGTTCTGCAGCGTGTCCCACGCGAGGGGGATGTCGTGTCGCTGGCGGGGTGGACGTTTCGAGTGACAGCGGTCCGCGGACGACGCATCGAACGCGTGCGCCTTGAGAGCCCGAACGATCCACCGAGTAGCGCCAAATGACGCTCGCCTTGCTCCTCGTCGCGCTTGCGCTTCTCCTGGTAAACGGCTTCTTTGTCGGCGCCGAAGTCGCCATTACCGCCGCTGCGGCCAGTCGCCGTGGTGAAGTTGAGCGACGCGCTGCCGAAGGCGGGCGGGCCGCGCAACTGGCCGTGGCCTCAATGCGCGAACTCTCGTTCATGCTCACTGGCGCGCAGCTTGGGATCACCATGGCCTCCCTGGGCTTGGGTTTCGTGGCCGAGCCCGCAATCGCCGACGTGTTGGAAGCCACCTTCGCGGAACGACTCGGCCTTCACGGAGCGGCGGTTCACGCGATCGCCAGCGTTATCGCGCTGTTCATCGTGGTTGTCCTGCACATGGTTCTGGGTGAAATGGCCCCCAAGAACATCGCTATCGCCGAGCCGGTGCGAACGTTGCTCGGGGTTGCCCTGCCGTATCGGGGGTATGCCAACGCCGTGCGCGGCGTGCTCTGGATGCTGAACGAATTGGCCAACCTGACCATCAGGGTCTTTGGCGTGGCGCCGCGCGACGAGTTGACCACCGCCTACACACCGGCGCAGATCGGTTCGATGCTGGGCGAACTTCGTCGACTTGGTGCAATCAGTGCGCCGCAGCAGCAACTCGCCAATCGAGCGCTTCGCTTCGCGACCCGTCGAGTCGGGGACGTAATGGCGCCACGCTCGGCGGTACACATCGTGCCCGCCGGTTCATCGGTACGCGAGATCGAGCGCCAGGCCGTGGCCACGGGCTACTCGCGATTCCCGCTCTATCGCAATTCGCCGGACGCCATCGTCGGCTTCGTTCACGTGAAGGATCTCCTGACAATCGATCCAGACGCCATTGACCAGCCGCTGCCGGACGACGCGATTCGATCCCTGCACGTCTCGCCGGACACCGCGCTGGTTGGCGAGTTGCTCGTGGCCATGCGCCGCGACCGCGCGCACCTGGCCCTGGTAGTGGACGAGCACGGTTCGCCCACCGGAATTGTCACGTTGGAAGACCTGGTCGAAGAAGTCGTGGGCGAGATTCGCGACGAACACGACGCCCCACCCCGAGACGTTCAGCACTTCGGGCCGGACCGCTTCGTCGTCGCCGGCACGCTGCGGGCCGACCGGCTGGTGGAGTCCACCGGGTGCCAATTGCCGGCGGGCAACTTTGTCACGGTTGCCGGATTCGTCATGCAGCGCCTCGACGCCGTCCCCAAGCCCGGCGATGCGGTCGAACACGAAGGTTGGCTGCTGCGCGTGCGTCGCATGCGCGGCCCGCGGGTTGAGGCCGTTGACGTGATTCGCCGCCAGGCCGATCCGTCGTCCGCCGACGCCCGAGACTCACGCTAGGCTTACCCGTGGCCGTTCTCCAGCGATCCAGCACCTATAAAGCCGAAGGCGTCGTGCTCAGTCGCCGCGACCTGGGCGACGCGGACCGAATCGTCACGTTCTTCACGCACGAGTTCGGCCGCCGCCGCCTGGTGGCCCGCGGCTGTCGGCGACCTACCAGTCAGCTCGCCCCTCACATCGAACTCTTCAGCCGCGTGCGCCTGGTGGGCGTGGTGGGGGCCAATCTCGACGTACTTACCCAGGCGCAAAGCCTGGAGACGTACCCTCGCTTCCGCGACGACCTGACAGCCTTTGCCGCCGCCGGCTGGGCTGTCGAGCTTTTGGACGGCCTCAGCGAAGACGGTGAGGCGGAACCTGACGCCTATTCGACCTTGACCGCGTTCCTCAGCGCGCTGAACCAGCGGACGGCGGATCCCGAACCACTCCTGTCCGCCCTCGCCCTCAACCTGCTGGACCAGCACGGATACGCTCCCGAACTCTGGCGCTGTACGGTCTGCGGTCTCGCCATTGAAGCCAACGCTCACGCCTTCGCGCCCCGTACCGGCGGCGTCGTGTGCTCAGGCTGTTCGCGAGATCAGGCCAGCCATCCGCTGAGCATTGACACGCTGAAGACCCTGCGCTTCATCGCCCTCGAAGGGTTGACTGGCGCCGCCCGGCTGTGCGCCGACCCGCGCACCCGCGCCGAACTCCGCACCGCCCTCCGCGCCTACGCCACGGCCGTCGTCGAACGCGACATCTCATCCGCCCACATCCTGGAACGGGCGGGCGCGGGTTCCGCGCCCCGGCCAGAGCCCGGGGCGTAACACCGACGATATGGCGTCAGACCGTACGCCATCCCCATAACCCTGGATACCCACGAGGACACCCATGCCTGCTCCCGACCTTGAAACCCTGACGTCCCTGGCCAAGCGCCGAGGCTTCGTATTCCCCAGCTCCGAGATCTATGGCGGCTTCGCCAGCACCTGGGACTACGGCCCGCTGGGCGCCGAGCTGATCCGCAACATCAAGGACGCCTGGTGGCGGCGCGTCGTGCATGTGCGCCCTGAAGTCGTCGGTCTCAACGCCTCCATCCTCATGCACCCGCGCATCTGGGAGGTCTCCGGACACATTGAGCACTTCGCCGACCCGCTGGTGGAATGCCCGAAGTGCCGCCGCCGCTTCCGCGAGGACGACGTGGCCGACGGCACGTGCCCCCACGACGGCGGCGAACTCACCGACCCCCGCATGTTCAACACGATGTTCCGTACGTTCGTTGGTCCAGTGGAAGACGACGCCTCCGTCGCCTACCTGCGCCCCGAAACCGCCCAGTCCACCTACGTCAACTTCAAGAACGTGCGCGACACCGCCCGCGTGCAGATGCCCTTCGGCATCGCCCAGATCGGCAAGGCCTTCCGCAACGAGATCACCACCGGCAACTTCATCTTCCGCAGCCGCGAGTTCGAGCAGATGGAGTTGCAGTACTTCGTCGAGCCCGGCCAGGACGACGTGGCTCATGAGGACTGGGTCGATGCCCGCTTCGGCTGGTGGAAAGACCTTGGGCTGGAACCGCGACGCCTGCGCCTGCGCCCCCACAGCCCCGAGGAACTGGCCCACTACGCCAAGGCCACCACCGACATCGAGTACCAGTTCCCCTTCGGCTGGGGCGAACTGGAAGGCATCGCCAACCGCACCGACTTCGACCTTCAACGCCACGCCGAGGCCAGCGGCACCGACCTGTCGTACTTCGACGACGCGGCCAAGCGGCACGTGACGCCCTACGTCATCGAGCCCGCCGCCGGCGTGGACCGCGCCGCCCTGGCCTTCCTCGCCGACGCCTACACCGTGCAGGAAGTCGCCGGCAAGCCGCGCACCTTCCTGAACCTGGACCCGCGGCTCGCCCCGTTCAAGGTCGCCGTCTTCCCTCTGGCCCGCAACCGGCCGCCGCTGGTGGAACTGGCCACCCGCATCGCCGACGACCTGCGCGCCAACTGGCCGGTCTTCTACGACGCCAGCGGCTCCATCGGCCGCCGCTATGCCCGCCAGGACGAGGCCGGCACTCCCTTCGCTGTGACCGTCGACTTCGACTCCCTCGACGACCAGACTGTCACCGTCCGCGAACGCGACTCCATGCGGCAGGACCGCGTCGCCGCCGACAACCTGCGCGCCTACTTCGCCGACCAGCTCGCCTGGTAACCCACGCCAATGTCGGCCCCCGCTCCACCCGCTCCCGCTGGGAGAGGGCCGGGTGAGGGACCTCCGCCCAAGTCGCCGCCCCCCGGCTCCTACTCCACCCTCGAGCGACTGCTCCTGGCCCCGCTGCGCCGGCTGGGCGGGTACCTGGTGCGACCGGTCATCAAGGCCCTCGCCTTGGCACGCGTCCACCCCAACGCGCTCTCGCTCAGCCAGATTCCGCTCGGCTTCGTCGTGGCCGCCCTGATCGTCCCGTTCCCCCGCCTGGCCCTCGTCCTCTTCATCGCCACGCTCGTCCTGGACTTCCTCGACGGCGAACTGGCCCGAGCCCGCGGCCTCGCCTCCAACTTCGGCGCCCTCCTCGACCAGGTCTGCGACCACGTTCGCGAACTCACCGTGGTGGGCGGGCTTGTGGCCGTGGGCGCGCTTCGCGGCGAAATCGGCCTGGCCTACGCCGCCGCCTACCCCCTCGCCAACGTCCTGCTTTACCTCGCTGACCGCTTCCGCACGCCCTTGCCGGTCAGCGTCAAGAGCTGGATGGTCTACTACCCCTTCCTGATCGCCTACCTCGGCTGGGGCCTCAACCTCCTCGACTACGCCGCCGCCGTCGCCGCCGCCTTCCTGACCCTCGCCAGCGCCCAGGCCCTATTGCGTCTACGCACAGCGATATCGCGTTCGAGCGCCGCATAGACGAGCCCCGACAGTTAGCTACGCCCTTCACGGATTGCGGCCAGGATCTCTTCGGTGGACATCTTGATGCGCTTCATCTTGGCTCGCCGTCGGCGGAATCGGGCGACCGCCGCCCTTCGCGCCTCTCGGTCGCGTTTGCCAACAGCATCCGAACAAGCCGTCTCTTGAGAATCGCCGTTGTGGTCCTTCACTTCCCGTGCCTCTCCCTCAGCAGCTCAGCCCCCACACACAACGCCCGAAGCTTCAGATACGCCTCATCCAGATCCATCGGATTGATGCTGGACGGCGCAAACCCGCAATCGGGATTCAGCGTGAGCCGCTCGGCGGGAACGTACCGCATCGCCGCCTCGGCCCGCTCCACGACCGTATCCGGCGTCTCGACGTTGATGTCGGTGTGATCGATCACGCCTAAACCAAGCAACTTGTCTTCGGGAAACTGCGTCAGCACCTCGATGCCGCCGGCGTCCGGCGTGGCGAATTCCATCGCAAATCGATGAACGTTCATGCGGCCCAGCGCGCCAATCACCAGGTCGTACGGCCCCCGCGTGCTGTGCTGCCGGTTGGCGTGCGCGTGGCACAGATGCACGGAGATCAGCGGATGATCCACGCCTTCCACCGCCCCGTTCACGCCCTGCACCGCCATCTCGATCTCGTGATCCACGTCCTCGATCGCCATACGCGCCCGGTACTCCGGATCCACCAGCAGCGCCAGCCACGGATCGTCCAACTGGATCGCGTCCACCCCCAACGACGTCAGCCGCTGCAGCTCCCCGTTGATGATCGGAATGCACGCCTCCATGAAGTCCTCGCGCGTCGCGTAGGCCGCGGTCGAATGCTCCGGGCTCCACATCCGCCGCGCGATCGTGTACGGCGACGGCACCGCCGTCAGCATTCGACGCGTGGTCGACCGCTGCACGAATCGCGCCTCGTCCAGCGCGATCGGCCGCTCCTGCCGCAGCGGCTGCGTCACCGCCGGATACGCCGCCCCTCGGCCGCCCGCGATCAGGTCGGGCTCGAACCCCGCCACGGCGTCGGCAAACACCTTCACGTAGCTCTCGCGCCGCCACTCGCCGTCCGACACGTAGTCCAGCCCCGCCGCTTCCTGCATCCGAATCGCAGACGGCACGGTATCGTCCAGCACCCGTTCGGCCGCGGAAGGGCTCACCTCACCGCGCTTGCGCCGCTCGATCAACTCCCGCACCCACACCGGCCGCGGCAGGCTGCCAACCACGAACGTCGGAAACAGCGGCTCGCCCGCCTGGCTCAATGCAGCACCATCCCGCCGTCCACGCTCAGCGAAATCCCGGTGATGTACGAGGCGTCGTCACTGGCCAGCATGTAGGCCGCGTTCGCCACGTCGGCTGGAACTTGGTGACGACCAATCGGGATACCGGCCACCCGAACGTCCCACGCCGACTCACTCTCGCGGCCCTCCAGTTCGGTCAGGTCAGGGTTCAGATCCTCCCGCCAGAGCCGCGTGTCCACGATGCCGGGGCAGAGAGCAACCACGCGCACACCGGACGGCGCAAGCTCCATGGCGGTGGAACGCGTGATCCCAATCACTGCATGCTTGGTCGCGCAATAGCAGGCCATGTACGGTCGCGCAATTTTTCCGGCAGCCGATGCAATGTTGATGATGATGCCGGAACCACGCGGCTGCATCCGCCGGGCCGCTTCCTGCACGCCCAGGAAGACTCCGCGCACGTTGATGGCAAACATGTTGTCCCACGCGTCCATCGACTGTTCGGCGATGGACGAGGCCCCGCCGATCCCCGCGTTGTTCACCACGATGTCCACGGCACCGTACGCCGCTTCTGCCGCGTCGAACATGGCCACGATGTCCGCCGGATTCCGCACGTCGGCGGCCTGCGCCCGGGCCGACCCACCGCCCGAAACGATGCCTGCCGCGACAGCCTCGGCGGCCTCCACATCAACGTCGGCCACCAGCACCGCCGCGCGCTCGGCGGCGAATCTCTCCGCAATGGCCTGCCCAATCCCACGCCCCGCCCCAGTGATCACAGCTACCTTGCCGTCCAGTCCCTTCGCCACGTTCTGACCTCACCTGACCAAAGCTGGTTCCGCCCGATGGTGGCACAGGGCGACGCGGCGAATCCCGTTTGAACCGCGAGATAGCGAATCTCGACGCCGGTGCCGGAAGCGCTTGCTAGTTGCCCCGCGGCCCCACAGAACGTACGTTCACGCCGCCGATATCGGCGCCTTCCCGCGCCTTCGCATCGCGAGGTTGTCCCGTGGCCGTCTTTCGCTGTTCCTGCCACCAGATCACCTGGGGCGACAATCTCGTCGAGGCCATCGACGACATCGGCAGCTTCGGCTACGCCGGCACCGAGACCTTCGGCACCGTCGTCACCCAGTTCGCGGGCCGCGCCCACGACTTCCAGGCCATGCTCCAGGCCCGTGGTCTGCGACTCTCGGCCCTTTACGGTGGCGGCCCGCTGCACGACCCGGGCCAGCAGGCCGACGCCATCGCCAACAACCTCGCCATCATCGACTTCCTGCATGAAATGGGGTCCGACCGCCTGGTCCTGGGCCCCGGCAAGCGCACCGGTACGCCGACAGCCCAGGATCTGGCCAGGTTTGCCAGCGGTGTGAGCGAAGTCGCCGCCGCGGCTCGTGACAAGGGCATCGTGGCCGGCATGCACCCGCACTGGAACACCGTGATCGAACAGCGCGACGAGATCACTCGCTTTTTCGATGCCGTCGACACCGATCTCGTCAAGCTGGCGCTCGACCCCGCCCACATCGCCAAGGCCGGCGACGACCCGGTGGAGGTCGCCTCTGCCTACCGCGACATCCTCACCTACATGCACATCAAGGACTACGTGCCGGAACTCGACGTTGAGACGCCTGATGTGGCCAGCGCCCAGGACCACGCCCCCCGCATCGCATTCTTCGGTGAACTGGGCACCGGCGTGGTGGACCTGCCCGCCTTGCTGGACGTGGCCCGCGAAGCCGGCTACGACGGTTGGCTGACCGTCGAACTCGACCGCTCCCAGACCACCCCCCGCCAGAGCCTGGAAGCCAACTCCCGCTACCTCACCGAACGCCTGGGATTCGACCTCGGCGGCGAGAACGCCTGATGGCCGCACCCCTGCGCATGGGCCTGATCGGCTGCGGCCGCATCCAGGAACAGGGCCACGCCCCCGTCCTTCAGCGCATGCCGGACGTCTGGCAGGTCACCGCCGTGGCGGACCCCACACCCGAGCGCCTCAACCTCATCAGTGATCGCTTCGGCGTACCGGCGGAGGCCCGTTTCCCGGACTATCGCGACCTGCTGCGTTCCGGCCTCGTGGACGCCGTGGACATCGCCGTGCCCCATCGTTTCCACGCCCCCGTCTGCATCGGTGCCGCCCGCACCCGCACGCCCTTCCTCAGCGAAAAGCCGCTGGCCACCTCGCTGGCGCAGGCCGACGAAATCATCGCCGAGGTCGAGAATTGCGATCTTCCCGCCGGGATCATGCACAACTACCTCAACCGCCCCAGCACGGCGGCCGCCCTGGCCGCCATTGAGGCCGGTCGCATCGGCCACCCCTTCATGTTCCGCATGGAGCACATGGGCAGCGGCTGGTACGTGGGCGCGGCCGCCTACGACCCCACCTGGCGCAGCCGTCGCGAGGACGCCGGCGGGGGTGCCCTGCTGGACAACGGCTACCACAACCTCTACACGTCCGAGGCCATGTTGCAGTCCCCCATCACCCAGGTATTCGCCCGCGTTGACACCCACGTGCGGGAGCAGGACGTGGACGACACCGCCGCCCTCATGCTCGGCCACGCCAGCGGCGCCTCCTCGCTCGTGCTGGCGGCCTGGAGCGCCACCAGCGCCACCGGCTTGACGGAAGTGCATGGCGATCTCGGCTCCATCCGCCTCGATGGCGGCGAAGCCGTCCTGCATACCAAAGATCGAACCGAAGTGCTGGAAAACACTGACGCCGACGAACTCGGCTTCACGCCCATCTTCCGCCGCTTCGCCGACGCCGTCCGCGGCGACGCCCCACCGCTCCACACCCTCGCCGAGGGCCGCCGCAACCTCCAGCTCGTCTTCGCCGGCTACGACTCCGCCATCGACAACCAGGTCATCCATGTCAAGAACTGACCTCGCCTCGCCTGCCTTCGGGGGCGCCGTAGGGGCCCACTAACCCGAAGGCCGGACTGGCCCTGAATGCCGCCCCGACGCCGCCTCCCCTGGCTCGCCATCCTGGACCTGCCGCGCGATGTCCTGGCGTCCATGGCCATCACCGTCGCGGTGGCCTTCGGCAACGGTTCCATCGCGTCGGTGCTGGCGCCGATCAGCCGCGACTTCAATTTCGAGGACACCGCCGGAACGGCCCTGGCCGCTCTCATCGCCAGCTTTGCCGTCGCCCGCCTGATCATCAACCTGCCCATCGGGGCAATGGTCGACCGCGTCCGACTGCATCCCCTCTTCTACGGTGGCGGCGCGCTGGCCATCGTCGGCGTCATCCTCACGGTTTCGGCGCCCTTCTACTGGCTGCTGCTGCTCGGGCGCATCGTCGAGGGCGCCGGATCCATCACCGCCAGCGCCGCCGCCCAGGCCTACGTCGCGCGCCAGGCCCCCGAGCGCGAACGCGGCCGCATGTTGGGCGCCGTCAGCTCCGCCACCATGATGGGCGGCTTTCTTTCGCCGGTCGTCGTCGGCGCGGTCGCCACCGTGGCCCATTGGCGCATTGGAATGCTCCTGACCGTCCTGGCCATCCTGACCGGGATGTTCATGGTGAAGCGTTATGTAAAGGACGACCCACCGCCCGTCCGCGCCTCTGAATCCACAGCTCTACCTCGTGAGAACCCGCTTCGCTTCGTCCGCCGCGCCATCTACTCCCCAGGCCGGCTGCTGTTCGTCAACGGCATGGCCATGGCCCTGGCCGTGCCCATCTTCGGCTTCAAGGCCTTCTTCTACCCCCTCTTCGGCGGCGAAGTCCTCGACCTCCAGCCCTTCCTGATCGGTATTGCCATCTCCCTCTCCACCCTCATGCGTTTCCCCGTCGCCATCGTCGCCGGCGCCATGTCCGACCGATACGGCCGCCTCTGGGTCTACGTCCCCAGCGCCCTGGCCATGGGCCTGGTCAGCGTCCTCGTCAGTCAGGCCGGCAACGCCGCCACCTACGTGCTGTTCGGTCTTGCCTTCGGCCTCGGCGGCGGCGCGATTCCCACCATCACCTCAACCGTCGTGGATCGCGCCCCGCGCGAGCGTCTCGGCGCCGCCCTCGGAACCCACGCCTTCCTGCGCGATATTGGCGTGGCCCTCACTCCCCTGGGTCTTGGCGTCGCCGTCGACGTCCTTGACTTCACTTCCACCGCCTTCCTCATGCTCGCCTTCGCCGCCCTCTCCGCCCTCCTCGCCATCGCCGCCGGCGAATCCGCCCCTACCCGCATGAAACGAGCCCGAATCAAGCCAGTTCCCGGGGAATCGAGCAGGAGCCCGCCGGACTGATCAGTCATCACTACCATGAGACTTGTGAGTGTCCCATCGACGATGTCCCCACCGACATCAGGGTGCGATTCAATGGCCGGCAAGCATGGGGACTCACCCGCAACATCCGACCGTCACGGCCCCGGAATCAATACGGAAGCTGAGTTTCCGGGTGATCTTGCATGTATTTGGCCTGGGCGACGCCGAAGTTTTCCTGGATCTGGAGGGAGTGGCCGCCGTCGACAACCAGGGTGTGGCCGGTGATGAAGGAGGCGTCCTGGGAACAAAGAAAGGCGACGGCGGCGGCGATGTCTTCGGGGCGGCCGCAGCGGCCGACGGGGTACTGGGCGGTGAAAAATTCGAAGCCACTGGGGTTGTCGTCCCAGATGCCGGCCTGGATGTTCTCGGTGACGATGTGGCCGGGGGCGATGGCATTGACGCGTATTCCGTCGCGGCCATATTCGACGGCCATCTGGCGGGTGGCGGCGATGAGCGCGGCCTTGCCAGTCTCGTAGACGAGGGCGCCGGGAGCCACAAGCAGGCCGTGGATGCTGGAGATGTTGACGATGCTGCCGCCGCCGGCCCGGCGCAGGTGGGGCACGCCGAATTTGGCCGAAAGGTAGCTGGCCTTGACGAGGACGGCCATGGCGCGGTCGTAATCGTCGGGCGGAACGTCTTCGGCGCCACCGGTCACAGCTTCCATGGCGGGGTAGGCGTTGTTGACGATGATGTCGAGGCGACCCCAGCGATCGACGGCGGCCTGGATCATGGCCCGGACCTGGTCGATTTCACCGACGTGGGTGGCGTGCGCGGCGGCGACGCCGCCGTTGGCCCGGATGCGGGCGGCGCGTTCTTTGGCGCCGTCAGCGTTGATGTCGGCGATGAGGACGGATGCGCCTTCGGCGGCAAGGCGTTCCGCGATGGCGCCGCCGATGCCGGTGGCGCCGCCGGTGACGACGGCACCGTGGTCCTGAAATCGACCGGTTGCTGCTTTCATGGTTGGCTGTCCTTCACTAGGAGCCAGGCATTTGCGGGGGCGATGCGTCAGCCCGCGAGGCTGAGGTAGTGGACCGGGGCGAGGCCGGATTGGGTGCGCCATTGGTTGAAGGTCATGCCGTCGATGAGGAAGAGGCAGTCTTTCATGGTTCCGCTCTCGATCATGCGCTGGGCGTCGTCCGAGAAGTTGCCGGTGGTGATGAGGTAAGCGCGTTGGGCGCCGTGGAGCGACATGGATCCGAGGAGGTCGCTGACGGCCCGGTACTCAACGGCATCGTCATGGGCTTGCAGCTTGCACTGCACGATGGCTGATGGCTGCGATTGACTTCCGCCGGACTCGAAGAGCTTGAGGTCGATGCCCCGGCTGGCGGCGTCGTCCTCGACTTCGACTTCTTGATCGGTGAAGCGGCGGCTGAGGGTTTCGGCGACGACGCGCTCGAATTGGCTGGGGATGACGACGTAGAGCGCCTCGCCTTCGTATTCGGCCTGCGCCGGGAGGCCCTGCGGTTCCGGGCTCGGCTGGGCCTCGGGCTGCGGCGCGGCAGTGACCTGGGCCTGCGGCTGGCTGGCGGCCTGGCGGTTTTCTTCAGAGAGCGCGCGCAGTCTTTCCTCGTATTCCGACTTCAGGCTATCCAGTTCGGCTTCGCGGGTGGAGAGTTCGGCCTGACGGTTGGAGAGTTCCGCGTCGTGTTGCGATGAGTCGGCCGTCCGTTGGGGTCGTTGCGCACTGTAGAGTTCACGGTTTTTGCGCCGAAGCTCCTTGATCTCAGATTCGTACTGGCTCTTCAGCGCGTCAACGGTGATCGCCTGATTGGCTTGCAGCTGTTCAAGGCCTTCTCGCGAGAGCGACATATAGAGGGCAATAAACCAACAAATCAGTGTCCAACCCAGGAAGACATTAAGCGCGATTACCATTGTCTTTTCGCGATGAATCTTGGTGGAAACTATGATTGTTGGAAGAAAGTACAGAACAATTATCGCGATAACCGTAAAGAAGCCGCCGATTCCTTCCACGTAGCTGATTCCTTTCAATTCAGACGTGTGGAGGCGCCTCAGGCTGGTGCGACGGCCTTTGCCTCCGTGGATTGTGCCGAAGTCGATTCGGGCCGGACATCCGGTGATGCCGGGCTGGCGGTCTGGCCGTTGCGCGACGGGCCTCGGCGACGGGCACCGGGGGCAAGAACACGCTGGAGATATTGGCCGGTGTAGCTGTCGGGTTTGGCGGCGACGTCTTCGGGGGTGCCTTCGGCGATGAGTTCGCCGCCGGCGTCGCCGCCTTCTGGGCCGAGGTCGATGATCCAGTCGGCGGACTTGATGACGTCGAGGTTGTGTTCGATGACGATGACGGTGTTGCCGGCGTCGGCCAGGCGCTGGAGGACCTGGATGAGTTTGCGGGTATCGGCGAAGTGGAGGCCGGTGGTGGGTTCGTCGAGGATGTAGACGGTCTTGCCGGTGGCGCGCTTGGAGAGCTCGGAGGCGAGCTTGATGCGCTGGGCTTCGCCGCCGGAGAGGGTAGTGGCGGGCTGGCCGAGGCGGATGTAACCGAGGCCGACATCGACGAGGGTGCCGAGCTTGCGCTCGATGGACGGGATGTTCTGGAAGAAGGCATGGGCGTCTTCGACGGTCATGGCGAGCACGTCGGCGATGGTCTTGCCCTTGTAGGTGATGTCGAGAGCTTCGCGGTTGTAGCGGGCGCCTTCACAGACCTCGCAACTGACATAGACGTCGGGCAGAAACTGCATTTCGATGCGGTTGAGGCCCTGGCCCTCGCAGGCCTCGCAGCGGCCGCCCTTGACGTTGAAGGAGAAGCGGCCGGGTTTGTAGCCGCGGGCGCGGGACTCGGGGACGGCGGCGAACAGGTCGCGAATGGGGGTGAAAGCGCTGGTGTACGTGGCGGGGTTGGAGCGCGGGGTGCGGCCGATGGGGGACTGGTCGATCTCGATGGCCTTGTCGATGTGTTCGAGGCCGCGAATGCGGGAGTGCTCGCCGGGGACGTTGCGGCTGCCCCAGATGCGCTGGGCCAGGGCGCGGTAGAGCACGTCCTCGATGAGGGTGCTCTTGCCGGAGCCGGAGACGCCGGTGACGCAGATGAAGCAGCCAAGAGGGAAACGGACGAACAGGGACTTGAGGTTGTTGGCGCGGACGCCCTCGAGGGTCAGGTTGGCGCCGTTGCCGGGGCGGCGGGCCACAGGCACGGGGATGTGCTCGCGGCCGGCGAGGTAGGCGCCGGTGAGGGAGTCGGGGTGGGCTTCGATGAGGTCCGGCGGGCCTTCGGCGACGACCATGCCGCCGTGTTCGCCGGCGCCCGGGCCGATGTCGACGACCCAGTCGGCGGAGCGGATGGTCTCCTCGTCGTGCTCGACCACCATGACGGTGTTGCCGAGGTCGCGCAGGCCCTCGAGGGTGCGGACGAGGCGGGCGTTGTCGCGCTGGTGAAGGCCGATGCTGGGCTCGTCGAGGATGTACATGACGCCAACGAGGCCGGAGCCGATCTGGGTGGCGAGGCGGATGCGCTGGGCCTCGCCGCCGGAGAGGGTGCCGGCGGAGCGTTCGAGCGTGAGGTACTCGAGGCCGACGGCTTCCAGGAAGCCGAGGCGGGCGTTGATTTCCTTGAGGACCTGGACGGCGATGGTGGCGTCGCGCTTGCTGAGCCTGAGGCCAGCAAAGAAGGCGGCGGCGGCCTGGATCGTCATGGCGGTGGCGTCGTGAATGGAACTGCCGCCGATGGTGACGGCCATGGACTCGGGTCGCAGGCGAGCGCCCAGGCAGACGGGGCACATGCGGCGGGTCATGTAGCGCTCGATCTCGCCGCGGATGTACTCGGATTCGGTGTTTTCGTAGCGGCGGCGGAGGTTGGGGACGACGCCTTCGAACTCAAACTCGTAGGCGCGGCGGCGGCCGGCGGCGTTGGTGTACTGGACAACCAAGGGCTGGCCGGGCGCGCCGTAAAGGATGACGTCGACGATGGCAGGGTCGAGACGCTCGACGGGGGTGTTGGTGCGGAAGCCGTATTTGCGGGCGAGGGCTTCGATGACGTGGCGGGTGAGGGAGGTCTCGCGGGTGTGGGCCTTGACCCAGGGGGCAATCGCGCCCTGGGAGATGGAGAGGCTGCGGTTGGCAATGATAAGGGCCGGGTCGAGTTCCAGCTTGGAGCCGAGGCCGTTGCAGTCGGGGCAGGCGCCGTGGGGGGTGTTGAAGGAGAAGAGGCGAGGTTCGAGGTTGGCGAGGCTGACGTGGCCGTTCTTGCAGGCGAGCCGTTCGCTGAGGGTCAACTCGTCGCCGTCGACGATCTGGATGGTGACGAAGCCTTCGCCGAGTTGGAGTGCGGTTTCGAGGGAGTCGGCCAGGCGCATGCGGGAGTCGGGCTTGGGGGTGAGGCGGTCGACGACGATGTCGATGTCGTGCCAGAGGTTACGGTCGAGGTCGGGGACGTCGTCGAGAGGGACGACCAGGCCATCGACACGGGCGCGGACGAAGCCGGCGCGGCGGGCGTCATCAAACACGCCCTTGTGCTCGCCCTTGCGGTGGATGATGACGGGGGCGAGAACCATGAAGCGGGTGTCCTCGTCCCACTCCAGGATCAGGTCGACCATTTCCTGGATGGTCTGGGAAGACAGCGGCTCGCCGCAGGAGTGGCAGTGGGGCTGGCCGATGCGCGCCCAGAGGAGGCGCATGTAGTCGTAGATCTCGGTGACGGTGCCGACGGTGGAACGGGGGTTGTGGGAGGTGGCCTTCTGGTCAATGGAGATGGCGGGCGAGAGACCCTCGATCTGGTCGACGTCGGGCTTCTCGAGCTGGCCGAGGAACTGGCGGGCGTAGGCGGAGAGGGACTCGACGTAGCGGCGCTGGCCTTCGGCGTAGAGCGTGTCGAACGCGAGGCTGGACTTGCCGGAGCCGGAGATGCCGGAGATGACCACGAGCTTGTTGCGAGGAATCTCAAGGTCAATGTCCTTGAGATTGTGTTCCCGCGCGCCGCGGATGACGATGGAGGCGTCGGCCATAACAGTCCAGCTTAAGCGATTGGGCGTGAGGATGTTTGCGGCGGGTTTTTGGAAGCTCGGCGGCGGCGCGTGTGCCGAGGCGCTCTCGATCAGCGGGCTAAGGTTGGGGCAAGAGGTCTCAGGTATCCGGGTGCGGGTAGATGCTGCGGTTATTGCTGGAACGGCTTGAGGCACGCGACGCTGCAGAGCAGCCAATCACGGTGGGGCTGGCCGGCGCGGGGCGGTTTGGGACAAGCGTGGCGGCGCAGATTGCGCAGATCGACGGGTTGCGGCTGGCGGCGGTGGCGGATCCGAACGTGGACAACGCTTGTGAGGCGCTGAAGGCGGCGGGCTGGGCTGACGGGCAGTGGCAACAGTGCGATAGCGCCAGCAAGGCGCGGGACGCCATCGCATCGGGGGCGGCCGTGCTGGCGCCGGATGCGGAGGTGCTGGAGTCGGCGCCAATCGAGGTGTTGGTGGAGGCGACCGGGACTCCGGAGGTGGCAGCCCGGAATGCGTGGGGGGCGCTGCGGCAGGGCCAGCACGTGGTGATGGTGACGGTGGAGGCCGACGTGAGTTGCGGGTGGGCGCTGGCGCGGGAGGCGCGGCGGCAGGGGGTGGTGTACAGCCTGGCGGCCGGCGATCAGCCGGTGGCGATCATGGAGCTGTTTGACTGGGCTAATGCCCTGGGTCTGGAAGTCGTGGCCATTGGACGCGGCACGCGGCGATACCCGGCGGACCGGCATGGCGATCCGGACCGAGCGCTGGCGCGGCTTGGATACGACACTGAGGCGACAGTGCGGCTGCGGCTGAACGCGCAGATGTACAACTCGTTCCGGGACGGATCAAAGGCGCAGATCGAAATGTGCGCGGTGTCGAACATGACGGGGCTGCCACCGGATCGGCGAGGGATGCACGAGCCGTCGGCGGGGCTGAATGAGTTGGCGGACCTGTTTGCGCGTACAGAGTCCGGCGGATTACTGGACGGCGACGGGGTGGTGGACCTGGCGAACGGCGTGGGTCCGGATGGGGAATCGGAACTGCCCGAGAACATTGCCGACGGCGTGTGGGCGGTGGTGACCTCGGCGGACGGGCACATCCGGGAGGACATGCGGATCCACGGGACGCGGGTGTCGGCGGACGGGCAGCGGATGGCGCTGTTTCGGGAATACCACCTGTGCGGGATCGAGACGCCGCTGAGCATTGCGCAGGCGGCGCTGCTGGGGGCTTCGTCGGGACTGCCGCTCGAGACGCCAACCTCGGAAGTGTTGGCGTATGCGAAGCGTGACCTGCGGCCTGGGGACACGTTGGATGGCTCGGGCGGTCGGATGGTGTATGGGCTGATTGATCGGGCCGAGACGCTGGAGGCCGAAGGCGTGTTGCCGCTGGGGCTGTCGTACGGGGCATTGGTGCGAGAGGCAGTGGCGGCAGACCGGCCGATTCCGGTTGGGGCGGTTGAGGTGAATGAGGCGTCGTTTGTGGCGAGGCTGCGAGCGATGGCAGGCGAGCGGTAGCTGACCTTCCGATTCGACTGCCGGTCGTCAGTGCCGCAGCGCGGGACTGACTCCGTCTAGTCGATGGGTTGGTAAAAGTAGTAGCAGAGGCCGTCGGGGGCGACCAGGAAGAAGACGCTCATGTTCTGGCCATCGTGGTCGTCGATGCGTGATTCGCCCGGGGTGAGGCCGCTGGCTTCGAGTTCGCGGCGGGCGCGCTCGATGTCACTGACCAGGATGGCGGCGCCTTCGTTTGAGGCGTCGCCGCCGTTGATGGCGAAGCCGATCCGGACGCCGTCGCGCTGCATGATGACGGTTGGAACGGGGTCGTCGCGGCGTTCCACTTCGGTGAGGCCGAGGGCATTGGCGTACCACTGGGAGGCCTGGTCCAAGTCCTCCACCGGGAGCGCCAGGACGTCCTCCTGGTACGGGCGGGCCGCTTTGAAGAGTAGTTCGGTGTTCATGGCCGCGATTCCTTTGTCCTGCACAGGCGCTGGGTGTGCAGCCTGATCATGTCAGAGCGTACAACCGGGATTGCGGGCGGTTCCCTCTCAAACCTCGTTGTAGCGGTAACAGGTGACGAGGTGGTCGTTGACCAGGCCGGCGGCTTGCATGAAGGCGTAGCAGATGGTGGGGCCGACGAACTTGAAGCCGCGGCGCTTTAGGTCTCGGCTCATCGCCCGGGAAACGTCGGTTTGGGCTGGCAAGTCGCCCATGGAGTGGAAGGCGTTGCGTAGCGAGCGGCCGTCCACGAAGGACCACATGAGCGCGTCCAGCGAGCCGAGTTCGTCGATGGCTCGCAGCGACGCCCGGGCGTTGCCGACGGTGGACTGGATCTTGGCGCGATTACGGATGATGCGGGGGTCGGCGCGGCGGGCTTCGATGTCGGCGGGGGCGTAGGCGGCGATTCGCTGGATGTCGAAGTTGTCGAACACCTCGCGGTAGCCCTGCCGGCGGTGCAGGACCGTGCGCCAGGACAGGCCAGCCTGGGCGCCTTCGAGCGTGAGGAGTTCGAAGAGGGCGCGGTCGTCGTGAAGGGGGACGCCCCACTCCTGGTCGTGGTAGGCCTGCATCAGCGGATCGTCGCCGGCCCAGGGGCAGCGCGGGCGGTTCACGCGGACTCGGTGAGATCGCGGGCGTAGCGGACCAGGTGGACCAGGCCGTGCCAGTCGTGGGTGTCCTCCGCGCCGTCAAAGGTCCAGCCAGTGGCCTCGTAGAAGCGGCGGGTCGAGGTCAAGTCACGCAGGGTCCAGAGGACGGCGGCGCGATAGCCGCGGTCGCGAAGCGCCATAGTCAGGGCACCGAGCAACGCCCGTCCCACACCGCGCCCCTGCCAATCGGGATGGACATAGAGCGCGCGGACCTCACCGATATGGGATTCCAGGGAGGCGTCACTCACCTGCTCGGCCATGCCCATGCCGATGAACCGATCGCCGGCGCAGGCGACAAACACTGCCGATCCTTCGGAGTCTTCGATCACGTCGCGGCACCGCTGGATGCGGTGCCGCGGGAGCCTGAGGCCGTCAAGGAATTCGTCCGAGACGATCCCGCGAAAGCAGGCCTTCCAGGTCGAAATGCGTACGGCCTCGAAGGCCTCGACGTCGTCGAGGGTCGCCGTTCGAATCGTCCAAGGTCGTGCCGCGGTCACGCCGACCGCCCGAGATTGCAGGAGTAGCGGACGATGGGAATCGAGAAGCCCTCGCCCCACTCGTCGTCGGCGCCGTCGAACCTCCAGCCGTTTGCTTCGTAGAAGCGGCGGGTGGGAGAACGGTCTCGCAGGGTCCAAAGGATGGCTGTGCGATAGCCGCGGGCGGACAGACCGGCCGAGATTCGTTGCCAGAGTGCGCGGCCAACACCCTGCCCTTGCCAGCCGGGCAGCACGTAGAGCACATAGAGCTCTCCGACTTGCGGGTCCGACTCAGGCTCCTCCGGAGAACCGGCCATGCCCATGCCAATGACCCGGGATTCGGCGACGGCGACGACGCGCACGGCGCCATCCGCGCGTTCGATGCCCTGGCGGATGCGGTCGACCCTACGGGACTCGACCTCGAGGTCGTCGAGATAGGTGTCGGGAAGAAACCCCCGGTAGCAGGCCTTCCAGGTGGCAATGCGGACGGTTTCGATTGCCTCGGCGTCGTTCACGGTCGCGGCACGGATCGTCCAGGGTGGAGGGGGTGCGGGCACAGGATGTGGCTGGGGCATTTGGGCTTGGACTGTAGCCCAGATGAATGGCGTGATAGTCCGTGCGCCTATGCATCCGTTCGGGCCGCAATCGGCCGCGTATGGTGGAGCGAATACTCCCCGAGTCCACGCGCCAGGACGCCGCATGGCCCGAGTTATCGAGCTGCCCGATCCGACGGACCACGAGCTGATTCAAGGACCGCGGCTCCGCCTTCGGCCACTGACGCCCGACGACCTTCCGATGCTCATGCGCTGGCTGGCCGATCCGGAGGTGCAGGAATTCTACGGCCTGCCGCCCAAGTCCCTGGCGCAGGCGCACGACACCTACCTGGTAGCGGAGGATGCGCCGAGCTGGCGCTTCGTCATCGAAGACCAGGGCCGCCCGGTGGGCGAGATTCAATACTTCCACCCCTACCTGAACGAACGCTGGTCGGCGGGGATCGACATCCTCATCGGTGAGCCCGCAGACCGTAACCGGGGTCTGGGAACCGAGGCCGTGCGGACGCTGCTGCAACACCTGTTCGAGGTGAAAGGGGTGAGCCGGGTCACCATCGGCCCTGAGCCGGCCAATCGACGCGCCATCCGCTCCTATGAGAAGACCGGCTTTCAACCGGATGGGGTGATTCGGCGCAGCTACAAGGTGGACGACCGCTGGGTGGACGCCGTGCACATGACCATCCTCGATGACGAGTGGCCAGCAGCGAAGGCGAAGTGGGAGACGGAGACGGGCCGCCAGGCGGGCGGCTGAGCGCTCCGATAGACCCGGCACTGGAGGCGCGGGTCGTATATTCTTTCGGTACTGAACCGTAGGGTCTTTCAGCCGGCTTGGAGGCTTGACATGGCCGTCAGCACACTCCGCACGCTTTCGCAATCGCAAGTTGATCAGTTCCTGCGCGACGGGTTCACGGTCGTCCACGACCTGCTGGACGCCGACGAGATCGCGGTCCTGGCCGAGCGGGCGGACCTGATCGCGTCGGGCAAGGCGGAACACATCGTCGAGGGCACGATTCAGCTGGAAGCGCCGTTTCGCGAGGAAGAGGACAAGGTCGACAACCGCGTAATGGCGACGCGAAAGCTGGCCCACATCGTCCCCGAGGACGAGGTGCTGCGGGCGCATGCGCGGAACCCCAAGATCGTGGACGTGATCGCGGACCTGATGGACACGGACGACATCACACTCTACGGCGACCAGTTGTTCATGAAGCCGCCGCGGCACGGGTCGGCGAAGGAGTGGCACCAGGACTCGGCGTCATTCAAGAACATCTTCCCGATGGACCTGATTTCGGCCTGGGCAGCGATCGACAACGTGACGATCGAGAACGGCTGCCTGTGGATGGTTCCGGGGAGTCACCGCTGGGCGATCATTCCGCCGACCTCGCGGCCGACGATCGAAGGACAGTTCGGGGGGGACTACCCAACGGTGCCGGTGCCGCTGCGGCCCGGCAGCGTGAGCTTTCACCACAGCCTGACGTACCACGCCAGCGGGCCGAATGAGACTGACACGCGGCGGCGCGGCTACGCGACGCACTACATGCGGTCGAACTCGATCAACGACAGGGAGATTCCAGGTTCGCCGGCGGTGCGGGGCTACGTGCATATCCGCGGGAAGCGAATTCCTGGGACGGTGTCGGACGAGGTGTTTGACGTCTAACCGCACCCAGGCCGGCAGATCGGCGCTGCGAAGCGGCGGTCCGGGGCGGGCGGACTAGCCCGAGGGCGGTTCGTTGACGGCAATCAGGCGCAGCAAGCGGCCGCCGGCGTCGTCGGTGACGTAGATCTCGCCGTCACCGCCCTCGCCGAAGGTCGGGATCAGGAAGTCGAAGTCGGCGCGCTGGATCATCTGCCAGGCGCCCTGATCGTCGAGGTGAAGCGTCCAAACGCGGCCGCTGCAGTAGTCGCCGAAGATGTAGGCGCCGGCCAGCGAGGGAAAGGCGTGACCGCGATAGACGTAACCGCCCGTGATCGAACACCCAAAGTCGCGACCGTACTCGGCAACCGGAATCTGCAAGCCCTCGGTCGCGCACTCCGACAAAACGGGCGGGAAGCAGGCGCTGCCTTCCATGATGTTCCAGCCGTAGTTGAGGCCCCCGCGCAACGGCGCCAGGGCCAGATGGACCTCTTCGAGATCGTTCTGACCCACGTCAGCCATCCAGAGATCGCCGGTGACTCGGTCGAACGAGAAGCGCCAGACGTTGCGCAGACCGTAGGCAAAGATCTCGGCGCGCTTGGCGGGCTCGCTGGCGAAGGGGTTGTCGACCGGAATGGCGTAGCCGGACTCGGCATTGACATCAATGCGCAATAACGAGCCGAGAAGGGTGCTGGGATTCTGACCGTGTTGAAGAGGGTCTCCGCCAGATCCGCCGTCGCCCGCCGAGATGTAGAGATAACCGTCCTGCGGGCCGAAGGCGATCATGCCGCCGTTGTGGTTTTCGTACGGCTGCTCAATCTGCAGCAAGACGCGCTCTGATTGGGGTTCGGCCCGGGCTTGCGCGGGATCGGCGGTGAATTCGGACACGACGGTGTCACCGTTGTGGTCGGTGTAGTCCACGAATATTCGACCGTTGGTGGGATAGCCGGAGTGGAAGGCGACGCTGAACAAGCCCTGCTCGTAGGCCTGGGAGCGCACGCGGTCGGTGATGTCGAGGAATGGCTCATTGCGGACCTGACCGTTCTGGACCACCAGAATCCGACCTTGCTTCTCAACAACGAATAGCCGGCCGCTGGCGTCGCCGGCGTTGCCGACGAATATGGGGCGATCGAATCCGGCGGCCACGACCTGCACGTCGATTACCAAGCCGCCAGCGGGCGCGGGCTGTGGCGTGGCGACGATCTCGGGAGTCGGAGCCGGAGTCGGCGTGGGCTCCGGCGTGGGTTCCGGGGTCGCCGTAGCAGCCGGCGCCTGGGTGGCTGCCGGAGTTGCGGCAACGTCGACGCCGGCCGTCGGTGTCGGCTCACTCGTTGCCGTGGGGGTTGGCGTTGGAACGACGACCGTCGGCACCGCCGTCGCGGGTGCGACGGTCTGTGCGGTCCGCGACGCGGCGGGCGCATCCGAGGCTGGGGATGCCGCGGGAGCCTGGGTGGTGGACAACTGCGCTGCAGGAGCCGACGGAGTCCCGCCGCGGACGGGAGACTCCCCGGTGGCAGGCGGCGGCGTTCGTGGTGCCGCTGGAGGGACTCCTGAGGATGACGCGCCCGGCTCGCACGCAGCAGCCAGAACGATCACCAGGAGGGCGGCAAGCGCTCGTCGCATGGAGTCAACCTTACGGCATGCGACCTACCGGAACGGTGAATTGCCTTGCCGATCCGGTCGGATTGAATGCCCGGGCAAGGCGGCGCAAACTCGCGGACGCGCACGATTGGCGAGGAGCGGCCGATGGGACGACTAGAGGGCAAGCGAGCGCTGATCACAGGCGGCGGGCGCGGGATTGGCGCCGGGATTGCGCGACGTTTCGCGGCCGAAGGGGCGCACGTGATTCTGACGCAACGCGACGCCGGCCTGTTGGAAGCCACCGCTGACGGAATCCGAACGGACGGCGGAAGGGTTACGTGGTTCCGGGGCGACGTTGGTACGCCGGCCGGCGCCGCCGCGATCGTGGAGGAAGCGCTGGAGCGGGTTCCGTCGCTGGACATTCTGATGAACAACGCGGCTCGTACCGGGCAGGTCGGTCCGTTCCTGGAAGTGGCGCTGGAGGAATGGCACAGCTACATCGATACGAATCTGACGGGTGCGTTTGTGGTGGCGCAGGCGGTGGCGCGCCACATGGTGGCGGAAGGAATCGAAGGGCGGATCGTAAATACAGGATCTGTAGATTCGTTCGCGTCCGAAGCCAATGCCTCGCCATATGCGGCGAGCAAGGGCGGGCTGTGGCTGCTGACGCGGGCGATGGCGGTGGACCTGGCGCCGTACGGCATTGCGGTGAACCTGATCGCGCCGGGACCGATTCGGGTCGAGCGATCCGAGGTGCGAGCGCGCGACCCTGAACTCCGAGCAAAGCGGGCACGGGTGATCCCGCAGGGCGCCTACGGCATGCCGGAGGATGTGGCCGCGGCGGCCGTGTACCTGGCCAGCGACGAGTGTCGTTATGTGACCGGCAGCGCGATTACGGTTGACGGCGGGGGGCGCGCGTATCTGCCGTTCTAGGGACAGAGCAGGAGCCAGAGCCACGCCAAGCGAGGCAGTCAAGCCGGCGCTGACGCACGAGTCGAGGAGAGCGCCGTGAATTTGATCGCGCCGTCACCAGATGACCCACTGTGGGGGGATAACCCCGGGAGTTGGGGCTGCGAGCCGACCGAAATCTGGTCGATGCTGTGTGCCGCGCTTGAAGGCGACGTCGACCGCGTGCGAACTCTCGCCGGAGGCGAGCCGAATTTGGTTCGTGCCGAGTACTGGTATACCCAGTCGCTGCACTTCGCGGTGCGCGAGGGGCACGCGGACTGTGTGCGAGCGCTGCTGGACTTGGGCGCGGACCCGAGCTACCGCCGGTACGCCCACGAGCCGCTGGCCACCGTCGCGCGCGACCGCGGACACGAGGGCGTCGCTCGAATCATCGAGGAGGCTCGGGCGGCGCTTGGGCTCGGCGGCGAGCCGCATGAAGTGCACACCGCCGCCACGGCCGGGGACGTGGATCGGTTGCGAGCGCTGATCACCGGCAACCGCTCGCTGTTGGACCGCGGGGATGACGAGGGTTTCACCCCGCTGCATCGGGCTGTCGAGGCCGGGCAGGCCGAATGCGCAACTCTTCTCCTTGAGCTCGGCGCGACGCCAGACGCCATTCAGGCTGGCGGTGGGGGCAATCGGCCTGACGCCTGGTACCGCCCGGCGGGTCAGCGGCCGATCGACCTCGCACTGAAGCGCAACGACTTCGACATGGTTCGCGAGTTGCTGGCCGGTGGAGCCGCGTTGACGATTGACGTGGCGGCGGCGATTGGCGACGCGGATGAGGTAGGGCGAATTTTGGACGCCGACCCAGGCGCCATTGACGCACGAGGCGATGAGGCCGGAAGACCGATGGGGGAAGCGGCGCGGCGCGGGCATGTTGGCGTAATCCGTACGCTCCTTGCCCGTGAGGTCAATCCGAACCTGCGCGAGGGGCGCGACGCCCCGCAGGGGAGGGCGCTATGGCACGCGGCCCAACGCGGGGACAGCGAAATGGCCCGGATGCTGTTGGAGGCGGGGGCGAATCCCAACGCCGGGATCGAATCCTCGGGCACGGCGGCGTGGATGGCCAAGGAACCCGAGCTGCGGCGAATGTTCGAAGAGTACGGCGGGTCCGTTGACGCGAGCGGGCATCTGTTGGACGGCAATGACGAGGCGGTGCTGGCGATGGCCGAAGAGGACCCGGTTGCCGTGAGCAGCCACGGCTGCGGCGGCATCTTCACCATGGCCGTCTCGTTCAAGCGGCGCGACCTGCTGCAGCCGCTTCTGGATCGAGGTGTGCGCGTCCCCGATGTCGTGACCGGCTGCCGGACCTACTTGTGGAACACGCCGGACATGACGCGCGTGCTGCTGGAGCACGGCATGAACCCGAATCTGCCCAATTGGCAGCGCGTGACGCCGCTGCATGACATCTGCAGCCGCGGCGGGCGCGGCCGGCCGGACGCGAACCGGCACGAGCTGCTGGACCTGTTCCTGGAGTTTGGCGCCGACATCAATGCCGTGGACGAGGAGTACCGTTCAACGCCCCTGGGGTGGGCGGCGCGGAACGGGCTGGCGGACATGGTTGAGCTACTACTCGCCCGCGGCGCCGACCCCGACCGGGCCGGCGAACTGTGGGCCATCCCGGCGGAGTGGGCGCGGCGCCGGGGGCACACCGAGATCGAGGCCACGCTTCGGCGCACGGGCGAGCGCAGGTAATCGGCGTACCGACCCGGCCGAACTCTGGTGCGGCTTTGGTGGATCTGGAGGCCCAGGCTGACAGGAGCCGGCAAAATATTGCGCGTCCCGCAACGCTCTACGCACAGCCATCCTCCTAATACGGTTATCCATATGAAGACGACGCTTAACATTGATGCCACCGTCATGCAGCGCGTGCGCGAGGAAGCGGCGCGGCGCGGGACTACCATTTCGGCTCTTGTCGAGGCTGGCCTGCGGCGAGTTCTCGAGCCTGATGTTGCGGCCACCGCCGATCCCCTGCCGGAGTTGCCCCGGTGGCGAGGCGGCGAGGCGCGGGTTGACGTAGCCAACCGCGCGGAACTCGCCGCCGTGCTGGATGACGAATGAGTGCTCGTCCTCGACACCAATATCCTGCTGTACGCCGCGAACGAGAGTTCGGAGTTTCACCCCGCCTGTTACCAGCGGCTTGAACACTGGCGGCGTGATCCGTCCCCGGTATTCCTCACCTGGAACATCTGCTACGAGTTTCTCCGTATCACCACGCATCCACGCGTTTTCCCTCAGGCGTGGAACTCCAGGCAGGCGTGGGGATTCGTCCACAGCTTGCTGGCCTCGCCTGGCATATCGGTTCTAGCCGCCACCGCCCGCCATGCCGCGGTTCTTGCGCGGACCCTGGAAGAAATACCCGAATCCCGCGGAAACCTCATGCACGACCTTCACACCGTGGTCATCATGCGGGAGCACGGCGTCAGTCTGATCTGCACTCGCGACACCGACTTTCATCGGTTCCCCTTCCTGGAGGTCGTGGATCCCCTGCGCGCCTAAGGGTCATCTCTCAGTCTGGTAGCAGGCTGTCAGGAACAGCGGCCTGACCGTATGCAGGTCCCGGCCATAGCGTTAGCCTTGGCGGCGGCGACGCGCTGCGCTAGATCGGGTCGAGCGGGAAGACTGGGCGGCGGAGGCGGCGGTAGGTGAGATCGCGGGGATCGTGGGATTGAACGGCCGGGAAGGCGACGCGGTGGACCTGGGTGGCGATGGGACCATAGGCGGCGCGGAAGTGGTTTGAGGATTTGACGCCGATCCAGCGCAAGGCCGTTGGCTCGAGACCGAGTGTGCGAGGGCATTCCAGGCTGAAGATCTGCAGGCGATTGGTGGTCACGGCGACCCGTACGCCCCCAATGCGGAGCAGGGCGGTGGGTCCGAACTTCTGGGTGAGGCCCGTCATCATCGGACCGCGGATGACGAATTCCAGGTTCATCAGCCGTTCCACGGTGGCGCGCGCATGCACCGGCGGGCCCTGATCGGGATGGGACTTGCCGCCGATGGCGACCTCGACTTCGGCGTCGTGCCCGGCGGCCTGGGCGAGTTGGACAGTCTCGGGATCGCAGATGGTGAGGACCAGCGCGTCCTGGAGATCGTGCTGGACAAATGCGCGCAACTGGCCCGTGGAGTCGCCGGGAGCGCCGCCGCCGGGGTTGTCCTGGCCGTCGGCAATCACGATTGGACCCGGTCCGGCTGAGCGGGTCGCGGCGAGAGCGTCGTCGAGGGTGACGAGGTCTACGAGAAATTGCTGCCGCTGGCCATAGACCCAGTCGGCATAGGCCCTGGCCTCGCGCCGTGCCCTGGCCGGGTCGCCATCGGTCACCACGACGACGGAGGTGCCGGCCTCGGGGATATCGGCCCAGGCGAAGCCCGGGTTGACGGAGGCGGTGAGGATGCCGGGCTGGGCTTCGAGCTCGTGGGCGCGGGCGACGATGCCGTCGAAGGGCTCGAAACCGGTGACGTTGCCGCCGGCCCAGAGCAGGGGCAGAAGCTCGACCGCCATGGTGGGGCGAATCTCGCCGCGCAGGGTGCGGACGATCAGGTCGGCGGCTTCCCGGCCGCGTTCGCGGAAGTCGACGTGCGGATAGGTGTCGCAGGGAATGATGACGTCTGAGAGTTCGGCCATCCTGTCGCTGATGTTGGCGTGCAGGTCAAGAGTGACGATGACCGGACGGTCGGGACCGAGGATGGCGCGGACGCCGCGCAGGAGATCGCCCTCGCCGTCGTCGATACCCTCGATAACCATGGCGCCGTGCAGGTCCAGCAACGCGCCGTCGACCGGCATGGCGGCTTCGAGGCGCTCCAGGAACTCCGCCTTGAGACGAGTCCAGGCTTCGGCGTGAACCGGTCCGGAGGGTTCGGCAAAGGTCCACATGAGGGGGACCAGCTCGTAGCCGTGGGTTGCCGCGGCGTCGATGAAGCCGCCGCAGCCGGTGTTGGTCTCACGCATGGCCTCGATGACCTCGGGGCCGCGGTGGAAGCCGCGCGAAGCTTCGGAAAAGGCCTCGTACGGCGTTTCGATTGGCGTAAAGGTGCTGGACTCGTGCCCGATGTTGCCGGTGGCTATGCGCATGACGCGGCTCCGGGACGTTTATTGCGAGGAGTGTAACGACGGAGCGGCAGGAGACGCTGGATGCTAGTCATCGCGGATGGGCTTGAGACCGGCAGCGCGGACGAGCGCGAGTGCGCGGGCGTGGGCCTGGGGCGAGACGGCCGCGACGATGCCGCCGCGAATCCGGGGATCGGGCGCGTTGAAGGTCCGTGGGCGACCCTTGAAGTCAGTGACCAGCCCGCCGACAGATTCAAGGATCGCGGCGTGGGGCGCGAGGTCCCACTCGGATCCGGAGGTTCGAGCCGCAACGAAGGCGTGCCTGCCCTCCGAGAGCATGACAGTCATGCTCATTAGGCCGTGGTAGGAGACAGTGAACGCGACGTTGTCAGAGGCCGCCGCGTCGGTGATGGCCGCGGCGCTATAGCTGTGCTGGACGCGGAAGGGCGAGGCGTCCAGTGGTTGCGGCCGCAATTCGATCGCCCGGTCGTCCAACTCCAGGGTCGGGGTGGCGCCGACCGCGCCTGAGCGGAGGTCGGGCATCGCAGGCCGATTGACGGCGCCGACAACGGCCCGCCCGTCGACGGCAAGCGCGACCATGATCGACCAGTCCCGGTCGCCGCGCTCGAAGTGGGACGTGCCGTCGATGGGATCGACAATCCAGCAGCGTGATTTGCCGAGACGGTCGGGATCGTCGGGGCCTTCCTCGGACAGGATGGCGTCGTTGGGGTAGGCGGAGGCGATTGCTTCGACTATGACGTCGTTTACGTCGAGGTCAGCCTGGGTGACGATGGTGCCGTCGGGCTTGTCGAAGACCGGCAAGTCAGGTCGCTGGAAGTTGGCCAGGGCTGGCTCAGCGGCTCGGCGGACGGTTTCCACGGCGAAGGCGAGTTCGGCGGTGTAGGTCATGGGGCCGACCGGAGGACTTCTGGCTCAAGCATGGCAGGTCCGCATGACGTGGACGGATTCTGGCGGGATGTGGGCGCGCCAGCGGCGGCGGGTGGCGACGCCCATGACCTGGTAGGGGTGAGGAGCGATCTGGATCTCGATGGTGGGATCGTCGGGAATCGCCGCGTTGGCGACGCGGGCGTAGAGGGTACGCGAGTGGCCGAAGTCGGCTTCGTCGGTGATCTCGACGTCAAGTGTGTTGGGGCGGTCGTCCGGGCGGTCGGGGCGAGTCAGGATGATCTGGTCGGCACGGATGGCGACGTGGACCTGGCCTTTGGTGATGTCGGTTTGGGCAGTTTGTAGTGGGCCGATGGGCGTGTGGACGGCGATTCCGTTCTCGGAGCCAATGACGTTGCCCTTGAGCACATTGGCGATGCCGAGCAAACGGGCCACCCGGGCGCTGCGGGGGCGCTGAAGCACGTGGGGGCGGTCGCCCACCTGCAGGACCTTGCCGGCGTCCATGACGGCGATGCGGTCGCCGATGTGGCTGGCCTCGGTGAGGTCGTGCGTGACCATCAGCACGGGGAGATCCAGGTCGCGGACGAGGCGGCGGAGTTCGCGGCGGAGGGTTAGGGCGACGCCGTCGTCGAGGGCGGCGAATGGCTCATCCAAAAGAAGGACTTCCGGCCGCCGCACCAGTGCGCGGGCCAGGGCCGTGCGCTGGGCCTGGCCACCGGAGATCTGGGCCGGACGGCGGTCGGCCAAATCCTGAATGCCAAGAGTCGTGAGCAGGCTGCCCACGCGTTGCTCACGTTCGCCTCGGGGTAGATCGAAGACCCCGTAGGCCACGTTCTGAGCCACGGTGAGGTGAGGAAAAAGCGCGTAGCTCTGGACAACGTAGCCGAGTTGACGGTCGTAGGGCGGAACGTTGAGGCCGGTCGCGGCGTCGAAGACGGCGCGGCCGTGGATGGCGATGCGGCCGGTGTCGAGGTTAAGGAGCCCGGCCACGGCTTCGAGCGTCAGGGTCTTGCCGGCGCCAGACTGGCCGAACAGGACGGTGATGCCGGGGCCGACCTGGAGTTTCGGGGCGAGGCGGAAGTTGCCGAGCCTGTGGGTGATGTCGATGTTGATCACAGGGCGCGGCTTCCGGCGCGGGCCAGTCCGCGGAAGGCGATCAGGATGGCGAGCGCAATGGCGGCCAGGACCACGGCAATGGCGATGGCGGCGTTGGCGTCGGCTTCCATGGCTTCCAGGATGGCGAGGGGCATGGTCTGGGTTCGGCCGGCGACGTTGCCGGCGAACATGATGGTGGCGCCGAACTCGCCCAGGGCCCGCGCCCACGCCATCACGGCGCCGCCGGCCAGCGAAGGCAGCGCCAGCGGCACGGTGATCCGCCGAAAGGTCCGCCAAGGCCGAGCCCCAAGGGTCGAGGAAACGGCTTCCAGGCGCTGGTCAACGCTTTCGAATCCAGCGCGCGCGGCGCGGATGTAGAAAGGCGCGGCGACGAACATCTGGGCCAGCACCACGGCGGCGGTGGTAAACGCGACGTCGATCCCGGCGCCCGCCAGCGGGCTGCCGACGGGTCCCTGGCGTCCGAGGAGAAGGAGCAGGGCCAGGCCGCCGACGACGGGCGGCAGGACGATGGGCAGGTCAACGATGGCATCCACCAGGGCGCGTCCGGGGAAGCGGCGGCGGGCCAGCAGGTAAGCGGTGGGCGTGCCCAGCGCGACGATCGCCGCGACGGCGATGGCGGACGTGATGAGCGAGAGTTGGACGGCGCCACGGACAAAAGGGCTGGCGAGAGCGGCGCCGATATCGGCATGGGTGATACCGCGGGCAATGAGGACACCGACGGGGGCCAGGACGAGGGCCAGGGCGAGCGCCGCCAGGAGCCAGACGAGGAGTTGGCCCCAGGAGAGTGGGGAGCGCACGGCTGGGCGGGTTGGCGAAGTCAGGCCAGGGTCCTTGCGGTCGGCGGACCGAATCATGGCACCGAGTTCGCGACGGGTGCGAAGCCGTGGCTGGTGAGGATGGTTTGGGCTTCGGGGGTTCGGAGGAAAGTCAGGAAGCGCTGGGCCAGCCCGGGGTCTGGGGCATCGCGCAGGACGGCGGCGGGGTAGCTGGCGGTTACTCGGACCTGGGGCGGGGTTTGGATGACTTGCAGGCGGCCGTTGGAGGCGAGGACGTCGGTGCGGTAGACGAATCCGGCGTCGGCTTCGCCGAGTTCGAGCTTGGCGGCGACCTGGCGGACGTTGGTTTCGAAGGAGATGACGCGTCGGAGGACGGCGTCGGGGAATCCGGGTTGGCCGGTGGCGGCGGCGTGGAGGGTGAGCATCTGGCGGGCGTAGGCGCCGGCGGGGACGGACTCGGCGGCCATGAAGAGGCGGCGGTTGGGTTGGGTGAGGTCCTGGAGACCGGAGATGCCGGCGGGGTTGGCGGCGGGGACGGCGAGGACGAGGTGGTTGGTGGCGACGACGATGGGGGATGCGAGGAGGAGGTTAGCGCGGTGGAGGGCGTCGAGGTGGTGGGGGTTGGCGGTGATGATGAGGTCGGCGCGGGCGCCGGATTCGATCTGGAGACGGAGGAGCTGGGAGCCGGCGACGTTGGGGACGATCCGGGCGTTGGGGTTGGCGTGCTGGAAGGCGTGGGCGGTTTGGGTGAGGGCTTCGCGGAGGGAGGCGGCGGCGAAGACGTGGAGGTCGTGGGTGGGAGCGGGGGTGCAGGCGGTGAGCAGGAGGAGGGCGAGGAGCGGGGTTGCGCGCGTAAGAGTTTTTTCTAAAAAACTCTTCGGTTGTTTCGGGGCGCCTTTCCGCTGGATTCGGGGCGCGTTGGCGGTGCGGGTGGACACCGGCGAACGCGGGGGCGATGGCGGGGGCTGGATGGCGCCGGGGACGGCGCGGGGAGTGGCCGGGAGGGGCTGGAGACGTGGAACGAGGGAAGCCAGGCGGCGTGGGGGCATGGGGCGGTGGCGGCATCGTCCGAGTGCCGTGGACAGGATCCAGGCCAGCATGGCCAGCGGCAGGAGGCGCGGGGGCATTCGAGGTTGGGGTTGCGGCGACATCGGGCCTATTGTACACTGGATGTACACGACAGGCAATTGGATGGGGGAGGCAAGAGTGGCCGCGGGTCGCGGGCCGAGGGGAGCGCGGGGGTGCACACGGAGGCTGTGGGGGTGGGCTTGACGGGGGTGTGAAGCTGCGCGCATAGTCGCCGTTATCTCGGTGACGAGATATTCAGATCCGGCGGGCGGCCGGGGAGGTCGCCCATGCTGGATGCAACGCGAGATCGACGCGCGGGAACGGCTCCGACAACGGGGCGTCGTCTCCGTGTGGCGCGTCCGGCGACGAACGCGGCGCCGAACCTCACATGATGGCCCGGCTTCGGCGCGGGTTGGTCGGGCTGGCGGTGGCCGGCCGGCGGCTGGTGAGCGGTTTTTGCGTAGCCCAGGACTGGGTGCCCGGAAGACCCT
>JAJEGF010000026.1 GCA_022820025.1 Chloroflexota bacterium
CACCGCCCCATACCGCCTCCGGTTGAGTTAGACTCTATCCGCCGGAGACGCTGTTCTGTCTACTTCTCCCTTGAGGGAGAAGGTAGGGATGAGGGTGGCTGCCGACCCTATTCCCCACGCCCAACAGCAGCAACCCACGACCCCAACCGACTCTTCATTCCTTCTTCGAGTATTTCCAAAGTCACCACGTAATCCGAAACGGAATCGACTGCCGCGGCCCCCGCGGCCGCACCGCCCCAAACCGGCTCCCGTGCATCGAATTTCCAACCGCCGGAGACGCCGCTCTTTCTCCTTCTCCCTTGAGGGAGAAGGTTGGGATGAGGGTGGCTGCCGACCCTATTCCCCACGCCCAACAGCAGCAACCCACGACCCCAACCGACTCTTTTTCCTTCTTCGAGTATTTCCAAAGTCACCACGTAATCCGAAACGGAATCGACTGCCTCGGCCCGCGCGGCCGCACCGCCCCAAACCGGTCGTACAGCCAGTAACACAGCGCCTTGATCGCGTGATTGTCCGCGTCGATCGGCTGTTCCGAGACCGGGTGATGCTCCCGCGGCTCGTGATAGCGGTGATTCGCGAACTCCCGGATCAGCGCCTGGCACCGCGAATTCACCGTAATCCGCGGTTCCCCGGTCCCCGGATTCCGCAGGAACGTCCGCAGCCGCTCCATCCCGTCCTGCAGCAGCACCCGGTGCGAGCGCAGCCGGATCCGCGCCTGCGCCAGCCACACCTCGATCTGGCTCGGCATCGCGTGATGCTGCCGCCCGGCGATGTCGATCACCCCGCTCCGCACGTGCGGCCACCACGACCGTCGCTGGCACGCCTCGATCACCTGCGACGTCATCGCGTACTGCATATACACCTCGTCCAGCACAAACACGTCCGGGCCCCGCTGCGCCACCGCCAGCACCGCGTACGCCCCTGCGTACCCCGGATCCACCGCGATCTCGATGTTGTCGAAACTCTCGTACGCGTCCGTGATCGTCCGCACGTGCGCCGCCGGCTCGAACTCCCGGAACACCAGCGACACCGGCGGACATGGCACCCCGCCGAACCGTTCCTGGAACAGGTCGCTCGGATACGTCGTCTCCAGCCGCCGGATCTCCGGGTCCGCGCGACCGCCGGGGAACAGCGTCCGGTTCGACCACGACGGAACCGAAAACGACGCCGCCTGCTCCGGGTTGTCCGTCTGCCACGCCCGGAACCGCTCCGCGTACCAGCCTCGGGACCCCTCGAACGTCCCGCTCAGCCACAGCCAGCCCCGCCGTTCGGCAAGTCGGCCGCTCAGCCGCAGGAACGACTCGTACGACAGTTGCGCCGCCTCGCACCCCAGGATCCCGTCCGGCGCCTGCCCCGCCAGCCGCATCGCCCGCTGCGCCGTGCGGGTGGCAATCACCGTCCCGTTGCGCAGCAGCATTCGGTTCGACTGCCCGGTCGGAGTGGCTAGCGACTCGATCGCGTCCAGCGCCTCCAGCGCTTCGATCAGGTACGCGAACTCCGGCCGGCATAAGTCGTAATCCGGCCCCACCAGCCAGTACAGCTGCCCTTCCAGGAACCGCCCCGCCAGCTCCATCGCCGCGCTGCGGCTCTTCCCGGCCCGTTCGCCCCCGGCAATTAGCCGGATGCGCGCCTCCGAGTCGTGCGCTGCGAGTTGTTCGGCATAGGGCCGGTACCCCACCCGCGCCCACAGATGGTCACGAACCTCTCGCGGCAACTGCACGCAAGTCCTCCAACAGTCCCGCGAACGCCTGTCCGCTCCCCGCGCGCGGCGGTTCCCCAAACGCGTATCTGAACGCCAGTTCCACCGCCCAGCGCTCCCCCGCCAACGCCTTCGCCACCACCAGGTCCGACAACTCGTCGGCCTTCCCCAGCACCGCCGACCGAAACCGCTGCTCCGCGCTCGTCGGCCGCTTCCGCCCACCTCGCGTGCTCACCCTCAAACCCCTTCGTCATGCGTTCGCGCTCACCACTCCGCCGCCCCTGGTGCGAACTGTGTGCAATAAGTGTACACTGGCCATGTCCGTTTGACCACTCGGACTTCACCGGCGTTCCCCTCCCCGCTCCACCGGTCTGCCGCATTCCCCCAACCTCCGCGTTCGTAGAGGCGGGTCCCCGACCCGCCCGTCTTCCGCACACCAACAGCCCCTTACCCGTCTGTGGTGAGGCGCCTTGTGCTTGTGGCCCAGGCTGCGCGCAGCCTGGGACCCGCCCGTGCGGCCCCCCGGCCCTCGCTGCCAAATCCGCCCTGACCCTGCCAATGGGACGCCAGTCCGTTCGTGGTGAGCCGAGCCGTAGTCTTTCGGAGGGGCGTGTCGAACCATCCCCCGAGACACCATTCGCTATCCCGGTTTGTTGTCGGATGAACCAGCGTGTAGTGAATTTGCGAGCTCAGCGAGCGGCTTGTCAGGTTCGTCGACGAGACACCAGTACCAGTACGCGCTGAAGCCGACATCAGGAAACGGGACGGAATGCTTGTCGCGGAGGAGCACGCTGAGATTGGTCAGTGAGTACGCCCTTCCATTCCAGTTCACATTGCGACGTGCGCTCGGCTCTGATCCAAAGTGTGCGTGCCACTTCGAGTCGTCGATGTCGAATTCATCAGAGTCCGAAAAGTAGGGAGAGAAGAGCTTTATCTCTTCTCCACCCTTGATCCGCCCGTGATTGAACAGAACGTTTGAAGTAGGCGGTCGGCGCTGTCGAGTGACAGACTCGACCTCTTCCGCCCTTCTTCGGACTTGCACGAGGTAGTCGTCGGCTTCGGCAAGTGGTATCAGCTGGCTGGCGTCAACAAACAACTTGTGGTCTGAGTGATAGAGGATTAGTCGAACGCAGCGGATGTCCAAGCCAGAGTCGTTCAGCCACAGGACGCTGGTTGCCAGTTCCGTAGGAAACTCAGGGGCAACGAGGACGATTCGTGGCTTCGCGGTTTGAATGTCGTCGCGCTGTATTTCCTTTTCATTCAGGAATTCGTCCAACCTGTTAGCCGCGTCACCGTCCAATCCCTGATCTTCTATGAACGCCTGATGCGCCTCGGTCAGCTGCTCGAACGTGATGTTGGCGACCATCGCCGCGTATCTCAGCGCTTGGAGGTCCATATGTCCCGGATCCTCGTTGCGCTTGAGTTCGACTACGGTCAGTGTTCCGTCGCTATCGATCGCAAGCAGATCAATCCTTCGTGAACTTTCCGACCAGTTCCCGAACTCCTCGTCCACGATGAACATGTCACTGCCGAGCGCGCCTGGCTGATTGATGATGAGCTGCTGTAGATCCCGACGCTCTTGCAGGCCCTGTGCCTGGAAGGTCGTTGTCGGAACGGCCTTCAACTCCTTGTCATCGATTCGGTAAAGGCTCATGTGATCAATGTCGCGTTTAGGGGCCCGCCCGATAAGTACAGGTCCACTCACGAGGTGGCCATATGAAACCAAGGATGGCCAGAGTACTCGGTGATCCGAGACGCTCGCACCTTTGCTGTCGTTGAGCCCTGATTCGCGGTTAGCCGGTGCGCACGAGGCGGAGCATGGTGTCGAACCATAAAGCCGCCTATCGACTGACATCGTCGTATCCCAACCTGTCCCCAAGGAAGCTGTCCCACCCACTCCCGTCCTTGCCTGCATGACCCGCACCGCCGAACACACCTTCAACGCTCAACTCGCCCGTCCGCTCGGCGGCAAGCATCCGTGCTGCAGGTAGCGCGTCGACGTCAACCAGGCCGTCCTGCCCGGCCGCATGGCTGGAGCGACCTTCGATTTCTACGTCTTCGTCGACTTCACCGAAAACGCCGTTCCCCTCGCCTGCCGGCTGCAAAATGCTCGAAGAGCTTGAGCGCCTGCAGTTACGCAGGCCTTGCCAGCTTGACAAGGGCAATTACAATTGATTCGTTCGGTTTCCGTTCGTGCAAGGTGCTGGTCCATGCCGTCGACGATTGAATGGACGGACGAGACGTGGAACCCGGTTACGGGCTGCACGCGCGTGTCGCCCGGCTGCGATCACTGCTACATGTTCGCCATGTACCCGCGCCTGACGGCCATGGGCGTGCGCGGGTATGAGTTGGACCCACAGGAAGTGCAACTGCTGCCTGAACGGCTGGACGCCCCGCTCCGCTGGACAACGCCACGCCGGGTCTTCGTCAACAGCATGTCAGATGTGTTCCATCCGCTCGTGCCATATGAATTTGTCACCGAGATGTTCGATGTCATGTGCGCGGCGGCACGGCGCGGACACATATTTCAGGTCTTGACGAAGCGGCCGGGTCGGGCCCTTGGGTGGTGGGACCGCAACCAGGCCCGCTATGGCGGGACATGGCCCGCCGGGGTGTGGATCGGCACGTCGGTGGAAAACCAGAAGTACGCGCCCAGGGTCAGCGTGCTTGCGCGGTTGCCGGCCGCTGTGCGCTTCGTCTCCGCCGAGCCGTTGCTCGGTCCCGTTGACCTTCGGCGATGGCTTAGTCGTGGGGACGTTCAATGGGTTATCGCCGGGGGCGAAAGCGGGAGAGCCGCACGGCCCATGGACCTGGCCTGGGCAAGGGACTTACGCGATCAGTCACTCGAGACCGGTGTAGCGTTTTTCCTCAAGCAGCTCGGGGGACGGCGCGGCAAACGATCGGGAGACGAAGCAATGCTTGATGGGCGCCACTGGCGTGAGTACCCCAAGCACAAGAAAGAACCCGTCCGTGCCCCCTAGTACCGCCACTTGGGACCTTGAGCCGCATACCACCGGGAAACACTTGGTCCTTGGACGCTATATGCAGGCATGGCTGCCGATCATGACCAGGTGGAACGGTCGAGTGCTCTTCATCGACGCCTTCGCAGGACCGGGCGAGTACTCAGGCGGCGAGCCGGGTTCACCCGTCATTGCGCTGCGAGCGTTGATCGATCATCGTGCCAAGAACCAGATGCGAAGTGAAATTAACTACCTGTTCATAGAAAAGGACGGTGATCGCTGCGAACGCCTGACACAGGTGCTCAATAGTTTAAGTGGCCAGCTACCGCCCAACTGCAACTATAAAGTCATCAACTCAACCTTTGACGAGACGCTCACAGATGTTCTCGACAATATCGACCACCAAAAGGCGCGCCTAGCTCCAGCATTTGTCATGATCGATCCATTCGGTGTCTCCGGCACCCCGATGAGTGTCGTAGGACGAATCCTAGAGAACCCTAAGTCAGAAGTTTACATCTCCTTCATGTACAGAGAGATAAACAGATTCAAGAGGCATCCCAATTTTGAGAATCACTTAGATGAGCTCTTCGGCTGCTCAGAGTGGCGGCAAGGTATAGATATGCCTGACGGAAATGAGCGTAAAGTCTTCTTCTACAATTTGTACAGGGACCAACTCAAAGTGAACGGAGCACTGTATGTGGTCCGTTTTGAGCTCTACGCAGGTGAGCAACTGGTTTATGCGATTTTCTTTGGCACTAAGAGCCTTGACGGGTGCGACAAGATGAAGCAGGCCATTTGGAAGGCAGCTCCCTTTGGAGACTTCAGATTCCGAGGTGGTCGGCTGGGTCAGCACACTCTTGGCGAAGACTTTGTAGACTTTCGGTTACTTGAGGAGGCACTTAAGCGAGAGTTTCGAGAAAAAGGCTGGCAGAATATAGAAGCTGTTGAGAACTTCGTAAAGTCCGACGCCACGGACTTTTATTCCGGTCACCTCAAGCGAAAGACACTGACCCCAATGCTGGGCAACGGCAAGATTGAGGTAGAGCGCCCTCCAGGTCGACGTGGATTCGTCCCTGGAACCCGAATCCTCTTCCGGTGAACGGACGTACGTACCTTCTCATACCGCGACAGGCAGGACCCTTCGAACTGATAGACAACGTTGAGTGCGGAAGCCACTATTATGTTGGCCTGCAATAGCTCGACGCGCTGGCCGGGATAACGGCGCAAAGTGACCACGGTAGCTGCCCTTGCTCGGCGGGGTGCAGGAGGCCCTGGCCAGTCCGACAGCGGAGACCGCTATCGACTGCTCGAATTGGGCTCGCACACTTCGCGTATCTTGACGATTCTCGGTCGCTGGAATCAGCGTCCGGTTCCGCGACCTATCAAGCCAGCAAAGCTGCGACAAAGCCTCCGCCGTTCCAATCACATTCAGCACCACGACCAGCAACAACCCAACGATCCACACTCTGCGATCAGCAAGGTCAGCCTTCGTGCCGTAGTGCTTCAGCGTCCAATCCAGTTCCTCCCGCAGGCCCTAGCTGGTCAAAGGCGGCTTCTGGACCGGAACGGTCGTCATCTTCTCTCCCCTCTCGTATCGCCTTCATCGCGCCCGCTGAACGACTCGTGTGCCGACCGTACGATTCCATCGACTGACAAGACGCACGCGACGCCGCTCTTTCTCCGTCGCCCTTGAGAGACCTTTGCAAAACGCCCCACGTTTTCGAATGTGCAGCAACGTCTTAATCCTTTGCATGTTCCAGATGCCTTGGATTGACCAAGGTCACAGTGAGCGGGCCGGGACGGACCGGACACATGCTGGACAGGTGTTTCGAGACATGGTGGACACCTGCGCCGGCTCCCGCGGATCTAGCGCGCCCGGGTCGTCGGTCTGGAACCGCATGGCCCGCCAGCCGCGCAGGGCCTTGGTCAGCCGCGGCTGACGGCCCGGAAGGACACCCGGCCGCCGGCCTGGACCTTGCGGCCCTGCCTCGCGGTCCTGTACGGCGGCGCGAGGAGGGGCGACAGTTCGCTTCGGCCTGCGACTGGCCGGTGCGACGAGGAGCCGGATCGGTCCGCCCCCGCCGCCCATCGGTCATTCGATAGACTGCCGCTCAGATCGTCTCGGGGGGATCTCGAATGGCCGTTGGCCGTGGGCCGCGCAGATGTCAGCACTTGCTAATTTCGCGAAAAAACGCGTGAAATCTACCGGATAAAGAGCGCATGGATTTCAACGACTATGAACTGGACGGACGCATCTATGACGAGATGTTCCATGCGGATGGCAACGCCCGATCCCATTACCAGGGAGTCCACACGGCCTTAACCGGGACGTCCGCGGCTGACCTGGCCGACATCCAGGATCAGGTCACCGGCTCGTTCTCCAGCGAAGGCATCTCCTTCAAGGTCTACGGCGACGACGAAGGCGACGAGCGCATCATCCCCGTCGACTGCCTGCCGCGCGTGCTCTCGGCCAGCGAGTGGCGCGAACTCGAGACCGGCCTCACCCAGCGCCTCAAGGCCCTCAACCTCTTCCTGGCCGATGTCTACGGCCCGGCCCGCATCGTGGAGGACGGCGTCATTCCGGTCGACGTCGTGCGCGGCTGTCCCCAGTACCGGATCGAAATGCGCGGCTTCAAGGCGCCGCACGGCGTCTGGGTCGCGATCTGCGGAACCGACCTCGTCCGAACAAATGAGGGCTTCAAGGTCCTCGAAGACAACTTGCGCGTGCCCTCGGGCGTCGCCTACATGCTCGCCAACCGCAAAGCCGTCAAGGCCAGCTTCCGCCGTCTGTACCGCTCCTCGCGGGTACAGGAAATCGAGCATTACGGGCGCGTCCTCCGCACGACGCTTGAGGAACTGTCGCCCGCTGGAACATCCGACCCGACCATCGCGTTGCTAACCCCCGGCGTCTACAACTCGGCCTTCTACGAGCACATGTTCCTGGCCGGGCAGATCGGCGCGGAGCTTGTCGAGGGGCGCGATCTCCTGGTTGACGATGGCTTCGTCTACATGCGCACGACCGCCGGCTTGCGGCGGGTCGATGTGGTGTACCGGCGTATCGACGACGACTTTCTCGACCCCGTCGTGTTTCGCGAGGATTCCCTGCTGGGCGTCCCCGGCATCATGCACGCCTGCAAGCAGGGCAACGTCACGCTGGCCAATGCTCCGGGAACCGGAGTCGCCGACGACAAGAGCGTCTACGCCTACGTTCCCGACATGATTCGCTACTACCTGGCGGAAGAACCGATCATCGCGAACGTCGAGACCTATCTGTGCCGTAATCCCGAAGGACTCGAATACACGCTCGACAATCTGGCAAACCTCGTGGTCAAGCGCGTCGGCGAGTCCGGCGGCTACGGCATGCTGATCGGCCCGCATGCCACGCCGGCCGAGCGCGCGGAGTACGCCGAGCAAGTGCGGGCTAATCCCGCCGACTTCATCTCTCAACCGGTGCTCGACCTGTCGCGGGCGCCCTGCCTCATCGATGGCCGCATCGAACCTCGCCATGTCGACCTGCGCCCCTTTGTGCTGCATGGCCGCCAGACCCGCATCGTGCCCGGCGCGTTCTGTCGAGTGGCCTTGCGGCGCGGCAGCCTGGTGGTCAACTCCAGTCAGGGTGGCGGCGGCAATGACCTCTGGGTGCTGGAGAACTAAGCCGCATGCTGTCGCGCAGCGCCGAGGGTCTCTACTGGATGGGCCGCTACTTGGAGCGCGCCCAGCATCTCAGCCGGCTGCTGCGCATGCAGGCGGAGGCCCTGGTCGATCGGCCGGTCAACGAGATTCACTTCGGCTGGCTGCGCGTCTACGGCAGCCTGCACCGTCAACCGCCGGTCGGCAGCCTTGAGCTTCTTGCCCAGGACGACTACACCCTGGCGGATTCCTACACGCTGGCGGATGACCTCACGTTTGAACCCACCAACCCGGCCTCGGTGTGGAGCGGAATCTCGAGTGGACGCGAAAACGCGCGGCATGTACGTCACTGTCTCAGCGCCGAGATGTGGACCTGCCTGAATCGAACCTATCTGCGTGTTCAGGGCATGACGATCCAGGACATCTGGGCGTCGTCGCCCGAACGCTTCTATGCGGAGACGGTGGCTGACATCGACACCTTCGCCGGCGTGGCCGCGGCCACGATGTACCGCGACGAAGGCTGGAGGTTCCTGAATCTCGGCCGCGCGATCGAGCGGGTGCAACTCTCATCCGCGCTGCTGCATGCGCAGATCGTGGCTGCCGAACGCACCCGCGATGTCTCCGAAGCCGCCTGGACCGGGCTCCTTCGCCTCTATCACGCGCTCGAGGCCTACCATCGAACCTACGGTCTCACGGTCGTGCCGCGTCAGGCCCTGGACCTGCTGGCCACCGATGCGCGATTGCCCGACTCCCTCTGCCGGTCGCTGGACATGCTCTCCGCCGAACTCGCCGACACCGCCGCCAGCCCCAACGATCAGGCCGCCGGCGCCGCGCAACGCCTCATGGGTCGCATGAGCGCCCTGGTCAACTACGCCTGGCTGGATCAGGATGACCCGAAAGCCTTGCTGCAGCAGCTGAACGAGCACGGACGAGATCTCCACGACCTGCTGACGGATTCCTTCTTCAACTACCCGGTTCACGACGTTCCCGCTCGCTGACGCTATGGCGGGTCCGGTCCGCTACGAGATCGAGCACGAATCGCGCTACGCCTACACCGCGCCCGCCCGCTACTGCGTCATGCGTCTCTGCCTCAAGCCGCGCGGCGACGGCGGTCAACGGCTTGTGCGGTTCGCGGTTTCCACCGACCCCGCATCCACCCTCAACGTTGAGACCGACGCCTTCGGCAACACCCGGCACCTGCTCAATCTCCATCGCGAGCACGCCGCCCTTGCCATCTCGGCCTCGTGCGCCATCGAGATTCGTCCGTCGCCGCTCCTGCCCCATTCGCTGGGCCCGGATGCCTGGACGGCCCTCCACGCCGAGCGTGATGCCTTCGCCGACTGGGACTTCACCCGCCCCAGCGCCCTCACAACGCCGTCGCCCGCGCTCTCCGCATTCACGCGCCGGTGCGGCATCCGTGTTCGAGACGATCCACTCCAGAGCCTGCGCCGCCTGTCGGACTCGCTCCATGACAACTTCACCTACAGCCCCGGCAGCACCTCGGTCATCTCTCCCATCGACCACATCCTCGAAACCGGCCACGGCGTCTGCCAGGACTACGCCCACGTCATGATCGCCATCGCCCGATCCTGGGGAATCCCCACCCGCTACGTGTCCGGCTACCTGCACGTCACCGGCGCGCAAGGCGAGCAGGCGCCGTCAACCCTCACCCATGCCTGGGCCGAATGCCGCCTGCCCGGCCTCGGCTGGATCGGCTTCGACCCCACCAACCGCACCCTCGCCGACCATCGCCACGTCCGCCTCGCCGTCGGCCGCGACTACCAGGACGTCTCCCCCACCCGTGGCGTCCTCCGCGGCGGCGGCCAAAGCCGCCTCCACGTCAACGTCCGCATCCACCCACTCACACCCCCACCCGCCTGACCACCCAACCCCCTCGCCGCAGGACACAACGACACAGGCCCCTCCAGCCTGATCTCCCGGCGCCACACGCCGCCGCCCACAACGCCACAAGTCCCTCCAGCCTGATCTCCCGGGCGCCCCACGCCGCCGGACAAAACGCCTTGAGCCCTCGGGGCCTGATCGCAGTCCCTCGCCGGCTGCCTCGGACCACGCTGATTGCGGCCTGTATGCCAAAAGTGTACGATAGTCGGGATGTTTCCGCAACTCACACTTCGCATGTCCCGCAACCGCCCACTGCTCGCTGTCGCCGCTCCCTCGCCCGGCGTCATCCGGCAGCGCCGGTGCCTGCCCTGGCCCGCCCGTCACGTCCACTGCCCCTCGGCGCGCTCTTTCGTCCTCGTCACCTCGCCCGAAGAGGCCCCGCGGCGCCTCAAGAGTTTTTTGGAAAAAACTCTTACGTGCGCGAACCCGCCCCATTTCGCCCCCCGCGCCCCCCTCTCCACAGGTGCCCTAGAATCGCGCGTGAGCGCCACCCACCACCCCCAGGCCGCCGGCCTGCTGCCCCTCGATCTCAGCGGCCTCAACGACCAGCAGCGCGCCGCCATCGACCACGTCCACGGCCCGCTGCTCGTGTTCGCCGGCGCCGGCTCCGGTAAAACCCGTGTCATCACCTGCCGGGTCGCCAACCTCATCGCCCAGGGCGTCGCCCCCTGGAACATCCTCGCCGTCACCTTCACCAACAAAGCCGCCAACGAGATGCGCGAGCGCATCGTCGACCTGGTCGGCCGCATGGCCGCCGGCGTCCACGTCGGCACCTTCCACGGCCAGGCCCTCCGCATCCTCCGCCGCGACATCCACAACCTGGGTCGCGAGCCCGAGTTCACCATCTACGACGCCGACGACCAACTGCGCCTCGTCAAGCAGGCCATGGGCGACGTCGGCATCGGCCTCACCACCATCAGCCCCGTCGCCATCCGCAACGCCATCTCCCGCGCCAAGGACGAACTGGCCGACCCCTTCGTCTACGCCGAACGCTCCGAGGGCTACTTTGAGGAAGCCGTCGCGCAGGTCTACCACCGCTACCAGCGCCTGCTCGACAGCGCCAACGGCGTCGACTTCGGCGACATGATCGCCTTCTGCGTACGCATCTTCCGCGAGTTTCCCGAGATCCGCGCCTTCTACCAGGACCGCTACCGCTTCATCCTGGTCGACGAATACCAGGACACCAACCGCGCTCAGTACGAGTTCGTCAGGCAACTCGCTGAGGGCCGCGGCAACGTCTGCGTCGTCGGCGACGACGACCAGAGCATCTACACCTGGCGCGGCGCCGACATCCGCAACATCCTCGACTTCGAAGCCCAGTTCGCCGACGCCCGCGTCATCCGCCTGGAACGCAACTACCGCTCCACCGGCAACATCCTGGCTTCAGCCAACGCCGTCATTTCCAAGGTCGCCAACCGCGCCGAGAAGACCCTGTGGACTGAGCGTGACGACGGCCAGCAGCCCGAAATCATCGAAGCCTTCGACGAAGACGACGAAGCCCGCCAGGTCGGCAATCTGATCCGCGAGCTGCGCGGCGAGGACGTCCCAAGTCACGACATCGCCATCATCTACCGCACCAACGCCCAGTCGCGGCCCTTGGAGGAGTGGTTCGTCCGCCAGGGCCTGCCGTACCAGTTGGTCGGCGCCACCGAGTTCTACGGTCGCCGCGAAGTCCGCGACGTGCTGGGCTACCTGCGGGCCATTGCCAACCCCCGCGACCTGGTCAGCTTCGAGCGCATCGCCAACACCCCGCGCCGCGGCATCGGTGCCAAGACCCTCCAGGTCCTCCGCGAGTGGGCCGAGGACTCCAGCCGCTCCTCAGGCGAACTGACACGGCTGCTGGCCGCCGACGCCGACTCGGGCCAGCCGATCCAGCACACGCTCGATAATCCGCTGCCCACCCGTGCCACTCGCGCCCTGATCGAACTCGGCCGCCTATTGCGCCGCCTGGACACCCTGGCCGACGAGGTGCCCGTCGGCGGCCTCGTCAACGCCGTCGTCCGCGAATCCGGCTACGACGATGTCCTCGACAACGACCCCGACAGCCCCGAAGAGCGCTGGGAGAACGTGGTCGAGCTTCAGACCGCCGCCTCCAAGTACGACGGTCTCGGCCCGCGCGAGAGTCTGTCCCGCTACCTCAGCGAAGCTGCTCTAGTTGCTGATGTGGACAACCTGGCCACCGGCGGCGACGCGGTCACGCTGCTCACCGCTCACTCGGCCAAGGGTCTTGAGTTCGGTGTCGTGATTCTGGTCGGCCTGGAGGAAGAGCTCTTCCCCCACGCCCGCAGCTACGACGAACCCGCCCAGATGGACGAGGAGCGCCGCCTCGCCTATGTGGCGCTTACGAGGGCCAAGGACCGCCTGTTCCTCGCCTACACTCGCCACCGCTCCGGCTGGGGCGCCCCCGTGCGATTCCCATCACGCTTCCTGCAGGACATCCCTCCCGAGCGGCTCTCCTATCGGCGCCGCCTTGACGCGCGTCCGACCGTCTTGGCGTCCGGCTTCGGCGTCGACGCTGAAGACGACCAGCCGCAGCCGCCCACTGAACGCACCTACCACGATGGTCAGCGCGTCCGCCACCCGGTCTTCGGCGAGGGACTAATTGTCGCCGGACAGATCACCAACTTCGACGAGGAAGTTACCGTCATGTTCGGGGGTGACGTTGGCCTCAAGAAGCTCGCCGTCAGCTACGCCAAGCTTGAGGCCGTGACCTGACCGACAGAGCCGCCCGCTGGGCCTTCGTCTTCGACTTCGACGGCACCATCTCCCCCAAGGACATGGGCCACGTCATCTTCGACGCCTTCGCCGACCCCACCTGGCGCGACATCGACGACGAGTGGATCCGCGGCGAAATCCCCACCAGCGAACGCGCACGCCGCCAGTTCGCGCTGGTAAATGCCCGCGAGCACGAGTTTCAACGGCTCATCGACCAACACGCCATAGACCCAGCATTCGCGCCGCTGGTCGCTGATCTCAGGGACCACGGCATCCCGGCCCAGGTCGTCAGCGACGGCTTCGACGCCTACGTCAAGCCCATGCTCGCCCGCGCTGGGTTCTCCGACCTGCCTTTCCAGTCAAACCGCTTGTTCTTTCGGAACGGCTCAATTGAGCTTGAGTTCCCCCACGAACGTCCCGGCCACGATCCCCGCGGCGGCTGGAAAGCCGGACCGGTCCGGGCGCTGCAGGCCCAGGGCTGGCGAGTCGCCTACGCCGGCGACGGCATGAGCGACTGGGCCGCCGCGCAGGCCGCCGATCTGCTGTTTGCCCGATCCCAATTGGCGGAGCGCTGCAAGCTCGACCGGATTCCCTACCATGCCTTCGAAAACATGCGCGACATCCACGACTGGCTGCGCGCCAACTTGCTGACCGTGGGTGGGGGCGCATGACGTTTCGCGAACTGGCCGAAGTCTTTGAACGCATCGACGCGGTCTCCGGTCGCAACGCCATGATCGAGATCCTGGCCGAGCTCTACCAGCGCGTTACCCCCGAGGAAGCCGCCCAGGTCACGTACCTGATGCAGGGCCGCCTGGTCCCAAAGTTCGTCGATCTTGAGTTCGGGATGGCCAGTCGCCTTCTCCTCCGCTCGATCGCCCAGGCCTTTGACGCCGAGCCGGACGAAGTTCAAGCCGTCTTTCGCGAGGCCGGCGACCTGGGACTCGCGGCAGAATCTCTGACACCTGCGGAATCGATTTCCGCCACCCCACCTCCTTCTCGGGGGTGGGGATTGGCGACGGGATCCAAACCTGGGAGTGCGACTCGTCCGCGGCGCTTCGGCCAGGGCCGAATCTATTGGCACACCGCCATAGGCAACCCGTCTTGGCGGGCGCGTCGCCAACGCGAGCTTGTCCAGGACTGGGCCAGTGACGTCTCGGTCGGCGGCGTCTTCGCGCGCCTGCGCGAGGTCGCCGAGGCGGAGGGCGCCGAATCACAGGAACGCAAAGTCGCCGGCGTCGCCGGCCTGCTGCGCGACCTGGACCAGCGTTCCAACCGCTACCTTCCGCGCATTCCCGTCGGCCGCCTGCGCCTCGGCATCGGCGATCCCACGTTCATGGATGCACTCTCCTTTGCCCGCGTCGGCGACAAGTCCGACCGCAAGGCCATCGAGCGCGCCTACAACCTGACCTGCGACCTCGGTCAGACCGCCCGCGACTATCTGCGAGGCGGCGCCGACGCTATGGCTCGTGCCCGGGTCCGCGTCGGCAATCCTGTCCGCATGGCCCAGGCCGCCCGGATGTCCAGCGGCCAGGAGATTGTCGACAAGATTGGCTCGGCCGCGGTCGAGCCCAAGCTGGACGGCTTCCGCGTCCAGATCCATCGCGACGGCGACCAGGTCCGCATCTACAGCCGCAACCTCGAGGACATGTCCCGGATGTTCCCTGACGTGTCGCACGCAGCGCGATCCCGCCTGAAGAAGCCGCGGGTCATCATCGAGGGCGAGGCCATGGGTGTGAATCCGGAAACTGGCGAATTCCTGCCCTTCCAGGTCACAACCTCGCGCCGCCGCCGCCACGGCATCGAGGCGGCGGCTAAGGAGATTCCGCTCCACGTCCACGCCTTCGACCTTCTCTACGACGGCGACAACGTGATCGAACTGCCATTCACCGAACGGCGGCGACGGCTTGAAGAGATCGTCGGGAGCGAAGGCGACGACCTTCAGGTCTCGGAGTGCATCATCACCGACGATCCCGAAGCAATCGACGTCTTCTTCAACGAGCAGGTACACGCTGGATTCGAAGGCGTCATGGCCAAGCGCCTCGACTCCGTCTACCAGGCCGGTCAGCGCAACTTCAACTGGATCAAGTACAAGGCCAGCTACTCCTCGGCTCTTACCGACACGCTGGACTGCGTCCTGATCGGCTACTGGCGCGGCCAGGGCAAGCGCACCCCCTGGGGCATCGGCGCCTTGCTCAGCGCCGTCTGGGACGCCGAGGAGCAGGTCTTCAAGTCCATCGCCCGCATCGGCACCGGCTACTCCGACGAAGAATGGGTTCGCATCCGTGAGAAGCTTGACGAAATCGCCGTCGCCGACCGTCCCGCCAATGTCGACTCCGACGTCGTCCCCGACGTATGGGCCAGCCCGGAAATCGTGGTCGAAGTCCTGGCCGACGAGCTCACCCGCAGCCCGATGCACGTCGCCGGCCGCACCGAGGATGAACTGGGGCTGGCCCTCCGCTTCCCCCGAGTCATCGGCTTCGTTCGCGAGGACAAGGCCCCCGCCGACGCCACCACCGTGGCCGAGGTCCGCGACCTCTTCGCCCGCCAGGGCGCCTCCAGCTAGGCGGCGAACGGCCCCCGCGCCAACGCCGCCGTCCGCGCGATCAGGTCGCTCAATCGCAGCGTCCCGATCCCGCTCACAATCGTCTCCACCCGGTCGTGGAAATCTTCGGTCCATGCCGCCGGCACCACTTCCGCGCCCTTGGTGGCTCCAAGGATCGAACCGGCCGTAGCGCCGTTGCAGTCCGTGTCCTCCCCACACTCCACCGCAATCCCAACCGTCGCCGCAAAGTCCCCGCGCCCATACGCCAACCCCAGCACCACAAAGCACGCGTTGTTGATCGTGTGCACGAAGTTGTAGTGCCCATACGCCTCGTCAACCTGCTCCCAGGCGTCCTGCCAGTCCGCGTACTCCTCGCTCCAGGCCAGCGTGTTCGTCAGCGCCGCGTGCAGTCGGCTGTTGGTCGGAATCTGGTCCATCCCGGCCCGCACCGCGTCCAGCGGATCGTCTAGGCTGAAAGCCGCAGCGATGGCGGCCGCCGCCCACATCTCGCCGTAAATCCCGTTCTTCACATGAGATAACGCCGCATCGCGAAACGCCAGCGCCGCCGCGTCCTCCGGCCGGCCCGGATGCACCCAGCCCAGCACGTCGGCCCGAATCTGCGCGCCGATCCATTCGCGGTACGGGTTATTGACCGTCGCCGCTTGGCTGGTCGGCACTCCCAGCACCAGGTTCCGATACGCGGCGCGCTCGGCCGTATACACCCGCCAGTAGGGCAGCATCTCCAGCCACGACTGCCCGAAATCTGCCGTGGATACGCCGGGCCCATAGGTCTCCAGGATCTCCAGCGCCAGGATGCAGTAGTCGATGTCGTCATCGCGGGGCACGCCATCGATCCGTCCCTGCGCCGAGTACACCGCCGACGGATGCCACGCGCGACCAGCGGGATTGGGCTCCAGGTACGGCACGTAGAAACGCAGGTCGCCAATGTCGGCCGCATCCAGCACTTCGCGAATCTCAGCTCGCGACCACCCCTCCACCGGCTTGCCCAGGGTGCAGCCGGCGCAGCGCCCGATCCAGGCGCCGCGCAAGCGCCGTTCGTAGTCGCTGTCGTCTGCTTCGGGAATGGCTTGGCCCGTGGGCCGCGCGGCTTGAATCCCGGCCAGGTCGCTCGGTTCGTCATACGGGAAGTCCTCCCGCATGGGAAGTCCCTTAAGTCGAGCCAGTAAGGACTCAACGGTGGCGGCGTCCATCGACAGCACGTCCGACGCAAGAACTTCGGCCGTGATGTCCTCGACGTCGCAGCCTTCCTCATTGAGCTGAACCAATTCGTCCGCCAGCGTCTTGCGAAGGTTGACGGCAGGATCGTCCGGTCGCCGGCGCCTGAACTGCTCCTGCAACTGCCTGTCGACTCGTTCACGAAGGTCCAGGATGCCCATCAATCAATTCCTCCATCTCTATCGGCAGAGGTGTTCCGAGCCGCCAACTCGGAATCCGCACTCAGATTCAACGACGCTGGCGCGCATGTCGAGTGACCGCGCCGACCTGACTTACCAACCAAGGCGGCGCACTCTCGTGGGCCAAAATCTCGTTGGCGGTCATCCAGTTAATTTTCTCCACCTCGCCCGACGCAGCAATCCGTGGCTCGCCCGTTTCGTAGCTCCCAAGAAAGACAACGTCCACGACGGGTGTCCCATCTGGCAACGTGAAGGCTTCGCTCCGAACGTATTCGATCTCGGCTGAAATCGTAATACCTGTTTCCTCAAATACCTCACGCCGGACTGTTGACTCGAGAATGCTCTCAGGCCCGTCCTCCGCTTCCACTTTGCCGCCCGGAAATGCAAGTACCCCCGAGGCGTGCTCAACGGCGGCGCCCCTGGTAATGATCAGAAACCTGTCGTCTCGAAGAACAGCACACTGTGTGTTCACTATGAATCTCATGGGATCGCCTGCCGTCATCAGGTGACTAAGGAATCGGGTCTTTGCAGGTCCTGACGCTCGATCTGGTCAGACCCTCCGCGACGCTCTGTGACTCTCATCAGCCCGCTCCTCCAGCCGCGCTCTCCGCCGGTTGCGGCGCTAACTGTCCGCCGCCAGTCCTGCCGGGAATCCAGCGTAGCGCCACCAGTACGGCGACCTGGGCCACGGCCATCAGCATGAATGCCACGTTGAGTCCGGCGGCATCCCCCACGAAGCCTGTCACCGGGTTCCCGATCGCCGCCGCGCCAAACGAAACGCCCAGAATCACGCCGGTGCCCACGCCCATGTGCGCCGGAACCAGCCGTTGCATCAGGAGCACGGTCGGGGTAAACCCGGCTCCAATCAGCGCGCCAACCGCGGCGACCGTCACGTATGACGACGCGCCGACCGGCACTAAGGCGAACGACGTTACACACGGGATCAACAGCAGCGACGAATAGCCGATCATTCGCCGCACGCCCAGCCGGTCGGCCAACACGCCCCCACTGAACGCCCCCGCGGCGTGGAATCCCAGGTACACCGCCAGCATCGATCCCGCAAAGCCCGGGTCAGGTCGGTCCGGGGAGACGAAGAACGGAATGTAGGTATTGAGGCTGGCGTAGGCCCATCCTCGGATCAGGGCCACGACCAGGACCGCCACCAGCGCGGAACCAATGCCGCCCAACGAGCCGAAGCCACCGAACCGAGCCGTGGACCTGACGCTGGAGAACCCGCGCAACCCCAGCGGAATCAAGACGGCGACTACGAGCGCCGGCAGAGCCAGCAGCGGCATCCAGTCCAGTCCGCTGGCCGCCAGAACCGCGCCGGCCGCCAGCGGCGCAACCGTGAAACCCAGGTGCCCGCCCAGGAAAAACGTCGACACGCCGGCGCCTTTATTGCGGCGCGACGCCTCGTTGGCGATGACTCCGCCCTGGGGGTGGTATCCGCCGACTACGATTCCGGCGGCGCCCAGCAGCAGCAGCAAGGCACCGTACGACGGCGCCATCGGCACAAATGCCACCAGCACTGCCATCGTTCCGACCGTTCCAGCGGCCAGCCAGCGCCGCCCAAAGCGGTCGCCGAGGTATCCGAAGATTGGTTGCGACGTGGAGGAAGTGATAGCCCAGACGGCCGACGCCACGCCCACGATCCCGAGTGACAACTCAAGGCGTTGTGCCAGAAACGGGTACATCATGTTGGGCAGCATGGCTGTGAAGTCCACGGCAAAGTGCCCGAGAGCGACCGTGGCCACCCAGCGCCGGGCCGCGCTGAAAACGGAAATCTGCCGACCTTCCCGGAAGTACGCGACCGCGGGCGCGTCCGGGCGCGATGGTACATTCGAGAGCCGTGTGCGCCGTGCCCCCGCGGCGCGCTAACCCAAGAGCCGGAGCCCCTTTCGCATGTCAGCCACCGACCACAAGTGGGTCTACCTGTTCCGCGAGGGCGCTGAGTCGATGCGCAACCTGCTCGGCGGCAAGGGCGCCGGCTCCGCCGAGATGACCCGCGCCGGCATTCCCGTCCCGCCGGGCTTCACGATCACCACCGAGGCGTGTCTCGCCTACTTCGAAACCGGCCGAAAGTTTCCGGCCGGCATGCAGCAGCAAATCGACCGCGCGCTCGCCGAAGTCGAGGTGCAGACCGGCAAGCGCTTCGGCGACCCCACGAATCCGCTCCTGGTATCGGTGCGTTCCGGCGCGCGCGTGTCCATGCCGGGAATGATGGACACCGTGCTGAACCTCGGACTCAATGCCCAAACCCTCGAGGGCCTGACTGAACTCACCGGCGACGCTCGTTTCAGCCGCGACTCCTACCGTCGCTTCGTCCAGGGATTCGGCGCGATCGTGCTGAACCTCGACAGCCGTGCTTTCGAAGACATCATTCACGAGCACAAGCAGCGCCTCGGGAAGTCCGAAGATCCCGAACTGACCGCAGCTGAGTGGGACGCGGTTGCCGCCGACTTCAAGAGCCTGATCTTCGAGGAAACCGATCAGCGCTTCCCGGAAGACCCGCACGAGCAACTCGAACGCGCCATCCGGGCGGTGTTCGACTCCTGGCACGGCCGCCGCGCCGTCGACTACCGGAACTTCCACCGCCTGCCCCACGACTGGGGCACGGCCTGCAATGTGCAGACCATGGTCTTCGGGAACATGGGCGAGCGTTCGGGCACGGGTGTGGCCTTCACCCGTGACCCCAATGACGGAAACCCGGTGCTCTTTGGTGAGTACCTGCTTAACGCCCAGGGCGAAGACGTGGTGGCGGGCATTCGCACGCCGGAGCAAATCAGCACATTGCGCGAGACGCTGCCCGAGGTTTACGGCGAGTTCCAGGCATACGCCCACGCCCTCGAAGCTCACTACGCCGAGATGCAGGACCTCGAGTTCACGATCGAGGACGGCCGCCTTTACATGCTGCAAACGCGCGCCGGCAAGCGCAGTCCGGCGGCCGCCGTTCGCATTGCAGTCGATATGGTCCACGAGGGCAAGATCGACCGGGAGACCGCTGTTCGCCGCGTCGAAGCCGAGCAGGTCAGCGCCCTGCTGCATCCGCGCATTGACGCCTCAACGCCCGTGGACCCCATCGCCCGCGGCCTCAACGCATCCCCGGGCGCCGCGACCGGCGAAGTGGCCTTCACCGCCGACGATGCCGCCGCGCTGGCCGAAGAAGGCCACCCGGTCATCCTGGTGCGGCCGGAGACCTCGCCCGACGATTTCCACGGCATGGCCGCCTCACAGGCCATCCTCACGTCACGGGGAGGCGCCACCAGTCACGCGGCCATCGTGGCCAGGCAGCTTGGATTGCCCGCCGTGGTGGGCTGCGAGGTCCTGGACATTGACATCGATGCCGGCGAATTCCGGGTCGGCAGCGAGGTGGTTTCGGCCGGCGACACCCTCACCATCGACGGCACCCTCGGCAACGTGATCCGCGGGCAAGTGCCTTTGATTCCCGGCGAAATGACGCAGGAACTTCACGAACTGCTTAGTTGGGCCGACGAAATCCGCCGGCTCCAGGTCTGGGGCAACGCCGACACGCCCGAAGAGGCCGAACTGGCGCGCTCCTATGGCGCGCAGGGCATAGGCCTTTGCCGTACCGAGCACATGTTCCGGGAGGGCGACCGGCTGCCCATCGTGCAGGACATGATTCTGGCGGAGTCCGAAGCCGAGCGCCGCCGTGCACTCGAAAAACTCCTGCCTATCCAGCGAGAGGACTTCGTTGGAATCTTGCGGGCGATGCACGGTCTTCCGGTCATCATTCGCCTGCTTGACCCTCCGCTGCACGAATTCCTGAGCGGTGTTGAAGACGAGCTGGCCGGCCTGGAGCAAAACGACGCATCGGAAGCCGATCTTGCGCTGGCCCGTCGCAAGGTGGCGCGGGCCGCCGAGTTGCACGAATTCAACCCCATGCTCGGCTTGCGCGGCTGCCGTCTGGGGCTCATGTATCCAGAGGTCTACGAGATGCAGGTCCAGGCCATAGTTGAGGCTGCGATGCATCTGAAATCTGAGGCCGTGCACGTATTACCGGAGATCATGATTCCGCTCATTGGACACATTTCCGAACTCACCACCATTGAGTCCCGGCTGCGGGCTACCGCCGAGCACGTCCAACAGCGCGCCGGCGATCGAATCGCGTACAAGTTCGGAACCATGCTGGAAGTGCCGCGCGCCTGCCTGACCGCGACCGAGATCGCAGGCGTGGCCGAGTTTTTCAGCTTCGGCACTAACGACCTCACCCAGACCACCTTCGGTATCAGCCGTGATGACGCCGAGGGACGCTTCCTGCTCAAGTACGTGGAAGACGGCATCCTCGTTGACAACCCCTTCGGCGTGCTCGACCGCGACGGCGTCGGCGCGCTCATGCGCACCGCGACCGAGCAGGGACGCGCCGCGCGGCCCGACATTGAAGTCGGGATTTGTGGCGAGCACGGAGGGGATCCGGCTTCCATCGACTTCTGCGAGTCGCTCGGCCTGGACTATGTCAGCGCGTCACCCTATCGCGTGCCGGTTGCCCGAATCGCCGCCGCCCATGCGCGCCTGGAGCAGGGCTTCCGCGACCGGTAGCTCGATCAGAGGATTCCACCGAGCCGCCAAATGGCCGAATTCGTCGTACGGCGGCACCCGGATGTGAAAGCGTTTCTGGCGCGAGCGCAGGAAATCCTCGTGCGGCGAGAGGCCGAGAACGTGCTCATGCTCGGGGTGGCATCTAGCGCGACCGAGGCCGAGCACCTGCTAACCGTGGAGTGTGGTGCGAACTGCGTCATGGCGGCGCTGCAGTCGGGAGCCAACCTGATCCATTCTCGCGGGCAAACGGGCGCCGTTGAAGCGCTGGTTAAGCAACTGAGCGCGGATGATTCCTCACTTCCCGGGGTAATCGGTCCGGCCAGAACAACCGAGTGTTTCCTGCAGAACTGGCACGCGCGGACCGGTCACGAGACGCGTCTCCAAATGCACACGCGCGTCCACGAATTGACCGAGATCATCCCACCGAGGCGACCGCCTGCCGTTTTCAGACAGGCCGGCATATCCGACGTGGAAGCCCTGGCCACGTGGGCCGATGCGCTGAATGTGGAGCTTCGATCTGAGGATCCGGCGCCCGGCGAACAAAGCGTCAGGAAGCGCATCGGCCTGGAGCGTATGTACGTCTGGGACAACGGAGGACCTGTGTCGATGGCTGCTTGCGACGGGCCCACGCCACGCGGCATCAGGATCAACTTTGTCTACACGCCGCCTGAACATCGGGCGCGCGGGTACGCTGCGGCCTGCGTCGCCGACCTGAGTCAACTGTTGCTCGACGAAGGTCGACGGTTCTGCGCGCTGTTCACAGACCTGGCCAATCCTGTGTCCAACCGGCTCTACGCGCGGTTGGGTTACCGGCCGATCTGTGACTTCGACGAGTACATCTTTGTGCCCTAGTACCCGCTGCTTGGTCAATCTCGCACGCTCGAATCGCGAGTCTCGCGGCGCCTAACCTGTAGCGCCAGGCGCGCGGAAGGGTGCCTTAAGCTTGGCGCGAGATGGCGACGCCGGTAGAGGAAGTCAAGGCCCGGCTGGACGCGGTCGAGTACATCGGCCGTGACGTTCGGTTGCAGCGCGCCGGCCGTAACTGGAAGGGACTGTGCCCCTTCCATAGCGAAAAAACGCCGTCCTTCTTCGTCTTTCCGGACCGCGGCAGTTTCAAGTGCTTTGGCTGCGGCGAAGGCGGCGACCTGCTGACCTTCGTAATGCGTCGTAACCGCATCGAGTTTCCTGACGCCCTGGACGAACTCGCGCGCGAAGCCGGCATCGAGATTCAGCGCGGACCCGCCGATCCCGAACGGAGGGGCCGGCAAGACGCGATGCTCGGCCTGTTGGGCGAAGCCCAGAAGTTCCTGCACCGGCAACTCCGGGAATCGCCTGCTGCGGAAGAGGCCCGCGTCTATGTGAAAACTCGCGGGCTGGCGGACGCGACCGTGGCGAAGTTTGGGCTGGGGTATGCGCGGAGTAGCGGCTCGCCGCTGCTAGTCCACCTGCGCACTCTCGGATTCGAAGTTGGCGCGATCGAGGCCGCTGGCCTGGCCCGCTCGGACGAGCGCGGAGTCCGCGACTACCTGTTCGACCGACTGATCTTCCCCATCTGGAACCGCTCCGGCGCCGTCGTGGGCTTCGGTGGCCGCACGCTTCGAGACATTGAGCCGAAGTACCTGAACACGCGCGATTCCGAGGTCTTCACCAAGGGCCACCTTCTCTACGGCTATCACCTGGCCCGCGACGCCATCCGCGAGGAGCGCACGGCGGTCATCGTCGAGGGCTATATGGACGTGATTGCCGCGCACGAAGCCGGCTTCACCAACACCGTGGCCTCCATGGGCACTTCTCTTACACAACAGCAAGCGCGCATGCTCACCACCTCCGGCGCGTCGCGCGTGGTCATTGCTTTGGACGCCGACGCCGCCGGCGCCGCGGCAGCCCGGCGCGGGCTGGACGTCGTGCGCGAGGCCGGCGACTACGAGTCGGGAACCACGGTGGACGTCCGGGGCCTGGTCCGACACGAGGACCGGCTGACGACGGACATCGGGATTGCCGAGCTGCCCGTTGGCGACGACCCGGACTCGCTGGTTCGCTCCAAGCCGCAGCGATGGCGCGACCTCATCTCCAATCCCACCCCGCTGGCCGACTTTGCCTTTCGCTGGGCCGGTAGCCAGCACGATCTCACCGGCCTGAGCGGACGCCGCGCGGCCATGCGTGAGCTGCTGCCGATCGTGGCCGAGATCAGCGACGCCGTGGTACGCGCCCACTATTTCGGTCGACTGGCCGAGTTGAGTGGCGTGCCGGCCGATGAACTGCGGCGCATGGCATCTCGGGACGGCCGGCGCGGCGCGCCTCGGGCGGCGACTCGCGACTCGCGCCCGCCCTCGTCCGAGACTCCTACGATGATGGACCGCCTCGAGGAAGGACTACTGCGGTGTGTCGTGAGGTCGGGGACCTCTGACGTGGGTCTAATCAGTCGCCTGGATCCGGCCCTGCTCACCGATCCGGCGGCCCGGCACATCATGGCTCGCATCGTGGCCGAGGCTCGAGAGAAGGGCGCTCTCGACTGGGACCGAATCGCCGCGACGCTCGATCCCATGTCACAGCAGCGGCTGGCCGCTGTTCTGGAACAAGCGACGGAGACGCCGGGGTCTGAGGCATCGCTGAGCGTGGAACTTCAGTTCGCGACGCTCCGCCTGCGGGAGCGGCAGCTGAATGCCGAACTTGAGGAAACCAAGCTGGCGGCCGATGGCGATGCCGCCGAAGCGATCACCGCGCGTCGCCAGGAACTGATCAGCGAAATGGACAGCGTTCACCGCGCCAAGCTGGAGTTTATCGGCGCACGCAGCTTTGCTGCCGGATAGCACGATCCAAATCGCCGAGGGTCCGGATGACGTGCTGGGTGGGTGTTACGCCCCGTTCAGCGCCTGATCCAGGGCGGCGGCCAGGTCCGACTTCGGGCGGAACCCAACGATGCGTCCGACTTCGGTTCCGTCCTTGAACACGAGCAACGTCGGAATACCGCGGATGCCAAACTGGCCGGGCGTCATGGGATTGGCGTCCACGTCGACCTTGGCAAAGCCAACCCGGCCGTCGTACTCCTCGGCCAATTCGTCCACAATTGGGGCGATCATCTTGCAGGGACCGCACCACTCGGCCCAGAAATCCACCAGGACCGGGGTGGAGGCTTCGAGAACTTTGGACTGGAAATCGCTGTCGCCTACGGCTTCGGGCGCTGCCATTGGAGCTCCTTGGAGAACTACCGGACGTTCTGATTCGAGCGTAGGCAGGCCGGTGCGTGAAGTCAACGGATGTCCATCGCGGTGACTTCCCCTCGGTTCTCGGTCGTCATCCTGGCTGGAGGGCAGAGCCGACGCATGGGCCGCGACAAGCGTGCGCTGCCGTGGGCACCGGCGGCTGATGGCTCACCGCAGACGTTGCTTGGCCACGTGGTGGCCACCGTCTCGCGGCTGACGGACGACGTGGTGCTGGTGGCAAACGACGATCCGGGCGTGGCAGGCGCGCGCGTCGTGGGCGACCTGTACCCGCGCTCCGGGAGCCTGGGCGGAATCTACAGCGGCTTGGCTGCCGCGGCTTACGACCTCGCGTTCATTGCAGCGGCCGATATGCCCTTTCTCAACCTGAATCTGATTCGCCACCTGGTGCGGCGCGCCACTCGTGTGGATGCCGTGGTGCCCGTGACCGACAGCCGGCCGGAGCCGCTGCATTCGGTGTACCGAAAGACGGTGTTGGCCCCGGCCCGCCGACAGATCGAGCGCCGCGAACTCAAGATCGCGCTTCTAATCCGCGCGGTGTCGGCTACCAAAGTTCCGGAGGCGGACGTCCGCAGGCTCGATCCGGACCTCCAGTCGTTCTGGAACCTCAATACGCCGGAGGAATACCAACGCGCGTTAGACCTGGCCGGAGGTCAGAGAACCGAAGTCGCCTAAACTGGTGGTACTGGATCCTCGAACCGAACGCTCATCGACGTTGACCTGACCACGTTTCGCCTGCGTATCCACGACGCGGCTGCGCGACCGCTGCGCGTCAATCGCGATGAGTCCGGCTCTCTCGTGGAGATTCTGCGGACGGACTGGACCGATGTCTATGAGGACGAGCGCCGTCCCTTCGCGCAGACCTATTTCTCCACCACACCTGCCTGGATGGCTCGCGACGAGGACGAATGGCATGTCCATGAGCACCAGGAAGACCGCTTCGTGGTGGCCGCCGGTGACATCATCCTGGCCCTCTGGGACGGTAGGGACGGCTCACCAACCGCAGGCACACTGGACTTGCTGCCGATGGGCCAGTCCCAGCGGGACGACGCGCAATACACGGTGTTGATTCCCAGACTGGTACACCACGGCTTCATGGTTGCCGGCGACCATCCGGCGACCTTGCTGAACTCGCCGACCCGGCTTTATAACCCCAGCGACGAAGGCCGTGACCAGTTTGCTGAAGTCGGCGCGTCCTTCGACTGCGGCCGATCGTTCAGCTGGGCAGCCGTTCGCGAGATTCTGCGCGGCTAGGGGTAGATTCCGCGAAGCTGGGTGGCCTCCGCCACCCGTCCAACCGCAATCTGGTAGGCCGCTTCGCGCAGGTTGACGCCACGATTCTGAGCCAGATCCCAAACCTGCTGCGCGGCCCGCCGCATGTGCTCCGCCAGCAGCTTGTTGATCTCCTCGCGGCTCCAGAAAAAGTGCTGCATGCCCTGTACCCACTCGTAGTAGGACACCGTCACGCCGCCCGCATTGGCCAGGATGTCGGGAACAACCACCACGCCCCGGTCGTTCAGCAGGGCGTCGGCCTCCGGCGTGACCGGACCGTTGGCGCCTTCGACGATCATCGCGGCGTGCACCTTCGCGGCGTTGCCGGCGTGAATCTGGCCTTCGATAGCGGCCGGCGCCAGCACGTCTACGTCCAGCGCCAGCAGGTCGGCGTTGGAGATGTGCTCGGCTTCGCAGTAATCGGCCAGCCAGCCGCCATCCGAAACGTGTGTATATACCCGCGACGCATCGAGCCCCGCCCGGTTGAATACGCCACCGCTGCTGTCGCTGATGGCGACGACTGTGAATCCGGCCTCGCTGAAGAGTCGTAGCGCGTTCAGGCCTACGTTGCCGGCGCCCTGGATGGCGACAGTTCCAGTTGCCGGACGCCCAAGCCGCTCCAGCATGGCCTGCGTGGCCACCAGCAGGCCTCGGGACGTGGCCCTTTCGCGGCCCTCCGATCCGCCGATGGCCACGGGCTTGCCCGTGACCACGGCGGGGACCGAGTAGCCCACGTGCATGGAATAGGTGTCCATGATCCAGGCCATCACCTGCATGTTGGTGCCCATGTCCGGGGCTGGAATGTCGCTGTCGGGTCCCATGAGCGGGATGATTTCGGTGGCGTAACGGCGGGTGAGATTCTCTAATTCGTGGCGGCTGAGGGTGCGCGGATCCACGGTCACGCCGCCCTTGGCTCCGCCGTACGGCAGGTTCATGACCGCGCACTTCCAGGTCATCCACATGGCCAGGGCGCGGACTTCGTCGAGGTCGGCGCTGGGGTGATAGCGGATGCCGCCCTTGGCCGGGCCGCGAGTGACGTTGTGCTGGACGCGGTAGCCGGTGAAACAGGTGATTGATCCGTCGTCCATCTCGACCGGGAAGTTGACTGTGAGCTCGCGCTTGGGACAGCGCAATACCTCGCGCAGATTGGAGTCCAGTTCGATCTGGTCGGCCGCCTGGTCGAACTGGGCCAGGGCGGCGGCGTACGGTCCATCCTTGGGCGCTGCTCGGGTGGTCATGTGGTGTTCTCTGTGTGAAGTGGCATGTCGAGCATCTGGCAAGTCTGTTCCTAGTTCATCCTAATTCGCCTGCCAAGTGTCCGAAGGCGTTCGCGATCTCTGTGGGCGCGTCGCGGATCCGGCTGGGCGTTGCGTTAGGGTTTCTGCCAGCGCATGAGGGTGAATTCGGGAATGCGGTACCAGTCTTCGAAGCGGGGGTTGTTGCGGAGGGTGTCGTCGGGCGGGACGGGTTCGAGGAAGCGGCGGAGGATGAGGTTGGCGGAGAGGTAGGCGTGCATGTAGGCGCTGAGGGGGCGGTGCCAATTGACTACCTCATGGCCGCGCCAGTTGAGGGTGATCGGTCGCTCGTCGACGTATTGGTCGATGGGTTTGTAGAGGCGGCATCCGTCGGGTGAGCGCTTCCAGCCGGGGGAGGCGGTGATGAAGCCGAGATTAGCGGCGACGAGCTGGCCGCCGGGCTTGAGGACGCGGGCGGCTTCGGCGATGGCCGTCCGAAAGTCAGGGACATCGACCCAGACGACGTAGCTGACGACGATATCGACGATAGACGAGGCGATGGGCAGGGCGGTGGCGGGGGACCTGACGACGGCGCCGCGGCCGGATGAGCGATGTCGGGCGGCCCGGACCATGGGCCACAGAAGGTCAAGGGCAATGGTGCGGGCGCCGCGCCGGGCGAGCATGCGACTGAAGCGTCCTTCGCCGGCACCGACATCAAGAACGAGCTTGCCGCAAACGCCACCGCACTCCTCCAGCATGACCTCGTCCAGCAGCATGGTTCGGCTGGGGTCGCCTTCGTCGATGAAGCGGATGAACTCGGAGGCGAAGGCCTGCCAGCCGGTGGGATCGCTTTCGTCGGGCATAGCTCTCCGTCTCGTCAGAGGGACGGGCATTGTGCACGAGCGACGCGACGTAGTGGTCTCCATTGGCAGAGCCGACGACCTGTTGGTGCCGTCGAATTCGCCCGCCTCGTAGCGTATCGGTGGTGGAGAACCTAGGCTCGGAGTGTGCTGACGCTTCAGTTGATCCAGATAGAAGACTGATGCCTACTTTTCCTGTAGTTGATGCCGATGGTTCGCCGTATGAGGTGGGGCGGGTGCATGGGGCGGCGGTGGCGGGGATGGTTGGGGCGGAGGTTGAGGCGAGGCTTGGCGGGCAGGATCGGGATTCGGCGTTTCGGCATGTGGCGGGCGTGGAGGCCTTTGTGAAGTGATGGGCGCCGCATTTGCTGGATGAGGTGCGGGGGATTGCGGATGGGGCGGGGATCGACGAGCGGGCGGCGCTGTGGTTGCAGTGGGGGATGCGGGCGCCGGAGGCGTGTACGGCGTTTGCGGTGGGGCCGGAGTTTACGGGTAACGGGACGGTGTACGCGGGGCAGACGAAGGACACGGGGCCGGGCGCGAATGAGCGTTCGATCGTGCTGAAGGTCCGGCCCACGGGACGGCCGGCGATTCTGAGCTTCAGCTACGCGGGGCACCTGGCGCAGATTGGAATCAGCTCAACGGTGTGTCGCTGTGGGGGATGTCGCTGTATATCGACAATCCCGGCGGCGGCGGCGGCCCGTTGCTCAAACGAATGCTGCTGGAGTGCGACAGCGTATCCGCGATGTGCGAACTGGCCGGGGCTATTTCGGACGACAGCACTGGCGCGTTTGGGTTCAGCGACGCCGCGGGGAATGTGGGTGTGCTGGAGCAATTGCCGGGCCGGCAGATCTGGCTGGACGGCGGGCGCGACGCGATTGGCCACGCGAACATGATTGTCTCGCCGGAGCCGGCGGATCGGGCGCTGGATTGCTATGAAACGAGATGCCCGAGTGCCGGGGCGCGCCACCACCGGGTGAACGCAGCGCTGGCTGAACGGCGGGGCGCGTTCGACGTGTCGGCCGGTTTTGCCATCCTGTCGGATCAGTCGGACCACCCGAAGTCGATCTGCCGGGAGACGACGGAGGTGGACGGGATCCTGACGAACTCGGCGATCGTGGCGGAGCCGCTGGCAGGGCGGCTGCACGCGACGTATGGGCCGCCGACGAAGGCGGCGCCGCAGACGGTGAGTTTGGACTAGCCCGACGCTCTGGTCGACGGCTTGGCCGGGCGAAAGGGGCTCTTCTTGACTTGCGGTTCGCGACGTTTCGCTATGTCTCGATTCGTCGAGCCCAGGGTGTTTCGGCGATGCCGCAAAGTGCGCCGCTCGGCAACGAAAGGCGGGCCGTGGTTTGGCCCCAGGGCTCCACTTTCGGGCCGTGGAGGAGCTGAATGCCGCGGCTATTCAGGGTATGTGAGGCTGACGGAACGTCATCGACTTCGAACTCGATGGTTAGGCCCGGGGTGACTCGGTCAACCGCCGTCCTTTCGCCGTAGGTAGCTTCGGCGGCGGCTTCGCGGCTCCAGAGGCCGAAGTGGATGACGCCCGGGATCTTGACTGAGGCGTAGTCGGCGGACTCGGAGTCGTCGACTTCCAGGCCGAGGTCGTTGCGGTAGAAGCTAACCGCGGCCTCCAGGTCGTCCACGATTTCCGCGATCCCGGCGAGGTGTCTGATCATTTCGAGGGTCTTTCGAGGTTGTTTGCCGAGGGTCGGCGAGGTTGAGCATAGGGTGACGCCGACCTACTGATGGCGCCGCTGAGGGCTTGGTGAGAGCCGGAGGCGGCAATTAGCGCTCAGTATTCGGCGGTGGGCGGTCGATGGAACGGCGGAATTCGCGGAGAACCGTTTTCCGCCGGTTGGCGAGGCCGGTGCGCTCGGCTTCGGTCAGCGGGCGGTGGGTGCCAAGGGTGACAGTGTCGCTGTGGTCGGCGGGGTAGGGCGGGCTCGTGACAAAGAGGACGCGGGCTGGCGTGTCGTCGGCCGCGGCGAACTGAAGCGAGTGGCCGGGAAGGGTGACGATGGACTGGCCGGCGTCGGCCTGGATTTCCAGAGTCTGGCCGGTCTGTGGGTCGTGGGTGATGGCGCGGATGCGGCCGGAGAGGACGTAGGTGATCTGCTCGAGCGTCAAGTGGGCGTGGATGCCGTAGGTGTGGCCGGGCTGGATGTCGCCCTCGGCCAGGGCGAGGTGGGCGCAGGGAGTGAGGTCGATGGGGTAGACGACAATTCCGTCGGGGGCTGTGACGGAGGGGCCGGCTGCACGGGCGGACGGCGCAGCTGTTCGGTCGACAGCGCGGAGTACTTCAGCATCCGGACCTACACATGAGGAGTCGGGCATATCGTTGCTAGTCCAGAGGTTCGATCTTTCCGGGCGGATCCATGCGCCTGGCTCGCGTCCACGCGTCGCGCAATTCGTCCTGGTGCTGCACTGCCCACTCGATGACAAGACCCTGAGCGCGCGGTGGGAGGCGACCGGAAAGTACTGCCAGGGTGTCAATGCCAAAAACCGCCTCGTCTCCGCCGTAGTAGGCGTGAAAGTGCGGGGGCGCGTGATCGTTGAAATACATCCGGATGATGATTCCGTAGAAGCGGCAGATTTCAGGTATTAACGCCGAGGCTATTGACGCCTTCTAGCACGTCATCCACGGGAACACCGGTGAGTTGCAGGTAGGTGGCATCGGGACACAATTCGAGGTTGTTTCGCCAGGCAATTCCGCCGTGGGGTGCGATGTGCACGTCTTCGAAGCAGCGCCGGTCGTTCCACGCCGCGAAGACGCCACGGCCTGCCAGATGGGACAGGTCAACAACCCCGTTGGCACCATCGTCGTAGCGGATCCAAATGCGGAAGCCGTCGCGAGGTTTGACCTCGACTGGTCGGATCATTCTCGACCGGCCCCCGCCTTTCCCGCCGTCCTCATACGCTCTTCACGTTGACGACAAAGCGTCTAGTGGGACTCCTCGGCTACGGGGACGCCTTCGAGGAGGCCGGCTTTGTGCATTTTTTCCCAGGCGGTGAGGAAGGTGGCGTTCCACTCGTCGGTCAGGGGGTTGTGGAGCATGTCGCGGAAGACTTCCCAGAAGACGATGATGCCGTCGGCACCCGCCTGGAGGGCGGCGTTGGCCACGTCGACCGAGCGGACGAGGGCTGCGGTGATGTAGGGCCGCTGCTCCCAGCCGGCGAACATGTCCGCGCACTCGCGCACGTGCCAGACCGGGTCCACGCCGACGCCCTTGTAGGGCTCGCAGAAGGGCAGGATGTGGGTGGCGCCGGCCTGCGCGACCACCGCGGCCTGCGTGAGGCTGAATGTCGTCGTGCAGAAGGTCTCGACGCCCTCGGCGGCCAGGGTGGAAAAGGCCTCCAGGCCCTGGGTGGCGCAGGGGATCTTGATAACGATCTGGTCGGACATCCGGGTGAAGACGTGGGCCACGTCCAGGAGTTCGGCGGTGGTGTGGCCGTCGATCTCGACGACGACCTGCTTGTCGGTGATGTCGAGATAGCGGCGAACGACCTCCGTCAATTGCCCGTACTTCTGGGTCATGTCGTCCAGGACGACGGTGTTGGTGACGATGCCGTAGCCGCCGCGGGGCAGCCAGACTTTGAGGTCTTCAGGGTCGCCGGCCAGCCAGATGGCGGGGCCGCGTTCGGTGAGTCGCGCCTGGGTAACCGGGCCTACGTCGGCCTCGACGCCGTCAGCCGTGATTGTCATGCCAGCCATTAGAGATGCCTCCCGTCAACCAGTTGCAGTCCCACGCCCAGGGTCTTGTCGGTGTCGAGAAATGAGATGCGCCAGTCGGAGGAACTGACGATCGGGTCGGTGCCGCCGATACCGAACTCGCCGCTGAGGGTGGCCAACGTGTCGTCCATGGCGTCGTCGCGGAAGGCGACGTGGTGGACGCTGGGGCCGTGTTCGTGCAGGTGGGCGGCGAACTTGCTGACCTCGTCGTTGGTGGGGCAGATGATTTCCAGGTAGCTGTCGGTGTCGCCGATCTGGAGGGCGGCGTAGGCGTTGCCTTCTTCCTCCGACTCCCAGATTTTGAAAGGGGTCATGCCCAGCTTTTCCTGGAACAGGGCCAGGGCGGCTTCGCGGTCGGGCACGACGTAGGCGATGTGGTGAACGGCATCGAACATGGCGGCCTCCGGGGGCGGCCTGCAGATTTAGGGAAAGTGTACGCCTTCGAGGTCGGTACGGGTTGCCGCGCAACTACTCGATGAAGGTGCGCCAGGGGTAGGAGGGTTCGGGGCCGTCGGGCTCGTCGTCCAGGGCGTCGAGGTTCAGATCGTCGATGCCAAGGCCGGGCTTATCGCTGAGGTGCATGTAGCCGTCGTGGACTTCCATGGACTCGCCGGCGACGCGGCGGCGCAGTTCGGCCTCGGGGTAGGCGGTTTCGAGCACCTGGAAGTTGGGGGTGACGGCGGCGATCTGCATGGCCATGGCGGCCGAGATGGGCCCGCCGGAGTTATGGGGCGCGACCTGGATGTAGTACGTCTCGGCGGCGGCGGCGATTTTGCGGACTTCGGTGAGGCCGCCGGCGTGGGTCAGGTCGGGCTGGATGAAGGCGGCGCCCTGGCCCTCGATCAGTTCGCGGTAGTCCTGGCGGCTGAAGAGCTTTTCGCCGCAGGCGATGGGGGTGGCCATGCGCGGGGCCAGGGCGCACATGGCTTTGACGTTTTCGGCGGGAATGGGTTCTTCCAGCCAGACGGGCCGGGAGGGGGCCAGGGCCTGGGAGGCTTCGATGGCGAGGCGCGGGGTCAGGCGCTCGGCGCACTCGATGTGGATTTCGAAGTCGGGGCCGGTGGCCTCGCGGATGCCCTCCACGAGCTCGGCGGCGAAGCGGATGGCGGCAACGTCGGTGCGCTGACCGGGTGATCCGAACGGGGTGACCTTGACGCCGCGGTAGCCCTCGTTCTGGGCGCGGATGGCGCCTTCCACGTGGTCGGCCACGGAGTCCATCCAGCGCGAAACGCCGCCGGCGTAGACGCGGACCTTGCGGCGGACGGGTCCGCCCAGGAGTTTCCAGACCGGCACGCCGTAGCGTTTCCCCTGCAGGTCCCAGAGGGCCCCGTCAATGGCGGAAATGGCGCTGTTGACGATGGGGCCGCCGCGCCAGCCGGTGTAGAGGTCGCGCCAGATGAGCTCGATGGCCGAGGAGTCGCGGCCAAGCAGATGGGGTGTGAACTGCCGGATGACGGCGGCGACGGCGGGGCCGCGGTCGGAGGTGGAGCCTTCGCCCCAGCCGAAGAGGCCCTCGTCGGTCGAGACGCGGACGAACAGCCACTCGCGCCAGCGGACGAACTTGATGACGACGTCGATTCCCGTGATCTTCATGCGCGGACCGCCTGGAAGGGGGATTTGGCCGGCCGGACCGGCGCGGCGGACGAGGGGCAGATGTCGTTGAGCACGCAACCCTCACAGTCGGGCTTGCGGGCGTCACAGACGCGGCGGCCGTGCCAGATGACGGCGATGCCGGCGAAGATCCAGTCGTCCTGGTCCAGCGTGTCGGTCAGGTCGCGCTCGATCTTGACCGGGTCGGTGGCGCGGCTGAGGCCCAGGCGCTGGGACAGGCGCTTGACGTGCGTATCGACGACGACGCCGCTGGGGATTCCGAAGGCCTCGCCGAGGACGACGTTGGCGGTCTTGCGGGCGACGCCGCGGAGGCGAAGGAGTTCGGGCATGGTGCGGGGGACCTGGCCGTCGAAGTCGTGGATGAGTTGGGCGGCGGTTTCGCGGATGGCGCGGGCCTTGCTGCGGAAGAAGCCGGTCTGGCGGATGACTTCCTCGACTTCGAGCTGCGGAGCGGCGGCCAGAGCGTGGGGCGTGGGGTAGCGGCGGAAGAGTTCGGGGGTAACGCGGTTGACCGTGACGTCGGTGGTCTGGGCGGAAAGGATCACGGCGATGAGGAATTGGAAAGGATTGCGGTAATCCAGTTCGGCGGCGGCTTCCGGGTAGAGCTCGCGGAGACGGCGGATGATTTCGGCGGCGCGGGCGCGGCGGACGGCTTTGGATTCGCGCCAGCGGCGGATGGCGAACGATCTCTTCTTTGCGCGAGGGGACCGGCGTCGGGCTGCCATGGCGGCAGGATATCCGGCGGAATGGGGAGGCGGCTACGCGGCATTGCCGCCCGCATGCAGCGCGTCGGAACTTCTATGCAACGCCCTAGACTTGCCGCCGTCCGGGACTCCAGACCACGATGCGGAAAAGCCTCCAGAAAGGCTCGGTGTTGTCCTTGCAACGACGCGTGACTCGGCGCCGGGCGCTGGCTCTGTTTGGGTTGAGCATTGGTGGATCGATCGCCCTGGCGGCTTGCGACTCGCCGGGCAGTGTCGGGGAGACTGCGGCGCCGTCGGGTGGACGGACCGAGGAGACGCCGGCGGGGTCGCAGGACTCGGTGACGGAAAGGACGGCGGACAGGAGCAAAGTCGCGGCGATGACGAGTGAGCAATCGGCTGCGCGCGAGTCAGTCGAAGTCGTCTTTTCCACCGACAGCATCTACGGTCCGCGCGGGGCGGCCATGCAGTGGGGGTTGCGCCGCTTTGCTGAGATTCGGCCGGAAATTTACGTGAAGCTTGAGCCGAGCGACAATCTCCAGACTCGATTCCTGGCAGATAGTCTGCCGCATGTTGCGCTCGTGCATCAGCATGATTTCCTGAGGTTTCGTGGAGACGGGACATTCACTGAGGTGACTGACTTACTTGAACAGATGCATGTTGACAACGACGACTACTACTTTCTGCCTGACACGCACACGTTCAACGATCTTGATCACTCATTTCCGCCAACGCAGACGGATAGTGCCCCGCAGTACGGAATGCCGTTTGAGTTCGAGATCAACGGGTTTGTGGGAAACATCTCCCTGGCAGAGGAATCCGGTGTCTATTTCCCTATCAGCATAGACTCGTGGACCTGGGACGACTGGACGCAGTGGGACGCGCAGATGACCGATGCTGACGCTGGTACCTACGGATCTTGGGCGCGACAGGACTATCAGTACCAGTACTTGCCGCAAATGTACTCCAACGGTCTCAAGAAGCCCTTTGATGACGGCCTAACGAAGACCATGTTCGACCAGCCGGAAGCGCTGGAAGCCTGGGAGTATCTGATCAACAAGATATTCCAACATCGAACGTCGCCGCCGGCCGATCTAATAAAGACGCTTTCGGGCGACTATCAGGATCTGTTTACGGCCGGCAGGATTGGCATCTGGCCTTCGGGCCGCGTCTACTCGACCGGGTTTTCGCTGCCGTTTATCAAGAATCGATTCCGCTGGACGCTGCTCCCGGCGGTAGTCGCCGCACGTGGCGGCCCGCCCGGGCATGGCGCCCACGCGGAACCAAACCTGATTACACGCCGCGCTTCGCTCGACGGGTTGGAGGAGCCTTCGCTGGCGCTGGCCGTCTATCTGGCGAGCGAGGAGTTCCAGGGCCGCGTTGGGATTGAGCGCGGGCACATGCCCGTACACAAGGCGGCCCTGAGAGTGCCGGAATCTCGTAGTCCGCCACCGGAAGGTATGAAATGGCTGAAGGTTTATGCCGACCGGCCGGACAATCGTGGGCTGTTCCCGTTTCACTCCTGGCGGGACTGGTGGATTCGGCACCAGCAGATTGGGAGGGCCGGCTGGGAAGGCAGGCAGGCTCCGGCGGCGGCGCTGGCGGCGTGCCAGGCATGGGGTGTGGAGCATCTGTCGTCGTATGAGGGGCCCACGCCGTTTGTGCGTGAGCCGGTCTATCCGTAGTTGGAGTTGCCGAACGTGGCGCGCGGGCGAGTGATGGCGGATGCAGGGCGGCCGCCGGCGGGATCGCGCGTTTCGCGGCGCCGGGCGATGCGTCTGCTGGGGCGGCTGGGGTTCGGAGCAGGCGGGACTCTTGCCCTGGTGGCCTGCGGCTCGCCTGACGGCGTTGTCGAGGTCGCCGCGCCGGCTGGCCAAGGGACCGAGGCGACGCCTACCGCTACGCAAACTCCGGCCCCGATTGAGAACCAGGCTGCGAAGAACGTCACACCAGCTAGGGACGAACCGCCGGCTCAACGCGACTCGGTGGAGGTTTCCTTCGCGACCGCCAGCAGAGCCGGACCGCGCGGCGCAGCGATGCAGTGGGGATTGCGGCGCTTTGCCGATATGCGTCCAGACATTTCGGTGAGGGTGGAGCCGGAGTCTCCTCTGGGGACTCGCGTGGCGGCGGGAACAGCGCCGCATGTGGCCCAGGTGCAGCAGCAAAGCTATTGGTACTTACTGGGAGTAGACGCCCTCACTGAAATCTCCGGTTTGCTGAATAAGATGAACGTGGTGAAGGCGGACTACTATTTCGTCCCAGACACTTATACGTGGAATGACCTTGACCACTCGATCCCACCGCCAAGGCTGATGCAGGGGCCGCAGTTCGGCATGCCATTCCAGATCGAAATCAGCGGTCTTGTCGCCAATGGCACGCTGGCCGACGTCGCAGGCGTGAGCCTGCCGGACAGCGAGAATTCATGGACATGGGCCGACTGGTCTGAGTGGGACGCGAAGATGACAGATCCTGAAGCTGGCACCTATGGGACGTGGGCACGTCAGGACTATCACCACCAGTACATGCCGCTGATGTACTCCAATGGACTGAGGAAGCCATTTGACGACGGCTTGACCAAGACGATGTTCGATCAGCCGGAAGCGCTGGAGGCTTGGGAATACTTAATCGGCAAGATTACTGTGCATCGCACGTCGCCGGCATACGATGAGACGCCTACAGTTTCCGGCGACCAGTCCAATCCCTTTGCCGCGGGCAAGATTGGGATTTGGCCCGGGGGGCGGGCGTTCTCAACCGGCTACGGACTTGCAAAGATCAAGGAACGTTTCCGCTGGACCCTGCTGCCCGAACCCCTGGCCATTCGTGGCGGTCCCCCCGCACATCTCGTATCGGAAACTCCGAACGTGGTCACCAACCGCGCCACACGCGATGGGTTGGAGGAGCAGGCGACGGAGTTGACTGTCTACCTAGCCGGCGAGGAGTTTCAGGGCCGAGTCGGGATCGCGCGCGGACACATGCCAGTGCACAAGGCCGCCATCGGGGCGCCCACGTCAGTTGCGCCGCCGCCGGACGGGATGCGCTGGCTGAAGGACTATGCCGATCGCCCAGCCAATCGCAGTCGGTTCTACTTCGGCACATGGTGGGAGTGGTGGCAGCACAACAGGACAATTGGATCGCGGGCATGGCGGGGCGAACAGGCGCCGGCGGGGGCACTGGCTGCCTGCCAGGCATGGGGCATCAAGCATCTGGCGGAATATCAAGGCCTTGGAGGTCTGCAGCCATTTGTGAGTGCGCCGGTGTATCCATAGGGGACGACTTCAGTGCCGTGCCGGCCGACCAGGCGGGCACGGTAGCCCTCGCCGCGGCTGGCGCCAAGGACCTGGTGGCTGGAGACATCGCCCGCCAGGCCACGTCCGCGGCGAGCAAGCTTGAACAGGAGGCACCCGCGTGTGCCTTTGCGACCAAGGCTGACGTGGGCATTGGCGTCCGAGTTGTAGCTCTCCATGTTCGTGTAGTGCTTTTGGCACGCTTGACGATGAAGGGCGGACGCAACTGCCGTATCGTGCCCGACAGCCGAGCGGCCGTTCGCGTAGGATTGGGCGTGCGCGAGGCGGAGTCGAGATCGAAGCGATGGCTGCTTACATCAAAGCACCTGAGCAGATAGCACGGCGGCGGTTGCTGCGTGCGGCGTCGGTTTCGACTCTCGTCGCGGCGAGCGGCGGAGTTCTGGGTGCTTGCCTGGGCGACTCGTCACGCGATGAGGACGGGTACTACAAGTTCGCCCGCACGCGGGCGCGGGGAACTTATGAGTACGACCCGCAGGAGCGCGAACGGCTGCGGCAGGAGTACCAGCCGAGTGGCGGTTCATAGTCGCATGACGATACCTGCACCGTCGGCTGTGGAATTGGGGCTTGAGTCGAAGGTCTGGAGCGAGGCGCTCCGGGATGTGCCGGTCTGCATAGGCCGCATTGCGTTGATGTAGTGCGGATATACTTCAAGGTCATAGTTGAGGCTGCATCCGCACTCGCGAGGTTCTTATGGCCAACGACACGGATCGACGAGTCCAGACTGCATCCTGGGCTGGTACGCGAATCCAGCGACGCCGGCTGTTGACGTTGGGCGCCGCTGTTGCAGCCACGGTTTGGGTAGCGGCCTGTGCTCCGGAAGACGAAGGCGCCGGAACCCGCGACAACCCATTCCCGTATAGCGAAGAGCGAACGAACCGGCTGCGTACGCGCATGTAGCCCCGCCGCGCGGCGTCAGTGGTGCTGTGCGTCTCGATGCCGCGCGTCCACGATACTTGCATACGGCATTCTCTCGGCCTGATCTCAGGAAGCCAGTGGCGGCTGCGCGTGAGCGATCCAAACATCAAGGCCCGGCGCCGAAGCGCCGGGCCTTGACTCTGTCGGCGTCCGATGGAAGGACGCTGGCCAAGTCTAGAGCGGCGGGAAGCCGAACTTCTGGCGACCCTCGTTGAGCAGGTCGCGCTGACCGGCAAGCGACGTCCGTACGAGGTTCTTGGCCTCCTCAATTACCTGGTCGACGGACTTGTCGCCCAGGTAGGCGGCGTCTGGCGTCTTGCGCCACTCGTACATCTCCCACCAAGCGGGGAGCGCCATCATGAGATGGCGGTTGACGTTGCCAACGTCAGCGTAGGCCTTGAGCCACTCCATACCCTCGGGCGGCGGCGCCTTGGCCTCGGTCGAATCGTATACGCCCCGATGCATGGGCAGGTGGCCACGGTCAATTGCCACGCGGCCCTGATAGACCGGTCCCCCGAGGAAGAGGATGAGGTCGATCGCTTCCTCGATGGTCCCGTAGCGCTGCGCGCCGTTCGTGACCAAGTGCGGTTGGTCGTTCCACTCGTGGATTTCCTCGCCAAGCGACGCGAGCGGCATGGGGCCGAGCGACCACTTGAAGCGGTCCTTGATGCGTGGGACGTGGTAGCCGGTGGTGTACACCACGGAGCTTAGCCAAGACCACACCTTGCCGGCGGCGAACGGGTTGCCGAACTCACCCGCCAACCGCTTGTTGTCGGCGAGTGGGAAGGAGACATTCTCCTTGTGGATCAGACCCACCGAGAAGTTCAGACCGAAGTCGCCACCGTTGTCAAAGACGGCCAACTCGGTCTCGTCCGCATTGCGCATGGCCGTGGCACCCGACATGAACGCCATGGGGCTCCAGTGGAATTCGTAGCCGTTGTGGGCCCAAGTGCCCCACTGGTCGATGTCGGGATCGGTTACCTGCTTGCAGGACTCAAGAAACTCGTTCTCGTAGGTCCATCCCTCGCTGGGGAACTGGACGCCGTACTCCTCGCCCATCGTGGTGTTCATCACGATGCCGCCGAGCGCGCCCTGGAACGGCATTCCAAACTGCGCGCCCTCTATTACGTTGGAGGGATTTGACCCCTCGTCGTGGGCGTGGTCGTGATTGACGGTATACAGGTCGGGGATGAAATAGTAGTCCTCGGGGACGTAGTCGTCGCGCTTGGCCAGGCCGTCGTTGATTTGGGTGAAGCCACCGTCGTTGACGAAGGCGCCGAGCATGCCGCCGTCAAGCATGGCCACTTCCGCCTGGGTGCCGGCGGCCATCTGCAACGGGAACACGCTGGTGGCGTAGTCGGCCGGTTGCGGAATGAACTTGACGAAGATGTTCGGCCGCAGGCTGGCGTACTGTTTGAGTCCCCACTGCATGGCCGCGCCGCGTGGGCCGGACGTGTGGTCGCCGACATAGCTGAGGGTGACGGTTTCCGGCTGGGGCGCCTCGGTCATTGCGGGCGCAGGTGTCGCGGCCGGCTGCGCGGGTGCCGCCGCAGGAGCGGCCGCTGCTGCCGCGGGTGCCGCAGGTTCAGGTTCGGGCTCCGACTCACCGCAGGCCGCCAGGATTGCCATGCCGCTAACGCCAATGGCGCCTGTGCCGGCAGCGCGGAGAATAGTGCGCCTTGACGGGCGATTGCTCATGCGTTCCCCTCCCTGGAAGCAAGCGACTTCAGGTTGCGCCGGTCTTCGGCCACTATCCTCCCGGCGACGCTCCACCAAAGGGTCGGAGTACCCGACGCCGGTCGACGCTTGCCTCAAAGCACCGTGCGTGCAAATGCAGCTTGTTCTATTTCGAACTACACGTCAAGTGGCTTATCTTGACCGGAAGTGAGCAGGCGATATCTAGTCTGGACCAGAATCATCTCGAGGAGTCCAGGAATTTGCCGTGGCTTTGAATCCGCGTAGGGTGCGGAGCTTCGCCGGACGCTGCAGCTGGTGCCTCGGCTCGAAGTCGATCCGCGATCCATAGGCCAGCGAGGGGCAAGACAGATGGAGGTTCGAAGCGACATGCGACGCAGGGCTGGACCGAAGGCTTTGTCAGTTTGGGAGTCAGCCGCGAGGTTCAGGCGTGGCAAAAGTGTCTGTCCCGGTGTTAGTCGGAGAAGCGCGCTGCTCACGATTTCCGGCATGCTGCTGGCAGGTGCGCTGTCCGCCTGTGCCGAGAAGCCGCCGCCCGCAGAGGTGACTCCATTCGCTTTTCCGGCTGTGGGTGCGGGCCAGAAGGACACAGCGCAGTTCGGCGCACGCAGCGGCCCCACGGTTCCCTGATCGTCGACCGGAATTCGCCCACTTCTCGGCTCTCGACGATCCGGGGATAAGCGATCCGGGTCGCAAGGCGACCTTGGCGGCCACTCGTTAGACTGGACGTCGTGAAATCAATCCGTCGCCGTCGAGAATTGATCGGCGCGTGAATCACGTGCAATGAACCGTCGCACATTGCTTGTGGCCGGGCTCGGGAGCGCCGTGGCCGCAGCTCCCGCGGCATTTGTCGCCACCCTGTTGGCGAGGCAGACGGACGAGCTTGCGGCTGGGGCAAGCGTTGGCGGAGTTGACGTTTCCGGGCTCAAGCCTGAAGAGGCACTGCAGCGCCTGGAGGCAACCTGGCGACCTTTTCTTGAGAGTCCCGTCGTCTTCAAGTTGGACGGTCGAGCCTGGCGGCCAGCCGGCGCCGACATAGGTCTTCGAGCTGACTTTCGGACGCCGCTGCGTGAACTCGTATTTTCGCGCGTGGCCGGTGGGGTGCTGAAACGTCTGGCCGGGGAGGCGTCGGGCACTAATCCCGCGGCCCCAGTCGTTACGTATGACCGGACCGTGGCTCGCAGCTACCTGCAGGCCCTTGCGGCCGGGTTCGACCAGCCCTCAGCAAATGCGGCGTTACAGGTTCGCAACGATGGGCGGATGAGTCTGACGCCGGGCCGGGCTGGCCGCGTCGTGGATGTGGAGCAGGCGCTGATTGAGCTGGAGGCCGGGTTGGCACATCGGGCTGTGGGCCACGTAGTTGACCTGGGCTATCGCCAAGACGAACCGGACGTGACGACCGCTGACGCTGAAGCGGCGTTGGAGACCGTGCGCCAGATGATTGGCCGACCGATCTGGCTTGAGCATGGATCTGGCGGCTGGACGCTAGAGCCGGCGCAACTGACGGCGGCAGTGGAAATACGGATCAACCAGACAGGCATACATCCCAGCATCGAGGTCACGCGATTCAACGACCTGTTCTTGAAGATGGAAGACACGCTTTCCGCCGAGCCGCGGCACGGGATGTTCGAGTTTGACGAGAAACAGGATCGGGTGTTGGCCTTTCAGCCCGGCCATCCAGGGCAGCGACTCGATCGGCCGGCATTGGAACGAGACATCCTGGACGCCGTGCATCGGCCGGGTGAGCGGCGTGTGCAAGTCCCTGTGATCCTGTTGAACAAGGAGTTCGACACGTCTTCGAACGCCCTGGGCATCAAGGATCTGCTTGGCGTCGGTTCGTCGATCTACAAGGGCTCGCCGGACTACCGGGACCACAACATTGCGGTGGGCGCGGCCAAGCTGGATGGAATGATCGTGCGACCGGGCGACACGTTTTCCTTCAACGAGCGTATTGGCGCGTTCACGAAAGCCGAAGGCTGGGTGGAAGGCAGCGTGATCGTGGAGGACAGAACCGAACAGGGAATCGGGGGCGGCATCTGCCAGGTTTCAACCACGCTCTTTCGGGCCGTCTTGGCTGCGGGACTGCCGATCGAGGAGCGCTGGCCGCATCTCTACCGAGTTCGCTACTACGAGATGGGTAGCTCCCCAATTGGCTATGACTCGACGATCTTTTCCCCTGGAGTCGACCTCAAGTTCAAGAACGACTTCGAAGACCCGATCATGTTGCGAGTGCTGATCGACCGGCGGCTTGCGACCCTGGATTTCGAGATTTGGGGTACCGCCGACGGCCGGAAAGTCACCCTGAATAAGCCGCGCCTCTGGGATTGGGAAGATCCACCGCCGGATGAGGGCGTTGTGAATAGCGAGGAAGAGCCGGACTTTGAAGAGCAGTTGGAATACGCCAAGGAGGGCGTAAAGGCCTCGATCACCCGCACCGTCGTCCTGGCCGATGGTGAGACCCGGACCGGCACCTTCCTCTCGACCTACGAGGCGTGGCCTAACCGGTATGTCGTAGGCATTGACGAAGCACGGGAGAGGTTTCCCGTGGCATTCAACAGATGGGTGGACGAAAACCAGGAAGAGGCGGCGCGGTGGGGCGCGACCAAGGTGCCCGGCGTTCCGTCGGACCCCGACGCGCCTTCAGGGTAAGACTGGTGGCTCAGGGCTCGGGCCCTGCGGCGTTACCGACAGCCCGCCTCGGCTGACCATTCACACGCCGCATAGACTCCAACTGGGCATTTGGCCCATCCGCTATTTCCTGGCGATAGGATGGGCGAATACGGGGAGTGGCGCAGCCTGGCAGCGCGCGGCGTTTGGGACGCCGAGGTCGCGAGTTCAAATCTCGCCTCCCCGACCCAGGCCGGGAATCCGGGGCGCAAGATCAAGCCGCGATCCGGCCTAAGCCAACTTCCACTGGTGAACTGCGGCGGCCGACGCGGCCTAAGGCGTCGGTTCGAGATTCAGCGTGATCTCGCGCCCATGGCCGTCTACCGCGCGCAACGCAAACGTCCAGGCGCCCCAGGTCGTTCCCTCGATGCCTGACTCGGGGCTGTCGAGTAAGACTTGCAGCCGATTCCAGCCAGCGCGCAGATGCACGCCATGCCTGGCGTTCTGGAAATAGGCGTGTCGTCCTACTGGTTTCCAGGGAGCATCGCCTATGCGCACTTGCAGCTCGTGCGCCCACCCAATGTGCAGAATCGTGTCCGTGTCGGTGTCGACGTACAGCCAAGACTGCGCCAGGCCCACGGCCGGCCAGGTGACGGAATTGCCGGGATCCGACGGGCGGAAGGTGAGACCGAAGTCAACGAAGCCGTGAAGGTCCTCGGCCGGAACCCAGCGAGCCACATGCCGGCCCTCATGCCGCCAGGGCGATTCGGCGGAATAACCGGTGTCCCGGACCGATGCGCTGGTATCGCCGAGGTCCGCGGCGGTGTGCAGCGCTGGCGTCGCATTGGGATGGAACGGGCCGTGAACCATCCAGCGTGATGGGAAATCGGGCGCACCTGTGGATCTGTACGGTAAGTCGGCACCGCGCAGCAACCGGTCCCAGCCCGGTATCCGAACGAATGGTCGATGCGGCGGTTCCTGGTACCAGTACGCCGTACTGCAGATGTCGTTGGCCATCGAGCCGAACCGAACGTGGATGGACTGTTCGAACGGAACGGCGTCGGACGCGAAGAATCGGTAGGCCGCGAGCGTGTGTCGTGCGAAGGCTGGGCCAAGATCTTCCTGCGCGTAGTAGGGCACGCCTTGATCCAGGTGCGTCGAGGGCTGGTGCAGCACGCCGCCGTAGGAGGCGCCGAAGGTGTCCTCGCCGCCGCCGCCGCGTAGGTAGGCAAATGTTCCCTCGGGCGCGCCGGACTCGTTGGCGATGTAGATGTTCTCGGCCCCGGCATGCGACCAGCGGGCACGACTGTCACGTACGGCCACGCCATAGTTGAAGCCAAGGAAGTAGCCGCGGCCGACGGTGTCCAGCAGGAGATAGTTGCGGCCAAAGGCCTCGCACGGGTTTTCGCGCCGGAACTGCGCGTGGAAGCGCAGCGGCTCTTCGAGCGTGCCGTCTGGATAGGCGTGCCAGTCGACGAAGATGATGATTCGAGGAGGGTCAACGTCCGGTCCCGCCTCGGCCTCGATCCGAGCGCCGTGCGCAAACGGCATGGGGAACGTGGCCGTGTAGCCGGCATGGGCTTGTGAGATCAAGTAGCGCGAGTTGAGCGGGTACGGCGGCAGACCGTGTAGCTGTCCGAAGAAGTCGCCCAACGGCGCTTCCACGGCTGGCGTATTCGAGCCGTCCCAGAACATCCGCAGCACGGTTTGCCGTTGGTTTCCCGGCGAGGGGCGGCGGACCGTTGCCACGAATATGCGGCGAATGCAGCCGGCGCCCTCAAGACTGGCTATGGTCATCGGCCCATCCCGCGGTAGGTTTTGGTGCGTCAAGACCCGGCTGGGGACGAAGCGCTCCGGGAGGTTCAGGCGAGGGATGTCCATGCTGGAGGTTAGCGTCCCGTGCGCGCGGTGGCGCTGGACGCTACCTGATCCGGGCGTTCTTCGCGCGCAAGGCACTACACGCGCGCCAGCTCAGGCGGACTCCTGAAGCCCCCGGAGGTAGGCAAGGTCTTCCAGTTCGCCACGTGCCCGCAGGGCAATGGCCTCAGGGGTGTATTCGCCGGCGCCCACGGTTGAGATGACATCCTGATCGGTTGTGTACTCGGTATGGACGGTGATCGGGCCGTTGAATTCCCAGGCTTTGAGGATTGCCATCGCTTCCGCCCACTCGGCCGCGCCCTGTCCAAGCAGCACGAAGCCGTCCGCGAATCTTGCCCGGCGGTCGGATCGCTGGTCCGGGAAGTGGCGAGCATCCTTGGCGCCGATGGCGGAGAGTCTGTCGCGCAGCATCGCCAGGCCCATCTGCACGTCCTCGCCGTTGATGGCGAGGTGGCCCAGATCCACGTAGGCGCCCACGTGTTCCGGGTCGTAGCCCTGCAGCAGGTGGCGCATTCCGGCGCAGTTGGATCCGAGGCATTGGCCGCTGTGCGTGTGATACATGGCCTGAACGCCGGTTCGGCGGCTGAGGCGCTCGAAGCCATCAAGCTGCTGGCGAGCCAACGACCAGAGTTCCTCAAACGAGTTTCCGGGATTGAACTTGAAGTAGCCGATCTTGATACGCGGTACGCCGGCGGCGGCCGCTGCCTCGAATAGCGCAACGGCACTGGCGGCGCTGGGATCGATGAGATCGGTGGACGAGGAGATCATCGGGCAGTCCACGCCGATCTCGCGCCAGGCGCGGACGGCGCCAGGGAGTTCGGCGGTCACGTTGGCTGAGCTGATGGCGTGACCGTCGCGGACCGCAAGGTCCAGGCCGTCGTAGCCGAGTTCCCGCGCGCGCTCGCCTAACTGGCGAATGTCCAGGTCTTCCCAGAACTTGGTGAACCGTACGAACTGCATGTCATCTCCCGGCCGAACTTCGGCAGCGGCCCAGCATCCCACGCTTCCATCGGTCGTGCCGTCACTGAACGATGGATTGCGAGGTGCCACGCGAGTCCTACCATGGCAGTGCCAGCGCGCACGGTGCTTCAACCGGAAATGTCGGGAACGCGACAGCAGATCCTGATCCTGCACTTGGCCGAACCCGACCTTGGTGCGCAGACCGTGGCCTGGGCGCTCTTTGACGGAAGTCGTCCCGCCGGCGATCAGCAGATGCAGGCTGGTGACCAACCTGACCCGCCCTACGAATCGGTGGTGGACGCCATGCACGCCGGCTGGCGGGTGGTGCAGTTGCCGCAGTTGCCCACCTACCCGCAGGGAGCCGAGCACGAGACGGGGCCGCTGCCGTGGGAATATGTGCTGGAGCGTTGCGTTCGCTTGGAGGCCGCCAATGACGACTGAGACTCAGATGAGCCACCGAATTGGGGCGCTCGAGATGGCGCGGTTTGTCGTGGACGGCTTTCTTGAGTATGGAGACCTGGTGCCCGACGACCTCAACGCGCAAGTGCACCGCGACGCCCTGGCCTACCCAAAGAACCGGGGCTACAACCCGAACAAGCCGCGGGAGTTCTGGAACTTTTCCGACGCGGTGCGCGAGGTGTTTGATCTGCCGGCCGTGCGAGGCGTCGTGGAAAGCCTTGTAGGGCCGGATGCCATCCACGACCACTCATTCCTGCACACGGTGGCTCCCGGCAAGCGCGAGGCGCAACGCTGGCACGTGGACTCGAGCCTGGCATTGGACCATCCGCGACAGTTCGACATCCTGGTCTGCTATTTCCCGCACGACGCGCCGGCCGAAATGGGGCCGACACTGGTGCTGCCCGGATCTCATGTGCGCCGGGTGAGCTATCACGACGTGACGCGCTACAAGAACTTCCTGGGGCAGCGACAGCTGAGTGGACCGGGAGGCCGGATCGCGTTCATTCACGAGTCGCTCTGGCACTGCGCGCAGCCCAACCAGACCGACCAGTGGCGGTTCATGTTCAAGATTCGCTACCTGCCGCGTGTTGAGCAGCGCGGGCTGTTTAGCGCGGATGACCTGGACGAGGCAGAGATCGAGGCGTTTTACAACGACTCAAACCGCAAGTATCCATGGGCCGGCGACCAGTTTGTGGCCATGGGGCAGGCTTGGCGCTCGTGGTGGCGCTACCTCTCGGAAGCGGCGTAGTGCCGCGCCGCCTGCCTAGGCGGGTTCGGACACTACCTTCTGGGCGATAACCCCGTACCAGAGGCGGGGTAGGAAGTCGAAGCGGATCTTGTCAACGGCGGCGCTCATCGCGTCGCTTAGCTCGGCCAGGCTCACGTCACGCGAGAAGGTCAGATCCTTGGCCATGCCGCGTACGAATACCGGGTAGCGAGCGATGGCCTTGAGAGCGGTTCTAGTGAGGATGACTTCGCGGTCTTCCTCATGCACGACACGGAAGCCGGCGTCCCGAATCATCTGCTTGTAGTCCTCGTGCGATCGGTAGGCCAGCGTCTCGATCTTTCGCTCGCGCTTGGCCCCGGTCAGCCGCACAAAGTGGAGCTTCCATTCGCCGTGGCCGCGCATCGAGTGGCCAACGGCCATTGAGGTCGCAGTGAACGAGCTATTGATTGATAAGAAGGCGCCGTTCCGGGCGACGTCGGCTAGCGAACTGAAGACGCGACGCTGGTTGTCCTCGCCTTCGATCTCATGAATCGCGTCGTGAATGCTGACCGAATCGACGCCCTCGGGGGGGAGGAGATCCTCCACGGCGGTCCGCACGTCGCGAGCGTCACCATGAACGAACGTCACACTGACATTCTCGTTTCCGCGCACGGTTTCGCGGGCGATCTCAAGGGCGCGCTGGTTTCGGTCGAGGGCAATGACCCGTCCGTGGTAGCCGCGGGCAGTCGCTTCTTCAATGATGAGTTGCGGGATCAGACCGGCGCCGGTGGCCACATCCAGGTGAACGAACGGATTGGGCACACGGTCAAGCAGCCTGGCGACGAGGTCGCGGTTGACTTGCTGGTACTCGGGAATTGCCGAAAAGTGGCCGAAGTGAAGGTCAGTCACGCGCGTGGCGCTTCCATCGTCTGCTGATTCTGAAGGTCACAAGGCATGGCCTACCCACCGGAATGAGGGGTTTCGCCCTCCACTGAGCGGCGCACACCCATCTAGCGGCCAGCATGTTAGCGGATATGGCGTTCGTGGGTGGGCGAAAAACCCCCGGCAACTGGTTCGGTACGATCAACGTGGTCAGGTTGGCGTCCGCAGTTGGTCGAAGTGCCGCGGGTCGGCGCCAATCTTGTCGGCGGGGGTAGCTCAGATGGTAGAGCGCTAGCCTTCCAAGCTGGATGTCGCGGGTTCGAATCCCGTCCCCCGCTCCTAACAGAAGTCGATCGGCGAATCGCGCCGATTGGCGGTGGTTCGCGACATCCAGCTTTCCGCCCGTCCGGATCACGCCCACGCCATGCCGGCGCGGCAGTCGCTCCCCAGGCGCGCCACGCCTCCGTGCGCGGCGCGCGATCCCATGGTAGGAGGGGGCGATGCACCCCGATTCGGTCCCATTGGCCAGGGCCACCCTGCACTATCTGGCCACCCTCACCGGGCAGGGCTACTCCCCGGAAACCGTGCGGCTCTACGGCGACAACCTGGCCGACTTCGCGGCCTTTGTCGGCGAGGCGGCGACGCTCGACGACCTCACGCTGGAGCGCGCGCTGTTGTATCAGCAGCACCTGCAGCGGCGCCCGCGCAAGGCCACGCCGCTCAACCGAAGGCCGCGCGGCGGGCTGAGTCCCTACACCATCCACCAGCGGGGCCGGGCCCTGCGCAGCTTCGCGGCCTGGCTCTGGCGGCACGGCTACCTGGAGGCCAATCGCCTGGCCGACTTCCACCCCGGCCGGCTCCCTGAGCGCGAGGTGGAGCCGCTGAGCCCGGCGGAGCAGCAGCAGGTGCTGGCCGCCATGGATCAGGACACCTACGCCGACGCGCGCGGCCGGGCGATCGTGCTGACGTTGCTGGACTCGGGCGTGCGGGCGTCGGAACTCTGTGGACTCACGGTCGACGGCCTCGACCTGGCCACCGGCGAGGTGCGCGTGCGCCGCGGCAAGGGCGGCAAGGCCCGCCACGTGGCGGTGGGCATGCGCACGCTGGCGGCCCTGCACGTCTACGTCTACCGCTACCGGCCGGAGCCGGCCCTGCCGGCCCTGGGCGAGCCGGTGTTCCTGACCCAGGACGGCTATCCGTTGACGCGCGGCTCGCTCTACCTGTGCATCCGGCGGCTGCGGAAACGCTGTGGCATCCCGCGGCTGACGGTGCATCTCTTCCGGCATACCTTTGCGGTCTCCTATCTCAAGGCCGGCGGCGACGTGCTCACGTTGCAGCGCATCCTGGGGCACACCAGCCTGCGGATGGTCAATCACTACATACACCTGGCGCACTCGGACGTCGTGGCGCGGCACCGGCGGCACTCGCCGGTGGACCGGCTGCAGTTGCCGCGCGCGGTCGATCGGGTGACCCGTGGGCGGTCGGCCCGTCGGCGGCGGCCGGGGGGCTCGGTGCCGCCCGCGAATCTCCGAGGTCGCGCCTAACGATCGACCGGCGACCGGGCCAGCCACCCGTCGACGCGCGTCGCGCGCCACCCGCCCTGCGGACGACGACCGCACGCGCCGGCGAGGCGGCGTGGCCCGGTCAGGGCGTGTCGGCCGACGACGGCGCCCGCGAGGCCATGCGATAGCCGACGCGAGGCTCGGCGACGACATACGTCGGGTTGCTCGCGTCATCGCCGAGCTTGCGGCGAAGTCGCGCGAGGTGGGTGCGAATCACGCGGACATCGCGGCCGGCCGCGGCCCCCCACACGCGCTGCAAGAGTTGGTCGTGGGTGATGACCTGGCCCGCATGGACGGCGAGTTCAACCAGCAGGCCGTACTCGGTCGCCGTCAGGTGCACCGGATGCCCGGCCACCGTGACGCGTCGCTCGGCAAAATCAAGAAACAGATCGCCGAGCACGAAGGGCTCGTTCGGCTCGATCCGCGTCGGCGCCGTTCGCCGACGCAGGGCCGCCTGGATTCGCGCCGACAGTTCGGTGGGCGAGAAGGGTTTGACGATGTAGTCGTCGGCTCCCATTTCGAGAGCCATGGCGATCACCTGGTCTCGGCCATACGCGGACAGAAAGATGACCGGCACATCGGCAATCTCGAGAATGCCTTGCATGAGCTCGATGCCGTCAGAGTCGGAGAGCACGAGGTCAACGAGCGCGAGATTGGGCCGCCGCTCGCGCACAAGGCCGAGCGCCGAGGTGGGGTCGCTGGTTGCCATGACGTCATACCCCAGCATCGAGAGCTCGTCGCGGACGTATCGGAGCGTCTGCGGATCGTCGTCAACGGCCAGGATGCGCGTTCGTCGACGTCCCATCGCGTCGGCCCGCAGGGGGCGTGATTCAAGGGCGGCGGCCGCTTCCGCCACCGCCGGAATCGTGAAGGTGAAGCGAGCGCCATGCCCCGGCCCGTCACTCTTCGCCCATATGCGGCCGCCGTGGGCCTCCACGATCCCGCGACAGATGGCGAGTCCCAGGCCGGATCCGCCGATGCTGCCGGGCCGTTCGAGATCCTTCGTGGGGGAGATTTTGTGGAAGAGATGTGGAAGCCGGTCGGCCGGGATCCCGACGCCGTCGTCGACGACCGAAATCGCCACGTGCACATCGACGTGCCTGGCTTCGATTCGAATGGTCGACGACTCGGGCGAGTGTCGAGCCGCATTGTCCAGCAGGTTGTTCAGGACCTGGGCGACTCGACGTCGGTCGGCCAGCACCCGGGGAAGGTCCAGCGGCAGGTCAATTTGAAGGTTGCGCGGGCCCTCAGCGCTTGCGAATGTCTTGCGGGCCTGATCGATCAGGATCGCGAGGTCCGAGGGTTCCGGGGCCACCGCCAAGATTCCCGACTTGATGCGGGCCATGTCGAGCAGGTCACTTATCAGGCCGAGCATGTGATTGGCTTGGTCGTCGATGATTCGGAAGAACTGGACCATGGCGTCGGAGTCAAGGACGGGTGACGCGCCAAGCACGGCGGCGGCCGAGCCCCTAATGGAGGTGAGCGGTGCGCGCAATTCGTGGCTTACCAGGCTCAGAAACTCGGTGCGCAATCGTTCCTGCTCATAGAGGGGCGTCATGTCCTGCAAGGTGGCCACGACCGACTCGACCACGTCCGCATCGGAACGAATGGGCGTGGCGTTGACCAGGGCCGTGACGCTCCGCCCGTCCGGTACCTGCATCACGATTTCCTCGGCCCGCACGGCCTCGCCCACGCTCAGCGTCTCGACCAGGGGCGACTCCGCCAGCGAAACGACCCGCCCATCCGACAGCCGGTACGTCAGTGCGTCAAGGACCTGCTCCGCCGACTGATCTGGATCGCGTAACGGGTCGACGATTCGTCGTGCCTCCTGGTTGAGTAACAGCACCCCGCCTGTCCTGGCGTCGAAGACCACGACGCCAACCGGCGAGGTGTTGACGAGGGTTTCGAGGTCGGCGCGCGCCCGCTGTTCCTCGCGATAGCGGTTGGCGTTGGCGATGGCCATGGCCGCATGCGCGGCGAACATGCGAAGCGTGTCCTCATCCTCCTGGCTGAACGTCATACCCCCGTCCTTGTCCGAGACATTGACGTGCCCGACGTAGCGCCCCAGGTGACGGATCGGGGCGCCCAGGAAACTCCGCACCGGTCCGAGCGCGGGACCCAGGCGAGGGAGCCCGGCCGACGCGACATAGGCGGAAAAATCCGCGACCCGGAGTGGTTCGGGCATCTTGGTGAGGTAGTCGAAAATCGCGATGCCGTCCGGCAGGGCCACCATGCGTTGGTATTCAGCCGCGCTGATGCCTGAGGTTACGAAGGCCTGCAACTGGCCGGTGTCGTCAACGACGACGAGACACCCTCGGCTGGCCCTGGTCAGGGAGCGGGCCTCGTCCACCACCTCCTGCAACACCGCGTCGAGGTCGAGGCTTTCGGTGATGCGAAGACTCGCGTCGCTGAGCCTCGACATCCGCTCGCGTAGCGCCTGAATCGCTGGGCGCAGATCGTCGGACGACGTTACGGGAGCACCTGGCGTGAACGGCGTACGACCGACGGCCGCGCGCTAGGCGCTGGCCGCGATCGCAGATCGTCGGCAGCCGCCGTCGCAGCTCTGACGGCCGAACTGGAGCACACGGTCGACACGTCCCGAGCCGCACAACGAACTGTCATCGAATTGTAAAGCACCGTAACGTTGGTGAAACCCAGCGTGCGACATCATCAGCAAGTCCCAGTCGTGTGCATCGAAAGTGCCACATTGGCTCTGGATTGGCGACCGCCAGGCCGGGCATGCGCGGACCATCGGCGACACACGCCTCCGGCGGGCGCCGTACGTCGTCCGCCGCCGTGGCGTCTCGCATTGCCGCGGGAGACGACGCGAGCCTGTGTCGCTTGTGGAATCGCCCCGGCGCTGACCGATCCGGCCGCGAGCACGAACCGCCGGGGCATCGTATCGCCGATTCCCTGCGTACGGGTGCCACGGCGTCCGGACGGCCACACGGGAAACCATCGGTTCGTCGAGCGCGCAGTTCTGGCAGGCGTCCGCCAGGCCGTTGCAGTCGACGGGCGCGGCCATGACCGGGCGCCGTTGCGGCGCAGACGCGTCTGACCGATTGGGCGTCAATCTCGCAATCTCTGCCGGTGCACCTGGCGCTAGTGGCCTGCGGCGTGCTGGGGATCACCGGGCTGGTCAGGCGCATGCGGGTTCGACGACCTACCCCGGCCCAGTGGCTGGCCCTGGCCGCATTCGTCGCCTGGTCCTTGGGAGCCGGCATCGACGCTGGGTGGTCGTGGTTCTCCGTTCTTGGCGTCTTCCCCGAGGTTTGGCACGCGGCCGTCGGCTGGCTTCGTGTGGTCTCGGTACTCGCGGTGGCACTGGTCGTTACGACCTTTGGCATTCGGGACCGCCTACGTCCGGCGTTCGTGGTCGGCGCCGTCGGCGCCGGCGCGCTCGTCTGCTGGCTCCCCGGTCCCGGCACCGTGCTGGGGCGCCGTTCGGAGATGGCGATGCTCGAGTGGTGGGCGCTCGGGTTGTACCTGGGCTACTTTGCCGCCGTGTGGCTGGCGCTCCTGGAGGTGGGTCGCACGCGCTATCGCGTCGGCCTGCCTCTCCCGAAGCAGGTGCAACTGCGCCTGCTGCACGCGATGGCGACGGCGGGGCTGACGCATGTGGCGGCACAGGCGGCTGTGGTGGTGGGGCTGCATACCGGTTGGCCGGGCTTCACCGCCGCGGAGGCCACGACGGTCCTGGGGGCGCTGCTGTTGGTCTTTGCCCTGCTGTTTTGGCTGGCGCTGGCACCGCCCGACCTCTGGCTGCGCATGCTGGCCCATATCGAGGCGACCGAGGTTCGGGCCTTTGCCACGACGTTCGCGCTCCAAACGAAAGAGGATGCGGCGGCCGGCCGTGACCTTGGCTGGCGATCGGAGCTCATTGCGGTGGCGGAACAGATGGCGGTGGAGCAAGGACTCGAGTTCGACGAACTGGCCCAAGTCCGCCTCGCCGCCGCGTTGCTGCACACGGAACTGGAGGTGCGAACGCCACGCGAGCCCGAGGCGGCCAAGACTCCACCTCGAAGCGCCGGCGATGGGTCGGCTCAGCGGCTCGGCGTGCATCCGGTCGTCGCGCGCACCGTTTGGGTACCCGCCGACGTCTTCGAGGTGTTGCACGACGCCGAGTCGGCCGCGCCGTGCAGTCGGAGCGCCCGAGTCCTTCGCGTGGTCGACCGGTACCTTTGGCTCCGGCAATCCGGCCGGCGTGATGAGGCGTCCGTCACCGACTCGACGTGGGCCGTGGCGATGATGGACCGCGAGTTCCCGGGATGGGATGAAGTCGATGCCCTGCGAACGGTTGTCGGGCGCCTATCGTGAGACATGCGTTGAGCGGGCGCGCGAATGGACAACGGCCGGGGACGCGGACCGCGGCCGGGGCCAGCCATGACGGGTGCCCCCTGGGGTCTGGGCTGCGTGAACGCCGGTCTGCCATCGTCGGGCCGCGCAATCCGCCGTCGTGACGTTGGTGGTGCGGTCAAGCGGCGTCGGCCGATGCAGCGTGGACCCACGCCCGTTCGCATGCATGGCGACCGCCCGACCATCGTCGAGCCGTCACGTCGCGGAACTCAACGCTGCTCGGACCACGGCGGTTTTGGTTGGTAGAAGGCGCGAAGCCGCGCACCAAGCATCGCCGACGTTCGTGCGGCACCACGCGGCGCTCGGCCCTGGATCAGTGACTGCAAACGCTCCGGCCGCTCGGCGAACGTCACCAGCGCGGCGCCCAGGGCTTCGGCGGCGAGCTCGTCGGCCGGCGACGGCACGTCGTCGCCGGCCAGGACCTCGTCCACGGAGCGGCCCCCGTGTTCAAGCAGCAGGTGCGCGCATTCGTGGCACACAATCGCCAACTGCTGCCGGTCCGAGGCGCTGGCCGGATAGAACACGACGTGCGTCCCGTTCGAGGTAATGCGGGCACCGGAGACGCCGTCGGCGGGCAGCCGTCCATCGGGGACGGCCTTGATGGCGATCCCGAGCCGCGTCTCGAGTCGACCCAGGAGCAGGCTGCGGTCGAACCGGCGGCCACGTAGTCCCAAGTGCCGCAGCAGGACCCTGGCCTCCAGCAACGCGTTCACATGTCGAGGTCACGCTGATCGGTGATCCGCTGGGCCAGACGGATCATGTCCAGCAGGATGCGGCGGCCGTCGGGGCCGAGTTGCTCGGCTGATCGAAGGGCAACCTCAAACTCTGAGGCTGGTGCCTGCGCCGTCGCCGCCGGCGTCACCGGCTCAAAGAAATACGCCGGTGAGACGTCAAAGAAACGGGCGAGCGCGGCGATGACTTTGCGGCTCGGATTGTCCTGACGGCCGGCCAGCATGTTACGCAGGTAGGTACGAGACACCCCTGTCCCTGATGCGACCTCGTCAATGCTGTAGGCGGTGCTGTCGGGCTTGCGAATTGTGACGAGGAGGTACTGCATGCGGAGCGCCATGTCGACGAGGTCAGCGTCCGTTCGATCACCATTGTGATTTATCGACACAATAGTATTGACAGGGCCTCCCGCCCATCACTACGATGGCCGGCCACCATCATAGTGATCCAATTCCCCATGTCAACGCACGCCAGAGCTTGGCCGCCAGGGTCCGGGCCGAACGCGAGCCAGACATCCGCGCACGCGTTCGCCACAGCGCCGGGCCGCCACCGGCGCCGCCTCCGCACCATGGTGCTGTCGGCATGCCCGCGGGCGGCAGCGGGGATGCGGCGGCGCCTGGAACGTCTGTCGGCGGTCGAGGTGCTGGAGTCCGTGCACACTTTCGAGGCCGCGGTCGACCGCTGTGCCCGCGCGCGGATTGACGTTGTGGTGGCGGTCTTCGACGCGAAGACCGTGCCGGCCCGAGAGCTCGCGGGTGCCGCCTCGATCCGTACAAGGTTCCCAGCGACGCGGGTCGTGATGGCCCTCGGGAATCCCCACCGGCTGTGCCAATCCTTGGGCGCTCGCCCGGACGGCCTCCTGGCGGCTGCGGCTCCGGCGCTCGAGGTGGCTGACGTGGTCGGCACGGCGGCTGCCGGACACCTCGCAGTCGGGCGCTCACTGCGTGACGCCTTTTTCCGTGCCTGTGCGCCTGCCGGCGAAGCCGCGGAATCGCCGCTGGACGAACTCACGCCGCGTGAGTTGCAGATCATCGCCGGCGGTGCGCGCGGTCTGACCTCACGGGAAATTGCCAAGGAGTTGCACTTGGCGATCAATACGGTGGATAAGGCGCTGACCGTGATCTACCGAAAGCTGCGCGCCAGAAATCGGACCGAGGCCTGCTTGATCGCCGCGCGACGCGGACTGCTGCCGTGAGGCGGCCGGGCGGCGCCTCCGATTCGGCCGGTCCGACCGCCCGGGACGACTGACCGACGGTCGCGACTTCCTCAACCCGCGCCGGAAAGCCGCGTGAGTGGGCCCTGCGGCCACAACCCCGGCCTCGGCGTCGGTGCTGACCGGCAAGGTTTACGGAATCCTGGATACGCGGGGGCGGCGCGTGCGCCTACCGTGACTCCAGCGCGCAGACGGCGCGCACCCCCACGCCGGCGGCGGCGTCGCGCCTCCCCGACGCCGCCGCCTCGTGTCACCAGAGGAGCCCGGATTCGCCGTGAGCGACGAGGGAACGGCCCTACCGATTCGGGTGCATCTGTGCCTGCTGCGGTCTGCGGAGATCCAGGAATTGCGTTCGGCTATGCGCAGCCTCGGCGACCGACGACTCGAGCTGGCCGGCCTGACCACTGACGGATCGGATGCCGCTCGGCACGTGGCGGCCAGTCAGTCGGACGTGGTGATCGCGGGGGCCGAGCTCTTCGGGGACGATGGCGGGAATGGCTTGGTGGCCTTTCTGACTGACGTCCAAGCTCTGGGCCCGCGTGCCATCGTGCTCATCGAAGTCTGGGACCAGGATTTAGGCGACGAGCTCGAGCGCCTGACCGCCGTTGCCGCGGTTGAAATGCGCCCCATCGATGCCGGCCGGGTCCTCAAGCGCGCGCTGGCCATCGGGGAGGCCGTTCGGGCGGCGCGGATCCGGGCTCGACAGCAGGAAACGGCGGCGGCGGAACGCTTGGCGGAACGGTTGGCTGTACCTCCGGCTGGCCGATCAATCGTGTGCGTGACCGCCCGCAAAGGCGGGATCGGCAAAGACACCCTCGCGTCGAACTTGGCCTGGGCCATTGCCGAACGCAATGTGCCCGTGCTGCTGGTCGGCGGGGATCCGAAAGACGACCTGGCCGCCTACTGCGGGGCTGATCCCGCGCCGGGCGTGGCGGCCTTCCTGCGCCAGCCCACTCGCGACGGGTTCGCGTCGGGACTTCAGCGCTTCCGCAATTTCCACCTGATGGTGGGGTTAGCCGACGACCACCTGGCGGCGCAGTGGAATTCGCGCTTCGACCGTGACGAACCGAATCTCATCCGGGAACTGCTGATGACGGCACGCGACTTTCCCTATGGAGCCGTCGTGGTCACGCTGCCGACCGAGTACAGCCACTGGCGCTTCCAGCCGTTGGCGCGGGCCGACCGGATTCTGTACGTGGTGACGCCGGCGCAGGCGGACGTGGTGAATGCCATCCGCGACATCACGATGGTTCGACGCGACGTAGGACCGGAGTTTATGCCCGAGGATCGACTCTTTCTGCTGCTCAACCGGGTGCGCTCCGGTGATCGTCGACGGCTTACCGAGATCGCCAACGTCATTGCCGAGGGCGTGGGATTTGAAGTGCCCCTGATTGGGACCATTCCCGATGCGCACCCGTATATCGCGGTGGCGCAGAGTCGGGGCGAGTTGCCGCACAGCTGGATGATCGACGAACTCGAGCCCTTTCGCGTGGCCTTCGACGATCTTGCCGAGCGGCTGGGTCTCACCCGGCCGCGAATTCCCCGGCAGGACGGCGACGGCCGCAGGCTCGGCGCGCTGGTTCGACGCGTGCTGCGCGGCCTCGGGCGCGAAGGTACGACTGCGGACCCCACCGCGACCTCCAGCGCAGGCGAGTTGCCGGCATGACCGCGCGTCGACGGGCGCTGCTGGCGCTGGCCCTGGCGGTCCTGGCGACCATGGTTCCGGCAACGGTAGCTGCACAGACCGATCCGATCACGTTCGCCGTTGAATCGCTCAAGGGCTTTCTGGCAGCGATCGCCAGCCTGGTCGTTGCGGCCGCCATCGGGTGGAAGGCCATCGCCGCATGGACGTCCAACAGCGTGGATGCCCAGATTGATGCGCGTCGCTTTGCCATGCAGGCCTTGCTGATTTATGGGCTCGTGATGGCCTTCAATTTCGGCTTGCTGCAGAGCGCGGTGGAATTCTTGGTCAACACGCTGGGCGGTCGGACATGACGGCGGCAACGCCGCGGTTTGTGATTCCTGAGGACCTGGAGCGCGTGCCCACGCGCTGGCCGCTCGGCGGATTTCGCCTCACGAGTCGCGAGTTGTGCTGGCTGGTGGTTCTGGGTGCGCTCGAACTCGGGTTGCTCAGCGTCCTGGTCCCCCTGGTTGGAATCGGACCACTGGCCGGATTCGCGCTGGCCGTCCCGGCGATTCTGGGGTGGTCGCTCATGCGGGTTCGGGTCAACGAAGTGCCCCTGGACGGCTATCTGCTGGCCATGGCTCGCTACTGGACCGGCCCTCGACTGCTCGGTCGGCAGCACCAGCCGCTCAGGCGGACATGGCGGGCTGCGCTTCCGGATCCCCTGTATCACTTGGATCTGAAGAACCCGCAGCCGACGACCATCGCCCGCCATGGATGGGGGTTTCGTGTTTCGCGATGACGGGCCAGCCGGGGTGTCGGAGCCGCGCGGCGACGTTGACACCGTCGGTCACCACGCCGGCCGGGATGCGCCGGCTCAGATTCCCCTGGGCATCCGCGAAATCGGGCCGCACGGCATTGTGCGGTCCGATGGGGCGCTGATCGCCGTGCTTGCGGTGCGGCCGTTGAACCTCGAGGTGATGGTGACGGACCAGATCGAGGCGGCGGTGGCCGGCCTTGCGCAGTTCCTGGCCAGTCTGCCGTGTCCGATCCAGATCGTGCTTCGTAACCGCGCCTTCGATCCGTCGGACTATCTCGGCGACGTCAACGCTCGCTGGTCGGCCGCCTGGGATCAGAAGCTGGAGCGTCGACGGCGCCTGCTAGGCGGGCCGGTCGGCGACGCCGACGGTGAGGCCGGGCGGCCATCGACATACGCCCAGGCCGTGGAGGCCGCGCACGGCAAGTGGCATCTCCGCCAGGTGCGCTGTTTTGTGCTGGTGGCACACGAGGCACCGGCACCGCGCGGATCGTGGTGGTTCCGGCGCTCGGCGCGCGACGGCCAGCGGGTTGATCCCGGTACGGGCGACGGTCGACTGCAGATGATTCGCGACGGTCTGTCGCGCGCCGGCCTCTCGAGCCGGCGTCTGGGCGGATTAGATCTGGTCGACCTGGTCGAGGGGCTGTTTCGTCATGCGCCGGGGGCAGCGCAACGGCTGCGCCACGTGCTGGGTGCAGCCCCGACCGGCGCCGAGGCGCGAATTCGAACCTACGCGCCACCGGTCACGCGAGTGGGCTTCGACCTCGCCGATCCGTTTCCGGAGTGGATAGCCGTCAAGCCGGATCAGCTGGTCATTCAGGGCCCCGGCCCAGACACGCGCCGGCTGCGCACGCTCACCCTTCGACGCTTTCCCCGCGAGGTGGCGGCCGGCTGGCTGCGCTGGTTCACGACGCTGAAGCACGACCTGGATCTGTCGCTGTTCATTCGCCCGGTGGACGACCGCGAGGTGCACCGGCGGCTGTCCACGACGGAGCGTGAATTGCTCGGCGAAGTGGCGCGTGGCGAGGACGTCAACCCCGAGGCCGTCCGTGCATCACGCCAGCGCCTCGAGGACCTGGACGACGTGCACGAAGCGTTCCGGGCGCGCGAACGCTACGTGAGGGCCTCGGTGGTGATCGGCGTTGCGGCCGACGAGGCGGCGACCCTCGAGCAGGCCACGCTGGATGTCGAAGCAGAATTGGCGGCCCACGGCATGGGAGCCTCACGTGTCGTCGGCTACCAGCAAGACGGCCTGCGCAGTCTGCTTCCGCTGGGCGACGATCGGCTCGGTCGTTGGCGAGGTCTCACGACCGGCCCATTGGCCGCCGCCGTGCCGTTCCACGCGCCCGGGCTGACCGAGCGCGGAGGCATTTTCCTCGGCACGACCGTTGGATCGGGACGAGGTCACGCACCGGTCATTATTGATCCCTTTGGGCCGCGGCATGAGAATCCACACTTGGCCGTCTTGGGTCAGAGCGGAGGCGGCAAGAGCCACTGTGCCAAGCAGATCGCCCTCGGGCTCTGGCTGTCGGGCGCCAGCCTGACTGTTCTTGATCCTAAGGACGAATACGGCGCCCTGGCTCGAGTATGCGGAGGCCGGGTGCTGCGACCGGCCATGGCGTCCGCCCACGCCATCAACGTCTGGGACCTCGCCGGCGTAAGCGATGCCCGCGGCTTCGCACGCGTCGCAAGTGGGCTTCGTGGCTTCTGGCGACTGGCGCTGAGCGGACTCAGTGAGCAGCAGGGCACGATCATCGACAACTCCATCGAACCGACCTACCGTCGCCGACGCATCGACGCGTCCGACCCCGCAACGTACCGCCGACCGTCACCGACGACGTCCGACTTTGCGCGCAGCATCGCGGATCGCTACGCCGACGACGCCATGTATCGCCAGGCCGCGCGCGACCTGGGAGAGCGGCTGCGCCGCTTTACCAGTGGGCAACTGGCAACGTTCTTCGATCGCCCGACCAACGTCGATCTTGACAACGACTGCACCGTATTTGCGCTGCGCGACCCGCGTGCCGATCAGGCCGACATTCTGCCGCTCGTCTACTACGTCATTCTGCTGCACCTTCGAAACTGGATGGGCCGGGAGTCGCGACGGCGCGTCATCGTTGTTGACGAGGCTTGGACTCTGCTGCGATCCGAACAAGGTGCTGACTTTCTCCTCGAGCTGGCCAAGACGGCGCGAGCGCTGCAGACGATGCTCCTCTTGGTGTCGCAAGACGTCTCGGAGCTCGTGGAGAATTCGAAGACTCGCGCGATCCTGGCGAACTGCGCGGCCACGCTGCTGTTTCGCCAACATCCGGCCCACGAGCGAGCCCTGCGCGACGCCTTCGCGCTGACGCATCAGGACTTAGCCACGCTGGAGCAGGCGCGGCGTGGTCAGGGACTGGCAATCATCGGGGCCGGCGAGCGGGTGGCGCTGGAGACGCCGGCCGTCCGGCTCGACGCCGGGCCGACCCGGCGACGCGTGAAGCCATAGGTGCCGACGCTCGGTTAGCCATGGCAGGGCGCGGCTGGCTGGCTGCGCTGGCCCTGGGTCTGGCGGCCCTCCTATTCGGTGGGGTCGGTGTCCCGGTGCTGGCCGACTCGTCCACGGCTACCGACCCCGACGAACCGGATGTGGTCACATCGGCGGACGTGGCCGGCCGCATCGCCGACGACCTGGCTGACCCGCTCGGCGACCGTCTGAGCGTGATGCTTCGCGAGACGTTGAACTCACTGTTTCCGCCTGTCTGGCGTCACCCCGAGTCGGCGGCCGCGACCGCCAGTCTCGGGGCCACCACCTCACTGACGCACATGTTGCAGGCCCCCATGGGCTGGGCCTGGGAGTGGATGCTGACCGTGCCCGACAGCATTGAGCCGGCTCCGGGCGGGGAGCTCGATCAGGCATTTGCCGCCGTGCCCGGCGGGACCGCGTTTCGCGACTTCTTCATCCCATCGAAGGCCAACCAAGCGTTGCGCGACATGTGGGAACGAACGCGCGATCTCGCCTTGAACGCCAGCACCCCGCTGGTCTCATTGGTGGTGGCCATCTTTGTTGGATTTGCGCTGTACAAGGTCTTCGTGGGCGCGCCGGTTGATCTGCGCGCCTTCGCCGGCCAGACCGTGATCGCCGTCGGCTTCGCCCTGGCCAGTTACACCTTGGTGGAGGCACTGCTGCAGCTCAACAATCTGCTGGTCCAGGCCTTCGTTGGGCTTGGCGGCGACGCCATCAATCGCGACAGCCCGCTGGAGCTCTATCGGCGATGGGGCTGGGGCGAATCGCGGACGGCTGGAGTCTTGGAGGGACTCTGGATCGATCTGTTCCGGACCCTGCTCTATCTCGTGCTCTTACTTGAAGTGGCCCTGCTGGCCATGAAGTTTGCACTGCGACTAATCTGGATCTGGGTGCTGGTTGTCGCGGCGCCGATCGTGATGGTGCTCAGCCTACTGCCATTCGCCCGCGGCTTGATGGACGCCTGGGTGAAGCGCGTGGTCCAGGTAGTCTTCGAGAAGGCGGCCATCGTGTTCGGTCTGGTGGTCGTGTTTGGAATCGTGGCAGCGCAGCCTCCGAGCCTTCTGTCGATCGCCACGCTCATCGTCAGCTTGGGCGTGGTCTTGCAATTTCCCCGGTGGCTCATGGCGGGAGTGGCCGAATTGCCCGCCATAACGCCGCAGTCAGTATGGGGACGGGGTGTCCACCACTATCTCACGGTGCGCAACTTCGTGCGCGACACGCGAGCAATCCCGAGATCAGCCGGTTCACTTCGAGGTCCGAGTCGCTGATCACCACGAACTGAGCGTCCGCCATGTCGGCACATGCACTCGGCGCTGCGCTCCAGCACGTGCTGACCACGGTAACTCGAGTCCTTCTGCGAGCACTCGCCTTACGCCTGAGCGAGCAGATGCGCGAGGTCCAGCCAACCGTCGGGTGGCTATTCGGAGGAGTTGTCGTGATTGGCGTCATGCCGGCCGCGGCAGCGCTGGTCATGGGGATGCTTCTGCAGACGGTGGTCGCCGGGTCCTTCCCGAGCGGACACTTGCGAGCGGACGAACACGCCGAGGGCTGGCGACGGCAGGTCGAAATCAAGGGATCGCTGGTTGGAAGCGAGTCCTCAGGCGAATGGAGTTGGCCGGTTAGTGGACGCCTGACCACGCACTACGGTGGGTGCACGTTCGCTATGTGTCCACATTGGGGCATCGATATCGCCGGCGCGCCGGGCACCCCGGTGATGGCGGCCGGTGACGGTGTCGTTGCTGCCATTGGCTGGGATCCAGACGGCTACGGGCACTACGTGGTCCTCGCGCACGGCGACGGCTGGCAGACACTCTACGCGCACCTGCAGCCGCCTAACGGCAGCAACCCAAGGCTAAGTCTCAATAGCAGCATTCGTCGCGGCGATCCCGTCGGTGGTCTTGGGAGTTCGGGCGCATCGACAGGTCCGCATCTGCACTTCGAGATGTGGCGCGATGGACGTCGCGTCGACCCTGGTCGGGAACTTCCGAGCTAGGCCAATGGAACCCACGGCCTTCTAAGCCGTGGGTCGCAGGTTCGAATCCTGCCGGGGGCGCCGCCGCCTCGAAGCGCCGGGCCTTCCGAACCTGGTACGCGGACCTGAGGCTCGACCGGCCGGCCGTGCCCCAAACGGTGTTTCCTATGCGAAGTGACCTACGGCCTGTATCTCGCCTCGACCCGACCGCCGACCGACCCGGACCGGACATGCAGCGGACCGCACCTCGACCGCTCGAGCTCGCGATCCCCATCCTCGGGCCGATGCATATGCCCCAGCCGCCGCTGCCCAGCCCGCCGCTGGCCGACCTGGCCGAGTCGTATCTGCTGCACCTGCAGGCCTCGCGCCGCAGCCCCGGCACCCTCACCATGTACACGCGCATCCT
>JAJEGF010000061.1 GCA_022820025.1 Chloroflexota bacterium
ACCTGCCGTCCCACCGCTCCCACGTCAGCATCGGCTGGGGCCCGCTCATGACTGTCATAACCGACGACTGGTGGTGCAACGCCACAATCTGGGGCGAAGCGCCGCTCCTGCACAAGCTCCCCGACGACGAAATGCTCCGCACCAACGTCGCCGACGACCACCCCGACGTCGTCGAGGAACTCATCAACCTCGCCATCGCCGACGCCGGCGGCTCAATCCCCGCCCAATTCGCCGAATTCAAAGACCGCCCCGGCTGCACCCCCTACCTCACCGCCATCCAAAGAGGCGACGACTACGTAGCCCGCCGCCGCTAACCCACGCTGCGGGGCCTCTCCACCCTATGTCTCCGGGGACCGCGTGGGAGTGTCCGGCGATCCTATGCGCCGCTCTCGTGCGCACAGACGCGCACGCCCTCGACGACATTCGGCTGCTCCACAAAGGCGGCGCTCAGGCAGCCGAGCATCCGGTGGCCATCGTGGAGCTGCAGATTCAGTTCGCGCAGGTGCTGCAGGTGTTCGACTTCGCGCGGGAGTGCGTCCAAGAGCATGTGACAACAAGGGTCCAGGGTCTGCAACTGGTCCAGGTTGCCTGTTTCTGCCGGTAACCGCCCGTAATGCAACAGGTGGCTTGCGTGCCTGGGCACACCCTGCCACGGCTTGAATTCCAAGCCGGTCACCCGCCGCGGCTCGCCGCCAACTGCTCGAGCGGCGTCCCCGCGCCCCAGTTCAAAGTCGCCGGGCCCGCCAGCGTGTCCCGCAGCCCCATCAGCGTCTCGCAGTCCGCCACCAGTCGGCGGGCATGGTTCGGCTCCGGCACTAAGTAACCCCTCACGGACCGCGTCCTTCTGTGCCTCCACGTCCCGCGAGTTCTAGTTCTCCATCGCCAGCGCCGCGCACCAGTACCTGCACGTCCGAGCCGTCCGGCGCCATGGTGTACAGCACCGCCGTGCCGCTGGGCGCGGGGCTGCCGGCCGCCCGCACCGCAATCCGCGACCCGTCCGGCGCCCAGGCCGCCGCGGCCCGGCCCTCCTCGTTGGCGAATTCCTCCGGCGACCGACCCACGAGCTCACCGTCCAGGTCCACCACGCAAAACTGCCGCCCACACGAATAGAGAAGGTGCGACTCGTCCGGCGACCACGCCACGTGGAGCAGCGGGGCGTTATAGATGGAGTGCTGGACATCGACGTACGCCGCCAGCCCCGCCCGATCGGTCAGCTGCCGGATGACGCGCACGTCCGTCCCATCGGGCGCGATCGTCACCAGTTGCACGGCGTCCTGGTGCAGCCGCGCCAACGCCACGCGCTGGCCGTCCGGCGACCAGGACACCGTGCTCACCGTGCGCGCCACCCTGCGCGGCGTGGAGCCATCGAACGCCGCGATTACGACGCCCATCTCCCGGGCATACGTGTCGCCGAGTTGAACCTTGTCGCGTGTCGGGGAGCCAGCGGACGCCGCAGTCACGTCGTCCATCTTCCGGGCATTCGTGTCGCCGAGTTGAACCTCGCGGCCCAGTCTCAAAACCGCCAGCTGCGTTCCGTCCGGTGCCCACTGGGGGGGCGCCGTGCCCCCCAAGTCACCGGCCAGCGTTTCGGGCTCGGCATCCGCCACACCCACCGAGAGGATGCGAAGGTCGTCGGTCCCCCAATCGCTGTGCGGGCTCTCAGTCGACAAGTACGCGATACGGTGGCCGTCGGGCGACCACGCCGGCAGGTGATCGTAGTGCCGGTTTGTCGTAAGCCGTTGCGTGCCTGTTCCGTCCACGCGCACCGTCACGATCTCGAATTTGTAGTACGCGCGCGGGTTCCGTACCAAATAGCCCCCTCCGGTCGTGTATTCGCAGCTGGCATAGACGATGGCCTGGCCGTCCGGCGAAAACTGCGCGTACGGGCCAATCCCGTCACGGAATCGGTAACCCGGATTCGCATCGACGATTTGCCGCAGCTGCGTCCCCTTGACGTCCACCACTCGCACCGACGTGTCATCGTCAAAGATGAGGTGCGTGCCATCCGGTCTCCAGTTGACGAAGTGCGGGGGGAGGTCGTTGTGCCGACTGACAAATGGCCCGCACACAAAGACGCTGGCCTCCGGAACGCTCCCGTCAGCCATCGGAAAGCCGCCGGGCTCCGCATGAAGATTCGGCCTGTGCCCCCCCTCGACAGGCGTCGGAGTCTTCAACGCCTCGCTAGGTGTCGGATTCCCCACCTCACAACCTGAAAGGAAGAGACAACCAAACACGGCGGCAATGGACAAAGCCCGACGCATCCACGCAGTAATCACGGGCTTGAATCCTGCTGATACATCGCATAGATCGCCAGCACGTCCAGCGGATGCGGCGAACAGTCCGGATCGTTGGGCAGCTCGCCTTCCGAAACACCGTCCTTGAGCGCGAGAATGGCGGCCGACCCAGCCCAGCGCGACGGGCCGAGGCTGCGATCGGGAGCGTCCGAGAGCCTCACGAGCTGCTCTCCTGTCCGCAGACCCGCACGCCCTCGGCGACCTCCAGCTGTTCCACAAAGCCGCCGCTCAGGCAGCCGTCCAGCCGCGCGCCCCCGTGGAGCCGCAGATTCAGTTCCCGCAGATGCTGCAGGCCCTCAAGCTCGGGCGGGAATGTGCCCAGGAGCTTGTGGCAGCACAGATCCAGCGTCTGTAACTGATCCAGGTTGCCGATCGCTGGCGCTAACCGGCCGAACTGCAGCCGGTGGCTTTCGTGCCCATGAATCCCCGGCCGCATGCCAAGCTTCAACCCCGTCACCCGCCGCGGCTCGCCGCTGATCTGCACCCCCGCCCACTGCGCCAGCGGCGTCCCCGCGCCCCAATTCAGAATGGTCTGCCCGGCCAGCCCGTCCCGCAGCCCCATCAGCGTCTCGCAATCCCTCACCAGCCCCGGGTTGGCCTCCGGATTGGGCACCACGTCGCCCTCGCGGCAGGCGGCCTTGCCCGCCGCAGCGTCCTCGTACCCCGAGTGCTCCGCCACCATGGCCAGCCCGCCGCGCACCAGCACCCGCACGTCCGAGCCGTCCGGCGCCATCGTGTACAGCACGACCTCGCCGTTCGGCGTCGGGTTGCCGGCAGCCCGCACAGCGATCCGCGACCAGTCCGGCGCCCAGGCCGCCGCGGCCCGCCCCCGCTCCTTGGTGAACTCCTCCGGTGACCGGCCCACGATCTCGCCGTCCAGGTCCGCTACGCAAAACTGGCGACCACACGAATAGAGAATCCGCGACCCGCCCGGCGACCACGAAAGGCTCAGGTAGGGCTCGACTTCCACGAATCCTGCAACCGCCGCCACGCTCGCCCAATCGGTTAGCCGCCTGATGACATCTGCATCCGAACCATCGGGCGCGATCGTCTCCAGCTGCACGGTCTTCCCGTGCAGGCGCGCCACCGCCAGGCGCCGACCGTCCGGCGACCACGAGGCCCCGCTAACCACGCCTTCAGCGATGGTTTGCTGCCCGGATCCGTCAGCTTCGACAATGACGAGGTTCAGAAGATCGCCGAAGACCCCGTCCACCTGGATTTCGCTGCCGTACGTCAGAACGGCCAGCCGCGTACTATCGGGCGACCACTGCGGCGCTGTGCCGACAGACAGCAGGCGCTGCCCGAGACCCTGGGGCTCAGCGCCATCGCTCACCACCGAGAGCGTCAAGAGCCCCCGATAGACAAAGGCGGCCGGGTCCGAGACATACGCGATGCGGCGACCATCCGGGGACCATGCCGGGTGGCGACCGAACTTGCTATTGGTCGTAAGCCGCCGTGCCGAAGATCCATCCAGCGCCACGGTGGCGAGCTCGAATTGATACTCCCCGCGCTCTGTCCACGGAGCGTTCGGAGCCAACCTCAGCCCTTTGGCTGGGTACTCGCAGGTGGTGTATACGACGTGTTGACCGTCGGGCGAAAGCGCAGCCTGCAGACCAACGGAGTCCGGGAATTGGTGCCCGGGATACGCGTCCACAACCTGGCGAAGCCATGTCCCTTGCACGTCCACCAGCCGCACCGATGTGACGTCGTCGAAAACAAGGTGCAGGCCGTCCGGACTCCAGTCGACGAAGTGCGGCGGTGGATATACCGGAGTCTGCGAGCCGGCGCTCCCTCCGCCTGGTCCGCAGGCGAATCCGGAAACGGTGTCGGGCTCCAACGACGAAATTCGCCCTTCATCGGTCTGATCTTTCGCGCCTTCGGTCTTCGCCTCGTCCAAAGATTCGTCTTCAACGTGAGTCCTTCTGCCTTCATCGATCGGTCGGCAGCCGGCGATCGACTCGCACGCATGGCTGATGCAGCGGCAGCCTGCGGACTCGTCGGTTGGACCGCAGCTGGCGACCAGTACGATCCCAATCGCCACGGCAAAGCACAGGTTTCGACGGAACCAGGTCGCATTCATCCGCTCGACGCCTGCTGATACAGCGCATAGACCGCCAAGACATCCAGCGGATGCGGTGAGCAGT
>JAJEGF010000001.1 GCA_022820025.1 Chloroflexota bacterium
ACCTGCAGACCCGCGCCGCCTGGCTGCAGAGCATCCCCGGCATCGGCCCGGTCGCCGCCGCCACCTTGCTGGCCGAAGTGCCCGAACTCGGCGCCTGCACCCGCCAGGAGGTCGCCGCCCTGGTCGGCGTGGCGCCCTTCACCCGCGACAGCGGCGCCTGGCGCGGCCCGCGCCGCGTCTGGGGTGGGCGCGGCCAGATCCGGGCGGTGCTGTACATGGCCACCGTGGCCGCGATCCGCGTCAACCCTCGCCTCCGCGCCTGCTACCAGCGGCTGCGCGCCGCCGGCAAGCCGCCCAAGGTGGCCCTGACCCGCCTGTATGCGCAAGCTGCTGGTGCTCTGCAACGCCGTGTGTCAGCACCGGACCACCTGGGACCCGACCATGGCCTAACCCTGGACGCCCCAACACAGTTGCTCACCGAATGCCGCGGACGGCGTCTGCCTCTCCCCTTGGAGAGGGTAAGAACGGCGTCCCCTTGAAGCTATTGACACGGCGCACCCGCACCTCGGGTTATGCAAAGGTCTCAGGAGCGGCGGCCGCTTGAGGAGATGGACACGGCACAGCCGCCCCTCCGGTTATGCAGAGGTCTCTAGGTAGCGACGAACTGACCGTTGGTCACCAGATTGGTCATTTCCCCGATCGCGGCCGTCCGGCACCACTTGGCAACGGGGCGTACCTCAACGCCGAGATGACCCTTGACGGAAGGGGCGGGTGGTTCGACGGCTTGGGTGGCTACCTAGCCTCGGCCGACAGTTGCGGGCGTGATGGTGATGACCCATCGGCCATCCGTCTCGACGCTTACGAGGGCGGGTCCGGGCGGCACGGCTAGGTCGATGTCCTGCTGGTGTTGGTAGAAGCCCTGATAGTCGCTGGATACGGCAACGATTTGAATCGAACGTGACCAGTTCCCGCTGACGGCAACCGTGTCCAGCGATACGCGGGCACCGCCCGGTGACACGCGGCGAATGGCCCAGATACCGGGGGCCAGATCAATGCGAACCTTGGCCGGGCCGTATCCGGCGATGCCCTTCTCGGTCTCAGTCACAGCGGTCTCAACGACCACGGGTTCGACGGTTGGCTCGGCGACAGGGACTTCGACTGTCTCAGCCACCTGGATGTCGACTGATTCGTCCCAGGTGTCGACGGTGGACGGCGGGTGGTCCAACAGCGGCGTGACTCCCAAAATCGACAACCACAGCGCGGCGGCAATCGCGATATTGGCGATGGCGATGACCGCCAGAACGCTTACGAGTTGTCGGGACTCCATCAGTCCCTAGTGAGGTCGCCGATTGCCGGGGGATTCATGTTGGCAAGGATAGGTTCTTTGACTCGGTAGTGGCTGAAGGCGGGTCTTCGGCAGGGTTCAGGACAAGTCCCCTTCGACGGGCTTCGGCAGGCTCAGGACGGGTTCTCCGCAGACGCCGCGATGGCCGGGGGAGCGGTGGGTGGTTACCACGGGGTGGGTTTGGGGATGGGGCGGCCGGTTGGATCGATGACGGGGTTGGGGAATTGGCTTTGGCGGAGCAGTTTTGTGTGTCTGCGAGTGATGTGGGAGGTGAAGCTGGCGGCCTTCACGAGCGGACGGGCGGCGCGTCGGCCGGGCCGGGCAATGGGGCAGGAGACGCCGATGACGAGTCCAAGCCGGTGCCTCACGACATGCACGGGAAACGCAAAATCGCTGTCATTCGAGATGACCAGTGCTTTGTCGAAGTCGCCGGCACAGGCGTCGAGTAGCAGAAGCGACGCCAGGTTGACGTCCGATCGTTTCTCATCCGTCCTAAACACTTCCACCAGGCCGGCTCCATTCGTGCGCGGCATCAGCTTGGCGTGGGTGACGAACGATCCGAAGTGAACAGTCAGGCCGGGAATAGTGCGCAGGGCTCGGATGTACGCCTTCTGCCGGCGCAGGCCATTGGAGCCGAAGCGTCTATCGATGAGCGCGGTGAAGTAGCGGATTCTCTGGACATCATCGTCGGGCTTTAGCAGGGCTTGGCTTAGTTTTCCGAGGTCGAGCCAGCGGTAGGGGCTTTTCCGAAGCGCACCGTTGTAGAGGTTCAGGCCATCGACGTAGACGTTGACCCGGGCCATGAGCGCTCCTTTAGGAGACCGCCCATCAAGCCCGCAGAAATATGCGAAGCCCCCGTGAAGGGGGCTTCACTGCCAGCCGGCGATTCGGCTGGTGCGGTTATGGAATTGTCGCTGGCCAAGCATTGGTGGTCAAGGCCCGGCTCGGTTTCCAGAGGTCCAGCCAGTGGTACGGGGTGTCGTGTAAGGCACCGTTGTTGAGGTTGAGGCCGTGGATGTAGAAGTTGTCTCTTGCCACGAGCGTCCCCTTACGAGTCCGCCCATACGAGCCTTGAAATATGCAAAGCCCCCAGCCAAGGGGGCTTCGCTTCCGGCTGGCGATTCGGCCGGAGCAGCGGAAGGACGGTTGACGATCAGGTGCCGGGAGTGAAGTCGCGACGGCAGGCGTTGACGGAACAAGGCTAGGCGGAAAAGAGGGCCGAAAGTTCAGTCGGAAGAGCGCCGCACTCGCATTGCAGAGGTCGTGGGTTCGAGTGACATTCCACCCACTAGGCTTTGGCCCTAGATTTGTAAGTCATGTCCAAATGCAGTAAAAGGATGCAGCCATTGCAATTGATAGGGCGGACTATCAATGTCGCAGTCGACAAACTCGGGTAGCACCTCGATTCGCTTCGCGACTTTCCCGAGGACACAAACACCACCAGGATTCCTTGAGCAACTGATAGAGCGGTTCCAACAACACGCTTTCGAGATTGGGACGTGTCACCAAAAAAAAGGCTTAACGAGCGACTCGTTACTCTCTGTACTCCGAACCGATTTACTAGAACTTGGATTCGAAGTGGAAATGAGCAAACGAGCAAGAGACAAAATCATGAGGCCTGTGTTCTTCGGAGAGAATGCGGAGCCTGAGCTTCAATATCAGATCGATGCTTGGCATCCAGAATGGCTAGCAGGACTTGAAGTTGAAGCCGGACGAGCCTGGATGGGTAATGCAGTCTACCGGGATCTCATTCAAGCTCTAGTTATGGTTGACTTGGAGCACCTGATCCTCGCAGTTCCACAGATGTATCGTTACAAAGCGAGTGGTCGTGCAACAGCAAGTCGAGACTACGATCATACGGTGGCTGTAGCTCAGGCACTCTACGCACACTCCCGAATAGAAATGCCATTTTCCTTGTGCGTGATTGGTTACTGAACGAGTAAGTTACCAAAACGGCATTCCGGGATGATATCTTAGATGGGCACGCTAAGTGCCGATGCATCCACATCGCAGACGGGACCACTCTCCAGAGTCCTTTATGGTGAGTGGATCTATTAGGATTCACTGAATGGACATCCAAATCTCATTCGCACTTACCTGCAAATCCGCACGGGCAGACTTTGCCTAGGCAGCGTGAAGGAGCACGCGCATTGAGAGCACCTCTTTTCCAAGCTGTAAAACATAAGTCTTTGCTGCGCCACTGACGGCTGGGCACCATCGGCGCTCAGTCAATATTGACTCGCTATTGAGCGCTGCACATCTCTTCAATTCGCGAAACAATATCGCAAAGTACTTTTGGTAGCCTTTCGTCACTAAGTTCATCTAAGTGCTGCACGCCAGCAAAGGGCTTACCTAAGCGCTTCCCGGCGCTGCGCGATACTCCGCATGCCCGCTCAAAGTCAGGCGTCACCATCTCCACATCGCCTAGACCTTGATCCACGGCGCAGGCGATGTCCGAATTAAACTCATATAACTCACGTGCGCTTCTAAGTTTATCTCCCTCTGGATCGTTTCGAACTGGATCTTCGTCGTGAACTATCAAATACGGTATTTGAAATTCGTTGAGCAGATGTACATATGCCGGAAGATTCCACTTTCCTGCACAATCAATTACTGACACTTCGCTGATATCAGCCTGCAGTCGCTCCGCAATCATTGGTAGGATGGCCTTTTCTGTAGGTCCTTCGACCAACACAACCAGTTTAGAAAAGAAGAGTTCTCCTCGCGCCGCATCGATCCATTCTGACAGTCGAAATCTGTCACGATCAGCATCGCGGTCTGGTGAGTTGAATATCTCATGTGTGCACTGGCGAATCAGAGACTCACCGATTGATCGATTGATCGATAGAATACCAATTTCCTCGTAGTGCCCAATGTCGATGAATTCATTGGCATGCGTGGTTACGATAACCTGAGATTGACCGTCCTCTGAAATACTCCGCAGATCTCGTGCCAGCCGTCTCTGTGCATGCGGGTGAAGTGATATCTCAGGTTCTTCAATACCGTACACAAGCGAAAGTGTTCGCCTTCTCCCTCGCCTTGCGCTAGTTGGTCGGCTGATGCGTGTCTGATTGGACAGTGTTCGCATTAATGCGAAGATTAGAGCCCTCTGGAGGCCATGTCCCTTTTGAAGCGCAGGCGTCTCCACACCATCATCCACCATCATGTGCGAACCGAGATTGAACACTTGCTCTATCGAAGGAGCATCGACTTGTATGCGCACCTGGATTTCGTTCCAGTGGCCCAACGCCTCCTCAATAGCACTTTCAAGACTCTTCAGAACGCTCTTACTTTGTTCATCCGTTGAGCGATCGTTGAGTTCATCGAGTACTTGTTCTAAATCGGAACTCACTCGTTGAACACGTGGATCAGAAGCTAGCATTGACTGCACGGCAATGCGCATTAGCTTGCCGAAACTAGCTGATGTACGAGTCGCTGACTCATCAGTGAGGTCTCGGACGGCCGGAAGGAATAGAAATTCGGGCAGAAGCCCTCCAGCGACGTTTGTCACGCCCATGAAATTTGTCGTCTCTGGCTCTGGCTGATAGATGATGACATCATCATTAGCCATACGGAGCTTCTCAATCTCTTGCTGCAGTTCGTCGTTGGTAATTCTTCCTCCTCTGGTTAGTAGCGCCTGGAGCGGAGCGGCCATGGGCTCTGAGTCGACGAGGTCTTGAAGGTTTGCTCTAGTGGTCAATCTGCGAGAGCTGATGGCTTCGCTTCGCATCCATTCGACATTTGGCTCCCAGAGAACGCCTCGGTAACCGATGTTCCAAGTGCCTTCTTCGTATATGGCTTGACGGCGGACAGTCATTTCGCCATCCGGAGAGACATAGGTCTTGAAGGTGGTTTTCTCGTCATCGGTGAGGTCCAGAAAGGTGCCTTCTACATAGATCGTTGTTCCGTCTTGGAGATGTGGTTCCTGAGAGCCGGGTGGATGGAAGGCATCGGAGTCTTCGATCTTCAGGCTAGGGTCAAGAAGAAATGCGATTGCTCTCATCACATTCGACTTTCCGCTGTTGTTCGAACCGAGGAGCACTGTGAAAGGCGCAAGTTCGATATGGAGATCCTTTACGCTTCTATAACCTTGGATCTTGACGTGTTTCAGCCGCATATGTGTATGACTCCTTGAATCAAGTTCTCGACCATAGGAGATCGTAGGTGTCGAGCTTGCGCGATTTCGCGTTTGGGCATCCGAGGTGCGTGCAAGCTTGGGCAGCGTCGGGTGTCGCCGGTGCGGGGGACGGGGCGCACCAAGCTCTGTGGCCGCTGATCCGAACTGTGATGGGCAACGAGGAGCGTGGCGTAGGAGGCCACGAGCGCAACAAGCATGATCCGCCCTTTCGTCTCCGCCATGACGATTCATGCAGTCGGGAGGGGATGCCAGCCCGGTGCTTGAAGGGATGATATTACGGGGTTTGCACTGGAGAGTCAGGACGCGAATGGATAGTCACTAAGGACTGGGCGGCCAAGAGTGAGAGAAGTGGCGGCGCTTGGGTTGTGGGCGGACGGCGGAGGGAGAATAGGGAGGGAAATGTGGAGATCCCCTTCGGCAGGCTCAGGGCAGGCTCTCGGGGGACCGTCGGGATGACAAGAGGGGACGCCGGGATGACGGAGGGGGACGAAGACGGGCGGGTCAGAGACCACGCCCCTACGCTGGAATCGGAGCGGCGATGGGCTGAATTGTTTGCCCGTCCGGGATCGGAGGATCTGCTGGAAGGCCTGGCCGACGAGGCGCTGTCGGAGCATCGGGCGGGGCGGACTCGGCCGCTCAATGTGGACGATCTGTAGGTGTGCGTTCGCTTACGCGGCGGGGCTTCTGGGAGGCATATCGGGGCCTTTCCGAACGTATCGACAAGCTGGGAGCAGGCTCACTAGCAACGGTTGGGTGCCCGAAAGAGGCCGGTTAGAAACCGGCCGGTACGCAAGATCGGGACCGGATGACGGGGGATTCGGAGGCTTCAAGCGCTTGTGCTGTTGGGTGCCAGGGGTGGCTTGGGTGCGCTGGGGTTGATCATGGTGCTGGGTCCCGGCCGAGGACGCCGGGATGGCGGACGGGGACGAAGACGGGCGGGTCACAGACGCCGCCCCTACGCGAGATCGGGACCGGTTCACAAGGGCGTGCGATACTTGGGGGCGTGGGGTTTGGGGACGATCATTCTTTTAGGTTTTGACGGTCTGCCGGGCGCTTGTGTGCCGCGCGCCGGGTGGATTGGACGCCCTGGATGGGCTGCCGACGGCGAAGGAGCCGATACGCGATGAGGGCGACGATCGTGTATGGGTTCCTGGGGGCGGGCAAGACGACGCTGTTGCGTTCGCTGGTTCCACAACTGGCCTCCCTGGAGTCGACGGCGCTGCTGGTGAATGAGTTCGGAATCGAAGGCGTGGATCAAGTGGTGCTGGCCTCGGACGATTTGACGGTGCGTCAATTGGTTGGCGGGTGTGTGTGCTGTGAGGTGCGGGGCGACCTGATGGTGGCGCTGGATGAGATTCATCGAACCGTCCGCCCGGAGCGGCTGGTGATTGAACCGACGGGCCTGGCCTCGCCGGATACGTTGGCGCACGCGTTCGCGAGTCCCGCGGTGCGGTCGATGGTGCAGGTGGATTCGGTGATCACGGTGCTGGATGCGACGCGGTATGCGCTGGTGCGGGATCACCTGGGCGAGTTTTTCCCGAACCAGGTGCGGCACGCGGACCTGGTGCTGGTGAATAAGACGGACGCGGCGAGTGACGAGGAACGACGGGATGCGCGGGCGTGGGCGCGCGGGCTGAATGCCGAGGCGGCGATTGTTGAAAGTGTGTATTGCAGGGTCCATCCGGACCTCTTGCTGGCCGCCATTCGGCACGGTGGCGTGCGCAGGTCCGGGCCTGGCGACGATGTGGACCTTGGCGCACACGTCCCGCATGACGATTTGGTGGGGAGTGGATTGGAACGGGTGGTGCTGGACACCAGTGGATTGCCCGCGGAGCGGGTCGACTCGTTTGTGGGCGACCTGGCGGCGGGGGTTTATGGCGAAGTGGTTCGCGCGAAGGGGTTTGTGCCTCACGCGGAGGGCTGCGCGCTGGTCGATGTGGTGCTGGGCGCCTGGGAGGTCCGACGGTTCGGGCCGGCGCCGCTGTACATCGACGTGATTGGACGAAACCTGAAGACCAACGAAATGGAGACAGCAGTAACTCATGGCTTCAAGGAGCTCGCGTGCACGGCGTAGCCGGCGCGCGTCAACAGATACCGCGGCAACCTCGGCCAATGGGACCGAGGCGGCGGCGAAGGGAAGTTCGGATAAGACGGTCTCGCACCTGACGCATCACCGGATGATCGCGCGCAATCTGAATGCGCTGCGCGAGAATTTCGGCGAGCTGCGCAAGCAGGTGGTGGACACGGAGCGGCAGTACAAGCGCGGCGATAAGTCGCTGGATACCTCGCTGTTCCAGACGCGGAACCAGGTGGAGGCGCTGGAGAAGCGGCTGCTGGAGTTCATCGAAGAGATGACCGAGGTGGCATTCAACTCGAACCTGGAGATCAAAGGGAATGCGGACCGGATCACGGCCATCTGGGAGGCGCTGGAGTCGTTTGCGCCGGACGCGGCGGATATCAAGCGGCGGCGCGAAGAATGCGAGAAGCGCGAGGAAGCGCGGCAGGACGAGATCGATCGCCGGTTGCAGGACCTGGCGGATGAGGCCAAGGACAACGGCTCGACGAAGCGTACGCCGCGGAAGGCGGCGGCCTCGGGCTCGAAGCGAAAGAGCGAGACGTAATGCGGCGCATATCGGCGATTCCCGAAGACATCGATCTGGACATGGGCGACGAGGTGTCGTCGGACGGCCAGGACCTGCGAATGCTGGTGGACGAGCTGAAGGATGTGATCTCGAAGGAGCGGCCGGGCGAGCGAGCGCTGGCGAATTCGGCGCGCGAATTGACGCGGATGGCGGGGGCGCTACGGAATCAGTCGGGGACGGCGCACTCAGGGCCGCAGTTGCGGCTGGGCGTGTTTGTGGACACGGCGAATGTGAGCGACCGGGATCCGGACGATCCGATCCGACTGGATTTCAAGAAGTTGCTGGACGAGGTGACGGCGGATCGGCGGCTGATCCACGCACGGGCGTATTGCCCGATTTATGCTGATTTTGCGGGGCGACTGGAGCATCAGCGGTCGGTGGCGCCGGTGTGGGAGAAGGGGTACGACATCGTCACGAAGTCGATCAAGGTGTTCGCGGACGGGACGCGGAAGGCGGACCTGGATATCGTGCTGGTGATGGATGTGATCCGGCGGCTGCCGACGATGGACGTGGTGGCGCTGGTTTCGGGCGACGGGGATTACGTGCCGATGGTGGATTACCTGCGGGAGCACGGGCTGCGGGTGGAGGCGTATTCGTTCGCGGACGCGATGTCGGAGGACTTGCGGGTGGCGGCGAATGAGTGGTTCGATTTGTCGTCGGCGACGAGTTTGCACGTGGGCTCGAAGGGCGGGTCGCGGGGCGCGCGGCGCGTGGCGGCCAGGGCGTGAGTCGTATGGACGGATGGCCATGAGCGCCAGGCGACGACGGCGACGACGGCGGCGGGTTCGCCCGGACGAGGAGCGCACGACGCGGCGGTTCAACCCGCGGCGGTGGATCACGCTGTCCGGAGTCTGGTCGATCCTGGCGTTGCTGGCGGTGCTTATGCTGATTGTGTCGCTGATCGCGCCCGCGCTGGGCACAGGAGTCGGAGGCTAGGCACTGCGCGACTCACGCGAGAACCGGACCCACGAGCGGGCCGGCGGTCGCGGGCGGACACCGTTCGGTCTATGGCGGCTATTCAAGGTTGGCGGCACGGAATTCAACATTGACGCCAGCTGGCTGATCATTTTTGGGTTTGTGACGTGGACGACGGCGACGTCGGTGATCCCGGTGCGGCTGATCGATGCGAGCCTGAGCGAGGGCGTTCGCCTGGATGTGACGTGGCCGGCGATCTGGGCGGGCGGCGTGGTGACGAGTTTGCTGTTTTTCGGGTCGATCGTGGCGCACGAGGCGGCGCATACGGTGGTGGCAGTGCGGACGGGGATTCCGGTGCGGAGCATCCGGCTGTTCATTTTCGGCGGGCTGGCGGAGATGGGGCGGGAGCCGGATCGGCCGGGGCAGGAGTTCCTGATCACGGTGGTGGGGCCGCTGACCAGCGCGGCGCTGGGGGGGCTGTTCCTGGCGCTGGGGGATCAGCTGGACGCGGCGTCGATTCCGGCGGTGACGGCGCGCTGGCTGGGGGAGATGAACCTGGCGCTGGCGGTGTTCAACATGCTGCCGGGGTTCCCGCTGGACGGCGGGCGGATTCTGCGGTCGATCGTGTGGGCGGTGACGGGCGACGTGGTGCGCGGGACGCGGGTGGCGAGCTTTGTGGGCTCGGCGCTAGGGGCGGCGCTGATGGCGTTTGGGTTGATCCAGTTCCTGTTGCTGGGCGGGGCGGTGCAGTCGCTGTGGACCGGGGTGATTGGGTGGTTTCTGTGGTCGGCGGCGCGCGGGGGGTATCGGGACGCGATTCTGCGGCAACAGTTGCACCGGTATCGGGTTCGGGACCTGGTGCGACCGGAGACGGGGGCGGTGCCGGGCGACGGGAGTGTGCAGGAGTTCATCGAGCGCGGGCTGTATCACGACCGGTTTGGCCTGCGGCCGGTGCTGGATTCGGCGGGCAAGCTGATTGGGATGCTGGAAGGGGACGACGTCCGGGATGTTCCACTAGAAGAGCGGCTGTATACGGTGCTGCGGGACATTGCGCGCCCGGTTGACCTGATGGCGGTGGTGGCGCCGGACGATCAGTTGAGCGTGGTGATCGATAAGGCGTATGAGACCGATCGGCGGCTGTTCTTCGTGGTCGAAGAGGGGCGGGTGCTGGGGACGGTGGATACGGTGGACGTTGTAAACACGCTGAGAGCGCGGAAACGCTAGCTGGCCGCAACGAGCCAGCCGCTGGCGTCCACTATCATTTTGCGCGGGCGGCCCCCGCGCTAAGGAGAACTGCTAATGGAGGTACTGCCGCGAGGGGCGCTCTTTGTTGATCTGGCGTCGCTGGACGTGATGACGGGCCATCACGGGGTGCGGGTGGCGTATGGGCGGCTGCGCGAACAGTTGACCCAGAGTCGCCGGCTGGTGCGGGCGGCGGCCTACGGCGTGCGTGACGACGATCGCCCGGATACGGAGCAGCGGCTGGGCCGGCTGGCGGCCGAGGGGTTCAAGGTGATCGCGAAGCCGCTGCGGCTGCGCGCGGACGGTGTGCGCCGGGCCAGCCTGGGCGTGGACATTGCGGTGGACGCGTTGGAGTTGGCGCCGCACGTGGATGCGCTGAGCCTGCTGACCACCGATGCCGATCTGACCGTGCTGATCGAGGCAGTGCAGCGGCGAGGGGTGCGGGTTGAGCTGGTGACGAGCCGCGAATTGGCGCCGCCGGCGCTGGTGGAAGCAGCGGATGACGTGACGGAGTTCGCGAGCGTGCTGGAAGCGGTGCGCAGCGAGGGCCACGGCCGCCGCGACCTGCCAACGGAGCGAGGAAACGCCCGGCCGCGCCTGGATCCGCCGCCGCGCCGGCGATCACGGCGACGGTCCCCGGCCAAGCCCGACCCCGACGCCGTCAAGGCCGTTCAGGCGGCCGAGACGTCGGCGGCCGTGAGTGAGGCGCCGGCGACTCCCAAGAAGCCCAGCCCTGAAGCCACTCCAGAAAAGCCCCAGGACGCCGCGGGCCCAGCGCCTGCCAGACCGTCCGTGAAGGTGCTGCCGCAGGAGTCGCTGACCGGACGGTCCGTGCGGAAGTCATCTCGCGAGGATTAGATGCGGGTCGCGGTCACTGCCACGATTTGGGGCGAGCGCCCGTTTGCCCAGGTTGCGGAAGAGGCGCGGGACGCGGGGTACGCGGGGATTGAGGGCGTCGGCGACGTGGCCGGGAGCGTGCCGATGGCGCGTCGGGTGTTGGCTGATGAAGGCCTGGAGGTTACGGCCGGTCGGTTTTTTGCGAACTGGTTCGCGGAGATGTACCAGGACATCGAGTTCGATCAGTTGCAGCGGGCGGCCGAGTTCTATGCGGACATTGGCGCGCGCTTCCTGATTACGTCGTCGCGCCCGGTGCCCGAGCGGATGCTCACGGCGGGTCACGTCACAACCCAACGGCAGGATGGGTTATTGGATTACCAGTGGACACAACTGGCGGACTCGCTGACGAAGGCGGCGTATATCACCCAGCGAGACTTTGAATTGCCCTTGCTGTTCCGCAATCAGCTCGGATCCTACGTGGAATCCGGCGACGAGATGGACCAGTTGATCGGCATGACGGATCCGGACAACCTGCGGCTGGCGCCGGACATCGGTTACCTGGCCTACGCGGGGATGGACCCGCTGGACTTCGTGCGCCGGTATTTTGAGCGCATCGCGTACGTCACCCTGAAGGACCTGGACGCGGACCTGCTGGAACAGCACATGTGGGCCAAGGGCTCGCTGGAAGAGTTCTGGGAGGCCGGTGGATTCCTGGAGTTGGGGGATGGGGACGTGGACGTCGAAGGGGTCGTGAGCCTGCTGCGGGAACGGGAATACGACGGCTGGCTGGCGGTGGGACATGACCGGCCGGGACGCGATCCCTCGGCCAGCGTTCAGATTTCGCGCGACTACCTGGTGGGGTTGGGCCTGGAACTCGAGGCGGAACTGACGTGAGGCGCGGAATCGGTCGCCGCGACTTGTTGGCCGGGAGTGCGGCGGCGGCGTTGGCGGCGTTCACCGCGTGCGGCGATTCGTCGGTACGTCGAAAACAGGCAAGTTCAATCGCCCTGGCCAATGTGTGGCCGTGGGGCGCCAACACGTTTCTGGATCTTGAGGTCGAGACCTGGAAGCGTCGACAGACCCTGGAAATGGTGCGTGACGCCGGCATCCGCTGGATCAAGCAGCACGCGCCCTGGGCCGACATTGAGACGCCGGCCCGGGGGCAGTACTTCAACGACGCGGCGCGCCGGTCGACGTGGGAAAAGTACGACCAGATCGTGGACCTAGCCGAAGAGGCGGGCGTCGACATCATTGCGCGGATCGACCGAGCCCCGGCATGGGCGCGAGGCAATCAAGCCAATCCGACGGCGCCGCCGGTTGCCTTGCGCGACTACGGACGATTCCTTACGGCGTTTGCCACGCGCTACCGCGGGCGGATTCGTCACTTTCAGGTATGGAACGAGCCGAATCTGGCGCACGAGTGGGGTGGGTCGCCGCCGCAGCCGGGCGCCTATGCCCGAATGCTGGAAGTGGCCAGCCGAGCGATCAAGGGCGTGGACGATGAGAACGTGGTCATCGCCGCGCCGATGGCCGCCACACTGGAGAACAGTCCGCGGGCGATGGACGAGATTCGCTATCTGCAGCAGCTGTATGAGGCGGGCGCCGGGGATCACCTGGACGTGCAGGCAGCCAACGCCTTTGGCCTGGAGCATCCGCCGGACGCTCCACCCGATCCGGATGTGCTGAACTTCAGGCGCGTGGAGTTTGTGCGCGAGTTGATGGTGGAATTCGGTCTGCACAACCGGCCGATCTGGTTCAATGAGTACGGTTGGAACGCGTCGCCGGCAGACATGAATCCAGCCAAGCTCGTATGGCGGCGGGTCACCGAAGAAACGCAGGCCGAGTGGACCGTGGAGGGCGTGCGATATGCCCTGACCCACTGGCCGTGGGCCGGCGTATTCAATCTCTGGTTTTTCCGCAAGCCGCTGGCGGCCCTGCAGCCGGACGAGAGCGAGTATTACTTCCGCATGGTGGAACCGGATTTCACGCCACGGCTGGTCTATCGGGCCGTGCAACGCGCCGCCACGGGCGCCGCATTCCCATAGAACGAACCTGAGACACCTACTGCGACCGCGGCGCGGCTGGCTGCTGCCGGCGGCCGTAGCGGTGGCGGCCGTCGTAACGGTTGGTGCGGTGGCGCTCATGACGCTGCTGAACCGCGGCGTGACGTACGGCACGGCGGACCTGGGCGAGATTCGGGATGCGGATGCACCGGGCATTGGCGCCAACACGTTTCTGCATCGCGAGCCCGATCCGGCGAAAGTCCGGCAGGAGCTTGCCGTGCTGCGGGCGGCCGGAGTGGGGTTGATTCGCCAGGAGTTCAACTGGGCGGAGTTCGAGCCGCTGGATCCGGACGAGCATCCGGAACTCGGCCGGGACGCGTGGGTGAAGTACGACCACATCGTGGAGGCGGCGGGGGACGCGGGCATCGAGATCCTGGCGCGGCTGGACCGGGCGCCGCGCTGGGCCACGCCGGGCTTCGATCCGCGGGAGAACCCGTGGATGCAGGCGCCGCCGGCCGACAACGCGGACTTCGCACGCTTTGCGGGGGAGTTGGCGGCGCGGTACCGGGGCAAGGTCCGGTACTACCAGGTCTGGAACGAGCCAAACCTGTTCGGCGAATGGGGTGGGCGGCCACCGAATGCGGCCGACTACCTGGCGATGCTGCGGGCGGTGGGCGGAGCGATTCGCGAGGCCGACCCGGAGGCGCGGATCGTGCTGGCGGGGCTGGCGCCGACGATAGAGACAGGTCCCGAGAACCTGAGCGACCTGCTGTTCTTGCGCCAGTTGTACCTGCTGGGCGCGAAGGGCGACTTCGACGTGGCGGCCAGCATGTCGTACGGGCTGTGGACGGGACCGCGCGATTTCCTGATTGACGATCAGCGCGTGAATTTTCCGCGCGCGGTGCTGTGGCGAGACGTGATGGTGGCCTTCGGCGACTCGCGGACGCCGGTGTGGGCGACCGAATACGGGTGGATGTCGCTGCCGGCTAGCTGGACCGGCGATCCGGGCATCTGGGGCAATCACCCGATCGAGGTGCAGGCGGCCTGGACGGTGGACGGGATCCGGCGGGCGCGCGAGCAGTGGCCGTGGATGCCGACGATCGTGGTCTGGGCCTCGCGCTGGCCGGAGGACTTGAAGCCAGGCGATCCCACGCCGTATTTCCGCCTGATGGACAAGGACTTCACGCCGCGGCCCAACCTGGAGGCGGTGCGGGCGGCCTTTACCGGGCCGGTTACGGCGGGGGTGGGTCTGCACCAGGAGACGCATGCGGCGGTGAGCTATGAGGGGCCGTGGCCGCGAGTGCCCAGCGACCTGGCGTCGCTGACGCTTCATCGCCAGACCGGGGTCACGGGCGCGACGGTGACGTTTCGATTCAGCGGCACGGACGTGGGGTTGCTGACGCGACGAGGTCCCGACATGGGACGGGTTTTGGCCCGCATTGACGGGCAGGACGCGCTGGCGGATGCGCTACCCCGAAACCCGGCGGGCGAGTCGATCCTGGATCTATATGCGCCGAGGGTGGAGCCGCTGGCGCGGATTCCAATCGCCACGCGGTTGCCACCTGGTCAGCACACGCTGGAACTGACGGTGCTGGCGGAGTCCAATCCGGCATCGAGCGGGGGGCTGGTGATCGTGGACGGGCTGCTGGTGGGGAATGCGCGGCCCACGTGGCCGTGGCTGGCGCTGGGCGGGCTGTGGGCGGCGGTTGGGGCGCTGGGGTTGTGGACGGCGCGAACGTGGCTTTGGGCTCGGCGGACGTTCGAAGCGCTTTCGTGGAGTTGGATGGACCGTCGCGTCGGCCCGCTGCGGCTGGGCGAAGCGGTGCTGGCGGTGGCGGCGGTGCTGTATGCGGTGCTGCCGGCTGATGGATTGGTCTCCGCGTGGACGCTGATTCGGGTGCTGCTGGCGCTTGGCATGGGCGTGTTGGCGGTTGCGCGGCTGCGGGACGCGGCATTGGTGGCCGTGGCGGCGATTCCGTTTGTGGGGGTGATCGGGCGGACGGGGGTGTTTGACCGGCCGGTGGGCGAAGTCCTGATCCTGGCGGTGGTGGCCGCGTGGATCGTGCGGGCGCTGTGGGGCGGGCCGCCGCGCTTGCCGCCGGTTCGCTGGCTGGTGTCGGTATTCGTCTTTGCCGTGGCCGGGATTGTGGCGGCGGTACTGGCCGACTACCCCAAGTTTGCGCTACGGGACTTGCGGACGGTGATCCTGGAGCCGGCGGCGTTCTTCGTGGTGCTTGTCTCGGTTCAGCGTGACCGGGACGACGTGCGCCGGGTGGCGGCGGCGCTGGTGGCGGGTGCGGCGCTGGCGGCCGTGGTTGCGCTTGTATTGATTCCGTTTGGCGCGGTGGTTACGGAGGTATTTCCGCCGCGGGTGCGGGGCACGTTCGGGTCGCCGAACAACCTGGCGCTGGTTCTGGAACGGGCGGCGCCGGTAGCGCTGGCCCTGGCGCTGGCCGCAGGCGCGAGCACGGTGGTCAGCCGGCGGTGTTGTTGGGGCTGGGGGCGGGTGACGAGCACACGCGGGTTCTGGTTGCTGGCGCTGGCTGTGTTGCTGGTCGTGCTGATCCTGACGTGGAGCCGCGGGGCCTGGCTGGGGGCGCTGGTTGGGCTGGCGGTGGCGGCGCGGCCGCTGTGGGCGCAGGTCGGAGTCAGACGGCGGGTGGCGACGGTGGGCTTCTCAGTTGCGGCCCTGGCGGGGATCGTGTTGGTCACGGATATTGAGCGGATCGGGCAACTCCTGCGCATCGGGGACAGCGGGGCGGTGTCGCGCCTGGCGATCTGGGACAGCGCCTGGCGGATGGGACTCGAGAACTGGCTGTTTGGGGTGGGCCCGGACAACTTCCTGACGCATTACCGCGACTACATGCGGCCGGAGGCGTGGCGGGAGCCGAACATCTCGCACCCGCACAACCTGTTCCTGGATGGCTGGGTTTCGATGGGGGCTATCGGGCTGGCGGCGCTGACCGGGGTGTTGGTGTTGTTCTGGTGGGACTGGTCACGGGTCCGGCGGGACGGCGCCGGCGGACTCGATCCGCTGGCGTTCGGTCTGGCGGGTGCGATGGCGGCGGCGCTTGTCCACGGGCTGGTGGATCACACGTACTTTCTGCCGGAGCTGGCGGCGACGTTCTGGACACTGGCGGGGGCGGCTGTGGCCTTGGCTGTAGCCGGTGTCGCGAGACGGCGGACGGCGGGTGGTGGCAGAAGCGCGGGGGAAGCACCCACTTAGCTTCCCTGGCCCTGACAGTCGGTCTTGTGTGCCTGGTTGGTGGCGTGGGGTATACCTACTATGCCGGCACGATCAGGTACGACCATGGCCGACATTGAGGTGGAAGTCGCGGCCTACGAACGTATGCAGAGCGATCTGGAGCGCGAGCACATGGGCAAGTTGGTGGTCGTGCACGACGAGCAGTTGATCGGGGCCTTTGACGACTTTGAGGACGCCGCTCAGCTTGGGGTCCAGCGTTTTGGGCGTGGACCGTTTCTGCTTCGCCAGGTTGGCGCGAAGCCCGTGAATCCGTGGACTCCGGCCATCTTTCAGAAGGCCGGTTCCTACAGCTGAACTCGGCTCCACGCCCAGGTCGGGTTGTTCGACGGTGCTGGCAGTCGGTCTTGTGTGCCTGGTTGGTGGCGTGGGGCATAACTACTGTGGCGGCACGATCAGGGACGACCATGGCTGACATCAAGGTAGAGGTCGCGGCGTACGAGCGTATGCAGAGCGATCTGGAGCGCGAACACATGGGCAAGTGGGTGGTCGTGCACGACGAGCAGTTGATCGGGGCCTATGACGACTTCGAGGACGCCGCTCAGCTTGGGGTCCGGCGTTTTGGGCGTGGACCGTTTCTGCTTCGTCAGGTTGGCGCGAAGCCGTTGAATCCGTGGACGCCGGCGGTATTTCAGGAGGCCCGTGCCATCAACTGACTTCGGGTTCAGCCAGTGGGACAGGCTGTTCAGCTACGGGCCAACGCTTGAAGTACAGATCGGATACGACTCGACGTATCGGCTCGACGCCGAGCGCGCGCCGAACATCCCTGCAGCTCGGCATGGTGCGCTCGTGGACACGGGATCAGCGCTGAGTTGCATTGACTCGGTACTGGCGACCCGGCTGAACTTGCCAGCCGTTGGGCACCAGACCATTTCCGGGGTAGGCGGCGTCTACCGGGCGGACATGCATTTGGCCCAGATCTGCATTCCCGACCTCGAGTGGGTGATTCACGGGCAGTTCGCCGGCGTTCACTTAGCCGCCGGCGGGCAGCCCCACCGTGCGCTGCTCGGCCGACACTTTCTTAGGCGATTTCTGCTGGTCTACGACGGCCGATCCGGTTCGGTGAGGCTCAGCAGCGACTAGACAGAAACAGCCGGCTCTACTTGCCGATGCAGAACTTGGAGAAGATGACGTCGAGCAGGTCTTCGGTGGCGGATTCGCCGGTGATTTCGCCAAGGGCGTTAACGGCGCCGCGGACGCCGATGCTGACGAGGTCGGAGGGCTGGTCGTCGGCGACGGCGCGGCGGGCGGCGGCGAGTTCGTCGCGGGCGCGGGTGAGGGCCTCCTGATGGCGGACGCTGGCCACGAGCGCGAGACCGCCGTCGGCTCCGGTCAGGCCAATGACGTGGCGAAGGGCTTCGCGTAGCTCGTTGACGTCCTCGCGGATGGCGGCGGTGTGGACGATCAGAGCGTTGGGGGCGAGGTCGCTAACATCGGCAGCCCGGACGGCGTGCGGCAGATCGCGCTTGTTGAGGGCGACGATGGTGGGTTTGGCGGCGGAGCGGACGCGGGCGGCGGCCGTCTCGTCGTTGCCGAGGAGGGGGCGGCTGGCGTCGAGCACCAGGACGACGGCGTCGGCGCCTTCGAGCGCGCGGGAGCTGCGTTCGACGCCCAGGGATTCGACGGGGTCGTGGGTGTCGCGCAGGCCGGCGGTGTCGTTGAGGACGATGGGGACGCCGTCAAGTTCGAAGGACTCTTCAAGAACGTCACGGGTGGTGCCGGGAATCTCGGTGACGATGGCGCGGTCGGTGCTGAGGAGGGCGTTCATGAGGGAGGACTTGCCGACGTTGGGGCTGCCGACCAGGGCGACGCGGACGCCGTGGCGCTGCATGATTCCGCGACCTGCGGTGGCGAGGGCGTCCTCCAAGCGTTCGTGCAGCGAGTCCAACGTGGAGGCCAGCAGGGCGCGGTCCATGGGTGGGACTTCGTCTTCGTCGAAGTCGACTTCGGCTTCCATCTGTGCCAGGAGGTCGAGGCAGGCGCTGCGCATCTCGTCCACGGCATCCGAGAGACGTCCGGCCAGCTGATTGGCGGCGACGGCGAGGGCGGCGGGGGTGGGGGCGGCGACGAGGTCGGCGACGGCCTCGGCCTGGGCCAGGTCGACGCGGCCGTTCAGGAAGGCACGGAGGGTGAACTCGCCGGGGCCGGCGGGACGGGCACCGGCGGCCAGCGCGCTGTCCAGGACGCGGCGAAGAGCGACGGGGCCGCCATGGCAGCTGAGTTCGGCGACATCTTCGCCGGTGTACGAGCGGGGGCCGGGCATGAAGAGCAGGAGGGCCTGGTCGATCAGCTCGTTGTTGCCGTCGTGAATCCGCACGAGATGGGCGTAGCGGGGCTTGGGGTTGCGGGCGCGACGGGTGAGGCGACGGGCGATCCAGAGGGATTCCGGACCGCTGATGCGTACAACGCCAATGCCGCCAGCACCTATCGGGGTGGCGATGGCGGCGATGGTGTCGGTGGTGGGGGCGCCGGAGTTCATCAGGGGTTGGCGGGGGTCCAGGCCCAAGCGGTGGATTTTACGGGCGGCCTGAGCGACCGGGGGGAGGTTCGCTAGGCTGGCCGGGAGCGCTGCCGCAGCGCTCCAACAGCAGACGCGGGAGCTGGCGCCGATGCCGCAAATGACGGGTGGGCAGGCCCTGGTGGCCGGGATGCGCCAGGCGGGCGTGACGACCTTGTTCGGGATTCCCGGCGTGCATAACGGCGGGTTGTACGACGCGCTGCTGGACGCGCCGGAGATGCGAGTGGTGATCACGCGTCACGAGCAAGGCGCGGCTTTCATGGCGGACGGGTATGCACGGGCCTCGGGCCGGGTGGCCTGCGTGGCCACGATTACGGGGCCGGGGATTACGAACGCGGCGACCGGGTTGGGCGAGGCGTATGCGGAGTCGTCGCCCGTGTTGCACATCGCGACGGCGCTGGGTCCGGCTTCGCGCACACCGGAAGCCGGCGAGCTGCATGAGTTGCGGGACCAGTCCGGCGTTCTGCGGGCCCTGGTGGGTCACCACGAGCTGGTGGAGACGGTGCCGGATATCCCGGGCGCGGTGACCCGAGCCATGAACGCGATTACGACGGACAGGCCGGGTCCGGCCAGCGTGGAAATCCCGCTGGACCTGTTGATTGCGACCGACGAGGTTGCGTTGGACGGCGCGGATGCGGCGACGGTGTCCCCGCCGGATTCGGACGTCGTGGATCGGGCGGCTGAGTTGCTGGCCAAAGCCGAGGCGCCGCTGATCTTCCTGGGCAGCGGGGCGATGGACGCGGGGTCGGAGGTCGAGGCGCTGGCGGAGCGGCTGCAGGCGCCGGTGCTGACGGCCCAGACGGGGAAGGGGGCGTTCCCCGAGTCGCATCCGCTGTCGCTGGGCTGCAAGCACCGGTTGGACGAGAGCCTGTACGAGTTGCTGCGGACGCGGGACGTGGCCCTGGTGGTTGGCTGCCGCCTGGGAGCGCGAGTGACGGATGACGACCGGATGCCGCTTCCGGAGACGTTGATCCAGATCGATCGGTCGGCGGCCGAGCTGGGACGGCACCGAGAGAACGCCGTGTCGATCCAGGCTGATGCCGCCGCGGCGGTGAGCGAGCTGCTGGAGGCGTTGCCGGACGAACCGCCACCGGAGGCTCCGGACATTGCCGAGGGGATGCGCGCTCGTCGACGTAGTCCCCATGACGCCGCGGATGACCCGAGGTCGGCAGACATCCTGGCGGAATTGCGGCGGGTGTTGCCGGAGGACGGCGTGCTGGTGAATGACATGACGATGACCAGCTACCGCTCGGCCGGGCTGTTTCCGGTGGATCACCCGCGGTCGTACATGTTTCCGATCTACTTCGGCACGCTGGGATTCAGCCTGCCGGCGGCGATCGGGGCGCAGGTGGCGTGTCCGGAACGGCCGGTGCTGTCGCTGAGCGGGGACGGCGGGTTCCTGTTCACTGCCGAGGAGTTGGCCACGGCGGTGCGGGAGCAGCTGCCGGTGGTGGCGGTGGTGTTTAACGACTCGTCGTACGCGGCCATCGACGGGAACTTCCGCGGGAACTTTGGCGGGCGCACGGTGGACGTGCGGTTGCACAATCCCGATTTCGTGGCGTTTGGAAAGTCGTTCGGGGCAGCAGCGGAAGGCGTGGATACGCCCGAAGCGCTGGGCGCGGCGGTTGAGCGCGGGCTGGCGCGGAGCAGTCCGACGCTGATCGAGTACAAGCTGCCGCCGGTGGGGTGACGTCTGCGGCTTCGAGGCGCGAGTTCTGGATCGCGCCTAGACTGACCTCGACGCCACTCCAGGCGCGGGAGGTCGGTGTGATGCACCTAGCCGAGCAGCAGGTTCGGTTTTTCGAGACGTTTGGGTATCTGAGTTTTCGGGGGGCGTTTGCGGACGAGGCGGAGGCGATTAGCGAGGAGTTTGAGCGGGTCTGGGCGAAGCGCGGGGGCGGCCACGAGGGGCGGGAGCACGATCACAAGCAGCGGTCGGCGTTTGTGCCGTTTATCGACCAGAGCGAGTACCTGAGCGCGCTGATCGACGACCCACGGATCGATGGAGTTGCCGCGGCGCTGCTGGGGGACGACTACAACTACGAGACCAGCGACGGAAACTTCTACGTGGGCGATACGCGCTGGCACTCGGACGGGTTTGCACGCACGAAGTACCGCTTTCTGAAGTTCGCGTTCTACCTGGATCCGGTGACGGCGGAATCGGGATGCCTGCGGGTGATTCCGGGCAGCCACCATCGGCGCGACGGGTATGCGAACGGGCTGCACAAGCTGATGAGCACCAGCCGGGTTGATCAGACCGAGGAGGCATTCGGCGTCTCAGGTCCCGAGGTGCCGGCGGTGGCGCTGGAGACGCAGCCGGGCGACCTGATCATGTTCAACCAGGACCTGAAGCACGCGTCGTATGGCGGCGGTACGCGGCGGCGGATGTTCACGATCAACGTGTCGGAGCGCTTTGACGACGAGGACCTGGACACGCTGCGAAACGATGTCGCCTCACTGGTCCGGTTCTGGGCGGAGAGCGCGTACGGTGAGGCGATGGTCAGAACAGCCGGGCCGGACCGGATGGTGCACCTGGAGCAGCGGATGGCGAACGACGACCATCTGCCGGCGCTGGTGGCGAAGGCGCGGGAGGAGATGGGCGAGCCGGCGCGGGGGTGACGACCGGTCGGGACACAGCGCCAGCTGAGTTTAGAGAGCGTCTTTAGCCAACGGGTGAATCGGTGACCGGAGCGGCAGTTTTCTATCAGCCGTGCGCGCCGACCCTGGGCAGGCCCTGACTATCAAGCAGGCGGTCTAGACCGACCGTGATGCCATCAAGTCGTGCGTCGACAGCCTCGCGCGTGTCCTTGATCTGGGCTTCGAGCGTCTGGTGGGAGTCCCTGATTTGGGCCTCAAGGGTCTGGCGGGTCTCCTGGATCTGGCCCTCGAGGTACTCGCGGGTCTCCTGGATCTGGCCCTCGAGGTACTCGCGGGTCTCCTGGATCTGGCCCTCGAGGTACTCGCGGGTGTCCTGGATCTGGCCCTCGAGGTACTCGCGGGTCTCCTGGATCTGGCCCTCGAGGTATTGGCGGGTCTTCTGGATCTGGCCCTCCAGGTCTTGGCGGGTTTCCTGGATCTGGCCCTCGAGGTACTGGCAGGTCTCCTGGATCTGGCCCTCCAGGGTCCGGCGGGTGTCCCCCAGGCGGGCCTCAAGTGCCTGTCGGGTCTCTGCAAGTCCGGCCTCGATGGCCTGATCCGTGCGTTCGAACCGAGCGACGACGGCCCGCTGGAACTCGCCATCGCGATCCTCGGCTTGCTGAAAGTGCTCGTTGAGGTCGGTTGCCAGTTCAACGAACTGCTGATCGACATCCGTACGTAGCTCGGCTATATCGGCGTGCGTTGCGGGGGTGGCGTCAAGGGCGGTCGCGTCCGACATTGGTTGCTCCGTGGGCGAGGTCTTCGAAGCGCTGCTTCAGGCGACGAAGATCAGTTGAATGGCGACCGCCCACGCCTGTGTGATTGTACCTACGGTGCCCGCGGGCGAAGGCGCGGCGTGGGTCTACAACTGCGGCGGCGGACGTGTGCGGCTGGTGAGGACGCCTTCGATGACGCCTTCGATGCGGGCGACGCGCTCGGTGAGGTTGTCGACACGGCTGGTGAGGTGTCGAACGTCGGTTCGTACGTCGCGCCAAACGGCCACGACGACGGCGATCACCGCGGCACCGACAGCAAGGATTCCGATCAATTCCGGCGACACGTGGTATTCCTCGGTTCGCGAGAGTTCCCCGTTTCGCTCGATTGAGGCGTAGGGGGACCGGTGGGTCGGCGACCGCCCGTGCCTGCCCGACTCTACGTGCTCGTGGGCACGAGCCGCGCGCGGCTCGCCCGTGGGCGGGCTAGGCGGCGGGGACCGGTTCGGTGGCGGCGTCGGCGAGGGCGCGTTGGTATTCGCGCTGGAGGAGACGCTTGCTGACGAAGATGTCGACGAGGTCCCAGGGCAGGGGTTCGTCGGGGTCGCGCTGGCGGTGGATGTACCAGTCGAGGTCGAGGCCGGCGGCGTCGATGGCTTCGTACCAGCGGTCGGGTTCCAGGTGCTCCATCCAGCCGTCGAATCGGCAGCCGCGTTCCCAGGCGCCCTTGATGGCGCGACCAACGCGGCGATCGCCGAGGGCGAGCAGGGCCTCGATGTGACTTTCCTGCGGGTCGTGCCACATGAGGTGGATGTTGCGGTCGCGGGCGATGTCGAAACAGGCCTGCTGCTTGGCGCGAATGGCGTCGCTGCGGTCCTGCGGGTGCCACTGAAACGGCGTGAAGGGCTTGGGGATGAAGGTGGAGACGGTGACGTTGACCTTGGCGCGCTTGCCGTGGTGGCGACGGCCGAGGGCCATGACGCGGTTGGCCAGGTGGGCAATGGCCTGGGCGTCCTCAATCGTCTCGGTGGGCTGGCCGATCATGAAGTAGAGCTTGATTGTGCGGAAGCCGCGCTGGAAGGCCATGTCGCAGGTTTCCAGCAGGTCCTCGTCGGAGATTTCCTTGTTGATGACGCGGCGCATGCGAGGGGTGGCGGCTTCAGGGGCGAAGGTAAGGCTGCCGCCGCGCTTGCCGCCACGCTGCAGGGCGTCGGCCACGTCGACGTTGAAGGTCTCGACGCGGGTGGAGGGGATGGAGACGCGGACGTAGTCCTCGGCCGAGTCGTAGACGTCGTTAATGAGGCCGTCGAGGCCCTGGTAGTCCACGGCGTTGAGCGAGAGGAGGGAGACCTCGCTCTGGCCGGTGGCGGTGAGGCAGCGGTCGACGGCTTGCTCGACCAGGTCTTTGCGACGGTGGCGGACGGGGCGGTAGAGGTAGCCGGCCTGGCAGAAGCGGCAGGCGCGGGCGCAGCCGCGATCGAGTTCGACGGCGATGCGGTCGTGGACGACGCCGGTGTTGGGGACGACGGGAAGGCGGGGGCCGCTGTATTCGTCGATGTCGACGTATTGGCGCGCGATTTTCTCGGGCAGGTCGTCCCGCAGGCGCCGGTGGCCGAGGAAGGCGCCGTCGGCGGCGTACAAGGGCTCGTAGAGGCCGGGGGCGTAGATGCCGGGGATGGTGCGGCCGGCGGCGGCGATGAAGTCGTGGCGCCAGCCAGGTTGGGAGCGGTCAAACTCGGCGTGCAGGTTGAGCACCTGCTGCAAGAGATCTTCGCCTTCGCCGACGGCGATGAGGTCGAAGAAGTCGGCCATGGGCTCGGGGTTGGAGACGGCTGAGCCGCCGCCGAGGACCAGGGGATCGGCATCGGAGCGGTCGACGCGCTCAATGGGGATGCCGGCGAGGTCGAGCATTTCAAGGACATTGGTGTTGCCGCTCTCGTAGCTCATGGAGAAGCCGAGGATGTGGAAGTCGCGCAGGGGGCGGCGGGATTCCCAGCCGAAGAGCGGGAGGTCGTGGGCTCGCATGGCGTCGGCCATGTCGGGCAGGGGGGTGAAGCAGCGATCGCAGAGGTGGGGGGTGTCGTCGTTGATTAGCTCGTAGAGCAGCCCCATGGCCAGGTTGGACATGCCGATCTCGTAGGCGTCCGGAAAGCAGAGCGCGAGACGGGTTTGGGACGAATCCCAGTCCTTCTGGCGCGCGTTGTGCTCGCCCGCGAGGTATTGGGCGGGCTTTTTGACGCCGTCGAGCAGGTGCTCGATGTCAACAAGCACGGGCGCGGAGGTCTGAAGTGCCATGTGCCAATACTGCCCTATCGCAGCACTCCCTTCGACACTCTATAGCCGAAACGGAATCCGATAGGCCATCACTTGCTCAGTCTTTGATCCAACCTCAAGGCGCTCGGACGGACTGGCGACGCGGGGAGACCGAGGGCCTGCGTGGCCGATGACACCCTGGCAGGCGGCTAAGATACTGCGCCCGACCACGGCCGCGAGCTTTCTATCGATGCCCGATCTGGTTCTGCGTGCTTCCACGCTCATTGACGGCACTGGCGCGGATCCGTGCTACGACGCCGAGGTCGTGGTTAGCGACGGCCTCATCACTTATGCGGGCCCGGCGCGTCCGCTCGCCGAAGACGCGGACGTCGTGGACTACGGCGACGCCACGCTGATGCCCGGCCTGATCGACTGCCATTGCCACCTGCAGTTTGGCGCGTATTCGAGCCACGAACAGACGCTGGCCGTTCATAAGTCCGCCTCCAATGAGGAACGCGTCATTACCGCCATCCAGAACGCCCAGCGGGCGCTGGCGACCGGGGTGACCACGATGCGCGACACCGGTGGCTACCGCGCGCTGAACATGCTGATTCGCGACGCGCAGCGTGCCGGGATGTTCCTGGGTCCGCGTCTGCTCGTCTGCGGAGCGCCAATCACGACAACGGGCGGACATTTGAACTGGTGCGGGCTGCGCGCCGACACGCGCGACGAGGTGATTCGCGCCGTTCGCCAGATGGTCGAAGCGGGCGCGGACTTCATCAAGGTGATGGCCACCGGCGGGATGATGACGCCGGGTTCGCAGGCCGGGCACTCGCAATACGACCTGGCGACGCTCCGTGCGCTGGTCACGGACGCCCATCGCCTCAAGCGCCACGTTGCCGCCCATGTGCTCGGCGCTGACGGGTGTCGAGACGCCATCGATGCCGGCGTGGATACCCTGGAGCATTGCTCGTGGCTTACAGCCGATGGGATCCGCGGGCAGTCGACGATGGATGCAGAGGCCGTGGAGCGCATCGACGCGACCCACCAGTCGGTCCACATGACGCTGGCGGCAATGAATCGCACGCCACTTCGTGACATGGCGCACCTGGACGCGTTGCCGGCCGATGAGCGCGAACGCATCCGCGCCGCCGGAGCGAATTTCCGGTATATGCGCGAGCGGGGCGTGCCGCACGTTGTTTCCACGGATGCCGGGGTCATCGATACGCCGTTCCACGAGTTCCCGCTCTCGGTCATCAGCGCCGTGGTTGCGCTGGATACCACGCCGGTGGAGGCGGTGCGCTTGGTGACCGGCGCCGCCGCGGACGCCATAGGGCTGAACGACCTGACGGGATCGCTCCGCGCCGGGTATCAGGCCGATTTGCTGGTCGTGGACGGGGATGCGGCCGAGAACATTTGCAACATCGCCCGGACGGTTTCCGTGTACCAGGGGGGTCGTGAGGTCGTGCGCAAGCGCCGCCTGGAAGTGCTGGTCAACTAAGCCGCAAGCTCAACGGCGCCGAAGCAGTACGCGCCGCTAGTCCTCAGTGAGCGATTCCGCGACGACCATTGGCTGATCCGCGCTGTTGGTAACGCGCGGAACTAGAGGTCAGGCGAAACGGAGCGGCGAGCCGAGTTGGCGGAGGAGCGCGATTACGCTCTGGGCGGCCAGGGCGCTGGTCTTGGGGTTCGTCTCACTGGGCCGGTTCTCGAGGCGCAGCCGCATGCTTCCGAAGGACCCAATCGCTTCCACCTCGTGGACGTTGCCAGGCGCGGCGGGATCGGCGACCACGGTTACGCGCAGCCGGTCCGGGTCGTCCGCAGCCAGCGCCAGCAGCGCCGCCACGTTGACGTTCTGGGGGAAGCCTCGTACGGCCTCCACGGGGCCGCCGGCGAAGATCTCGCGTGGGCCGTCGATCGTCGTGAGGTCCATACCGTGTTCGACGACCCAGGGCGCGTCGGCCAGGGCCACTGGAGGCTTGGTGGTGGTCAGGGTGATTGACTTGACTTCCCCGACCCGAGCCGCGCGCACGACGTCGAGTGCGCCGATGGCGCCGGAGGGCACCCAGATGCGCGCCCCGGACGCCTGGGCTGACGTCATCAGAGCGGTCAGAAAACCTGGGTCGAGGGTCGCGCCCGCGCTAAGGGCCACCAGGTCAACTCCCTGGCCGAGAACCTGCGGGGCGATCACGCGCAGCGCGGCCTGTGAAGCGGCCTCAAGGACCGTGTCGAGATTGGGCCAGTCGAGGGTCGCCAGGTCGGTGTGGACGGGTACGCCGGCGGCTGCGAGATTGTCGCGGGCGGGGCTTGCCATCGGTTCGACGACGGCGGCAATTTCGACGCCCGGGGCTTGGCCCGCGCGGACGGCGCGTGCGACTTCGGCTCCGATCGCCCCGAGGCCGGCAATCGCGAGTTGCAGTGGTGGCGCGGCCGAGCGGCTCAGCGTCCGTTCCGCGGCAGGGGGAGGTGGATCGGAGCGTTGATTGCCTGCCAGGCCGATTCGGCGGTGGCTTCGGCGAAGGTCGGATGCGCGTGGATCGTCTCGCGCAGGTCGTCCACGGTGGCTTCCAGCCTGATCGCCAGGACGCCCTCGGCGATGATGTCGCTGGCGCCCGGGCCGATGACGTGCATGCCCAGGATCTCGCCGTGCGGCTGGCCGGCCACGATCTTCACGAAGCCGTCCGTGTCGCCGTAGGCGCGGGCTCGTCCCAGCGCTTGGAACGGGAACATGCCGACCTGGATATCGCCGCGTTCCTCTTTGGCTGCGTCTTCGGTGAGGCCCACGCTGGCGATCTCGGGGTGGGTGAACGTGCAGGCAGGGACGGCGTTGGGCTCGTAGACGGAGGGGCGTCCCAGCGCGTGCTCGGCAGCCACGACGCCCTGGTGGGAGGCCACGTGGGCCAGCAGCTTGTCGCCGATCACGTCGCCGATGGCGTAGATATCCGGCTGGCTGGTCTGCTGATGCTCGTTGACGCTCACGCCGCGGGGCGAGAAGCGCACGCCGGCGGACTCAAGCCCGACGTCTGCCACGTTGGGTCGACGACCGGTTGCCAGCAGCACGTGCGAGGCCTGCACGGTCTCGGAATCGTCGTCGGCTGCCAGCGTCACTTGGAGGTGCGCATCGGCCTGTTCAATCGATTCGATTCGCGTTCCGGTGTGGACCCTCACGCCTTGCTGGACCAGGATCTTGCGCATGGCGGCGCTGACGGCCGCGTCCTCGTTGGGCACGACGCGCGGCAGCATCTCGACCAGGGTGACCTGGCCGCCAAGCAGGGCAAAGAGGGTGGCCCACTCGACGCCGACGGCGCCGGCGCCTGCCACCAGGATGTGCTCGGGCACCTCGTTGAGCTCGAACGCGCCATCGCTGTCGATGACGCCGGGGAGGTCGACGCCGGGTATCGGCGGCGCGGCGGATGACGAGCCGGTCGCCACGATGACGGACTTGGCCGTGATCAGCTCGGTGCGGTCGGCCAGCGACGCCTCCACGGCACCGGCGCCCGCGAGGCGTCCCGTGCCCTGCAGAACCGTGACGTTGCCGGCCTTCAGGAGTCCCTCGATCCCACGTCCGAGCTGGCGAACGACCCGGTCCTTGCGGCGAACCATGGCCTTGTAGTCGGCCTCAACGCCCTTGACGCGGACACCAAAGCTGGACGCCTTCCTGGCAAGCTGAAAGACCTCCGCGCTGCGCAGCAACGCCTTGGACGGGATACATCCGCGGTTGAGGCAGACGCCGCCGAGGCCGCTGTTTTCCACAACGACGACCTGGGCGTCCAGGGCCGCGGCGCGGAGGGCCGCCACGTAGCCGCCGGGTCCGCCGCCGATCACACAAACGTCCGCCTGGAGAGGCATCAGGTCCGCCGATCTGACTGGGTGATTCAGGGCATTGTATGAGTGCGTCGCTTGCAGCCTGGTTCGTCAGGCATTGAAGTTCGGCGGAATCTCTTCGGCGTCGAAGACGCGCAGCGCCGCGTCCACATGCTGGCGGCCGCGTCGCAGCGATATGCCGGCATGTCCTGGATAGAGCGCTTCGAAGTTCAGTTCGCCCAGACCGCGCATCGTCGCCGCCAACTCCTGGATCGAGCAATCGGGCGTGGACAGCAACAGGATCTTGCCGCCCTGGAAGACCACGTCCCCGCCAAAGAGACCCACCCGGTCGTCGCCTTCGAGCAGGTAGGAGAGGTGCTCGCGGGCGTGGCCGGGAGTGGCGATGGCGGTCAGGCGGGCTTCGCCAACCGTGATCGTGTCGCCGCCCGAGATTGAGACGGCCGACGGGCAGGGGGCCAGCTGGTAGTCGGCCGGATAGGTGCCGCCGGCCCTGGCGCGGGGGAGCGAGATGGCTTCCTCGTCGGCCTGCTGGAGCCAGTCCGCGGCGGGACCGGGGGCCAGGACTTCAGCGCCGGTCAATTCGTGAAGCGGCCCCGAGCCGCCGCCGTGGTCGGCGTGGGCGTGGGTGAGGGCAATGGTTTCGATGTTGGCCGGGTCAAAACCGGCCGCTCGCACGTTTGCCAGGATCAGTTCAGGTTCGAGGCCGACGCCGGCGTCGATCAGCGCCAGCGGGCCGCCGCCGTCGACGAGGTAGACGTGGCAGTCGTAGGCGTTGGACAGGTCGGCGCCGGTGGCGCCGCTGCCGACCAGGTGCACGCGCCGAGTCAGGCGCATCAGGCAGCGATTTCTCCGAAGGCCTTGCACACGCCCAAATAGACGCCGACCGCCTGCTCCAATTGAGCAATCTCGATCCACTCGTCGTTCGTGTGGGCTTGCGCGATGTTGCCGGGACCGAGGACGACGGACGGGATGCCGCCGATCCCGGAGAGCATGGCGGCATCGGTGGCATAGGCGACGCCCAGCGGGTCGGGCGACAGGCCGGCGGCGGCAACGGCCTGTTGGGCCGCGCGCACGACGGCCGCGTCGTGCGGCGTCTCCAGCGGGGGGATGTCCACGAAGGGTGGATCGCGGTCGACGCGGAGTTGCGGGTCGCTGGCGCAAAGGTCGTCCAGGGCGGCGTCGACGTGCTCCAGCACCTCCGCGGCGGTGTCGCCGGGGACGAGACGCCGGTCGATTTCGATCTCGCAAAGGTCGGGGACGTCGTTGACTCCGGCGCCGCCGCGGATGGTTCCGACGTTCCAGGTGGCGTTGCCGAGGACGGGGTGGGGGCGGGTGGTGAGGTGGGGTTCGATGCCCTGGGCCAGCGCGGTTAGTGTCGCGGCCATGTCCTGGATGGCGTTGTGGCCCTGCTCAGGCATGGCGCTGTGGGCCGCCACGCCATGGGTGCGCACGCGCCAGCGCACGGCACCCTTCTGGGAAGTGATGATCTGCAGCTCGGTCGGTTCGCCGACGACCGCCGCATCGACCGGGGGGCGTCGTTCGGCCATCACCCGTGAGCCGATCATCACGATCTCCTCGCCGACGGCGCCGGCGAGGCAGAGGTCCACAGGGAAATCCGGGTCGTTGGCGGCTGCGTGGAGGACGTGAAGCATGGCGGCCATGCAGCCCTTGGGGTCGGCGGAGCCACGGCCGTAGAGCCGGCCGTTGGCGATGCGCGGGTTAAGGGCGTCCGGCATTGGATCCAGGCCCACGGTGTCCAGGTGGCACTCGAACATCAGGGTCGGACGGTTGCCGCGGCGAATCCAGGCCAGCAAGTTGGGGCGGCCGGGTTCGACGTCGTACATCTCGACGTCGGCGCCGGCGGCGCGGGCCAGGTCGGCGACATGGTTCGCGAGTTCGGCCTCGCCGGGGCCGCCGGGGAGGCTGGCGTTGACGCTGTTGATGGCGACCAGGCCGGCGAGGGTGTCAGCGACGGTTGTGGTGATGGCCGGACCTCGAGTGGTGGAGCGACGGGGGAGTCTGGCACACGACGGATTCGCCGACTCACGCGCGACCGTGGGAGTCAAGTACTGAGCTTCGCTTAGGAGTCCCGCCGGATTCCGCGCAGTTCGTGGCTGAGCTCCCGGGCCATGAGCACTCGTCCAGCTTCGGCAACCGGAAGCCCGTCGAAGAGCGCCTGATTGATGAGTTCGACGATGGGCATTTCCACCCCGAGCCGGCGCGCCAGCGCCAGGGCGCCTCGGGAGGTATCCACGCCTTCCGCGACCATGACCATGCGGGATTGAATGTCATCCAACGACCGACCCGCGGCCAACTCCTGGCCCACATAGTGGTTGCGCGAGTGGGCGCTGGCGCAGGTGGCGATGAGATCGCCCATGCCCGCCAGGCCGGCGAAGGTGAGGGCATCGGCGCCCGCCGTGAGTCCCAGCCGCGTCATTTCCGCCAGCCCGCGCGTCATCAGCGCCGCCTTTGCGTTGTCGCCGAAACGCATGCCGTCGGCCACGCCGGCTCCAATGGCTATGACGTTCTTCACAGCCCCGGCGAGTTCAATGCCGATGACGTCATCGCTGATATAGGTGCGAAAGGTCGGCGCGCTGAGCCGCTGCTGCACCGTGCGGGCAACCTCTGGGATGCGCGCGGCCACCACGGCCGTCGCCGGTTCACCGGCGGCGATTTCGCGGGCGAGGTTGGGGCCCGAGAGCACAGCCAGGCGGTCCAGGATCCGGTCGCCGGCCCAACCGGCCACGAGTTCGCTGACCCGTCGGCCGGTCTGCGGATCGAGTCCCTTGATCCCGCTGACAATGGCGGCGTGAGGCTCGATGTGGCCGGCGACGGCCTGCCAGTTTTCATGCAGTTGGCGCATGGGCACGGTGACAAGGACGAGATCCGCGTCGCGCAGGACCGTGGCGGCGTGGTGGCTGATTTCCAGGGTGTCGGGCAGCGTGACCCCGGGCAGGAAACGAACATTCTCGCGACGAGCGGCCATGTCGTGGGCCTCGTCCGGATCACGAACCCAGAGCGCGCAGCGTTCGCCGGCTTCAGTAAGCAGGATCGCAAGGGTTGTGCCCCAACTGCCGGAGCCGACGACGGCAACTTTGTTCACGCAGCCAATCTCGGGAAGCGACCGCGCCTAGTCTAGTGGTGGTCCCCCATGCTCTCCCCGGGAACGCTCGTGCGGCGATGGCCGACGCCTTGCTGATCGTTGCATTCCCATGTCGTCCCAGGCTCCGTTTGCCGGTGACGGTCGCAGCGAATCCCGGTGACGCCCGGATATACTCTGGCGCCGGACATCTGAACCGGCACGGCCCGGCGGCTGCGGCACCGTTCCGCCCGCTCGCACACGGAGGCGCGCCTTGGCAGAGCAACAACCTGTCTCCACCAACGGCCGCGCTGGAGGCGGCGACGCTTCCAACGGCGTGCTGGAGCAACTCAGCGACGACCAGCTCCGCTGGATCTACCTCATCATGCGGCGCATCCGCCGCTTCGAAGAGACGGCTGAAGAAGCCTTCCGCGCCGCCAAGATGCGCGGGGCGCTGCACTTCTACATCGGCGAGGAAGCCACCGCCACCGGCGTCTGCGCCGCCTTGGACGATGGCGATTTCATCACCAGCACCCACCGCGGCCACGGCCACTGCATCGCCAAGGGCGCCCGGATGGACAAGATGATGGCCGAGCTCTTCGGCCGCACCACCGGCTACTGCGGCGGCAAGGGCGGCTCCATGCACATCGCCGACATCGAACTCGGCAACCTGGGCGCCAACGGCATCGTCGGCGCCGGCATCCCCATCGCCACCGGCGCGGCCCTGGGCTCCAAGCTCCGCAAGGACGGCAAGGTCACCATCGCCTTCTTCGGCGACGGCGCCGGCCCGACGGGCGCCTTCCACGAGGGCGTCAACGTCGCCGCCACCATGAACCTTCCGGCCGTATTCGTCTGCGAGAACAACCAGTACGGCATGGCCACCCACGCCGACTTCGCCAACGCCGCCGCCATCCACAACCGCGGCCCGGCCTACGGCATCCCCAGCGCCTCGATCGACGGCAACGACCTCTTCGAGGTCTACGCCACCGCCAAGACAGCCATCGACCGCGCCCGCCGCGGCGAAGGCCCCACCCTCATCGAGTCCCGCACCTACCGCCACAAGGGCCACACTGTCCTCGACCAGAAGAACTACCGAACGAAGGAAGAAATCGCCGAGTGGGTTGCCCGCGACCCCATCGAGCGCTTCGTCAAGGCCGTCAACGAATCCGAGCGGCTGGACGAGGACGACTTCCAGGCGATCGACGGGCAGATCGAGCGCGAAATCGAACACGCCGTGGCGTTTGCCGAGGCCAGCCCCTGGCCGACCGTGGACGTTATCGAGCGCGACGTCTACGTGGAGTAACGACCATGGCCGTTAGCACAGCCCAAGCGTCAGCGCCCGAGACCGCCACGCGCGAGATCTTCATGAGCGAGGCTCTGCGCGAGGCCATCGACGAGGAAATGACCCGCGACCCGACCGTCTTCGTCGTCGGTGAGGAAGTCGGCGTCTGGGGCGGCGCCTACGCCGTCACCCAGGGTCTGCTCGAGAAATGGGGCCCCGACCGCATCGTCGACACCCCCATTGCCGAAGCCGCCATTGCCGGCCTTGGCATTGGCGCGGCCCTTACCGGCAGCCGGCCCATCGCCGAGTTCATGTACAGCGACTTCATGGGCATCGCCATGGACCAGATCGTCAACCAGGCGGCCAAGAACCGCTACATGTTCGGCGGCAAGGCCAAGTTGCCCCTCACCTACCGCGCACCCTTTGGCGCCGGTACCGGCAACGCCGCCCAGCACACCCAGAGCCTGGAAGCCTGGTTCGCCCACGTGCCCGGCCTGAAGGTCATCACCGCCTCCACTCCCTACGACGCCAAGGGCCTGCTCAAGTCGGCCATCCGCGAAGACAACGTGGTCATCATGTTCGAGCACAAGGCCATCTACGCCATGCGCGGCCACGTGCCCGAAGGCGAGTACCTGGTGCCCATCGGCGTGGCCGACGTGAAGCGCGAGGGCGACGACGTGAGCGTCATCACCTACGCGCGCCAGACGCACCACGCGCTGGAAGCCGCCGAGCAACTGGCGGCCGAGGGCATCAGCGTGGAAGTCGTGGACATCCGCTCGCTCTACCCGCTGGACACCGACACCATCCTGCGCTCGGTCCGCAAGACCCACCGCGCGGTGGTCCTCTACGAAGCCGTGCGCTTCGGCGGATTCGGCGCCGAGATCGCCTCCCAGATCCAGGAACTGGCCTTCGACGACCTGGACGCCCCGGTGTTGCGCGTTGGCGCGGCCCACGCGCCGGTTCCATTCTCGGAGCCGCTGGAACAAGCCTCATTTCCGGGCACGGCCCAGGTGGTGGAGTCCATCCGCCAGTCGCTCCAGGGCGTCTACTAGACCGTGGCTACCGCGGTTCGCATGCCCCTGATGGGGATGACCATGGAAGAAGGCGCCGTCACCGAGTGGCTGGTCGACGAAGGCGCCGAGGTCGAGAAGGGCCAGGAAATCCTGGAGTTCGAGACCGACAAGATCAACGCCCGCGTGGAAGCGCCAGCCGCCGGCATCCTGGGCGGCATCGCCGCCGGACCCGGCGACTTGGTGAAAGTGCAGGGCCTGCTGGCCTGGATCCTGGAACCCGGCGAAACCCCGCCGGCCGAGGATCCCAACCCGCCAGCCGCCGCCGCTGCTTCCGCAGCGCCTCCTACTGCACCTCCGCCACCCGCTCCGGCTCCGGTGGCCGCAGCCCCTACGCCAACGCCGGCTCCTGTTGCACCAGCACCCGCGCCCGTGGCAGCCCGGCCTGTGGCCGTTGCCCCGGTTGCCGTGGCGCCATCCACCGACGGACGCGTCAAGGCCTCCCCGCTCGCCAAGCGTGTGGCCCGCGAGCTCGGCATTGATCTCGCGCGAGTCGTCGGCTCCGGCCCCGGCGGCCGCATCATCGAAAAAGACGTGTCCGCCGCGGCCGCCGCTCCCGCTGCCGCACCCATGCCGGTTGCCGCCGCCCCGCCGTTGGCTCCAGCAGCGATTCCCGACGTGGCCGCCGGCCAGGTCATTCCGCTGGAAGGCGTCCGCCGCGTCATCGCCGAGCGCATGCAGCAAAGCCTGCAGGGCAGTGCCCAGGTCACTCTGGTCGCCGAGGCCGACGCCCGTCGCTTCCACGAACTGCGAACCGAACTCGCCAGCCGCCACGAGTCGGCACTCGGATTCCGCATCAGCTACAACGACCTGCTCATTCGCATTTGCGCCCACGCCCTGCGTGAACACCCACGCGCCAACTCCAGCCTGGAAGGCGACGCCATTCGCCTGCACGACGTGGTCAACGTGGGCCTGGCCATCGAGGCCGGCGGCGATCTGGTGGTCGCCAACGTCAAGAGTGCCGACCGCAAGTCACTGGTCGAAATCGCTTCAGACCTGCGCGGCCTGGTCGACCGTGCCCAAGGCAATCGCCTGGACCTGGACGACATCACCGGCGGTACCTTCACGATTTCCAACCTCGGCGTCTACGGCATCGACGCCTTCACCCCGGTGCTCAACCCGCCCGAGTCGGCCATCCTCGGCGTCGGCGCTCTGCGCGAGAAAGCCGTGGCCCGCGACGGCGAGGTGAGCGCCGAACTCTCCATGACCCTCAGCCTCACCTTCGACCACCGCATCATCGACGGCGCCCCCGCCGCCCGCTTCCTGGCCCGCATCCGCGAACTCATTGAGCAGCCCTACCTGCTCCTCTAGCGGTTGCCATTCGCTGGTCGCTTGGCTGGCATGATGCTGGCGTCGGCCTGAGGCTGGTGCGTTATGGATTTGGTTGAATCGCACGTACACATCTGGACGATCCGGGACCCGAGGTTCGGACGTCACCCGGAGTCCGACTTCACGCCGGAACTCGAGGCGGCCCCGGCGGATCTCTTCCGGGCCCAGGATGAGATCGGCGGCGTGGCCTGGACGGTGTTGATCCAGCCGCGCTACTACCTGTGGGATAACTCGTACCTGATCCAGGCGGCGGAGACGTATCCGGACCGGCTGGTCGTGGCTGGCCGGGTCGATCCGCTTTTGCCGGACGCGCCCGCCGCCTTGCGCGAGCTGATGGGGCACCCGCAACTCCGCGGGATTCGTCTGGCGCCGAACACCGTCCCAGAAATCCGGTGGCTGGATGACGCCGCGCAGGACGCGTTGTGGGAGACGGCGGCCGATACCAACGCCACCATCGGGCTGCTCATCAACTGGCGGCAACTTCCACAAGCGGATGCCATGGCCGCTCGACATTCCGATGTGACCGTAGTCATCGACCACCTCGGCTCGCCCGACTACCGCGACCCGGACTCGCTGACCAATCTGCTGGCGCTGTCCGAGCGGCCCAACGTGTTCGTGAAGCTCTCCGGCTATCCCAACGGCAGCCGCGCCGCCTATCCATACCGCGAGGCCCATTCCCTTATCGAGCGCGTCTACCGGGCCTTTGGCCCCCGGCGACTCATGTGGGGCACCGACTGGCCCGTGTGCCTGACCAGCGCGACCTACCAGCAGGCGTTCGATTCGGCGTGGAACCTGTCGTTCCTCAGCGACGCCGATCGCGAATGGATTTTTTCCCACACCGCCAAGCGCGCGTGGAGAATCGAGCCTTAAACGCAGGTTTGCCAGTTAACGAAGTTCCGGGTGCAAAGCCGGGCGGGGGCCTTGCACCCGGATGAGGTGCACGAAGCGACCCTAGGCAGCCCGGAAATGCTGCTCCATGTCTGGGCAACTGCCAGCCGCCGAAGAGTCAACGGCCCGTGCAGTGGGTGCGAAAGCGACAGGAAGAACGTTAACGGTCATCAACCCGCGCGCACAGAAACTGCTGAGCGTGTGCGGGTTCGCGTCCGCAGCGCGCTTCGCGAACCTCAACATGCCTTCGAACGCCGGAGGCTGTTCGACGACCGGTGCAAGCCTGCGTTTTGGCTCACACCATTCCGCCCAGGAGTCACGGACCGCGACGTCACGTTCCAGATCGCCTGACTGGAACGATGAGCCCGCCACGTCAATGCCACGGCCCGTCACCGGAAGAACACCTTTGAACTCCGCGCGTCATGCGCGTAGAGATCCGTTGCGTTCGCCCGAGGCGCAGCGGCAGTAACTTCGGCGCTACGGTAGGCCCTGAAGAACGAGGCAACCGTCGCATTGCTTACAGACGATAGGGTCCCCATGCCCTACGCGAGTGGGCGTTTCCCGGCCCTCGGTCTCAAGCGCCGCGAACCGAGGTCCAGGCACGGTTAAGCGACCAGCCCGGCCGGAGGATTCTCCGGCCGGGCTGGGCCATTTCGGCGGCGCTACTGCGCCGCAGGGTTTACGCCGCTATGGGTAAACCGGAGAGCTGACGAACGGCGCGGGGCCGTCGTACGAGGACAGGTGCCGAACACCCCAGTCCTGGCAAGCCTGCAGGGACTCGGCCGGCGACTGCTCGCCAACCCAGCCCTTCTGGCCCAGGGCTCGGTGCTGCAGCCACCACTCCCGCCACGTGTTGAACGGGTAGAGGCTGCGGTTGTCCGGTCGGTCCGCGTAGACCTTCAGCCACTTCATCCCCTCTGGCGGTGGAGCCACAGAGGTCGGGGCGCCGATGGCGTCCCGGTGAACCGGCATGTGCCCGCGGTCGATCCCGACGCGGCCCTGGTACTCCTCGCCTGCGAGGAAGACCGCCAGCGCGGTGGACTGCTCGATCGAGCCGTCGCGCTCGGCGCTGTTGGTGACCAGGTCCGGCTGGTCGTTGGTGCTGTGGCCCGGCGGACCGCCGCGAGCGGCGATCACTTCCGGCAGCAACGTCCACTGGAAGCGGTCCTTGATCCGCGGAACCGCGAACCCGGTCGAGTACACCCGGCCGGAGGGCCAGATGCCGACCTTGCCGGCGGCAAACGGGTTGCCGAACTCACCACCCAGCTCCTTGACCTGGTCGGCCGGAGGGGAGGTCTCGTGCACGAAGATCTTGTTGATCAGGTACTCCCATGCCTCAATGGCTTCGGGCAGGTCGTACATGGTCTTCGACAACGTGTCGTTGAACGGCTTGGCCATGCCGTTGGAGTACATCTGCGGCATGTACTGGAACTCGTAGTCGTCGCGGGCCCAGGTGCCGAAGTCCCCGGTGTCGGGGTTCGTCATCTTGGCGTCCCACTCCGTCCAGTCATCCCAGGTCCATCCACCGTCGCTGTCCGGCAGGGTGACACCGGCAGCTTCGGCAAGCGAGATGTTGGCCACGAACCCGCTGATCGCGAACTGGAAGGGCATCCCGAACTGGGGGCCCGTCATTTCGGCCGGCTGCGGGAACGAGTGGTCGATGTTGTTGAACGTGTACGCGTCCGGCAGGAAGTAGTAGTCCAGCGGATCGAAGTCGTCACGCTTAGCCAATTCGCCCGAGATCTCGGTGAAGGCGCCTTCTTCGTGGAAGCGCAGGAAGTCCGACTGCGAGAGCAGCGCCACGTGCGGCGCCGTTCCGGCGGCGAACTGGATCGCCAAGCTGTCGATCAGGTTGGCGGCCGGTTCCAGCTTCACGAAGACGTCCGGTCGCTTCTCGGCGAAGCGCGCCAAGCCCCACTGCATGGCCGCGCCACGCGGGCCGGCGGTGTGGTCCGTGACGAACCGGATCTCGACGTTCTCCCTCTCCATCATCGCTTCGGGGGCCGCAGTCGCAGCAGCAGGCGCGGCTGCCGCCGGAGCGGCAGCGGCTGGCGCCGCAGCGGCTGGTGCCGCAGCGGCCGGCGCGGCCGGAGCCGGAGCCTCTGCGGCTGCTGGCGCGGCGCTCTCACTCTCGCCGCAGGCGGCCAGCATGACCGCCGACGTTGCGCCAATCCCCATACCGGCGACAAAGCGCCGACGGGTCAGGGCTGGAATATGCATACCCTTCTCCTCCGCCCCCGCCAGACGTGGTCCCCTGGGGGCCTAGCTGACCTCGCGCCACCTCCGGATTGTCCTGTGCACGTTACACAGCCCAAAAGCACGCAGGGGCCAGCGACATTCGCTCGCGTACGGTGCGATATCGGGCATGGGCGTGTCAAGTGATCCTTGGTCCGCACTCGGTGGGTCAGCCGGCCACGCCGACCCTGTCGCCGGCGACGCGATTGGACGCAGCGTCTCGAAGCGCCGCCTACCCGGCCATCAACCTCCTGGATACGGGCGTCACGTACCTCCGGCTGGCTGACCTTCCACCAGGGGTAGACCGTCGAGGCCGCAAACGGTGGGGCGCCGTCGTGGATTGCTCGGTGTCGCACGCCCCATGCCTGCGCCGCCTGCCTGGACTCGGCCGGCGTCCGGTCGCCCACCCATCCTTTCGCGGACACGGCTCGATGCCGACCAATCCGCTCGCCAGCGGTGTTGCACGGGTCGAGGCTGCGGTTGTCCGGTCAGTCGGCGTAGACCTTCAGCTGCGGGGGCCGCTGTCGTGCCAGGCGCAGCGGCCGGAGCTGCCGTGGCCGGCGGCGCGGCCGATGCCGCGGGCGCAGGCAAGATCCAGCGAAATCCGATTCAATGCTCTGTACTATTCGGCCACGAACTGTCGAGTTGGCCTTGCAGCCGGTCGCGCGATGAGCGCCCGGCCGCCTACCTAGTTGATGTCAATACGCTCCGACGTGCTGCTGGTCGGTCCGTCGTCGCGCTCTTCCACGGCCTGGATGCCGGCGTCCAGGACCTCGCGCAGGCTCACGAGAGCCTCGCGCACGGCGCCGCGCATGTGGCCGCCGGCCTTGCCCACGCCAACGCGCGGCCGATCGATTTCGATCGTGATGCGAATGGGACCGGCATGAACGTGACCGCCGGCGCCGCCCTTTTTCTCGCTCGTCATTCCGGTTCCTTGGCTACAGCAGATAGGAACTTTCAGTATATCCGCGTCTGGCTCGTGTCCAGCCTCGGCGGCGAACGATGCTCGTCCGGATGGTCAACGCGGACCGACAACCCGCGAGACACCGGTGACCTGGGACGCCCAGGCCCTCAGCGCCGAGGCCGAGCCTGCCGCGGGGAGTCGGCTGGGAGTGCGCGACCGCACTGCGTGCAGAAGTTTGCCGGCGAATCGTTGGTCCGGCCACAGGCGTCGCATTCCACACTCACGGGAAACTGTGCGCCGCAGTTCGAACAATAGTTCGCATCGTCCGGATTGGAGTGACCGCACGACTGACACGCCCGTTGCCAGCGACCAGTGACGGCGGCGGTTCCCAGGCGCGACTGCGCGTTGTCCCGGGCCGCGATGAGTTGCCGCGCATCCAGGTCAAGAGTCCGGGCCAGCGCCCGGATGTCTTCCTCCGGCACAAACGTGATTTTGCCCGTCTCGACATCACTCAGCCATGGCCGATCCCGGCCGATTTCGACCGCGACCTGGGACTGCGTGCGGCCGTGCAATCGCCGCGCGGTGAAGATCAGACCGCCAAGCGTTCCGCGATCAATGTCGTTGAATGCGCGCTTCTGTAGCTTGCGACGCGCCATAGGCGACCGATTCAGCTGCCCGCCATCGCTGCGGCTACCCTAGCATGGCAAACGTGTCGAGACTCGGCAATTTCGCAACAAACGTCCGACCGTCGATATCGGCGTACCTGATAGCTTCCTGCTGGTTCTCGGAATTGTCGCGACATTACGGGCTTGCCTGCCAAAGCCGGCCCGATCGCCAGCGCGATTCCGCTAGGGAACGGTGATCTCCTGGCCAACCTGCAGGGCGTCGGGATTCACGATGCGATTGGCCTCCACCAACTCATCCACGGTCACGTTAAAGCGTGCGGCGATGCCCGAGAGCGTATCGCCGGGCTGGACCACGTAGACCGTCGCGGTTGGCGTTGGCGTGGGCCGAGGGATCGGTGTGGCCGTGGGGGTGGGCTCCGGCGTCGGCGTGGCGATTACGGTGTCGAACGCGGCGTTGGGAGTATCGGGCGTCGGCGTGATCGCCGCGGCGGGCGTTGGTGTGGTCGCCACGACGGACGATTCGTCGTCACGCGGCCGAAGCAGCACGACCCAGAGCAGGAACACGATGAAGGCGACGACCAGCAGGCCGGCCAGCAACTCGCCGCCGCGGGCGAAGGTGCTCTCGGAGTCCTGCATGGCCGTGCCCGCTGCGCCTACTCGGCCAGCAGCTGTGCCGCGCGGCTCTCGGCGGCCTGTGCGTGTCGGCCCATGCCGAAATATCGGAATCCAAACGCTTGCATTCGGACGGGATCGTAGAGATTGCGGCCGTCCACCAGCACATCCCCGCGCATGGCCGCGCGCATGGCTTCCCAATCGAGTTCCCGAAACTCATTCCACTCGGTAGCCAGCACAATCGCGTCCGCCCCGGTGGCTGCCTCGAGCGCCGACGCGCTGAACGCCACCGAGCGCCCGAGCACGGCCCGCGCCTTCGGGGTGGCCACGGGGTCGTAGGCGCGGACGCTGGCGCCCTCGCCGGCCAGCAGGTGGGCGATCTCAATGGCCGGCGCGTCGCGAACGTCATCGGTATTCGGCTTGAACGAGAGGCCCAGTAGCGCGACCTCGCGTCCGCGCAGGCCGCCAAGCGCTTCGCGCAGCTTGCGAACGGCCGACCGCCGGGCGTCGCGATTGATCTCAATCACGGCCCGCAGCAATTGCGGGTGCGCCCCGTGTACCGAGCCCATGTGTTCCAGCGCGCGGACGTCCTTCGGAAAGCAACTGCCGCCCCAGCCCAGCCCGGCATTCAGGTAGGCCGGACCCACGCGGCCGTCCAGGCCCATGCCGTGCGCCACCACCTCCACATCCGCGTCCAGCGCCTCGCAGATCGCCGCAATCTCGTTGATGAACGAAATCCGCGTGGCCAGGAAGGCATTTGAGGCGTACTTGATCATTTCGGCCGTCCGCAGGTCCGTCACGATCACCGGACAGTCGAAGGATCGATACAGCTCAGCGACACGCTCGGCCGCGTCGGCGTCGGACGAACCAATCACCACCCGATCAGGGTGCAGAAAGTCCTGAACCGCCGTGCCCTCCCGCTGGAATTCCGGATTGGATACCACGGGGAACCGTGCGCCGTCCGCCCGATGTTCGTGAATAATCCGTGAAATCAGATCGCTGGTCCCAATGGGCACGGTGCTCTTCGTCACGATCAGCGCGCCCTCCGAAAGGACGGGCGCCAGCGCCACCGCGGCGCTGTCCACGGCCAGCAGGCTGGCCTCGCCGGCGGCGCCCGTGGGCGTATCCACGGCGATGAACACAAACTCCCGCTCGGGAACCGCAGCGGAATAGTCCGTGGTAAAGGTCAGGCGTCCGGCGGCGACGTTGCGCGAAACCAGCGACTCGAGCCCCGGCTCATAGATCGGCACCCGCCCCGCGTGCAGCCCGGCGATCTTGGCCTCGTCGATATCCAGGCACGCCACGTCGTGCCCCAGGTCGGCGAAGCACGCGCCCACCGAGAGCCCCACATAGCCGGTTCCGACAATGCAGATCGCGCTCATGGCCCGATCATCGCACGCGGCGTCCAGCGCGCGGGACTGACTCCATCACTGGCCTGCGGTCAAACAATCAAGCGCCGCCATTTGGAATCGCGCGCCCCTAGGGTCGTTCGCGCGCACAGTTCTGGCAATACCGCATCGCGGTCGGGCTCATGACGTCGCAGGACCGGCACTGACACTGCGCGGCGCCGCGCCATGCGCACCAGATTCGAGTCGGTCGGATGGCGAAGTTGTGCTCACCACCTGGCGAAACAGTACGTCCTGCATCTCGTTGACGCGATACATGATCCGGATGATGCGTGCCGCCGCAACAACCAAGGCTGCCGTTGAAATCACCTGCAGCACACCGGCGGCATACAGCTGGGTGACACCGTCAAGGAAGCGATAGTAATCCCAACCCCCCGACATTACAGCCGGAGCGAAACCAAGCGTCATCCAGGCAACCTCAAGAGCAATCCACCAGACCAGCACGGATCTCCAATCAAGCGGCAGGGTCCCGTTGGTTGAGCGTGCGCCGCTGGAAACCCACAGGCGACTGATGACGACCAACGGTCCCACGAGGCTGGCGGCCGCCGCCGCATAGAGCGCGACGTGTAATTGCCAAGCGTTCGGATCGGTCTCGCGGACGACAACGTAGGCCACGGCCAACGCAGGGAAGAGAACGAACAGGGCAAGGAGCAGCAATTCCGATCGTGGTCGCATGTCGGGCGCCGGGAGCACGCGCAGGTTTCCAATCGCCTGGAACAGCCAGATCAAGAAGGGGCAACATGCCAAAAACACGCCGAGTGCCCCTAATCCGCCGACCACGGCCAGTACTTCAAACCAGATGTACACGGACAGCCGGAGCTCCTCGTAGGCCTCAGCGCCCTGATCTGCCAGCGTGGCGCCCTGCGCGATGAAGAACACGCTTGAAATCAGCAGCGCCGTCGCCAGGAGAGTCACTGAGATACCGATTGTCCAACTGACGAACAACGCCGGCTGTCGGTTCCGCCAATAGCCGCGGAGCGCCGTTCCGGCAGCGTGGCTCGAAGTCGACATGATGTCCTCATGATGGCACTCGCGCATCCGATTCGGGGACTACTCGACGCGCCGCGGCCGCTGCATTCCCGACACCTGCGTTGGGCCAACTCGTTTCGCGCTCCGATTCAGCGCCAACGCACGAGACTGGTCACGGTCGGTGCGAGCCGGCGTGCGGCTCTCAATCCCGCCGGTCAACGTGGCTGAACGTCACTCACAGTGCCGACCATGGTTTTAGGCGCCAACGGGCACCCCACGAGAGGCGATTGCGGCTACCGCCGTTCGGCCGCGCAGTTCTGACAAAACCGCATCGCGGTCGGGTTCATGACGTCGCACGTCGCGCACTGCCATTGCGCCGAGGGTCCTCGCATGGGGGTAATCGCTCGGCGTTCTCGCCGGGGCCTGGACTGCGCCACGGTACGTGCCATCGCATCCTGCATCGCGTTGATCCGGAACATGATGCGAATCATCATTGCGGCGGCCACGGCAAGCGCAACTGCGGAGGCGACTTCGAGGAATCCGGCGGTCAAAAGATCAACCACGGCTTGGTCGGCGCTGTTCCAATTCTCTCCAAGCACCGCGGTCGAGAGACCCGTGGTTACCCAGGCGGCGAGGTATGCCACCCACCACATCCAGACGCCGCCCCACTCCGGCGCCGTCGATCCATCGACAGCGGGCAGGCTGCTGGCGACCCAGTGCCGGCGGATCAGAATCAACGGTATGGCCAGGCTGGTCGCCGCCGCCGCGAACAGTGTGACCTGGGACGCCGTTGCGTACGGAAAAGCCTGGAGCACAACGAAATAGGCCACGACCAACACAGGGAAGATCAGGAATAAGGGAACGGCGGCACAGCCCCACGGTCGGTGATCGTCAGGAACGCGCAGCGCGTCCAGGATTGCCGTCGACCGAGCGAACCAGAACAGGAAGGCAATGCCGGCTACGGCCATTCCAAGCCCTCCGAACGCGCCAATCGCAGCCGGTACGTCGTCCCAGGAACGCATTGAGCGCACCATCGAGCCGTATGCGCCAATCCCCTGACTCGCCAATGTCGCGCCCAAGGCGACGTGGCTTAGGCCGAGAACGACCAAAGAGGACCCATAGAGGACGGCGCTCAGAATGATGAGAACGCTGGTCGCCAACGCACGACGACGGTTGGCGCCACCCGTGGGCATCAGCAACGGCTCAGCCCGAACGTCGCTGGGGTGACCAGACGCACCCTGGCTCCTGGGCGAGGCGCCCGGCACATGTGCAGGGCGGAGCCAGAAGCTTGCGATTCCATGCCTGCGACCGGGATTTCGCGGCTAACTCCCAAAAGCTCACCATTAAGGATGGACGCGAAGCAAATGCAGCTACTGCCGTTCGCGCGCGCAGTTCTGGCAGAACCGCAGGGCGGTCGGATTCGTCACGTCGCAGGACTCGCACTGCCACTGCGCAGCGCTGCGTCGAACGGACCCTGCGGAATCCGTCGGTGGATCGGGATCATGGACCGGAGATTCGGCTTCCGAGACACTGGCGGGCGCCGGCTGGGGAAGCGCGGCCACCAGGTCTTCCTGCATGGCCTCGACTCGGAACATGATTCGGATGATGTAGTACCCGGCGATGGCCAGGGAGATGCCCGCGGCGCCCTCAAACGCGCCAATGGCCAGCGCGACCGTACTCGAATCAAGCATTGAGTCGATGGGCTCGCCGAAGCCGCTTATCACGAGAATCGCGAACCGAGACGTGATCAGAAACGACGAAAAAGCCGCCCACCAGACAACGATTCCGTTCCACGCCGCTGCCGGCGCTTCGTCCGTGGCCGGACGTTCACCGGGTCGGGTGGAACTGGCGATTCAGAGCCGACGGATGACGACGAACGGGGCCGCCAGGCAGAGGAGCACGACAAGCGGCTCGGCCACCAGACTCAGCCAGCGGCCCCTGACGATGCTGTCGACCGCGAAGAGTGCCGGAATCAGGGCGACGAGCGAGTAGACGGCCAACGACGGACGGAGCGCGGCGCCTGACGTATCCAACGCTCGAAGGTTGGCCGCGGCTCGCGCCAGCCAGACGACAAATGTCAATCCGGCAACAAGCAGAAGCAGCATCCAGGCGACGCGCGCCGGTAGCAGAACCTCTTCAACTGCCGGTATCGTGCTGAAGAGCCACTCCTCCCGGCGGGAAGCGTCGTACGTCAGCGGAAGCCACTCCGGGGCTGCGGTGAGCACGGCGGCCACAAGGTAGAGGATGCCCCTGACCGTGAGGTCGGCCGCGCCGACGACCGCCGACAAGGCAACGAGCGCGCTCCCGGCCCGCCCGAGCTGTCGAAGCGGGCGATAGCCGGTCGGGTGATTCCGGGAGATCGACCGGGACGATTCGCCAGCGGACGGACCGTCGTCAGCAGCGGTTGCGGCCACGGCCGATCAGGTCCAGCGGCCCCGAGAGCGCCACACCCTCACGAACCGGCCTGGACGGCAAACTGCCGCACGTTGCGTGGAGGTCCAATCATCACCAGCACATCGTCCGGTTGAAGCTCCTCGTCGCGATCCGGCAGAAACTGCTGTCCGCCGTCGCGCCCAATCGCCATGACTTCCACACCGTGCTGACGCAGCCCAACCTCGCCAATGGTTCGGCCGACGTACGAACTCCCGGGCGCGATGGCCACTTCCTCGATGGTCATGTCCTTGGACTTCTCATCCAACAATTCCGACAGCGCCCAGGCGACGTTGGGCTTGAGCACGTAGGCGGCCATGTGCTGAGCGCCGGCCGCGTGCGGCGAGAACACCCGCGTGGCCCCGGCCACCGTCAGGCGATCAACGGTCTCGCCGGTGTTTGCCCTGGCGATCACGGGGATATGCGCGGCGGCGGCGCGCGCAGACAGCACGGTATAGACGTTGGCCGCGTCGTCGCCTGTTGAGACCATGACGGCGGTCGCGCGGTCAATCCCGGCGGCCCGCAGCGTCTCGGCCGAGGCGGCGTTGCCGCACACGGCCAGAACCCCCAGGCTTTCGGCCTCTCCGCAGCGCTCGGGATCCTGATCAATGGTTACCACGTGTCGTCCCGCGGCTCGCAGGTTCTCGCTGATTCCCGCGCCGACGCGACCGAAGCCGCAGACGATGAAGTGGTCGTGGAGGGCCGCCAGTGCTTGCTCCTTGCGACGTTGGACCAGGCGCGCGAGCAGATGACCGCTGACAAGATACTCAACGGTAACCGCGCCGGTGTATCCGATGGCGCTGATACCGGCGATGATGAGGGCAATAGCGAAAACCCGGCCGCCCTGGTCAAGCGGAACGATCTCGTTGTACCCGACGGTGCTCAGCGTGACGACCGTCATGTAGAGCGCGTCCAGCGGGCTGGCGGCCGCGACCAGCATGAAGCCGATGACCCCGATGACGGTCAGGGCGACCATGGCTCCAAGGCCCCAGATCACTCGCCGGGCCAGGGTGCGAGTCGCCGCGGCCTGCTGGGCTGGGGCGGGACGCGGCGGCGTCAGCACGCTAGGCGCTGGGACTCCGGGCGGCCGCCGAGGCTGGCTGGCGCGGTGAAAAGCGGATGCGAAGCTGGCCGTCCTCCAGCCGGGCGCCGCTGTGGGTCATCCGGGCCAGCACGCGCGGCAGCACGATGTTGCGGCGGGCGGCGCCCATGCGGATGACCAATTCGTCCCCGCGACGAATGAGGGAAGCGTTGGACTTCTCCAGGAACGGCGCCGGGATGCGGAATTCAAAGCCGCCCTTCACTTCCGCAATCTCGTACGGCTTGTAGTCGATCAGCCGCTCGGCCGGTTCGGAGGTGGCGTGCATCTGGCCGCCCATGACGCGAAGGCGCTCGAGCCCAACCACTTCCTCGGGGAACTGATGGACCTGCAGAATCGGGATCGGGTCGAACATGGCGTGAATGTCGCGCAGGTAGGGCGCCTGCATGGCCCGGCGCTGCTCGGCGAAGCGCCCCTCGGCTTCCTCGGGCACCACGCGGTTCACGATCACCGCGTCGGTGATGTGGTCGTACAGGGTCAGGTAGGTGTAGCTGCGCTGGGCCTCCCGGATCACCATGCGCTCGGGGTTCACCACCAGGCGTACGGTTGTCGTGTTGGAGGCCGTCAAGGTGTCGTGCAGCTGTTGCAACTCGTCCACCAGATCGGTCATTGCCTCGAACACCTCGTCCTCGGGCAGCGGCAGGTCGGTGACGCGGCGGGCCATCGGCCGCACCATGCGGGCCAGGTGGCGATTGATGGGCAGCAGTTTGTCCAGCCACCAGCGGCCGACTTCCGGGAACGCCAGCAACCGCAGGGTCTCGCCCGTGGGTGCGCAGTCCACCACCACCACGTCAAACTCGCCCGAGGACGCGTGCCGGTTCACCCAGAGCAGATTGGCCAGTTCCTCCATGCCCGGAAAAACGGCAATCTCGTCGGCCAGGACGTTGTCCATGCCGCGCCAGGTCAGCACGGCTTCCACCCAGTTCTGCACCGTGCCCCAATAGGTTTCAAGGTTGTAGTACACGTCGCATTCCTGCGCCCACAGGTTGTCAACCACGGGCTTGGGAACTGGTCCCAGCGGGGTGTCCAGCGAATCGCCCAGGCTGTGCGCGGTGTCGGTGCTGAGCACGACGGTGCGCAGGCCGGCGTCGGCGCAGCGCAGCGCGGCCGCGGCGGCCACGCTTGTCTTGCCCACGCCCCCCTTGCCGGTATAGAGCAGAATGCGCGGCGATCGCTTAGTCATCGTCGTCGTCGAGGGTGTCCATTGGGCGAACGTACATCACGTCGGCGTCTCGCGCCGTAACCCGGCCCACGGTGGCTGCCGCCGGCGTTCCGGCGCGCTCAAGGGCGTGCCGCAAGGCGGCTTCGTCTTCGGGTGGGATGGCAATCAGCAGCCCGCCGCTCGTTTGCGCATCGGCCAGCAGAAGGCGCACGGGCCGATCCACCGCCGGATGCCAGCGAACATCGCCTTCCAACGAGGCCAGGTTGCGCTCGGTCCCGCCAGGAACCTCGTCGGCGGCGATCAGCGACCACACTTCCGGCAGGGTTGGGACTTCGTCAGCGTAAACCTCGGCCGAGACGCCGCTGGCGGTCAGCATCTCGCGCAGGTGACCCAGCAGACCGTAGCCCGTCACGTCGGTTACCGCGTGGGCGCCATGATCGCTGGCGGCCCTGGCGGCGGCGGCATTGAGCGTTGTCATCGAGTCGATCGCGGCCTGCAGCGCGTTCGGGCTGGCGGCGTCGAATTTGCCGGCGGTCGTGACGATGCCGGTGCCCAGCGGCTTCGTCAGCACCAGCAGATCGTCCGGACGCGCGCCGGCGTTCGTGCTGACCGCGTCCGGATCCACGGTTCCGAGCACCGCCAGGCCGAACTTGGGCTCGGGATCGTCGATTGAATGCCCGCCCCCGACGACCGCCCCGGCTTCCCGCACCTTGTCAGCAGCGCCTTGCTGCACCTCGGCCAGCAGATCCAGCGGCAGCGTTCCGCGCGGCCAGCCAGCAATGTTGAGCGCCAGGATCGGCGTGGCGCCCATGGCGTAGAGGTCGCTCAGGGCGTTCGCGGCGGCAATGGCGCCAAAGCTGTAGGCGTCATCCACAATCGGCGTAAAGACGTCCGTGGTTAGGGCCACGGCCAGGTCGTCGCGGAGCCGGTACACGGCGGCGTCGTCCATGCCCTGTCCCCCAACCAGCAGGTCGGGCGACATCATCGGCGGCATCAGGCGCAGCACGTGCGCCAGCTCGTCGGGGCTGAGCTTGCACGCTCAGCCGGCGCCGTGGGCGTACCGGGTAAGTTTGAGCGGCGTGTGGTCGCTATGCATCTCTGCACGGTAGCGTAACGCCGCCGCCCGGAAATTTCGTTCTTGCACTCGAAGGCCGCCAGGATTTAGCCGTGTCGTTACTGTCGCCATGCGCCCGAGCCATCCAGCGCGCTGTCGCGTTGACCCTGGCGGCCGGGCTGCTGTTGGCGGGCGCCGGACCGGCCGCCGCATCGCCGCTGGACGCCACGCCGGTCACTGGCGGCGCCTTCTTCCAGCATGGGGATACGGACGGCCTCGGATTCGCCATCCGAAACTATGCGGACGGACCGGCCTTCTACGACGCATTCCTTCGTTTCGGCGGCACCCGGACGCTCGGACCCGCGGTGTCGCGGCCCTGGATCGACGACGGCGGCTTCGCCTATCAGCTGACACAGCGTGCCCTGCTGCAGTGGTCACCCTCGGACGATCGGGTGGGGATTGCCAACCTCTTCGAGCTCCTCAACCGCAGTGAATACTCCGCTGAACTTGAGGCGCGTCACATTCCCGCGGCGGAAACACCACCGTCACTTCCGCCCGAGCTTGCGCAGCAGGCGCGGCTGGCGTGGCTGACGGACCGCGCCATTGCCGAGACCTTTGCCAACAATCCGCTGGAACTCGGGAATCTGGACGCCAGCATCGAGTTTCACGGCTTGCCAATGTCGCGCCCGGTGCGACTGGGACCGTTCGTGGTTCAACGCTTCCAGCGCACGGCGCTGCAGCACTGGGTGGAACAGGTGGACGCAGGACAACCGGTCGGCTCGGTGGTGCTGGTGAACGCCGGCGACGTCTACCGCGATCTCGCGTTGCCACACGATCTGCTGGCCACGCCGCACGCGGCCGACCAGGGCGCCGTGTTGGATGTCCGTCTCGATCCACCGGCGGCGAGCGACCTTGCGCCGGCCCAGGTCACGTCGCGCACCTACAACACGACCAACCATCTCCTGCGCACGGCCCTGGCGCTGTTGGAAGGCGTCGATGCCAACGCCGCCGCGCTGGAGCTGGCGGAACGCGACCAACTCGCCATTGAATTCGAGCCGATGACCGAAGGGGTGCTGGCCTCGTTTAGTCCCGCGCAGGGGATTCGGGTCAACGACGGCTTGCGTAGTGAAGACCCGATCCCGCTTGCGGCGGTGGTGGCACACGAACTACGGCACTTCGAGGACTACAAGCTCGGCCAATTGGGCGACGACGCTCAGGATTGCCTGGACGCGGAGGCACGCGCGCTGGAGCGAGAGGCCGAGACCTGGAACGCGCTGATTGCCGCCACCGATCAGTCGCTCCGCGAGACCTTGCTGGTTCGCATCGAGACCAGGCGCGCCGCGGTTTCCAGGGAGGGCACGGAGGCCATTGAACGTCTGGCCAGGCGCCTCTACCACGAGGTCTGCGAGCGAACGGCGATCGGGATCGCCAGGAGCTAGTCGTTCGTACCGCGGTCGGGCTCATCGACGCGCCAGGAAACGCTCGGCGGCCCGATTGCTCCGCGGCACGACGGCTCGCTCGTCGTAAGCTATTGGAGTCTTGGTTCCGTGGCATGGGGCCGGCCGCACCCGGTCCGCTAGCCCGCAACGTCTGTCCGGCATCGTGATTGATGCCAGACCCTTCTCGATCGGTCCCGTGGAAACTTCGCTCTACCAGACACTCGCCGACCGCGGGTTCATCCATTCGGTCTCGAGCGCCGCTGGATTGCGCGCCGCCCTCGAGCGGCCCTGCGTGTTCTACGTGGGATTCGATCCGACCGCCCCGAGCCTTCACACCGGCCACCTGATCCCACTCGCGCTCGCGGCACACCTGGCGCAGGCCGGTCACCACCCGGTGCTGCTGGCGGGCGGCGGCACGGGGCTGATCGGCGACCCGACCGACCGGGCCGAGACCCGAAATCTGCTCAGCGCCGAACTCGTGGCCGCCAACACTCGGGCCGTCCGCCAACAGGTGGATCGATTCTTCGAGAACGAGCAAGCCGACGTCGCAATTGTCGATAACGCCGAGTGGCTGACCGAACTGCGATACCTGGAGTTTCTACGAGACATCGGCCGCTACTTCAGCGTCAACGAAATCCTGGCGACCGAGACGTACCGCGCGCGACTGGAAAGCGGTCAGGGCCTGAATTTCGTCGAGATCAACTACCGCCTGCTGCAGGCCTACGACTTCCTGCACCTGTTCCGAGAACACGGCTGCCTCCTGCAAATCGGAGGCAGTGACCAGTGGGCCAACATCCTGGCCGGCGTGGACCTGATCCGGCGGATCGAGGGCGAGGAGGCCTTCGGCCTGGTGACGCCCCTCCTCACCACCAGTACCGGTCAGAAGATGGGCAAGACGGCCAGCGGCGCACTCTGGCTGGACCCGGGCCTGACATCGTCCTACGACTTCTTTCAGTACTGGATCAACATCGAGGACGCGTCGGTGGAGCGCACGCTGGCGCTGCTGACGCCGCTGCCCATGGACGAGGTTCGCGGGCTCGCCGCGCTTCCCGGCGCGAAGATTCGAACCGCCAAGGAGCGGCTGGCCTACGAGGTCACGGCCAGAGTCCACGGTCGAGAGGCCGCCGCCGCGGCCCGCGACAGTGCGCGGGCGCTGTTCAGGCGTGACAGTGGATCCACCGCGGCCGCGCCCCAGACACAAGTGACCGAGGACCAGGTGGCTGCGGGTCTGGGCATCGTGGACCTTCTGCTGACCACCGGCCTGGCCGTTTCACGCTCGGCGGCGCGGCGCCTGATCAAGCAGGGCGGCGCCTACGCCAACGACCAGCGCGTGGACAGCCCCGAGACGGTCTTTCACGCGGACGCGTTCCGGGACGGCGAGTTGTTGTTGCGCTCCGGCAAGAAGCGCTACCACCGAATTCTGATTGGCTCATGACGAGGAGTGGACACCCGTGAACTGGTCAGCCAGTGAAATCCGGCGCGTGGACGCCGAAAGCTCCGGTGAGCTCTGGGAGCGCTTTCTTGCCGCCATGGTGGCGTACTGGAACGAGAGTTTTCCCAGCGAACTGAGCCACCTGGAATGGCACGAGTTGTATACGGACCGGATTCGACGCCGACTGGAAGAACGGCCGACCTGGCTGTGGATGTATGAGCGCGACGGACGCACGCTGGCGCTCACCAATTTTCACCTGGATGGCGGCGTGGCGCACGTGGCCGAGGTCTGGGTCGCCCCCGACTCGCGCCGTCACGGGCTGGGCGCCTTCATGATCCGGCAGATGCGCCGGACCTTGCGCGACGCCGGCGTGACGCGCATGGCCGTTACGGTTCCAGCCAACGCCACGGTGGCCGCCAGCATTGACTTCTGGCACGACCTCGGTTTCACCGAGGTCGCCGTGCACCTGGAAGCCACGACCTTCGGACCTAACGGCGACTGATTGGAACCCTGCACCGCGAATTGCCGGCGAAGTCGCGGCGTATGCGAATGTTTCACGTGAAACATCGCGTTGGCACGCGTCGCCCGCGTCGCTACGCTCAGCGGTGACAGGCCGAATCGAGGATCGTCTGATGGCCAGAGCAACCGCGCCTCCCGGACTCTCCGCGCGCCGCGTGCCGCTGCGCAAGCCAATGACGCCGGAGGATCTTGCCGACGCGCGAATCCGCGAGGCCCTGGGTGAAACCGGCCGCTGCGAGTGGGCACAGCGGCACGATGGGCTCCGGCAGTACCACGACGACGTCTGGGGCGAACGCCCGGCCGACGATTCGGGTTTCTTCGAGCGCATGCTGCTCGAGATCTTCCACGCCGGTCTGAGCTGGACGCTGATCTGGAATAAGCACCGGGCGCTTTACGACGCCTATCACGGTTTCGACATCGATGCCGTGGCTGGGTACGGTTCCGCCGACATTGCCCGCCTGCTCGACAATCCCAACGTTATTCGCAGCGAGCGGAAGATCGTCGCAGCCATCGAGAACGCTCGGAGCGTGCAGGCGATTCAAGACCACGACGGGTCCTTTGAGAACTATCTGCTCGACTTGCCGAAAAGCACGAATGCCAAGATCAACACGCTGAAGAAGACATTCAAGTTCATGGGACCCGGCACGTCGCGGGGATTTCTGGAATCGAGTGGGCTGGTGGCGCCGCCGCATCACGACTACTGCTTCAAGGCCGAACGCCCGGTCTGGTCCGCCGCCTGAGCTCCGCGACGTGACCACCGTCGCGCTGGCGGACCTGCGGGAGTTTGGGCTCGCGGCGCTGGCCACCCGTGGTGTCAGCGAGGCTGACGCCGCGCTGGTGATTGACGTCATGCTCGAGCAGGATCTGCGCGGGCACGGCCACCACGGGATCGTGTTACTGGCGCTGCGGATACGCGACCTGGACGCCGGGCGGGCACGGGCCGACGCGCAGGTCGAAGTGCTGGCCGACCTTCCCGCGTTCACGGCCCTGGATGCGCACGGAGCGCTGGGACCGGTGGGAGCCGTCCGGGCCATGGACGCCTGCATCGCCAAGGCGCAAACCCAGGGGGCCGCCATGGCGTCGCTACGCGACATGCCGCACTGGGTCATTCCCGCCTTCTACAGCATGCGCGCGGCTGCGGCCGGCTTGATTGGCTACTGCTGTTGTTACACCGATCCGTCATTCGCCCCGGTGGGCGGCGCCTCGCGGGTGCTTGGCAACAACCCCTTGTCCTACGCGATTCCCGCCGATCCGCGCCCGCCCATCGTCGTGGACTTTGGCGTCTCCGCCTCCACCGGACGGATGCGCGAATTGGTGGCGGATGGCCAGCCGTTACCGGACGGTTGGGCTGTCGACACTGCGGGCTACCCGCTCAGCGACCCGGCCCGGGCCATGTCGGAAGGTGTATTCCTGCCCATCGCCGAGCATCGCGGGTACGGCCTGGGCCTCGTGCACGAAATGTTGGCCGCCTCGCTCAACGCCATGCCCATTGCGCTTGAACACCCGCCCGGCCGCTACGGCGGCTTCTTCATGGCCTGCCGCGTGGACACCTTCCGGCCGCGCGATGACTTTCTGCGTGACGTGAACCACGCGCTTGACCGCGTAACCAGCAGTCCTTCTCTCGATCCGGCATGTCCCATCCGCTATCCCGGCGAACAGTCCGGCCTCGCCCTCCGCCGCAACCGAACTCGAGGCCAGGTTGACCTCAGCACCGCGTCATGGAACCGCGTGCAGGAAGTCGCGGAACTCACCGACGTCCCGGCGCCCGAGGCTGTGGCCTAGGACCGAGGCTCGGGCGCCTTACCGGAACCTGGAGACAACGACGGCGTTGGCCGGGAGCGGGTAGCGTCCGCCGCGCTTGAGTTCGCGGGGGACGGTGGCGCGGCCGCCGCGACGGGCGGAGACGCCGGCGAAGACGCGCAGCGGCGTGCCTTCGGCGCTCACGCGCTGCATGACGTGGGCCATGCCGACCTGGCGCTGGTTGGTGTCAAGAGCAGCGCTGGTGACGATCCCAACCCAGCCGCCACGGCCATCCACCACCGGGTCGCCCTCGCGAGCGATCGGCACGCGCTCGTCGGTGATAGCGAAACGCACAATCTGGCTGGTGCGGCGCTGCTCGCGCGCGATGAATCCGGAGCGCCCGATGAAGAACGGCTTGTAGAGCTTCACGAAGCCGCCGAATCCCGCGTCGCCCGGCGTCAGGTCCAACTCGCCACCCAGTTCGTGACCGTAGAGCGGCAGCCCGGCCTCGGTCCGGGTCGAGTCGCGCGAACCCAGGCCGGCCGGACGAACGCCGTCGTCAAAGCCCGCGTCCAGGATCGCGTGCCACAGGTCATTGGCGGCCTCGGGATGCACCAGGAGCTCAAAGCCCACGCGCTCGCCCGTGTATCCGGTGTGTGCGACTTCCAAGTCGATACCAGCAAGCGTGAACGACCCGACATCGAACCCTCGCATGCGTCGCAAACGACGTCGCGACTCGTCATCGGGCGTCAATCGGCCGAGCACGTCGCGTGATCGAGGGCCTTGCAGTGCCAGATCCAGGCGCCGCTCGTCGCCTTCGGCCTCGGCCTTCAGGTCGCGCAGCGTGACCTGAATCGGAGCTTCGGCCCACGGATCGTCCGGCTCGATTTCGTACTGACGCTCATTAACGCCGTTGAGCCAGACCCAGTTCTTCTCGGTGTTGGCCGCGTTGACCACGGCCAGGAATCGCTCTCGTTCCATCCGGTAGATGATCAGGTCGTCCAGCGGGTGGCCGGTGGGATCCAGCAGGTAGGTGTAGGCCGCCCGACCATTTGGCAATCGCGAGGCATTGGCGGTCGTCACCAGGTCCAGGAACTCGCCGGCGTGCTCACCCTCGACGGCGAAGACCCCCATGTGCCCAACGTCGAACAGGCCGGCCGCCCTTCGAACCGCCGCATGCTCCTCGGCGATGCCGCCGTAGTAGACCGGCATCGACCAGCCGGCGAAGGGCACCATGCGGGCGCCCAGGTCGTTGCTGTGAACGTCGTGCAGCGGGGTCTGGCGCAGCGGATCGCCTTCCCGCCACAGGCCGCCCAGCAGCGCGCCCCACACGGGGCCACGCAGCTGGACCTGGGCCAGCGGATCACTGGCCTCTTGCGACCAATCGAACCGGGGCCGGGCCTCGGACAGCTCCGCGGGCAGCCTTGCCTGCCGTCCCAGGAAGAATGGACGGCTCAGGTCAGGCGCGGGCGCCAGCGGCAGCCGAGTCCGCACGACGTTGCGTGCCTTCAATTCCGCTTCGACGACTACGGCGTCGGCCGCTGGATACAGCAGCACGGCCGCACGGCCGTCGCGGGCCAGCAGGGCGGGTACGGCGGCAACGTCGAGGGTGGTTACGCCCGCTTTCGCGCCGAGGCGGTCGGCGTCCGCCGCGCCTATGGTCATGCCGGTCATGCCCCGGCTGACGTGCGCCGCGTCGGCAACCGCAATTGGTCCGACGATCTTGCGACTCGGCTCGTCCGGGTCAATCAGCGCGTAGCCGTCCGCGACTTCCTGCAGCCACTCGGCCGCGCATTCGCTGATCGCGGGGTCGAGCACCGCAAAGAGCCGACGGTCGCGGGGCGACCGGTCCTCGTCAGGGCGCACGAACAACACCGGTTGGACATTGCCGGCGGGATCGGAAATGCCGGCGTGAACGGCCTCGCCCGGCTCCATATCGCGTACCCGTTGATCCGCGATTTCGTCGGCGAAAGCCAGAACCCGGCGCCCGCGCAGTTCCAATATTCCCGAGGGTGGCGTAGCGGCTGGCGCCGGCACGTTTTCCGCGCGTCCGCGCGCCGCAAACTCGGCAACGTCATGGCGAAGTTGTAACTGCGTGAGAAAGTCGAGGCGTCCGCGGTATCGCGGCGACCGGCGGCCGGGATAGGTCACGCCCACCATCGCCTTGAACGACCGGGCCAGAATGTCGGCCAGCACGTCCATGTCGTCGGCGGTGTAACCGCGCTGGGTCAGCCAGGGCGTACCCAGGCGCACGCCGGTGGGGGCCGCGAATCCCACGTCGCCGGGCAGCGAATTGCGATTGGCCACGAGGCCGATGCTGTCCAGCATGCGCACGGCGGGTTCGCCGCGCAGGTCGCCGCCGGCGCCGGTGCGCTTCAGGTCGATTACCAGCAGGTGGGTGTCGGTGCCGCCGTAGGCGAGACCCACGCCGCGTTCCGTCAGGGCCTCCGCCAGGGCCGTGGCATTTGCCCGGATTTGCCGCTGCGTCGCACGAAATTCGGGCGAGTCCGCGATCTTGAAGGCTGCGGCCATCGCCCCGATCTTGTTCAGATGGGGACCGCCCTGTTCGCCGGGAAAAACCGCGCGGTCGATCCGGCGCATCAGCCGCCGTCGGTGCGAAAGAATCACCGCGCCACGGGGTCCGAACAGCGTCTTGTGGGTCGTGAACGTGACCACGTCGGCCAGGCCCACCGGCGACGGATACTCGCCCGCCACCACCATCCCGGCCGGATGCGAAATGTCCGCCAGCAGGTAGGCGCCGACCTCGTCGGCAATGGCGCGAAACCGCTCCCAGTCCGGCGCCCACGGGTACGAGGTGTAGCCGGCCACGATGATGCGCGGGCGGTCGCGCCGCGCGATTTCGGCGATCTGGTCATAGTCCAGCCGGCCATCGACATGATCAATGCTGTAGCTGGACGCCTGGAATCGACGGCCGCTGCGATTGACCGACGCTCCGTGGCTCAAGTGCCCGCCGTGGGCCAGCGCCAGTCCCAGGATGGTGTCGTTGGGCTCCAGCAGCGCCTCGTAGACCGCGTTGTTGGCGGCCGCGCCCGACAGCGCCTGCACGTTGACGAACAAGCTGTCGGCGGGAACGCGCGCGTTGGCAAACAGGGCTGCACAGCGTCGTTGCGCCAGGGACTCCACCAGGTTGGTGTAGTCGTTCCCGCGGTAGTAGCGGCGGTCGCCGTAACGCCGGAATCTCGCCAGTTGGGCCCCGGTGTCCGCCAGTCGCTCCGGCAGGTCGCGGCGCATCGGCCCGGAGGGATATCCCTCGGCGTAGATGCTCGTCAGCGGCGAACCCAGCGCGGCCCGCACCGGGGCCGGCGTGAGGCTCTCCGATGGAATCAGGATCAGCTTGTCGCGCTGCCGGCGGTGCTCCTGCGCAATGAGATCCGCTACCAGCGGATCGACATCGTCAAGGTCCTGGTCAAAGACGAGATCGGCGTAAGTCGAATTAGCGGTCATGAGTTCGCCTGGGATCCCAGCCCTTCCAGCTTAAGGCCACGCTAGAGTCCGGATCGTGACACGGCGCACCAACCGCGTGGTCGGTCCTGACGCGCTGTGGTGTCTAGCGCTGGACCCGGCGGCCTTCGCGGAGGGCGCGGGAGCGGGCCTGCTGCATGGTTTCGCGGACCCTGCCGCCGAAGCGTTCCTCCAGCCAGGGGTCGCCACGGACGTGGTAGCCGGCGCGTTCCCAGAAGCCCGGTTCCTCGTGGTCCATGAACTCCAGGCCGCGCACCCACTTGGCGCTCTTCCAGAAGTAGAGGCTGGGCAGCACCAGGCGCAGCGGGCCGCCGTGCTCATGGCTGAGCGGGGCGCCGTCGTGATCAAACGCGAACAGCACGTCGTCCTGGTCCAGTTCGGACAGCGCCAGGTTGGCGGTGTAGTTCGGGTCGGCGTGGACCATGACGAACTGGGCTTCGGGCAGCGGCTTCACCCGCGACAGGACCTCGCGGACGTGGATTCCACGCCACAGGTTGTCGTACTTGCTCCAATGCGTGACGCAGTGGATGTCGGAGGTGATTTCAATCTGCGGAAGCGAAATGAACTCGTCCCACGTCCAGCGCACGTCCTCTTCGACCAGTCCAGTGATTCGGAAGTCCCACCTGGACATGTCGTAGGGGCGCGGCTCCATGTAGTGGAGGACCGGCCACTTGTCGGTGAGGCGTTGGTCGGGCGGCAGGCGCGGCTCGCGCAGTTCGGGCGGCCGCGGGGTCACGTCGGGCACGTCGGCTACGGGCTTGGAGTTGCCGCGCAGGAATCGGTTGAACATTGGGTTGAATGCTTGAGACCTTCTGACTCGACCGTACGCGCCTGTGGTGTTGGGCGCAACCGCGCGCCGGGTTAGCCGACGGGCGCGTCGGACTCGATAGCCGGTGGGTCGACCGCGTTCACGATCATGCGTGCCACGTCGGCAATCGCCTCCGACGATCGATCGCGATTGGGCGTCCGATCCACCAGCAGCACCACCGTGACGGGTCCCATGGCGGTGTAGACGATGCCGGCATCGTTACTGGCGTCGGGATAGTCGCCGGTCTTGTGGGCCACGGCGTGGTGCCGCAGCCAGCGCGGGATCCGGTTGGTCCGGCGCTCCCGAAGCAGCAGATCGCGCATGGCTCCGATTTCGCTCAGCGTTGGCTGCCAGACGCCAGGTCGCAGACCGACCATGCGTTCCAGCACATCCGCCATTTCGCGCGCGGTCGTGACTGGTTCGTTGACGTTGACCGTGGTGACCTGCAGACCCTCGCGCCGCAGGTCAAAGTCGATGTTCTGGTAGCCCACGCGGTCCGCAAGCAGGATCGCGGAGGCGTTGTCGCTGACCGTGATGGCGTGGGTGAGCGCCGTGCCAACGTCGATCTGCTGACCCGGCTCCAAGCTCACCGGTGGGTCGGCGCGTTCCGCCACGGACTCGTCCATCGTCAGGAGTTCGCCGAACGACAGCAGTCTCGCCGCGCGCTGGCGAAAGGCTTCGCGCAGCAGCAGCGTCTTCCAGACGCTGAGCGTGCGCATAGCTCGGTCGGCGTTGATGGCCACCAGGGGACGGTTGGAGCCCGAGGTGGCGGCAAAGACAGCCCAGTCGCCAGGCTCCCGCCGGATGCGAGCGCGAACAGCCGCCGTCAATCGCTCGTGGATCGTTCGCCCCGCGGATTCCAGCCACGCGTCCATGCTGGACACCGGCCTGGCGCGGTCATGGGTTACCAGTCCCAGGTCGACCACGAGCTGTCCCACGGGCCGCGCCCGCACGACTTGACTATCGGTGGCACGTTCCAGGACGCCGCGCTGGAAGCGCTGCACGATCGTCTGGCCGAATTGCTGGGGCTGTGACATCGGCAGGCCGAATCGCCGCAGCGCCCGGTTCCGGTCCCACGCCAGGAAGCGGGCCGGCGAGGGGTTTCCAAAGTAGGCGGCCCGAATGGGGTCGTCCGTCAGCCAGGCCAGCCGCGCGTCAGAACTGGCGCCGGAATCTTCGGGCATCGGCACCTGGCGCTGGTCGTGCAGCCAGCGCGTGTGGCCGGCCGCGTCCAGCAGTTCCAGCACGTTGGCCGGGGCGAGATTCACGTCGCGGCGCGGTGACTGGATCGCCCCGTGGGTGAAGGCCTGGATAGCCAGACCATCTCTCCCGAAGGGGAGGCTGACCGGATAGCCGAGAACGTGCGGGCCGCCGACGCTGCGATAGACGTCCCACCAGGGCCGCCGTCCATTGAACACGGCGAATCCCGCGTCCGGCGCCGGCGACGCCTGGCGAAAGTGGTGCCCATTCTCGATGGCGAAGTCCTGGGGCACGTCTTCGTCGGTCAGTCCGGGACCAACAAACGGCGCGGCGGCCAGCGTTCCGGCGACGATTCTCCCGAACGCCCGTCGCCCAATCGGCGGTGACCCGCCGTGCCCGTGCCCGGGCGGCGGGTCGTAATCAGCCACGCACGTCAGCCGAGGGCCACGGGCACATTGCCGAAGTAGGTCAGCGATTGACCTAACCCCGGCGCGGAATCGGCCATGGATGGACCTTCCGCGCCCAGCGGATCGCCGCGCTCATGCACGAAGGTGGTGACCCGAAACCGCAGCGAGGCCGGATCGCGTTGGATTTCCAGCGCGGGAATCAGAATGATGACGCGCGACCCGTCAACGAACGCGGCGGCGCCGGTGGGTGCGGCGGCGGCGGGATTGACAGCCGTGCGCTTCTGGAGTCGCCAGGGCGGCGCGGCGTCGGGTCGGTAGATCAGTTCGAACCACGTGTCGGTGTTCTGGAAGAGGTCGAAGTCGCCGACCTGGGGTCTCCAGTCGTCGCTGATGCTGTCGGTGGCCTGTAACGCAAGGGCAATCTGGAAGCCGAGATTGCTGTCGGCCCGCGGCAGTCGGTCGGCCAGCTCAATCAGGAACGCCACAAACGTCCCGTCGGCCATTGACGGGGCCACGGGCTCCACCGCGAACCACGCGCTCCGCAGGAGGTCCAGGTCGGCGCCCGTTAAGTCCGTGGTTCCGCTGGTGATGCGCCGAATGTCGGCGAAGGCGAACCCGCTGACCGGCGAAAGGTCATGAATCGAGAAATAGTCCGCGCTGCGATCGACATGAAAGAGGGGCTGATCGTCGGCGGGGACGATGGCCAGGGTACGGTCGACGGCCCGGGCGCCCAGCACGACGGTCCCAGCGGCCACCTGGGCATCGAGTTGCTGGCCGGTCTGGTAGCGCCACGTCGACTCATCCGTGCCTCGAATCAGCACGAGGGGAATGGTCTGCTCGGTTCCCGCCCGCAGGTCAAGCCTGCCGATACGGTCGGGAACCAGCGCGGCGGACCCCTTCGTCCGGGTGAGCCGCAATTCCGCCGCTCCGTCGCCGCCCAGGTTCACGAGCCGGCAGGCGGTTCGCTGCATAAGGGCACCGCTGGGAACGTCAACGCTGTCGGGACACAGCGTGGCGACCAGGGGAGCCGCAACGTCGCTGGCGCCGGCGGCGGCGCGCGGCAGCGCCAGCTGGTAATCCTCAATCTCACCGGCCTGCCAGCGCCCGCCGCCATCCCAGGCGTCGCCCACAATGCGTTCCCGCGTCAGGGCCACCCGCATCCAGGCGCCGTCGGGCAGCCGACTCGCGCCGCCGAGCGCGAAGGGAAGCGTGCGGACCGATCGGGACGTTCCCGAGGCCAGGTTGACGACGAGATTCCGGACCGCCCATTCGGGCGTCGCGTCTTCACCAACGCTCCAGCGGCCATCCAGATTCATGTCGATCAGGACGTTCAGGTACCGGGGGCCCGACGGCGCGCCAGACGCCAGCGACACCATCACATCCAGCGTGGCCTGAGCCGGCGCCCGGTCGAGGGCCAGCGTCAACGACAGCACGCCGTCATCCCCGTCATCACCATTGACCAGGTTGGGCACGCCGTCCGGATCCGCCCGGTCGTCTGCCCCGGCCTCCGCCGTGACGATGTCGCCGAGCCGGTCGGCGCCGGGCCGCAGCACGTGGGCGCCCGGATTCGGGCTGCTGCGGGTGTCGAGGCGGGTGGGGAAGCGGCCGATGACGCGGGTGCCGCGGTAGCCGGCCGGCGCGCCGTCGGGCGCGTCCCCAAAGTCGGCGGCGAGCGCCGGGGGAGCGGTGGGACTGGCTTCCGACCTGACTGGCGCCGGGGGCGCCTGTGTGACCGCCGGAACGGCGTCAACCGTCGGCGTAGCGATCGGACTCACGGCCGCTGGCGGCGCTCCCGACTCGTCGGCCGGCTCGCAGCTCACCAACGCCAGCATGGAGACGACCAGCGCGACAGCCTGACGACGGGCGGTGAGACGCATTAGGCGCAACCAGTCCAGCGTTCAGTTCAGGCTATCCGACCCGACTCTGGTGGAGATTCAGCCGATCGCCGGATCGCTGCTGTCCCCGCGGAGCCGGAGGGAACCGCTGATTGCATGAAGGCCGCACGCGCTAAGAGGAAGCGGCCGCGGCTTTCTGACTATTTCGCCGGCCGTTGGCGCGGGTACCCACCGGGTCCGGGGCGTAGGTGGCGTGGGAGTCGGGGGTTTCCCAGAGGGTGACGGCGATGACGGGGAAGCCGAGGGCGCGGGTCTGCTCGAAGACGAGGCGGGCGAGGTTTTCGGTGGTGGGGTTGTCGTCGATGAGGTAGGCGTGCTGGCCGAGGGCCTCAATGGCGTCCACGAGCGGGTCGTCGCGGCGCAGGATCATGCGGTGGTCAAGATGCTCGTCGATCCAGGCCTGGATGCTGTGTCGCACGTCGCGGAAGTCGGCGACCATGCCCAAGTCGTCGAGGGTGTCCGAGGCGAGGCGGATCTCGACGCGTCCGTTGTGGCCGTGGGGCTGGTTGCATTTGCCCTGGTAGTCGATGAGACGGTGGCCGAAGCAGAAGTCGATGTGTTTGACGATTTCGTACATGACGCGGCTGGCTCCTGTCAGGAGACGGTGCGGCCGCCGTCGACGGGGATGACGGCGCCGGTGACGAAGTCGGTGGCTTCGACGAGGTAGCGGACGGTCTGGGCGATGTCCTCGGGATCGCCGATGCGGCCGAGGGGGGTGGCGGCGGCAACGGCGTCGATGGTTTCCTGGCTGAAGTCGGCGGGCATGAGGATGGGGCCGGGGGCGATGGCGTTGACCATGACGGTGGGCGCCAGTTCCTTGGCGAAGACGCGGGTGAGCGTGACGATGCCGCCCTTGGCGACGAAGTAGGGGGCGTAGTTGACGTAGGGGCGGTCGACGGCCCAATCGGCGATGTTGATGATCTTGCCGCGCCCCCGGTCGCGCATGTGGAGGCCGAAGAGCCAGCAGCCGAGGTAGGGGCCCTTGAGGTTGACGGCGATGTTGCGGTCGAAGTCGTCCTCGGTGAGGTGGTCCAGCGGGGTCTCGAAGTAGATGGACGCGTTGTTGAGGAGGACGTCCACGCCGCCGAAACGTTCGATGGCGGCGTCGCGGATGCGTTCGACGCCCGCTTTGGTCGAGACGTCGGCCTGGACGGCGAGCGAGCCGACGCCGAGGGCGGTGAAGTCCTGGACCGCCTCGCGAGCTTCGTCGGCGGAGGTGCGGTAGTTGACGACGATGTTGGCGCCGCGCTCGGCCAGCCGGGTGGCGACGTGGCGCCCGACGCGGCGCGCGCCGCCGGTGACGACGACGGTTGCGCCCTGGAGGTCCATGAACTTCTGCCTTCGATTGGCGGCCGCCGGCGGACCACCGTCACGGTTACATCGTACGCTGCGACGGGTTGCCGGGATGTAGCGATTTCCACGGGGGATGGATGGCTGCACGTGCGCCGGTGGGGTCGCGGGTGGCGGCGCTGGTGAGCGGGCTGGACAGCTGCATCATGGCCGGGCTGCTGGCGCGTGAGTATGGCGAGGTGACACCGCTGTTCGTGCGCGCGGGCCTGCGCTGGGAAGACGCGGAACTGGCGGCGCTGGCGCGGTTTTTCAGCGCGCTGGATGCGCCGGCGGTGCGGCCGATCGTGGAGTTGGCGTTCGATATCCGGTCGGTCTACGGGTCGCACTGGAGCGTGGGCGGATCGGAGGTTCCCGACGCGCAGCAGCCGGACGAGGTGTGGTACCTGCCGGGGCGCAATCTGCTACTGCTGGGGGCGGCGGCGCTTTACGGCGGGGTGCACGAGACGCCGAACCTGGCGATCGGGCTGCTGGCGAGCAACCCGTTTCCGGACGCGACGACGGAATTTCTGCGGAGCCTGGAGCGGACGGCGGGGCTGGCGATGGATACGAGCTTTACGGTGCTGACCCCGCTGGGCGACATGCACAAGGACGACGTGGTTCGGGCCGGGCAAGGGATGCCGGTGGAGGAGGCGCTGTCCTGCGCCAGCCCGGTGGACGGCGGGCACTGCGGGGTGTGCGGGAAGTGCGGCGAGCGGCGGCGAGGGTTTATCGACGCGGGGATGCGGGACCCGACGGATTACGCGGCATTGGGGCCGCTTTAGCTCTCCAGATCTTGGGGTGGTTGGGGCCGGTGGGCGAGGCCGACCATCACCCCGGCCCGATGCCGGCGGCGACGTGTGCGTAACCGCAGGCACGGTTGCCCGGAAGACCGCACCCTAGCCGCTCCCCGAGGAAGGCATTAAGGCGGAGGCGTGACCGAAACGGTCACCCCTGGCTCCGTTCGCGTCGTGGGCGGGGTGGGCGTCCGGAAGAGGCCGGTTGGAAGCCGGCCGGTACGCAGGCGGGGGCGGGGACGCCGGGATGGTGGCGGGGTTGGGAGCTGCATCCGGGGGGTGGTTCGACACGGGCCGCCGAAGACTCTGGCCCGGCCACTTCGACAAGCTCAGGACAGGCTCACCACGAACGGCTAGGGGCCGTCGACGCCAATGTCCGTGGGGGCGATGTCGACGACCAGGAGGGATTCGTGGTTGCCGGGGTTGGTGGCGAGGAGGCGGCCGCCGGGGGCGAAGGCGGCGGAGCGGCCGGTGACGCGGTGGGGCCAGTGGGGGCGTTCGTTGAACCTGGCGCGAGGGTCCTTGGCGTCGACGTAGAGGGCGAAGACGCCGAGGCGTTGGGCGAGGTTTTGGGCGCGGCGCTTGAGGGTGTCGCGGCGGTTGAAGTCGAGGATCTGGTCCCATGAGGTTCCGGCGTTCTGGAAGTCCTTGATGCAGTCGAAGTGGGGCTGAAGGATGACGCGGGCGCCGAGGCCGACCAGGGTGTCGTGGATGGCGGGGGACTCGTTGTCGGCGCAGATGGTGACGCCGATGGAGGTCCGGCCAAGCTGAAATGGCGCCATGTCGTCGCCGCCGCCGCGGTAGAAGTCCATTTCGCTGGTGGTGGGTTGCAGTTTGCGCTGGACGTGGCGCAGGCCGTCGGCATCCACGATGACGTAGGCGTTGAAGGGCTTGGGCGCGAGGCCGCGTTCGGCGATGCCGGCGCCGATGGCGAGGCCGTGGGTCCCGGCCATCCGGGTGAGGCGCCGGGTGGCGGGGCCGGGAATGGGCTCGGCCTGGCGTTCCAGTTCTGCGGGATCGGCGTCGGCGTCGTAGGTGATCCAGGGGCCGTGGACGGAGAATTCGGGAAAGAGAACCAGGTTGCAGCCGGCGTCGGCGGCTTGCCCGGTGAAGGCCTCGATCTTGTCGAGGTTCGCGTCCACCTGTCCGCGCCGGGAGCAGAGGGTGACGAGGCCGATGCGCATGAGGGTTTCAGTCGGAGGGTTTTAGAGAACGCGTAAGGCTCGCACGGCTGTGGGAACGATGCGCAGTATCTGACGAGTGAACCGAGTAGGCTCCCATGGCTTCCGAGGGCGGGTACGGCGATGGGCGTGGAACGGGCGGCGGACGGGCGGCAGCTGGTCAGGATTGATGTGCCGGTGACCGTGCGGACCGCGCGGGTGAGCGAGATGCGGCGGCTGAGCGAGCTGTGGGGTCCGAAGGGCATGGCCTCGCGGCAGCGGCTGCTGCGGCGCTATTTCCGCGAACAGGCGGACGGGGTGCAGCGCGGGCTGGTGGCGGATTTCAACGGGAATCCGATTGGGCAGTTGTGGGTGCGGTTGCGGCATATCGACCCGTCCATCGAGGCCGGGCTGCGGGTGGCGTACGTGCACACGCTGGTGGTGATGCCGGAGTTCCGGCGGCTGGGGGTGGCGGAGGGGCTGGTGCGGAGCGCTTCGGCCCTGGCCTCCAACCGCGGTTGCACGCACGTGACGATTGGGGTGGACCGGCCGAATGAGGCGGCGCGACGGCTGTACGCGAAGTGGGGATTCGAGCGGTACTACGAGAGCTTTGACTTGCGGGGGGACCTGGTGTTCATGCGGCGGGAGGTCTTCGAGGCGGCGGTTCCGGCGGAGGTGCGGTGAGCCGTCTCAGCGAACGCCGCGACGTCAGGCATCGCTGTTGATTTCGGCCTCGATTTCCTCGTGCGGGATGTAGTCCGAGGGATCGGTGTCCTTGAGCCGCTGGCGGGCAATCTCAAGGTCTGACTCGTCCTCAAGGCGTTGGAGCAATTCAGCATCGGCAATGGGTACCAAGGCCACGAGGCCTTTGCCGTGGCGGGTCAGCATGATTCGCTCATCTCCGTATGCGACTCGGTTGGTGAGTTCGGAGAGATCCCGCCGAGCCTCCGACACGGGCACTTCGTTCATGTCCAGTTCCTCCCGTCACAACTGGCGAACGCACTTCGCCTGATCGTGTCACAAAAGTATATGTTTGTACAAAACATCTGCGCTTTAGGCGGTTCGCTCGCATCTCGGAGGGCGCAGGGAAATTCGACAGATTCCGCTGGCCACAAAGTTCTGCGCCAGGACGATGCGGAGTTGGCGGCGGGCGGTGATTAGGTGGGTTGATCTCCTTGAGGTGGACTACAGGGCAGCGGTTGTGACGGAGGTGCGGTGATACCATGCGGCGCGTCCGCGCTGGCGCGGTGAGCGTCGCGCGGTTGCGCGCGTTTTGCGGGCGTGAGCCCGGCGGCGGGGGTCTTGATGCAAGCGTTTCTTAACGGCGAATACATGGACCTGGCGGACGCCAAGGTCAACGTGATGACGCACGCGCTGAATTACGGGACCGGGGTGTTCGAGGGCATCCGCGCCTACTGGGACGACGAAGAGGAGCAGTTGCTGCTGTTCCGCGTGCGCGAGCATTTCGAGCGGATGCACCAGTCGGCCCGGATCCTGCGGATCGGGATTGACTACTCGGTGGACGAGCTCATCGACATCTGCGTCAACGTGCTGCGGGCGGGCAACTTCCGCGAGGACGTGTACGTGCGGCCGCTGGCGTTCAAGAGCGCGTTGCAAGTCGGGCTGAACATGGTGGCGATGGGGCCGGACGGTCTGCGGCCCATCGAGAACGGCTTCACGCTGTTTGCGCTGCCCTTCGGCAATTACCTGGACATCGAGAAGCCGATCCGCTGCACGATCTCAGCCTGGCGGCGGGTGAACGACAACATGATCCCGGCGCGCGGCAAGGTGACGGGGATTTACGTGAACTCGTCGCTGGCCAAGACCGAGGCGCTGGAGTCCGGGTTCGACGAGGCGATCATGCTGACGCACGACGGGCACGTGAGCGAAGGCTCGGGCGAGAACCTGTTTATCGTGCGCGGCGGCAAGCTGCTGACGCCGTCGCTGAGCGAGGACATCCTGGAAGGCGTGACGCGCGCGACGGTGATGCAGATTGCGCTGGACGACCTGGGGATCGAGACGATCGAGCGGCCGATCGACCGGACGGAGCTGTATATCGCGGACGAACTGTTCCTGGTTGGCACGGGGGCGCAGATTTCCCCGGTGCGGGAGATCGACGGGCGCATCATTGGCGACGGGGAGATCGGCCCGGTAACGGGAGCGCTGCAAGATCTCTACTTTGACATCGTGCGCGGCCGCTCGCCGAAGTATCGTGGGTGGTGTCTGAGCGTGCAGGAACAGGCCGCCGCGCCGCACGCATGACCGGGAGGCGAAAGGAGGCACGGCCGCGCTGACCGCGAGACGCCTCCTCCAGCCCACCCGCGTGGGCGGTCCCGCCCCACGATCCGTAGCTCACCGACTCTTTCGACGCCGGCGGCAGCGGCGCGCCTGAGCTATGCCAAACCTGGAACTCGACGAGCCCACGCTGGAACGCCTGGAAGCGCGGCTGGGGATTCGGTTCAAGGACCAGTCGCTCCTGGCGCAGGCGCTGGTGCATCGATCGATCGTGAATGAGGCCGATCTGGGCGATGCGGACAGCAACGAACGGCTGGAGTTCCTGGGCGACGCGGCGCTTGGCCTGGTGGCGGCGGAACTGCTTTTTCGGCGGTACCCGGAGCGCGCGGAGGGGCTGCTGACGCACGCGCGGGCGTCGCTGGTGAACCTGACGTCGCTGGGCGAGGTCAGCGAGGCGCTGGGTCTGGGCGAGTTCGTTCAGCTGGGCCGGGGCGAGGACATGAGCGGAGGCCGCGGCCGGTCGAGCGTGCTGGGCCGGGCGTTCGAGGCGGTGCTGGGGGCGGTTTACCTGGACCAGGGGCTGGAGGCGGTGCGGGAACTGCTGGAGCCCATCCTGATCGGCGAGCTGGACCGGTACGGCTGGGAAGGCCCGGCCAAGGACTTCAAGTCGCAGCTGCAGGAACATCTGCAAGCCGACGGAGGCACCACGCCTCGATATGAACTGGTGTCAATGGAGGGCCCCGACCACCACCGCGTGTTCACCATGGCGGTTCGCTGCGGCGAGACCGTGCTGGCGTCGGGCGTAGGCTTGAGCAAGCAGCGCGCGGAACAGGCCGCGGCGCAGACGGCGTTGACGGTGATCCTCGAGGCCGAAGGAATGATGGATGTACCTGCGGCGGATTGACCTGCAGGGCTTCAAGACCTTTCCCAAGCGGACGACGCTGGAGTTCCGGCCCGGGGTGACGGCCATCGTGGGACCCAACGGCGCGGGCAAGAGCAATCTCTCGGACGCCATCCGCTGGGCCATGGGCGAGCAGACGCCGCGGCTGCTGCGGATTCGGCGGGCCGAAGACGTGATCTTCGGCGGCTCGGAGTCACGAGCGCGAACCGGCATGGCGGACGTGCGGCTGACCTTCGACAACGCCGAGGACTGGCTGCCGACCGAGTTCGGCGAGGTGGTGATCGGACGCCGGCTGTTCCGGTCGGGGACTTCGGACTACACGATCAATGGAGCGCGGGTGCGCCTGCGGGACGTGCTGGACCTGATGAGCGCGGGGGCGGCCAGCCACGGCGGCCACTCGGTGATCAACCAGGGCCAGGTGGAGCAGGTGTTGCAGCAGCGACCGGAGGACCGGCGGGCCTTTCTGGAAGAAGCCGCCGGGGTGGCTCGCTACTACGCGCGGCGCGACCAGGCGTGGCGGCGCTTGACCGAGACGCGGCGGAATCTGCAGCGCTTACGGGACCTGGCGGCGGAGATCGAGTCCCGGTTGGACACCCTGCGGGCGCAGGCACAGGTCGCGGCGCGCGGCGCGGACCTGCAGCGCGAATTGCGCGAGGGTCAATTGACGCTGGCCCGGCATCGACTGTTTGCCGTAAACCGGCAACTGGAGGCCGCGGAGGCGCGCGAGCAACAGGCCACGGACGAACTGGCGGCGCTGCTGACCGAACCGGTGGAGGATCTGCGGCGACAGGCGGCGGAGGCGTCGCTGCGCAGTTCGGAACTCGAGCAAGACCTGGCCGCGGCGCGGCACGCGGTGGAACAGGCTCGCCGAGCGGCGGCGCGGCGGGCGGCGCACCGCGCACAGCTGATTGAGCGCCAGCGGCACCTGGAGAGCCGACTGACCGACCTGAGCGCCCGCGGCGCCGGCCTGGCGACCCGCGGCGAGGCCCTGGCCGAGGAAGCGCGGATTGCGCAGGACGCGCTGGCCGAACTCGATGCGCATATGGCACAGGTTCACTCGAAACGGCAGCGGCTGCTGGCGACGCTGGCGCCGGAGCGCGAACGACGACAGCGCATGGAATCGCTGACGGGTCAACTTGCCACCGCCCGCGACCGGCGCATTTCGTTGCGGGAGCGCCAGCGGCACCTGGCGGGCGAGGCCGAGCGGCTGGAGGCCGACCTGACGCGGCTGCAGGCGCAGGCAGCCGCAGCCGGCGAGACGGCGGCGACCGCTCGCGCGGAAGCGGAGACGGCGGAGCACCAGGCGGAGCTGGCCGCGGCAGCCGTGGCGCAGGCCGGGGACGGGCAGCGGGCCGCGGTAGCGGCCGCGCGAGCCGCGCAGCAGG
>JAJEGF010000022.1 GCA_022820025.1 Chloroflexota bacterium
CGACATGAGCCTGGTTGGACCGCGTCCGGAGCAGCCCGACTACGTGGCCAGGTTCCGTGGCGAGTTCTCACGCTACATGGTCCGCCACCGGGAACGCGCCGGCGTAACGGGTTGGGCCCAGGTGAATGGCATGCGCGGCGATTCGTCGATCGCCGACCGCACGCGCTATGACTTGTACTACGTTGAGAACTGGTCGGTGCTCTTTGATCTGAGGATTCTGTTGCGCACACTGCTGATTGTGATCCGCGGCGATGCGAACTAGCCGGAGGTTCGGTTCGATTTCACGCCGGCAGGTGGTGGGCCTGCTTGCCGCGGGATCGGTCGCATCGGCCTGCGAGATCGCGGGTTTTGGCGGGGACGCGGCACCGACGACCGATCCAAGTGCGACGCGAACGCCACCGCCCTACCTGGCGCCGATCGCGCAGCCGCTGCCGCCGCCGGTGAGACTGCCGGCGCTGATTGTGGACTACGCGGGGACCGGGGCGATTGGCAACGCCGGCGACGGCGGCCCGGCCGGAGACGCCCAGTTTCGCAGCATTGGGGGCGTAGCGGTTGGCTCGGACGGGCTGATCTTTGTGTCGGATCCGAGCGCAAGTCGAATTCGACGCATCCGCACGGACGGGATTATTGAAGCGTTGGCGGGAACGGGCACCCGCGGTTACGGCGGCGACGGGGGGCACGCGCTGGCGGCGGACTTCACCGATCCGACTCGCCTGCTGGTCGATCAAGCGGGGACGCTTTTCGTGGCGGAACTCGATCGCGTGCGGCGGATTGACCCGGGGGGCCTGGTGTCGACGATCCTCGGCGACGGTCACGCCGGACTGGACGGCGACGGCGGCCCGTCCGCGTTTGCGCGGACCGCCGGCAACGAGGGCATGGCCATCGACGGTGACGGCAATCTGTTCATTGCCGAACGGGCGGCACATCGCGTTCGCCGCATCGACACGCGCGGCAACGTAACCACCGTGGCCGGTACCGGCGTACCCGGAAGCGATGGCGATGGCGGCCCGGCCCTGGCCGCAACGCTCAACCAGCCAGTCGATGTTGACGTGGACGGCTTAGGCAACCTGCTGATTGCTGAACTGGCCGGCAACCGGATTCGTCGGGTCAGCACCACCGGGGTTATCGACACGGTTGCGGGCACCGGGGCGCCCGGCGGCGGCGGCGACGGCGGCCTGGCCGCGCAAGCCGAACTCCACGGGCCGCAGAGCGTGGTGGTGGACGCCAGCGGCGCCATCTACGTCGCCGACTGGAACAATCGCCGCATTCGCCGCATTCACCCGGACGGGACCATTCAGACGGTCGCCGGGCTGGTGGGCGGCCGCGTGGAGTCCGGCGGCGCGGCGCTGGAGTCGCGATTGACGTTGCCGCTGGACGTTGTGCCGACGCTGGACGGCAGCCTGTTGATCGTGGAGCAGAGCGCGCGGCGGGTTCGTGCGCTCGTTCCAGTGTCGGGCGCTGACGCGTCGCCGCCGACCCCGGAGCGGCAGGCGTCCGGGCCGGGGGACGGCCAGCCGGCCGAGGCTCAAGTCGCAGCCGCCGCCTTCGTCGCGCCCGCGCCCGCCCTGCCGAGTGGCGCACCCCTGGCCAGCGACCCGGTCGCCGAGGTCTTTGCCGGCACCGGGGAGTCCGGGAGCGCCGCCGATGCGGAGTTTCGTCTGAGCGCGGCCCTGGCCTCGCCGCGGGGGATCGCCATTGACGGCGTCGGCCGCCTTCTGATCGCCGATACCGGCAATCATCGGATTCGGCGGATTGAGCCAGACGGCGCCGTGCGCATCGTGGCCGGCACCGGCGAGCCGGGGAGCGCGGGCGACGGTCGGGCGGCGGCCGCGGCCCAGCTCAACCGACCATCCGCATTGGTTGTCGATTCGAGCGGATCGATTTACGTGGCCGACTCGGGCAATTTCCGCATTCGCAAGATCGATCCCGACGGCGTGATCACGACATTTGCCGGCGGTTCGCAGCCCGGCGTTGCCGGCGATGGCGGTCTCGCGCGGGACGCGCAGTTTACGGAGCCTGTTGGGCTGGCCCTGGGGCCTGACGGATCGCTCTATGTGGTCGACGGTCCCGTTCACCGGGTGCGCGTGATTCGACCCGACGGTCGCATTCACTCGTACGCGGGGCGTGGTGTGGACGGCAGCGGCGGCGACGGCGGACCGGCGACGGAGGCGGCGCTGGGGTTTCCGCAGCGCGTGGCCCTTGCGGCCGACGGTTCGGCGCTCGTCACCCAACTTCACGCGGGCGTTGTTCGCCGAATCGGCGCTGACGGCGTGATTGACACCCTGGCAGGATCCGGCCGGTCGGATGCGCCCGTCGAGGGACCGGCCCGTGAAATCGCCCTCGACGCGCCGATTGGGGTTGCCACGGACGCGGTGGGCGCGGTGTATGTGGTGGCCAGCGGCAACGGCCAGATTGCGCGAATCGATCCCGGCGGGCAGGCGCAGATTCTTGCCGGGAATCCGCTGGGCCAGGGGCAGTCCGGCGACCTGGCGCGGGAGATTCCGCTTTTCACCGCGCTTGACCTTGCTCTGGGACGGGACGGCTTTGGCTACCTGCTTGAGGCGCGTGGCCTGATTTGGCGAATCAGTGCGGAACACCCGGGCGCCACGCCGCCGTCGGCGCAAACGCAGGCCGACCAGACGCCGACGCACACGGGGACGCCGACGCCACAGGTTGGCGCCGTCGAATCGGCCGAAGCCAACAGCGTGGTGCTGGCCCTGCAGCTTGGGCCCGGGCAGGAGCCGGTTCAGCCGTCGCTCACGTTTCACCCGGGCGAGCGGGTGAATGTCTCGATTGAGTTCGCAAACGTGGCGCAGGGATCTCGCCTGGGAATCCGCTGGTTTGCGGGCGACGCCCAGCAGGGAACATTCCTGACGGATCCACAGCCAGCCTATCGCCAGGCGCGATTTGGCTTCTGGTTCGGACTTCCACCAACCGCCGCGGCTGGGCCGTGGCGCGTTGAAATCCTGGTGGGCGCGAGGCCCATCGCCTCGGCGGATTTCGTAGTGACGCCGGGTGAGGTGCGGATCGCGGCGCCTGGCGCCTAGCCGACGGCCGGGCTGACGGAGCGCTGGCCGGAGAACCGGCGAGGGCGAGTTCACCCGTAGAATGTCGGTGAACGCCCCCGGGGTCGCACGACTGCATGGCAACTGCACGAACTGATGCCGACGACGTCGAAAAGGAACCGCAGATCGAGGTGAAGGTCACCGACCATCGGTCCGCCTCGGCTCTCGACGACTCGAACGAAGCGGCCGAGACCGACGGCGCGCCGGAGGCTGCGGCGGATGACGTCGAGGCGTTGAAGGTGGAGGTCGCCAAACTTGACGCGCGTCGTCAGGACGTATTGAACCGCCTGACGCGCGCGCAGGCCGATTTTGCGAATTACCGTCGGCGGACGGCTGACGAGGCTCAGGAAATAGCGAGATTCGCGAACCAGGCTCTTGCGTTCGAGTTGCTGAGTGTCATGGACGCGCTGGAACGGGCGTTCGGATCGATTCCTCATGAGCTGCGGCTGCTGACCTGGATTGATGGAATCGCGCTGATCCAGGCCCAGTTGCGCCGGGTGCTGGAGACCGCGGGCGTTACCGCGATTGAATGTCGTCCCGGCGATCCGATCGACGTGAAAGTCCACGAAGTCGTGATGACCGAGGGTGACGACGCCACGGCCGTTGTTGCCGAAATGCAGCGCGGCTACCGCATGCACGATCGCGTGATTCGGCCTGCTTTGGTAACGGCGGGGCCGAAGCCGCCGGCGGACGAATCCGCGGATGCTGACGCCGAGTCGGACGACCAGCCGCCGCTAGATTCCAACGAGACCGTGTGAGCGCCAAGCCCGATTTCTACGACGTCCTTGGCGTTGAACGGACGGCTGGACCCGACGAGATTCGGAAGGCGTATCGCGATCTCGCGCGACGCCACCACCCGGATGTCAGTCGCGAGCCTGACGCCACCGAGCGGTTTCAACAGATCAACGAGGCCTACGAGGTATTGCGCGACGACGAGAAACGGGCGACGTACGACCGTTTCGGTCATGACGGTCCGGGGTCTCCCTTTGGCGCGGGGTTTGACGATTTTGGCGGGATTGGCGACGTGTTCGATGCCTTTTTCGGCGGCGGGCGCCGGTCGAGGCCGGGAGCGGCGCAGCCGGGGACGGACGCGCGAATCCAAGTGGAACTGGAATTCCTGGAGGGTGTCTTCGGCATTGAGACCGACGTGGACTACCAGCGCCTGGAGCCGTGCGGCACGTGTGCCGGGAACGGCGCAGCGCCCGGCACCCGGCCCAGTACGTGCGGGCCCTGCCGAGGCACCGGACAGGTGCAACGAGCTCAGCGGTCCATCTTTGGTCAGTTTGTCAACGTCACGACCTGCGACACCTGCGGCGGGGCGGGGCAGGTTGTGGAAAGCAAGTGTCCGGCGTGTACGGGTGTCGGCCTGGAGCGCGCATCGGTGAAACGAACCGTCAGGGTTCCCGCCGGACTTCAGCCGGGCACCGAACTGCGACTCACCGGCGAAGGCAACCACGGGCCGCGGGGTGGTTCGCCGGGCGATTTGTATATCGGTATCGACGTCAAACCGCATCCGGTCCTGGAACGCGACGGCGACAACATTCTGAGCAACGTGGTGATCAACGTGGCCGAGGCGGCGCTTGGCGCCAGCCTGGAGGTGGAGACCGCCGACGGGCTCAAGTCCGTCAAGATTCCGCCAGGCATCCAGGCCGGAACACCGATTCGGCTGCGCGGCAAAGGCGCGCCGAGCCTGCGCGGATCGGGGCGCGGCGATCATTTTCTCTTCGTACACGTCGCCACGCCGACACAACTGAATCGGAGGCAACGCGATCTGCTGGATCAGTTGCGCGAGACGCTGCCCGGCGGCAGCGATTCGGGCGGGCGCAGCTTTGTCGAGAAGATCCGAGCCGCCTTTCGGTGAGTAGCCGGTGGGCGGCAATCAGCGTGCCCATGAAACCGGAAGCCCTGGACGACGTGTCCGTCGCTCTGCAGCGGCTGGTTGGTCGGGCGTTTGCCGTGGAGACCCGACCCCGATCCGCGGAAGGCGACTGGCCCGTTACGGCCCACGCGTACGTGGCCCCCGGCGAGCGCCAGGAGGCGGCGCGCCACGAGGTGCTGCGGGCGCTTGCCATGCTGCGAGTCGCCGGGGACGGCATGGTTGGCGCGCCAACGGAGAGGTTTGTCGACGCGGAGGCCTTGCGTACGAGCTGGCGGGCGTATTACGGGCCGCTGGCGGTTGGCCGGCGCCTGTTGATCGTACCGGCGTGGCTGGACCGGCCGCGGCAGCCGCACGATCGGATCCCGATTATTCTCGACTCGGCCATGGCGTTTGGAACCGGACATCATCCGACGACCCGACTTGCGTTGGCGGCGCTGGAGACCGCCCTGCAGCCAGGTGACGTGGTCGCTGACGTTGGGACCGGGTCGGGCGTGCTGGCCATTGCGGCGGCAAAGCTTGGCGCGTCACGCGTCTATGCCTTCGACCGAGATCCGGAGGCGGGCCCCACGGCTGCCGCCAATCTCCGGCGAAACGGTGTCGCCGACCGGATCGAGCTATCCATTCCAAGCTCGACCCTGGCAGCGCCCGAGCCAGCGGCACTGGTCGTCGCCAACATCGTGGCATCAGTGCACGTGAAGTTGATGCCGGACTACGCCGGGCTGCTGAGGCCCGCCGGCCGCTTGCTGCTCGGCGGCGTGATTAACGCGCGGGTTGATGAGGTCGTTGCCGCGGCCAAGCCATTCGGATTCCGTCCGCAGGCCATTGCGGCGGACGAGGAGTGGCGGCTGCTCGACTTCACCGAAGCGTCAGTGCCAGATTCCATAGGGTCAGCGGAGGCCGCCACGGGAGATCGAGGCCAATGAGTTCCGATGCCAGCGATACGGGTTGCATCTTTTGCGCCATTGCCCGCGGGGACATCCCCAGCGACGGGGTGTATGCGGACGACCATGTGATCGCGTTTCGAGACATCAGTCCGCAGGCACCGTCGCACGTGCTCGTCGCACCGCGCCGGCACGTGGCGAGCATTGACGAACTTCGGGACGACCGGGAATTGCTGGGTCGGGTGCTGGCGGCGGCCGTCGCCGTCGCCCAATCCGAGAACCTGGCCGAGTCAGGCTATCGTCTGGCGACCAACCATGGGCGCGACGGCGCGCAGTCGGTTGCGCATTGGCACGTTCACGTATTGGGCGGGCGCGCCTTGAGCGGGCGACTGGGATAGGTCGACGTTCCAGTTGCCGTCCGGCCGGCGACTCCGGACGAGCCGGGACGCTTACTTGCGGCTTGGAGGGTCGGCGGCGACATGGTATTCTGGGCGCAACGTGGGGGGTGCCCGAATAGCCGCGCGGCTGCGAGTCAACTGAATAGCAACTACCCGACCGGTGTGCGCCGGTTGGGTTTTTGCGCCTTGCGAACAACGGGCTCCAAATCAAAAACGGATGTGACGCGCTGACGCAGTTTTTCCGGCAGGGTTCCCGGTTGATCGCCGCTCGAGCGCGTCGGCGCCTTGTGCCCGGCTACCGGTCCCACGATTGGTTGTACACCGGAGTTCGTCCCGTGCGCCGCGGCAGCGGCCTGAGCGGGCGAAATTGTTTCCGCACGTGGTCGAATGAAGGAGCAGGCCATTCATGAGTTCTAACGGCACGACTTCGGGCATTGACGAGCGGCATTACGGGCGGGTCCCGAGCATCCTGGATATGCCGCACCTGGTCTCAACGCAGCTCGAATCGTTCGAACGGTTCAAGAACGAATACCTGCAAGAACTGTTCGCCGAGATCTCGCCCATCCAGGACTTTACGGGGAAGAACCTGGAGCTTCACTTTGAGGTGCCCGACGACGCGTTTGACGTGCCGAAGTACACCGAAGAAGCGTGCCGCGAACAGGACCGCACGTACCAGGCGCCGCTGCGGGTGAAGGCCCGGCTGCACAACAAGCAGACCGGCGAAATCAAGGAAATGGTCGTCTACATGGGCGACTTCCCGCTGATGACGCGCCAGGGCACGTTTATCTATAACGGGGCCGAGCGGGTGGTCGTGAGCCAGTTGGTGCGGTCGCCCGGGGTCTATTTCTCTGCCGAGATTGATCCCGCCACCGGCCGCCGACGCTTCGGCGCCAAGCTCATTCCCAAGCGCGGCGCCTGGCTGGAGTTCGAGACCAGCAATCAGTCGATGGTCAACGTAAAGATTGACCGCAAGCGGAAGTTGCCCGTTACGACTTTTCTTCGCGCGATCGAGCCGGCGTTGGGCGACGACGCGGCCTTGCTCGAAGCATTTGCCGACGTGGATACGGATCCGGAGCATCGGTTCATTGAATCGACGATCGGGAGTGCGGAGACTCGGCGCGACCTGGCCTTCAGCACCGAGGACGGCCTCATCGAGCTGTATCACCGGCTGCGTCCGGGCGACCCGGCCACCGTGGACAACGCGCGTTCCCTGATTGAGCAGACGTTCTTCAACATTCGCCGCTACGACCTGGGGCCAGTCGGGCGCTACAAGCTGAACAAGCGCCTCGGGCTCGAGACCGACGAAACCACTCGGACGCTCGAGCCGAACGATCTCGTTGCCATCGTGCGCGAGATCGTGCGACTGAACGTGACTCAAGGGGTTCCGGACCACATCGACCACCTGGGCAACCGACGTGTCCGCGCCGTAGGCGAACTGTTGGCCGACCAGTTTCGCGTCGGCTTGCTGCGCATGGAGCGAGTGATCAAAGAGCGGATGAGCATTCAGAACGCGGCGGAGGCCACGCCGTCGGGGCTGATCAACACGAGGCCCGTGACCGCCGCCGTCAAGGAGTTTTTCGGCGGCAGCCAGCTGTCCCAGTTCATGGACCAGGCCAACCCAATGGCGGAACTTGCCCACAAGCGGCGGCTGAGCGCCATGGGGCCCGGCGGGCTGTCACGGGAGCGCGCCGGATTTGATGTGCGCGACGTGCACTACAGTCATTACGGGCGCGTGTGTCCCATCGAGACGCCCGAAGGGCCGAACATCGGGCTGATTAACACGCTGGCAACGCTTGCCCGCGTCAACTCGTATGGGTTTATCGAGACGCCGTATCGGCGTGTGATCACCCGCCTGCCCGCCACCGACGCCGAGGGGCTGCTGGGCCGGACGGTTGCCGGACCATTTGGTGCGAACGGCGACGGCCAGCCGGTGGCGCAGGTTGGTGACGTGATTGATGAACCCCTGGCGGCGGCCATTGGCCAGGTGGATGGCGCCGAGGCACTGGACGTGCGCATTCGGCCGGTGGTGACGGATGAGGTTGAGTACCTGGCGGCCGACGAAGAAGAGCGTCACACGATCGCGCAGGCCAAGACCGTGCTGAACTCGAACAACGAAATCGAGTTGGAGCGCGTGTCCGTTCGCCGGGGACCGAATTTCCACGAGGCAGACGCGAGTGAGGTCGAGTACCTGGACTCGTCGCCACAGCAGATCGTGAGCCTTGCGACGGCCATGATTCCGTTTCTCGAGCACGACGACGCCAACCGAGCGCTCATGGGCGCCAACATGCAGCGGCAGGCCGTGCCGTTGATCAAGCCAGAGGCCCCGCTGGTGGCTACCGGCATGGAGGAGGTCAGCGCGCGCGACTCGGGGCACATGCAGTTGGCGGCCGCCGCCGGCGCGGTGACGCACGTGACGTCCCGAGAGATCACGATCGACCATGGCGACGACGACGGCGAACGTGTTTACCGCCTCCGGAAGTTCGATCGCTCCAATACCGCGACTTGCATCAGCCAGCGACCGGTGGTGGCCGCCGGCGACTCGGTGACGGCCGGTCAGCCGATCGCCGAGAGCATGGCCACGGCCGACGGCATGATTGCCCTGGGCCAGAACATCGTGGTGGCCTTCATGTTCTGGGAAGGCGGGAACTACGAAGACGCCATCGTCGTGAGCGAGCGTCTGCTGAAGGATGACGTCTTTACCTCGATCCACATCGAGAAGTACGAGGTGGAGGCGCGCGACACGAAACTCGGGGCCGAAGAGATCACCCGCGACATTCCGAATCAGAACGAGGAAGCCCTTCGCAATCTGGACGACACGGGCGTGGTGTATGTGGGGGCCGAGGTTGGGCCGGACGACGTTTTGGTCGGGAAGATCACGCCCAAGGGCGAAACCGAGCTCTCGGGAGAAGATCGCCTGCTGCGTGCGATCTTCGGTCGCGACGCACGGGAAGTGAAGGACACATCCAAGCACGTGCCGGCTGGCGAGTACGGCCGCGTTATCGACGTTCGTCGGTTTTCAGCCGAAGCGGGCGACGACCTTCAGGCGGGTGTGACCGAGATGATCCGCGTAAGCGTTGCCTCGAAGCGCAAGCTGATGGTTGGCGACAAGATGGCGGGCCGCCACGGCAACAAGGGCGTGATTTCCATGATCCTGCCGCAAGAGGACATGCCCTATCTGGCGGACGGGACTCCCGTTGACATCATTCTGAATCCGCTTGGGGTCGCCTCTCGAATGAACGTGGGGCAGACGCTGGAGACGCACCTTGGATGGGCAGCCGACAAGCTGGCCTTCCGCGCGATTAGCCCGGTGTTTGACAGCGCCGATGAAGACACGATCGCCGAGGCCCTGACCGAAGCCGACCTGCCGGCGGACGGCAAGGCCGTGCTGTATGACGGCCGCACCGGGGAGCGGTTTGACCAGGAAGTCACGGTGGGCGTGATCTACATGATGAAGCTCGGGCACATGGTGGACGACAAGATCCACGCCCGATCCACCGGGCCCTACTCGCTGATCACTCAGCAGCCGCTGGGCGGCAAGGCGCAAATGGGCGGTCAGCGATTTGGCGAAATGGAAGTCTGGGCGCTGGAGGCCTACGGGGCCGCGCACACGCTGCAGGAAATGTTGACGGTCAAGTCCGACGACATTCTGGGCCGTGTCAAGACGTACGAAGCCATTGTCAAAGGCGAGTCCATCCTCGAACCCGGCATTCCCGAGTCTTTCCGGGTGCTGGTGAAGGAGTTGCAGAGTCTTGGCGTTTCCGTGGACATTCTGGACGACGCCGAGGAAGAAATCGCGCTGGCCGGCGAACACATGCACGACCAGCTGCCCGACCTGGATGGCATCAACATCCAGGGTCGTGAATACCGACTCTAGGAGGACCCGAACGAATGCTTGAGGTCAACAAGTTCAGCGCGATTCGGATCCACCTGGCGTCTCCCGATCAGGTTCGGTCCTGGTCATACGGCGAGGTGGCCAAGCCGGAGACCATCAATTACCGCACGCTGAAGCCGGAGCGGGACGGCCTGTTCTGCGAACGCATCTTCGGTCCGACGAAGGACTGGGAGTGCGCCTGCGGCAAGTACAAGCGTGTGCGCTTTCGAGGGATCATCTGCGACAAGTGCGGCGTTGAAGTCACACGCTCACGCGTTCGTCGTGAGCGGATGGGGCACATTGAGCTGGCGGCGCCAATTACCCACATCTGGTTTTTGAAGGGGACGCCCAGCCGAATCGGACAAGTTCTGGACATTACGCCGCGCGACCTGGAGAAGATTGTCTACTTCGCCTCGTTCATCATTACCGACCTGAATGAGGCTGAGCGCGACGAGGCGCTTGGCCGAGTTGATGAGGACCTGGCCGGCCGAATTGAGGACGTCGAGGATTCGGCGGCCATGCGTCTTGCGGATGAGAGTCGACGGCTGGACGATCAGACCGCGCAGCTGGACGCGCAGCTCGCCGATGAACTGAAGCGCCTGGACAGCGAGGCGCAGGCGAGTGTCGACTCCATTAACCAGGAGACTGCCGGCGTCCGCAACCTATTGGCCGCCGTGGGCCAGCGGAAGCTGGAAGACGCTGCCGAGCTGAGTTGGTTGCCCGAACCCTTTGTGGCCGCTGGCGAGGTACCCCCCGCGGACGCTCTGTCCAAGCTGGACGCGGCGACCGAGGCGGCTATTACCGAAGTCACGTCCCGATTCGACGCTGAGAAGTCCGGCGCGCGCGATCGATTCAATGCGACCAAGGCCGTCGAACGACGCGAGAGCGAGCAGGCGGTGACGGGCATTGAGGAGGATCGGCGCCGGGAAATCGACGATGCCCGGGATTACTACGAGCAGCGCCGGAAGGACCTGGCCACGCTGGAGCTTCACCAACTGCTCTCGGAGCCACGCTATCAGCAGTTGTCGCACACGTGCGGCGACATCTTCGAGGCCGGAATCGGAGCGGAAGCCGTTCGTGACCTGATCGCTAACGTCGACCTGGATGATCTGGCGGATTTCCTGCGTGAAGAGCTGGAGGCGAACTCCATTCAGCGACGCAAGAAGGCCGCCAAGCGGCTGAAGGTCGTGGAGGCGTTTCGACGCTCGGGCAATCGCCCGGAGTGGATGATTCTGAACGTGCTGCCAGTGCTGCCGCCGGAACTCCGACCGATGGTTCAACTGGACGGCGGACGGTTTGCGACGAGCGATCTGAACGATCTCTATCGACGGGTCATTAACCGCAATAACCGCCTCAAGCGCCTGGTAGAGCTTGGCGCGCCGGAGATCATCGTGCGCAACGAGAAGCGCATGCTCCAGGAAGCCGTGGACGCGCTGATCGACAATGGCCGACGCGGTCGGGCCGTGACCGGCTCATCCAACCATCCCTACAAGTCGCTGAGCGACCTCTTGCGCGGAAAGCAGGGTCGGTTCCGCCAAAACCTGCTGGGCAAGCGCGTGGACTACTCCGGTCGATCCGTGATCGTGGTTGGGCCGCACCTGAACCTGAACCAGTGTGGTCTACCCACCAAGATGGCCCTTGAGCTTTTCAAGCCCTTCGTGATGCGAAAACTCGTGGACGACGGGCACGCCAGCAATATCAAGAGTGCCAAGCGGATGGTCGAGCATCCCGAACCGCTGGTCTGGGACGCGCTTGAAGAGGTTACTCGCGACCATCCCGTGTTGCTCAATCGCGCCCCGACGCTGCACCGCCTGGGGATCCAGGCGTTCGACATCGTGCTGGTGAGCGGCAGCGCCATTCAGATTCATCCGCTGGTTTGCACGGCGTTCAACGCGGACTTCGATGGCGACCAAATGGCCGTGCATGTGCCGCTCAGCCGGGCGGCGCAAGACGAAGCCCGCCACATCATGAAGAGCACCCACAACATCCTGTCGCCCGCGGACGGTACGCCGATCGTGAGTCCAACGAAGGACATGGTGCTGGGGGCGTACTACCTCACGGAGGTCAGGGACGGCGCGACGGGCGAGGGCAAGCTCTTCGCCAATTTCGCTGACGCCGTGCTTGCTTTCGAACACGGGGTTGCGGACTTGCAAGCGCTCGTCCGCCTGCGGGTAACGCCGGAGGACTTCCCCGACGCGGCCATGGGGCAGGACGGTCCGGTCATCATTGAGACGACGGTCGGGCGGATCATGCTGAATCAAGCGATTCCGCGGGACCTTCGCTTCGTCAATGAACGCCTGGACAAGGGTGGCTTGCGGCGAGTGATCGAAATGGTCTTCTTCAACACCAACATGGACGTGACAGGTGAGGTAGCCAACCAGCTCAAGAACCTGGGCATGTACTGGGCAACCCGGTCCGGCGTCACGATGGGGATCAAAGATCTTGAGATTCCCGACGTGAAGCGCAAGGTCGAGCAGGAGACCGACGACCGCGTCAGCGGCATTCGCGCGAGCTACGAGGACGGGCTCATCACGGACGACGAGCGGTATCGCCTGACGGTTAAGGCGTGGACCGACGCGATGGCGACGGTTTCCAGTTCCGTTGAAGAGAGCATGGACGAGATGAGCCCGGTGTTCATGATGGGCAATTCAGGCGCCGCCAAGGGGAATTTCGACCAGATTCGGCAGATTTCGGGTATGCGAGGTCTTATGTCGAACCCTTCCGGCCGGATCATCGAGATGCCGGTGCGGGCGAACTTCCGCGAGGGCATGTCAACGCACGAGTACTTCATTTCCACGCATGGCGGGCGCAAGGGCCTGGCCGACACGGCCCTGCGTACGGCGGACAGTGGCTATCTGACCCGCCGCCTGGTTGACGTGGCCCAAGATGTGATTGTGATGGGTGACGACTGCGGCACCCTGGACGGGATTCCGGTTGAAACCGGCGACCTGGACGAAGTGCTGGACTCGGTGGGCGTTCGATGCTTCGGACGGTTTCCCGCCCGCCCGATCGTTCATCCGGAGACC
>JAJEGF010000011.1 GCA_022820025.1 Chloroflexota bacterium
GCACGTAAACGTGGGCACGATTGGCCACGTTGACCACGGCAAGACGACGCTGACCGCCGCAATCACGAAGGTGCTGTCGTACAAGCAGTTGGCCGACTTCATGGCCTTCGATGAAATCGACCGCGCGCCCGAGGAGAAGGAACGCGGAATCACGATTTCAATTACGCATGCGGAATACGAGACCGAGAGCCGGCACTACGCGCACATTGACGCCCCCGGCCACCGGGACTACATCAAGAACATGATCACGGGCGCCGCTCAGATGGACGGCGCGATCCTGGTGGTCGGCGCGGACGACGGTCCGATGCCGCAAACGTATGAGCACGTGCTGCTGGCGCGCCAGGTGGACGTACCGGCGATCGTGGTATTCCTCAACAAGGCGGACATCGTTGAAGACGAGGAGTTGCTTGAGCTCGTTGATCTTGAACTTCGCGACCTCTTGAACAAGTACGACTTCGACGGTGACAACGCTCCGATCATTCCGGGCAGCGCCCTGCTGGCCTTGGAGTCGGAGAGCACGGACCTCGATGCGCCGGAGTATCAGCCGATCCTGGAGTTGATGGAAGCCGTCGACACGTATATCCCACAGCCGGAGCGTCCGGTCGACCAGCCGTTCCTGATGCCGGTTGAGGATGTGTTCGGAATCAAGGGTCGCGGCACCGTGGTCACGGGCCGCGTCGAGCGCGGCAAGGTTGAGGTCGGGGAGCAGGTTGACATCGTCGGCATGCGTTCCGAGATCGATCAGCGAGTCGTGACCGGCGTGGAGATGTTCCGCAAGACGCTGGACGAAGGCGTGGCTGGCGACAACGTCGGTTGCCTGCTTCGTGGCATTGAGCGCGACGAGGTGGAGCGCGGAATGGTGCTGGCGAAGACCGGTTCCATCACCCCCCACACCGAATTCATGGCCCAGGTCTACGTGCTGACGCGTGACGAAGGCGGCCGGCACACGCCGTTTTTCAGTGGCTATCGTCCGCAGTTCTACATTCGAACCACGGACGTGACCGGCGAGATTGAGTTGCCGGAAGGGACTGAAATGGTAGTGCCCGGCGACAACGTGGAAATGACGGTGCGCCTGCACCAGCCGATTGCCCTGGAGGATGGCGTGAATTTCGCGATCCGCGAAGGTGGCGTGACGGTCGGCGCGGGCGTCGTGACGAGCATCATCAAGTAACCGATGGCCCACGCGCGCGCCCGCCCCCCTCGCCCGGCTTCGATGGAAGCCTCGGGCCGTCGTGCGCCGGCACGCCCACGACGACAGTCGCCCACGCAGCGAATCCGGATTCGCCTCAAGGCTTATGACCACCGCGTGCTGGATGACGCGGCTCGACGCATCATCGATACGGCGGGCCGGACCGGCGCTGATGTACGTGGGCCGATCCCGCTTCCCACGGAGCGCAAGACGTGGACGGTGATTCGATCCCCATTCATTGACAAGGACTCGCGCGAGCAGTTCGAGATGCGGACGCACAAGCGGCTGATTGACGTGATTGATCCGACGCCTCAGACCATGGACGAACTCCTGCGGTTGCAACTGGCCGCGGGCGTCGACATTGAGTTGAAGTCGTAGCGATGTCCGTGGGGCTTATCGGTCGCAAGCTCGGCATGACGCAAGTCTTTGACGACCACGGTCGGGCGCTGGGAGTCTCGGTCCTCCAGGCCGGGCCGTGCCATGTCACACAGGTACGAACGGACGCCACCGACGGCTATTCCGCCGTGCAGCTCGGTTTCGATCCCGGGCCCGAACGTCGGCTTACGCGCGCGGAGCGCGGGCACCTTGGGCGCTTGCCGTCCTACCGCGTGTTACGCGAGTTTCGAACGCCGGACGCGACCGAGTTTTCGGTAGGGGACGAGCTCAGCGTGGCCAATGTGGACCTCGGACCGCGTGTGGACGTTGTGAGCGTGTCCAAGGGCAAAGGTTTCGCTGGCGTGATGAAGCGTCATGGATTCAGGGGCGGCAAGCGGACCCACGGCCAGTCGGATCGCGAGCGGGCACCAGGATCGATTGGCGCCGGGACGTCGCCCAGCCGAGTCTTTAAGGGCACCCGCATGGCTGGACGCATGGGTGGGAGCCGCGCGACGTCCCGCAATCTCACGGTGGCAGGCGTTGACATTGATCGAGGCTTGGTTCTCGTGGTTGGCGCAGTGCCCGGACCGCGCGACACCGTCGTGACCATTCGACCAGTTCGCCGAACCGGCCGGGGGGCTGACTGATGGCCGCACAGAGCGAAGGTCCGGATGAGCTCGCCCCGGTGGCGAGCGACTGTTTCGGCAGCGCGGACGCGCCGGCCGAAATGCTGAAGCGCATGCTGGTTGTTCACGCGGCCAACCAGCGCCAGGCCACGGCCAACACGAAGAGTCGTGGCCAGGTTGCGGCCAGCACGGCCAAACTCTTCCGCCAGAAGGGTTCCGGTCGCGCACGCGCGGGCAGCGCAGGTTCGCCCGTGCGGCGGGGCGGCGGTGTGGCCTTTGGGCCCAAGCCCGGGCGCGCGCGTGCTCGCATGAATAAGCGTGAGCGAAAAGAGGCGATACGTGCGCTATTGGCGGGCAAGGCCGCCGGGGCGTGCATTCGCGTGGCGCCCTCGTGGGGCGACTCGCCGAGGACACGCGACCGAGCGGCGTGGCTGACTGCCAGCGGACTGTCCGGACGCGTGCTCCTGGTTGACGTGGATCCTTCGGAGGCGTTGCGGCGCTCGGCACGGAACATCCCCAACGTGGATGTCGAACGGGCCGATACGTTGAGCTTCTATGGAATCGCCGTGGCCGACCACATCGTGGCCAGCCCGGCGGCGCTGGATGCGCTGCAGGCGCGAGTTGGCCGATGAATCCCGCCGACGTCATTACGCGCCCAATCGTGACGGAGAAGTCCACGGCGCTGGGCGAACTCGGCAAGTACGTGTTCCAGGTCCGGAGCGGGGCGTCCAAGCACTCGGTCCGGCAAGCCGTGGAGGCCATGTTTCACGTGGAGGTCGCGTCGGTCAACGTAATGAACGTGCGCGGAAAGCCGCGGCGCATGGGACGATTCGAAGGTCACCAGCCAAGCTGGCGCAAGGCCGTGGTCACCCTGCGCGACGGCCACACTATCGAAGTGGTCCCGGGGGTCTAGGCGATGGGGCTGCGTAACTTCAACCCAACCTCGCCGGGCCGGCGTGGCTACGTTGCCGTTGACAACATTGAGCTGTCAGGCGACCGGCCGCTGAAGACGCTGCTGCGTCCGCTCAAGAAGCGGGCGGGTCGCAATAACACGGGCAGGATTACCGTTCGGCATCGCGGGGGCGGCGCCAAGCGACGCTACCGTGTTATCGATTGGCGTCGCGACAAAGCTGGTGTGCCGGCCGTGGTCGCCAGTGTCGAATACGATCCCAACCGATCGGCGCATATTGCTCTGCTGCACTATCGGGACGGTGAGAAGCGATACATTCTGGCGCCGGTTGGGATTGACGTGGGCAGCGAGCTCCTTTCCGGCCCAGGCGCCGAACCGCGACCTGGGAACGCCATGCAGCTCGCTCGCATCCCGGCGGGAACCGAGATCCATGCCGTGGAGTTGACTCCCGGACGTGGCGCACAGCTGGTGCGGTCGGCCGGCATGGTGTGTCAGCTCATGGCCAAGGATCGCGGACTTGCGACGCTTCGATTACCGTCAGGCGAGATGCGTCAAGTCTCCGAGGCCTGTGTGGCGACGGTGGGCCGCGTAGGGAATGCGGACCACAGTAACCAGTCGGCGGGGAAGGCTGGTCGGATACGATGGCGCCGCCGCCGCCCACAGGTGCGTGGTGCGGCCATGAACCCTCACGATCATCCACATGGTGGCGGCGAAGGCAAGGCGCCGGTGGGCATGCCGGGACCGAAAACGCCGTGGGGCAAACCCACCCAAGGTCGCCGAACTCGGGTCGGGCGGCGTCCCAGCGACAAGTTCATCGTGCGCCGGCGGAACAGGTAGGACGGAATGTCGCGCAGCACAAAAAAGGGTTGGTACATCCATCCAAAACTCGAGAAGCGTGTGGCCGAAGCCTCGCGCAGTCGCCGCAAGCAGGTCATACGAACCTGGAGTCGGGCCAGCGTGGTTCACCCCGAAATGGTGGGACTCACAATCGCCGTGCACGATGGACGACGGCACGTGCCGGTGTACATCTCCGAGAACATGGTGGGGCATCGGCTTGGTGAATTCGCACCGACGCGTACGTTTCGCAGCCATGCGCGCGGACGCTCCACGACGCCGATGGGACGCTAAGGCATGGAAGTCTCCGCAACGGCCAAGTACGTGCGCATGTCGCCGCAGCGCGGACGAGTGATCGCGCGCGAGTTGGCGGGCCTAGAGATCGACCAGGCAATGTCCATGCTGGCGTTCATGCCCAATCGAGCGGCGTCTGCGATTGCCAAGGTCGTCAAGTCAGCGACGGCCAACGCCGAGCACAACTATGCGCTGGACCGCGACGCGTTGCGCATCCAGTCGGTCGTGGTCAACGACGGGCCGGCACTGCGGCGCTTCCGGCCGAGATCACGTGGGCGGGTTGGACCGTACCTGAAGCGATCCGGTCACATTACCGTGACGGTTGAAGACGGGATGGCGTAGACATGGGTCGCAAGGTTCATCCCATCGGGTATCGCCTGGGTTACACCACCCGCTGGGAGAGCACGTGGTACGCCGATCGAGATTACACCGAACTGTTGCTGGAAGACCTGGCCATTCGGAATCTCGTGCGTCAATACCTTGAAGCGCCCAATGGACGTGATGGCGCTCGACGCGGCGGTCGCCGGCGCGGCAGTTACGGGGCCGGGGTTTCGAAGATTGAGATCGAGCGCCAAGTCAGCCAGGTTCGAGTGGTTATCCATACGGCGCGGCCCGGCATTGTGATCGGGCGTGGTGGAAGTAACCGGGAGGAAATCCAGAACCGCATTGAACGGCACACCGGCAAGCGCGTGGTCGTGGATGTTGAAGAGATTGGTCAGCCTGAGCTTGACGCGTTTCTTGTGGTTCGAAACGTGGCCGACCAACTGGAGCGCCGCGTTTCCTTCCGTCGTGCGATCAAGATGACGGCGGAACGGACCATGCGCGCCGGCGCACAAGGCGTGAAGATCATGGTGAGCGGCCGCCTGGGCGGGCGTGAAATGTCGCGAAGCGAGTTCGAGTTGCTTGGCACCGTTCCGCTTCAGACGCTCGACGCCGACATCGATTACGGCTTTACGGAAGCGCGAACAGCCGCCGGCCGAATCGGTGTGAAGGGATGGGTTCACCGCGGCGCCGCTCGTGACGCGGCCGAGTTGCTCTCGGAGTCGGTATCGCGACCGTCCGCGGGCCGTCGTCGCCGGCCACCGCGAGGCTGACCATGTTGATGCCAAAGCGCACAAAGTTCCGCAAGATGCACCGGGGGCGTCGACGTGGCCGCGCCGGTCGCGGCAGCTCGCTCGTCTCGGGTGACTTTGGCCTGCAGGCCACGACCGTGGGATGGGTGGACAGCCGCGAAATCGAGGCGGCCCGCCGCGCGATTACGCATTCGGTTCGGCGAACCGGCCAGCTTTGGATTCGAATATTTCCGGACAAGCCCATCACGCAAAAGCCGGCCGAGGTTCGAATGGGCAGTGGGAAGGGCAATGTGGAGAGTTGGGTAGCCGTGGTCAAGCCGGGTCGAATCCTCTTTGAGCTTGCCGGTGTTGAAGAAAGCATGGCGCGTGAGGCTATGCGCCTGGCATCACACAAGCTTTCGGTGCAGACGCGCGTGGTTTCGCGTTCCGCGGAGGTCGCCGTTGGCTAAGGCTGATCAGTTCCGGGATCTGAGCGATGACGAGTTGGCCACGCGGATTACCGAGACGAAAGAAGAACTCTTCAGGCTGCGCGTTCAGCATGCGACGCTGCAATTGGCTGATACGTCGCAGTTGCGCCAGGTGCGGCGTGACATCGCGCGCATGCTGACCGTGCAGCGCGAGCGTGCGCTGGCGTCCTTCGAAATGGAGGAGGCGTAACCCGTGTCCGGAGCTCGTGCTCGCCGGGTCGGTCGCGTGGCTAGCGACCGGGCCGACAAGACAATCATCGTTGAGGTGGAATCGGTCCGCCGCCATCGACTCTATCGGAAGCCGGTACGTATTCGTCGCAAGTTCATGGCGCACGATCCCGGCAACATCTGCCGCATTGGCGATGTGGTGCAGATCGAGGAATCGCGTCCGATCAGCCGGCGGAAGCGCTGGCGTCTCGTCGAAGTCCTTGAGCGCACGCAGCTAACCGCCGAGGAACGCCAAGCGGCCTTTAGCGCCGGCGATACGGAAGCGGCGACGGTTGCGTCGTCCGGTGGGGCGGAGCGCGCGGAGCAGCAATGATTCAGCAGCAGAGCCGACTCAGGGTCGCCGACAACAGCGGCGCGCGCGAGATCATGTGCATTCGCGTGTTGGGTGGCTCGTCTCGCAAGTACGCGCGCGTTGGCGACATCATTGTGGGCAGCGTGAAGCAAGCGGCGCCCAACAGCGCGGTTCCACGTGGATCTGTGGTGCACGCGGTGGTGGTGCGCGTCAACAAGGAGTATCGACGGCCGGACGGCTCGAGGATTCGCTTTGACGATAACGCTGCGGTTCTGCTTGAGGGCGACGTGCCGCGGGGCACACGAATCTTCGGTCCTGTCGGCCGTGAGCTGCGTGACCGTCGCTTCATGCGCATCGTTTCCCTGGCGCCGGAGGTGCTGTAGCGCGATGTCTGAACGGCGCTTTCGCATTCGAAAAGGCGACACCATCCAGGTGCTGCAGGGCCGTGATGTCGGCCGACGCGGAGTGGTTGAGCGTGTGGTTCCAGCGACCGGTCGCGTTGTTGTTGAAGGTGTGAACATTCGCAAGCGACACGCCAGACCACGGGCGATCGGACAGCCGGCGGGTATCATTGACTTCAACGCCCCGCTTGACGTCTCGAACGTCATGTTGGTGTGCCCCGTCTGTGACCAGCCGGCCCGGGTCGGATACAGGCTTGGCGATGATGGTGTGAAGCGGCGCCGCTGCCGCACATGCAATGAACTGATTGACGAGTAATGGCCCGCCTGCTGACGCGCTATCGGGAGGAGATCCGGCCGCAGATGATGCGGGAGTTCGGCTATTCCAACGCGCTGGCCGTTCCGCGCCTGGACCGAATCGTCGTGAACATCGGGCTGGGCGAGGCCCTGGAAAACGATGCCGCCGTGGATCACGCCGTCCGCGACATCGCCACGATTACGGGGCAACGTCCCGTGGTGACGCGAGCTCGCAAGAGTGTGGCGGCGTTCAAACTGCGCGCCGGGCAGCGCGTGGGCGTGAAGGGGACGTTGCGGGGCACCCGCATGTATGAGTTCCTGGATCGCCTGGTCACCGTTGCTCTTCCGCGAATGCGTGACTTTCGAGGGGTTCGACGGACGTCGTTTGACGGCCGTGGCAACTACTCGCTTGGCCTCTCCGAGCAGCTTATTTTTCCGGAGATCGACTACGACCAGATTGATCGAATTCGCGGATTGCAGGTCGTCATCGTGACGACCGCCCCGCGTGACAGCGAGTCCCTGCGGCTGCTCGAACTCCTCGGCATGCCGTTCCAACGCCTCGACGAGGCAGCCTGAGGTTCGGTAATGGCGCGCAAGGCAAAGATCGAGAAGTGGAGGCGCGAGCGCGAGGCCTGGCTCGACCCCGAGTTCGAGACCAAGTCTATTCGCGGGCGCAAGCTGCGCTTCAAAGTGCGGTATCGCAACCGTTGCCGACTTTGTGGCCGGCCGCGTGCGCACATCCGCCGATTTGGCATTTGCCGAATCTGCTTCCGTGAACTGGCCGTAAAGGGTCATATTCCGGGAGTGACGAAGGCGAGTTGGTGAGGCGAAGATGACCGACCCAATTGCGGACATGCTGGCTCGGCTGCGGAATGCCGTGGCGGCGCGTCACACCAAAGTGCGTATTCCTCACTCAAAGACCAAAGCCCGCATTGCCGCGCTCCTGGCGGACGAGGGATTTATCGGATCCATTGAAACGGTCCAGGATGGCCATCGGGCATGGTTGGACGTGACCTTGCGCTACCTCAACGGTGAGCCAGCCTTCGGGGGCGCCAAACGCGTCAGCCGCCCGGGACTGCGCATCCATACGCGGTCGCGCGAGATTCCGCGCGTTATGGGCGGTATTGGAACCGCCGTTATCTCCACGTCGCAAGGCATCATGTCGGGCCGTGAGGCTGCCAAACGTCGCCTCGGCGGCGAAGTCATCTGTTTCGTCTGGTAATTCCATGTCGCGGATTGGCTTAACTCCCATCAACGTGCCTGAAGGCGTGAGCGTCAGTTTCGACGCGGACAACGTCGTGTCGGTGCGAGGTCCCAAGGGTGAGTTGACCCAAACCCTTCCCCGCCTGATCACATTCGCTCGAGACAACGGGCGCTTGCTGGCCAGCCGTCCGAACGACGACCACCGGACGCGAGCCTTGCACGGCCTGGCTCGCCAGTTGGTGGCCAACATGATCGTCGGCGTGACGCAGGGCTATGAGAAGCGTCTGGAGATCCAGGGGACCGGCTATCGAGCGCAGCTTCAGGGCAATACGCTTGACTTGCAGTTGGGATTCACGCACCCGCAGCGGCGCGTGGCTCCTGAGGGAATCGAGTTTGAAGTTCCCGACCCGACGCATATCGTTATTCGCGGGATCGACAAGCAGGCCGTTGGCCAGGCAGCGGCGGATCTTCGAGCCATTCGGCCGGCCGATCCCTACAAGGGGCATGGCCTGCGCTATCAGGGCGAAGTCGTTCGGCGAAAGCCCGGCAAGACTGCCGCGACCACCGTTGCATAGGTGACCTGACTCATGGCCCAGGGGACTCGACAATCAGCTCGCAAGCGGCGGCATCGCCGCATTCGTCAACGCGTGGTGGGGCGCGCGAAGCGTCCGCGACTCGCCGTGTTCCGCAGTCTCAAGCACACCTATGCGCAGGTGATTGACGACGCGGCCGGGCATACGCTGGTTGCCGCGTCGTCGCGTGAACGCGCCACGGAGGGAGCCACCAAGGTTCAGCGCGCGGCGGATGTCGGGGCGCGCTTGGCCGAGCGTGCGAAGGAGCTCCAAATCACGGCCGTCGTTTTTGACCGAGGCGGCCACCACTACCACGGGCGTGTCAAGGCGTTGGCCGACGCCGTTCGCGCCGGGGGCATCGCAGTATGACGATTGACACGCGGCACGTTTCAGGCGGTCACGACGCGTCCGGCGAGGGAGGCGATATGCATCGCCTGGACGATCGCGTTGTACGCATCAAGCGCGTGGCCAAGGTCGTGAAGGGTGGCCGCCGCTTTGGCTTCAATGCAATCGTTGTTGTCGGCGACCGTCGCGGACACGTGGGCGTGGGCATCGGTCGGGCCAATGAGGTTGTCGCGGCAATTCGTAAAGGCCAGGAACGCGCGCGCCGGTCGCTCATCGCCGTCCCGCTGACCGACGACGGCTCGATTCCCCACTACGTGGAAGAGAGCTATCAAGCATCCAAGGTGGTGCTTCGTCCCGCCGGTCCCGGGACCGGAGTCATTGCCGGCGGCGCCGTGCGAGCGGTGCTTGAACTTGCCGGCGTTCGCAATCTGCTCACCAAGATCATCGGTTCAACAAACGCAGTCAACGTGGTTCGAGCCACGGTGAACGGCCTGGCAAGTTTGCAGATACCCGAAGAATCGGTCGCACGTCGCAAGCAGGCGCTGGGGGCATCCACCGATGAGTGAACTGCGTCTGCGCCAGGTGCGCAGCGCCATCGGCTCGCGGGACTCGCAGCGGCACACCCTGCGGGCCCTTGGCCTTGGTGCGATTGGGCGCCGGTCGTCGCGTCCGGATACGGCGGACGTCCGGGCCATGGTGAAGGTCGTTGGGCATCTCGTTGAGGTTGAATCGGTCCCGTCGCAAAGTGACGCCGTATGAAGCCGCATCAGATCACGGCGGACGCGCCGCGTCGTAAGCGCCGTCGTCGCGTCGGTCGCGGCGAAGGCTCGGGCAGCGGGAAGACCGCGGGCCGCGGGACCTTGGGACAGGGCGCCCGCAGCGGCGGCAACGCCTATCCCGGCTTTGAGGGCGGGCAGACGCGCCTGCTCATGCGCTTCCCAAGCCGCCGTGGCTTTACCAACCATCGGTTCAGGCGCGACTTCCAGCCAGTCAACGTGGGTGCGCTCAGCGCATTTCCCGAGGGGGCGGTGGTTGGTCCTGAGGAACTCAAGGCCCAGGGCCTGATTGAGCCCGGCCTCTACAAGGTTCTTGCCGGGGGAGATCTGGACCGCGCATTGACGGTGCGGGCGCCAAAGTTCTCGGCGGCGGCCAAGGCGAAGATCGAAAGCGCCGGTGGCTCCGTCGAGGAGTTGAGCGAGTGATCGAGACGGCCGTCGCGGCCTTCCAGCTTCCCGACGTTCGTCGCAAGATTCTTTTCACCATCGGCCTTCTGGTCGTGTTTCGGGCTGTCGCGCATATTCCCCTGCCCGGAGTCAACACGGAGTTGCTGGCCGATTTCTTTGCCGGCAACCAATTGCTGGGCTTTATGAACCTGCTCTCCGGTGGGGCGCTGGAGAATTTCTCGGTCGTCGCGTTGGGCGTCTATCCGTACGTGACGGCCAACATCGCTTCGACCGTCCTGGTTCCGCTGATTCCTCCGCTACAGGAACTCTCGCGGGAGGGCGAAGCCGGCCGCCGCAAGATCGCCCAGTGGACGCGCCTGGCCACCATCCCGTTCGCCATGCTGCAAGGATTTGGCCAGATCCAGATTCTGCGCTCCGCGCAGCAGGGGCTCTTGTCGCCGACGCTCGGCGCGTTTGACATTGTGGTCATGCTGATTGTGATGACTGCGGGCACGATGTTTCTGCTCTGGATCGGCGAGTTGATCACGGAGAACGGCATCGGCAATGGCGTATCCATCATTATTTTCGCCGGCATCGTGGCTGGAGCTCCCGCCGCGCTCGGTCAGTCGCTCTTTGCCGGCGAGAATATTGGCGGATTCGTTGCCGTCGTCATCATTGGTCTCATCATGATCGCGGCCATCGTATTTGTGCAGGAAGCGCAGCGCCGAATCCCGGTTCATTACGCCAAGCGAATCCGGGGAACCCGCATGTATGGCGGGCAGAGCACCCACATCCCGCTCAAGGTCAATTCGGCGGGCATGATTCCACTGATCTTCGCGTTCTCGCTGATGCTGCTTCCGGCGACGGTGGCCAGCTATTTCGAAACGTCGCAGGTCTCGTGGCTGGCTAATGCCGCCGGAGCCATTGCAATTACCCTGAGCCCCAGCAACGCTATCTATTGGGTGTTTACCTTTCTGCTCGTCATCGTTTTCACGTACGTCTATACCCTGGTCGTCTTTCAACAACAGAACCTGGCCGAGAATCTGCAGAAGAATGGGGGGTTTATCCCAGGAATCCGTCCGGGCCGCCCGACACACCAGTACCTGACCGGGGTGGTGAATCGGATCACCCTGGCGGGCGCTGTGTTCCTGGGCATCATCGCCGTCGTGCCATTCGTCGCGCAGTCGGTGACGGGCGCGGACGCGGTAGCCATCAGTAGCACGGGAATGCTGATCGTCGTGGGCGTGGTTCTGGACACCATGCGCCAGCTTGAGTCCCAGTTGATGATGCGCAACTACGAAGGGTTCATTCGGTAGGCGAATGGGCGAGCGTCCCGTGATTTTGGTACTTCTTGGCCCGCCGGGTGCGGGCAAGGGCACGCAGGGTGAGCGGCTGGTCCGTCGCATTGCGGTGGATCACGTATCCACCGGTGATCTCTTTCGTGATGCGGTCACCGCCGGATCGCCCGCCGGCCTGCGTGCCGAGTCGTACCTGCACAGCGGCCAACTCGTTCCGGACCAGGTCGTCCTGCAGGTCATCGAGGAGTATCTGGGCGTCGCTCGCGGACGAGACACTTGCTTTGACGGTTTTCCCCGTACGCGCAACCAGGCGGAAAAGCTGGACGATCTCCTCAAGCAATTCAATCTCGCGGTCACGGCTGTCATCTATTTCAACGTGCCCGACGATGTGGCCCTCACGCGTCTGCTGTCCCGCGGCCGGGAGGATGACACCGAAGAAACGGCACGCTATCGACTCCAGGTGTATCACGAGGACACCGCGCCGCTCATTGACTATTACCGTGACGCCGGCGTTCTCATTGAGGTGGACGGGTCCGGCGGCGTGGAGCCCGTCGCACAGCGCGTGTGGACGGCGCTGAAGAACGCTATTCGATGATGTCCGGTTCAATCAGACCGAAGACGGCTGAAGAAATCGAGGCCATGGGGGCCTCGGGTCGCGTGTTGGCAGGTGCACTCAACGAGATTGAGGCGGCCGTGGAGCCGGGCGTGACGACGGGAGCGCTCAACGAGATCGCCGAGACGTACATCCGCGATCACGGCGGCATTCCCTCGTTCCTTGGCGTGCCCGCGGCCGACCCGGGCATCGAGCCGTTTCCCGGGGCGATCTGCGCGTCGGTCAACGACGCCATTGTGCACGGGATTCCGGGTAGCGCCGTCTTGCGGGAAGGCGATATCATAGGGCTAGACTGTGGAGTGATTCTTGACGGCTGGCACTCCGATTCAGCGCGTACGCTCGCGGTAGGCGAGATTAGCCCTGACGCGAGCCGCCTGCTTGATGTAACTCGCGCCGCCCTGGCTGAAGCTATTGGCGCATCCGTCGCGGGCGGTCACATTGGCGATATTGGGGCAGCTGTGCAAAAGCTGGTGGAGGAGGCCGGGCTCACGATCGTGAGGCGTTTCGTAGGACACGGGATCGGAAGGACCATGCATGAGTCGCCACAGGTGCCGAACTTCGGTCGGCCCGGCGGCGGTCCGGCGCTGCTTCCGGGGACGACACTGGCTATTGAGCCAATGGTAAATGTCGGTTCCGCTGGCGTGGTGTTTGACGACGATGGCTGGACGGCGCGAACCGATGATGGCTCCCTTTCAGCTCACTTCGAGCACACGGTGGCCATTACGGATGCCGGCCCGCGGATTCTGACGGAAGCGGCCTGAGGCTCTTGATGGCATCGCCAAGAGATCGAACAAACGACACGCCGACCCCAGCCGATGAGTCGTCAAGTAAGACGCCGGTCATTGAGATCGAGGGCGAGGTTGTCGACTCGTTGCCAAACACGATGTTTCTGGTCAAACCTATCGGGCCGAACGGACAACCGCTGCGCATCCAGACCGGGGACGACGCCGAAGAAGAGCCCAAGGCTATCCTTGCTCACTTGGCTGGCAAGATGAGGCTGCGCTTCATTCGGGTCGGCGTGGGCGACCGCGTGCGGATGCAACTCTCGCCCTACGATCTTTCGCGCGGACGAATCACGTGGCGGCTCCGCGCCGACCAGCGAGTGGAGCGTTAGGGATCGTGCGAGTCTCGGCATCCGTCAAACCACGATGCGACCGCTGTCGCGTGATTCGGCGACGTGGACGCGTGATGGTCATTTGCTCCAACCCGAAACACAAGCAGCGGCAAGGCTGAGGACGGGGGATTCATGGCTCGAATTGCCGGCGTAGACATTCCGCGACATAAGCCCGTCGCAATTGCGCTGACCCACATCTACGGGATCGGGCGCACAACCAGCGCCGAGATCGTGCGCCAGGCCGAGATCAATCCACAGACGCGCGTCAATGACTTGACCGAGGCCGAGTTGGGTCGAATCCGGGCACTGATCGGTCGTGAGCGCGTCGAAGGCGATCTTCGACGCGTGGTGCAGACCAGCATTGCTCGCTTGCGCGAGATAGGTTCCTACCGGGGTCTACGGCATCGGATCGGCCTTCCGACGCGCGGACAGCGGACGCGAACAAACGCCCGTACCCGCAAGGGGCCGCGCCGGACCGTGGGCATTCGTAAGCGCGTGATCAAGCGAGGCTAGATTGATGGCGGAACGTTCAAGTCGATCGCGACGACGAAATCGCGCGCCCGTACCGCGAGGGGCCGCGCATATTCACGCCTCGTTCAACAACACCATCATCACGATTACCGACCCGATGGGCGACACCGTAGCTTCCGCGAGCGGGGGCACGATCGGCGCGCGCGGATCACGCAAGAGCACGCCGTTCGCGGCGCAGCAGGCGGCAGAGCAGGCCGCCCAGCGCGCCATGGATGCCGGAATGCGCGATATCAACGTATTCGTCAAGGGTCCCGGATCTGGCCGCGATGCCGCCGTACGCGCGCTGCAAGCGGTGGGACTCAACGTGTCAAGCATCTCAGACGTCACCCCGATTCCTCACAACGGCCCGCGGCCGCCGAAGCGTCGGCGCGTGTAGGCCCGAATAAAACCAGGGAGTCAAACTCGGATGGCCCGATACACCGGACCCGTGTGCCGCCTCTGCCGGAGGGAAGGGGAGAAGCTCTTCCTCAAAGGCGACCGCTGTCACACGCCGAAATGCGCCATTGAGCGGCGCGGAGATCGCGGCGGGCCGGGCGCCCGCGGCTTCAGCCGGCGCCGACCTACGGAGTACGCCATTCAACTCCGGGAGAAGCAAAAGGCTCGACGAATCTACGGCGTGCTTGAACGCCAGTTTCGTCGGCACTATCGCATGGCGGGCAAGCAGAGCGGTCCTCGCGGCGAGCGATTACTGCAAATCCTGGAGCTTCGTGCGGACAGCGTTGTCTACCGGATGGGATTCGGACTCAGCCGTGCCCATGCGCGTCAACTGATCCAGCATGGCCACATTGAACTGAATAACCGCAAACACGATATTCCGTCAGCCGTTCTGCGTGTCGGCGACCGGGTTCGGCTACGCCAAAAGAGCCGGAACATAGATTCCGTCAAGAACGCAATGGACCGCGCGGAGGCCTTGGGCCGACCGGCGTGGCTTTCGGTGGATCTCGAGGCATTCGAGGGCACCATCAACGCGATCCCCGATCGCAATCAGATCGATGCGACACTCAACGAGCAACTGATCGTGGAGTTCTACTCGCGCTAATTCGTGCGCGGGAGTCCGACGTATCGGACAGGAAGGTAAGGACCAGCGGTGTTTCTTGGACCTGTTGAATCAACTCAGGCCGAAGCCGACATCCAGCCGGCCGTGCAGGCGGTGGAGGTTGGCGACAACTACGCACACTTTCACATCGAGCCCCTTCGGCGCGGTTTCGCGCACACGCTGGGCAATCCCCTACGTCGCGTATTGCTCTCCGCGCTCCCCGGCGCGGCATTCGCCACGGCACGCATCGATAGCGCGCTGCACGAGTTCAGCACGCTGGACTTCATGCGCGAAGATCTCGTCGAGTTCCTGCTCAATGTCAAGGGCGTTCGGATTCGATCACTCGACGCCGAGTCGGCCGTGGTCTATCTGGAAGCCGAGGGTCCGTCTGAGGTCACCGCGGCGGACCTGGAATTGCCGAGCGGAATCGAAGTCGTGAATCCCGAACATCACCTGGCGTCCCTTACGGACGCAGGTTTCCTGCGCGCGGAGTTTTCGGTTGAATCTGGCGCGGGCTACATCGGAAGCGAGACGCGCGGCGACCTGCCTATCGGCGTTATTCCAATGGATATGGTGTTCAGCCCAGTAACCAAGGTTGAGTACCACGTGGAATCGGCACGCGTCGGTCGCGAGTCCGAGTACGACCGTCTCGTGCTGAAGATCTGGACGGATGGCGTTATGAGCCCCGCGGATGCCCTGCGAGGCGCCGCGCAGCAACTCATCGAGTCGTTTCAGCTGATCGCTGGAGTTGACGAAACGGTGGACAGCGTGACATCGGCCTTCATGCCTCCTATTCCGGAGGCCGAAGGCGACCCACTTGAAGATCTCAAGCTCTCGAATCGAGCGTTGAACAGTCTCAAGCGCCACGAGCTCGAAACGGTGCAGGAGCTCATTCGACTGTCCGAGAACGACCTCTATGAGCTCCGGGGCATGGGTGAACGCCTTGTAACCGAAATTCGCGAGGCGCTGGAATTGCGCGGTCTCGCGCTGGCCGACAATTCGTCGGAACCGGACCAAGCCCAGGAGTAATTCAGGTGAGGCATCGTCGACGAGGACGGCATCTGGGGCGCAACCCCGCGCAGCGGCGCGCGCTGAAGCGCGGCCTGGTGCGGTCACTGATTCTGCACAGCCAGATAGAGACCACCCTGGCGCGTGCCAAGGAGATTCGACGCGACGTCGACCGTCTGATCACCCTTGCCAAGCGCGGCGATCTCCACGCGCGTCGTCAGGCCATTGCCCGGATTCCAGATCCCGAGACGATTGAGCGGCTATTCGAGGATATCGCCGATCAGTACGCGGACCGTCCGGGCGGTTATACGCGGATTCGCCGTGTGGGGGTTCGCCTCGGTGATGGTTCCCCGTTGGTTCGCATGGAGTTAGTGTGACAAACGTACGCACCGTTCGCGCCACCGTCGAATACGACGGCGCGGAATTCAGAGGCTTCCAGCGGCAGCGGGGTGTTCGTACGGTTCAGGGCGTCCTGGAGTCGGCCATTCAGGCGGCCACCGGCGAGGCCGCGGCCGTGGCCGGCGCAGGGCGGACCGACAGCGGCGTTCACGCGATAGGTCAGGTGATTGCTTTTCGAGTTGTCACGCGGCTTGACGACGCGACGCTGCTGCGGGCGCTCAATGCGCATTTGCCCGCGGATGTCGTGATTGACGAGCTCACGACCACGGATCCCGCGTTCGATCCGCGACGGGACGCCACGTCGCGCGTCTACGAGTACCGGATTGAACAGCGCCCGGTGCGCCCGGTCATTGACAGGCATCGTGCGTGGCACGTTGGACAGCCGCTCGACCTGGTCCGGATGCGAAGCGCGGCGTCTCAGCTCATTGGCTCGCATGACTTTGACGCATTCACGGCCGGACGCCAGGCGAGTACGAGGCGCGAGATCTACGCGCTTGAAGTCTGGCGAGAGGGCGCTTCCATCTTCATTCGCATCGCCGCGAACGCGTTTCTCTTCCGGATGGTGCGGCGAATCGTCGCCACGCTCGTTCGAGTCGGCCGGGATGAGATTGACGCGGTCTCCGTTGCCGCACTCCTGCGGCCGGCCCCTCGCTCGCATGTTCGCGGCACGGCCCCGGCGCACGGACTGACTTTGATACGGGTGGAGTATCCGGCGCGTTCGTCTCGATACAATCAGCAGCGCATGCAACAGGCGGTGAGGCCGTGAGCGAACAGAGCGGACGGCGGTGGGTAGTGGTCGACGCCTCCGGGCAGACGCTTGGACGCTTGGCCACACGCATCGCTCACATGCTGCGTGGGAAAGACCAGCCGACGTTTACGCCAAATGTCGACGATGGTGCTGGCGTCATTGTGATCAACGCGGCACGCATTCGCGTGACGGGGCGCAAGCTGGAGCAGAAGTTCTACGCGCGTCACAGTGGCTACCCAGGCGGCATCCGAATGACGCGGCTTGACGAAATGCTCGACCGCCGTCCCGGCCGGGTCATTCGGCTCGCGGTCAAGGGCATGTTGCCCAAGAATTCGCTCGGTCGTCGCGCTCTGAAGCGCTTACGCGTGTACGAAGGCCCTGAACACCGTCACGAGGCGCAGCGGCCCCAGACTCTTGAGGTAGGCGCATGACGCTCGAAGGCCACTACTACTACGGTCTTGGTCGACGAAAAGCCGCCGTCGCGCAGGTTCGCGTGTACGCCGGTCACGGGCCGTTTGTCGTCAATGGTCGTCCGATTGAGGAATTCCTGTCGGTGCCCGATCACCGTTTCCATGCCCTTGAGCCGTTGCGAATGCTTGATGAGATGTCCGTGGGAATCTCGGCTCGCGTGAATGGCGGCGGTACGCGCGGACAGGCTGGAGCTATTCGGCTAGGTTTGGCGCGTGCCCTGGTGGCCATGGACGCCGAAAACCGTCCAAAGCTCAAGCAGGCCGGCATGTTGACTCGGGACCCGCGGGCCAAGGAGCGAAAGAAGCCTGGCCTGGTTCGGGCGCGCAAGGCCAAGCAATTCACCAAGCGCTAGTCATTCGGCGGCCCCACTTCCGAGTCGTCGGGGGCAAACCCCAGGTCAAGTTCAGGAAGTTCGTCGAGCGACGTTAGGCCAAAGTAGGCCAGAAACGTGTCGGTGGTTGTGAAGACGGCCGGCCGGCCCGGGGCGTCCAAGCGTTCCGCTTCCCGAATGAGGTTGCGTGAGAGCAGTGTGGCTAGCGCGCTGTCAGAGTCCACGCCACGAACGCGCTCGATTTCGGCGCGCGTTGCCCGTCCCCGATAGGCCACGATTCCCAGCGTTTCCAGGGCCGCGCGTGACGGTTGCCGGCGTTGGTCCAGACCCAGAAGGCGGCGACAGTGTTCCGCAAGGTCGGGAGCGGTGACCAGCCGAAAGGCGTTGCGATGTTCCAGCAGAATGACGCCGCGGGTTCGATAGTGCTCCGTGAGCTTGCCCAGCGCCTCCCGCACATCCGGTTCCGAAGCACCCGTGACGCTGGCAATTTCGGTCGCCGAGAGCGCACGATCGGCCACGAAGAGCAGAGCCTCAATTGTGCGAGCCAGCCCGAAGTCGCCTTCCGGACATTCTGCGAGGGATCTCCGGTCCGGACTTAGGCCGGCCTCGTTATCCGTCGCCATGCCCATCGGTGGATTTCAGCATGATCGAGCCAAAGGGTCCGGACTGTTCCACGGTCGCCGCACGTTGCCTGACCAGGTGAAGGACAGCCACGAAGGTTGCGATGAGTTCAGCGCGGTCGGCGCAGTCAACAGCAATCGCGTCGAAGGCCACGGTTCCGCAGGACTCGAGCAGGACTCTGAGTTCGCGAACCTTGTCGGCCACACGGAAGCGTCGCGTTGGCGCTTCAACGATCGACTCAACAGGTGTATCGACCTGGGTGAGTCGCTCCAGGGCCTTCAGCAGTCGAGCAAGATCGCCGGCGCCTGGTTCGGGCGTCGGATGGGGAAGGTCTGGCTGCGCAACCCGGATGAACGACGACTGACCGGCGCGCAATCGCTCGTCGAGGTCCAACGCGACGGTCTTGAACGCCGCGTAGACGCGAAGACGCTCCGCGAGATCTTCAGCCGTTTCTTCGTCGTCGTCGGACTCAGGCTCTGGCAGTAACGCTCGGGATTTGAGCAATGCCAGCCGCGAGGCGACGAGCAGGAATTCGGACGCAGCTTCGGCAAAGCGCTCATGCAGATGGTGTGCGTACGTCACAAACTGGTCGGTTACGGCCAGCACCGATACGCCCGTGATGTCCAGCCCCTGTTGCTCGATCAATCGAACCAGAAGGTCGAGCGGTCCCTCGAAATCCCCGACGTCGATTTCGAATCCGGTTAGCGCGCTGGCCTGACCGGCGGGTCCCCAGGTTGTGCTCACCGCTGCCCGTCCAGCTCCGCGAGCCGTCGGCCCCGGTCGTGCTCGCGGAATCCGTACGCGCGCAGCGTTTCGACCACGTGCGCACGCGAGCCGGCGAGCTCAGCCAGGCGTGCGCTCGCCTCCGTGTCGCCCACCAGGCGGGCGATGCGCCCCCGTCGTGAGGAGTCCGGGAAGCGTTGCCAGCGCAATAGCAGCCAGGGAGCCAGGGCTTTGGTCAGCGTCAGGCCTGTTCGATCAGCCAGCCCGGGCCGGCCTTTCCCGACGTCGTGAAGCAGCGCCGCGATCTGCAGCGTCTCGTCATCAGGTGAGACCTTTTGCGCCGCGTGATACACAGCGAGCGCATGGCGCTGATCGGCCGGGGTGAGCCGCCTAAACAGGGCCCGCTCGTCAGCGTTCAGCCTTCGAATGGCCTGGTCTCGTTCGGTCGTGGGCACACGCGGATCGAGGAGCGAAAGCGCCTGTCGCAGCCGGTAGTTAACCCCCAAGAAGCAGCCTCGTGGCCCAGAGGACCGGGCGGCTGATGATACCGGTGGCCCCGGGAACGATGGCGACGAGCAAGAAGAGCCCAATCAGGAGGCCGGGCCCGTATCTGCGCAACCCGTCCAACCGTTGAGCCGCTTCGCGGGGAACCAGGCCGATCAACACGCTGAATCCATCGAGCGGAGGAAGCGGAATGAGATTGAATACCGCCAGGAATAGGTTCAGCTGAATGATCAGCACCACGGCGACGCTGATCAGGTCAGTTCCGGAGTTGGATGCGAGTTCCCGTGCGAATGGAGCGAGCACGAGCGCCAGCGCCACGTTGGAGGCCGGTCCGGCCGCGGCTACCAGGGCCATGCCCCGATGCGAACCGAAGCGCAGGCGATACGGATTGACCAATACCGGCCGCCCCCAGCCAAAGGAGGCGATCAGAATCATGACCGTGCCAAGGAAATCCAGGTGCCGAAGGGGATTCAACGTCACCCGGCCCTGAAGCCGGGGTAGATCGTCGCCGAGCCAGGTAGCCACCAGCGCGTGGCTGGCCTCATGCAGAGTTATCGCGATCACGAACGCGAGCGCGACTATGAGAAAGAGCTCAGGTTCTTGGGCAAGGCGAAAGAGCATCCCGTTCCCCTGAGCCTTCTAGTCGAGCAGCGCCGCGTGTGGTGCGGATGCAGTATCCACTGGCCATACCGTCCAGTCGCAACACACACGGCGAGTCGCATGCGGCTGTGCGCTAGTCATCGGCGTGGTGAACGAATACCTCGTCGCCGATGCGACACGCCAATCTCTCGGCGGCCGATCCGCCGGGCACGGCGATCTCCAGCAGATTCCAACTGCCAATCAGCGCCACCGGCGTATCGCCGGCGCCATAGGTCGCAGCCAGGCCGTCGATACGGGTGGCGCCGACGCGGGTTTCCAGCATGAAACCAGTCTGCACGAATGCGGCCGGAATGTTTGTGATCAGGTTGCCGAACACGTCGATATGTATGACCTCGCCCCGGACAATGCGCGTGTCAGTGCACGCCGATGGTCGGTCCACGCGAACGGGATCCTGGACGGGAGAGCCAAGCCACTCGGGGCGCTCGAAGTTCGCCAGGCGCGCAGCGACGGGCGCAAAGATGTCGCGTGCGTGAAAGGTAGGCATCACCTTGCGTCGCCAGGTCTCCGGACGGTTCAGGGTCCAGCATTGAACGTCGCGGTCAGGCGGCGTCAACAAGCCGTTGTCGGGTCCGACCAGCCAGCGGCCATCGCGTCGAACGATCAGGCCGTGCCGGTCGGTGCCGACCCCGGGATCCACCACCGCGAGGACAACGGCTCCGCACGGCAAAAGCTCAAGCGAGGCGTCCACGATATGCGCGCCGAGTTGAATGTGATGCGGAGGAACGCCATGGGTCAGGGTGACGACCCGCGCATCCGTGCCGCCGGCTATCACCGCAGCCACCTGCCCGGCATAGGGATCGTCCGTGCCAAAGTCGGTCAGCAGTGCTACCAGGCGATTCATGTCAGCGCCGCTGGCAATCCATAGGCGGGCCGGGCCCGCAGCACGCCCTGAACAATGGCGGCCGAAAACGCCTCGGCCGCGGTGTGGCCAACAGCGGTGAGGTCGAAGTCCCGGGTACGGGTGCCCAGTGCCACCGCAAAAATCGCGTCGCCGTCGTTCATGCCGTGGCTCGGGCGCACGGCTCGCGCCAGGCCGTCGTGTGACATTTCGGCGACTTTCTGAAGCTGCCAGCGTTCCAGCATGGCATTCACGGCCACGATGCCAATCGTGGTGTTCTGTCCAGGACCGCAGTGGGTCGTGCTTGAAGCCGCGGCCAGTTGACTCCCGCTGCTTGGGTCATACACGGCGCCCGCCGGATTCACGACTGCCAGGGCGGCCGCCTCGATATCCCCGTTGCGCGATACCGCGCTGCCGAGGCCGCCCTTTAGGCGGCGAGCACCGAATCCGATGGAGGCCCCGGTTCCCGCGCCCACGTTGCCTTGGGGAACGGGGCGCCTGGTTGCCGCGGTGGCGGCCTCCTCGCCCGAGACGGCATTTGGCCGGACTGATGGGTCCCCGACCGACAAGTCGTAGATCACGGCGGCGGGCACGATGGGCACCGGGCCGGCCGCGGTTGGAAACCCCCGATGCCGTGCTTCCAAGAACCTCATCACGCCATCGGCCGCGGATAATCCAAAGGCGCTTCCTCCGGTCAGAAGAATGGCGTCGGCGTGGCCTACCAGCCCGCCCGGATGCAGCGCGTCGGTCTCGCGAGTCCCCGGAGCCGACCCTCGAACATCGACGGCAGCCGGCACGGCGCGCTCGAAGAGCACCACCGTACACCCGGTGCCGGCATCGGCGTCTGTCCAGTGTCCAACCCGCACGCCTGCCAGTGCGGTAAGCGTTGAATTCGCGTCAGCCACCCGCCGCCCCGGACGTCTCGAAATTGTGGACTGATTGTCACAGACGCGCCGCCGCGCCCGCATAGAATCGCTCATGGCGCGACGTTTTTCGCGGCGAATGTTCGTCACCGGGGCGGCGATCGCAACTGCCGCTTGCGGCGCGGCGGTTCAGTCGGCCGATGTGCCTGAGACGTTGGTGGTTGCGGCAGGCGACGAACCGAGTGTCGACCTTCGGACCACCGTGATCAGCGATCGTCAGCTGCGAGCGAGTCTGATGGCCGACGCAACACGACTGGCTCGCATGGATGCATCGTCTTCGTTGCGAACGTCGGACCTGGGTGCGGCGCTGATTCGCTCCATCGGTGAGACTGGCCTGGATGCCGAACGCCGGGAATTCCTGGCCGCTGGTCGCGGCCTCCCATCCGTAAGCCTTCGAGTTGATGGTGACTTCTATCTCGCCGCGGGCATGATCTACTCGGCCATCGGTGTGGTCGAGGGACCGCTGCTCGAGGCCGAAGTCGACGACGAAGGAGTGCTTCGCGGATCGGGTTACGACGGCGCCGTCGTGCTTGTAGCTCGCGGCGTCACGCCCTTTCGTGTCATTGGCCGGCTGCTTGAGGACGCCGGCGCCGCCGCCGTCATCGTGTACAACAATCGGCCGGGTCTGCTCTACGGCACCCTCAGCCAGCCATCGGAGATTCCTGTGATTTCCGTGACGGAGGAAGCCGGCGAGGACCTGGTTGAGCGAGTGGGACTTGGCGAGGCCCGGGCCGTCGTGGATGTCTCGGCGCCACCGCGGTCGTTCGAGGGCGCGAATGTGATTGGGCATCGGGCGGGGCCGTTGCGGCGTCAGATTGTGGTCACCACGCCGGCCGACGCACACCTGGGCGAGTACTCGGACGGCGGCAACGCCGATGGACTTGCGCTGTTGCTCGCGCTGGCACGCCACGCCGACGAAGTACGACCCATGCATTCAATCAGCTTTGTCGCGTTTGACGGCACGCATCGTGGATACGTGGGCAGCCGGTGGTATCTGGCGCACCTGTCGGAAGACGAGCGCGAGTCTATCGACGGCGTTCTCGCATTTGATCGACCGGGACGCTCGCATCCTTTGCACGTAGGCGCCTCGGCAACTCTGACCCCGCTAGTCGACCAGCGACTCGAGGCCATAGGCGCCGACCTGCGGGTGAAGCCTGACTTTGGCGTCGGGCGCGGCGACCACGACGTGTTTTCCGCCCACGGGGTTCCGTACGTTTTCCTTACTCGCCCCGGACCTGGCGAGATCTCAGCGGATCACCTTGTTCGTGCGTTCGAGGTTGCCACCGCCGCGCTCGACGTGATGGATGGCCTGGATTCGAGCGCCGCGCCCTAGGATCTCAAGCCTACGGTTCGCGGTTGGCCTTTAGGTTCGCGGCCGAACTGCCCATCCTGACCGCGACTAAGGTTGCTCGACCATCGGTCTCGCAGCCGAGCGTTTGCATCTCGTAGCGCCATGTCCAGGTTGATGTCCGCCGCGTCGGCACGACCGGCCACCCACAACAGGGCATCGCCCAGTGCTTTCGCGTCGTTTCCCGATGTCAGCGCCGCGACGGTCTTTGCTTGTACGTCCGACGAGTCCTGTCGATTCCCGGCGCGGCGGAGGGCGCGGACGGCCGAGTGCGCAAACGCCAGGCTGGGCAGTGAATCCGGCAGGCCGTCCAGTGGTCCTGACTCGCCACCGTGCTCCGCCGCCTTGATCTGGGCCCACGACTTACCCAGGTCCTCCAGTTTTTCGAACGGTACGTCGCCGAAGACGTGGGGATGTCGACGAATCATCTTGGCGCTGATGGCTGCTATCACGTCCGGCCAGTCGAAGCCGCCACGCTGCCGGGCGATTTCCGCGTGAAGCACAAGGTTCAAGAGCACGTCGCCGAACTCGTCGGCCATGGCGCGGTCATCCCCCTGCTCGATGGCGACCAGAGCTTCGTGCGCTTCCTCCACCAGGTACGGACGCAGCGTCGCGTGCGTCTGGCTCTTGTCCCAGGGGCAGCCGCCAGGACCCCGCAGTCGGCGTGCGATGTCGAGGAGTGTGTTGGTATCGCGGAGCCTCGATTGCTCAGTCGGAAGTGCTCGCAGCGATATTGGGAATGTCAGAGGATCTGCTGATTCGCCCGTGCGCCACCGCGCGGATGCCCACGGCCTGATTTCGATGATCGCGTCCGACCCGTAAGCGGCGCGGAGGCGACGCCGCCAGGCGTTCAGTTGGCGATCGTCGGCGATGCCCCGCACCAAGGTCTGCATCCCGGGCGCGGGCCGCCAGTCCATGGCGGCTGAACCGGTCACGGCAGGGCCCTCGATGGCTGGTGCGGATTCCGGACCAACGGTCAGGGTGATGGTTCCACGGTCCGCAAGATCCCGGAGGACGGCAACGGCTGGATCATCGTCCGAACCGTGGCCGGGCGCCAGGTAGAGGATGTGCCTGGCTGAGAGCTCGGCCAATGTGCGTGCCCAGACGTCGACGCTCGGCGGCGCTGGCATCCGCACGGCATTTGGGAAGCCGGGAATCGCGGTCCACGACGCAGTCGTCTCAGACGGCGTCCGTGCCGCGCCGGCTCGTGGACTGCCCTTCCCGTCCCCTACAAACGCTACGCGCACGGCGACGCTCATCAATGAGTACTCGGTTCGACTATGTGGCGCCATGCGCTGCGATATTCTAGTTCCTAGCCCTGACTGCTAATCCCCGGTGGCTTCATGTACCCAGACGACCTTGGCTACACAAGCGAGCACGAGTGGGTTCGCGCCGACGGCGACCACTGGCTCGTTGGCATCACCGCGTATGCGCAGGAAGAGCTGGGGGACGTGGTCTACGTTGAACTGCCGACGCCGGGGGAGAGCTTTGCCGCGGGCGACGAGTTCGGCACGGTTGAGTCCGTCAAGGCCGTCTCGCCCCTCTACGTCCCAATGTCAGGCGAGATCCTCGAAGTGAACGAGGAACTCGAAGCTCAGCCCGAACTCATCAACGAAGAGCCATATGCCGCCGGCTGGATGATCCGATTGGCCGCGAGCGATCCGAGCGAGCGCGACGCCCTGCTCGACGCTCAGGCGTACCAACAGTTCGTGAATGAGCTACGCGCCTAATACCGACGCTGACCGCGCGGCCATGCTGCGCACAGTCGGCGTTGAATCGATAGACGACCTCTTTGTAGACATCCCGGTCCAGCACCGCGATCCAACGCTGGACTTGCCGCCGGCGCTTCCCGAGACCGATGTCATCCGCCATTTGGGACAGCTCGGCGCGCTGAATGCGACGTCGGACGACCTGCCGTCATTCCTGGGTGCGGGGTTTTATCGACACTTCGTTCCGGCTCTTGTTGATCAGCAGTTACTGCGGTCGGAGTGGTACACGGCCTACACGCCGTACCAGCCGGAAATGGCGCAGGGCACGTTGCAGGCCATGTATGAATTCCAGTCGCTCGTCTGCGACTTGACCGGCATGGAAGTCTCGAACGCCTCGCTGTACGACGGCGCATCGGCGTTGGCCGAGGCCATTCTCCTGTGTCGTGGTCTGACAAGGCGTCCGCGCGTCGTCATTGCCGAAACCGTGCATCCGGCATACCGGGACGTGGCGACCACCTACACCAGCGCCCTGGATGTCGATCTCCAGGTCGTGCCGGCCGCCTCCCGCGACGGATCCAGTGTCCGGCCCAACATTGAGTCGTTGGTCGAGGCCATTGACGACCAGACGAGTTGCGTCGTCATCCAGCGCCCGGATTTCCTGGGGATGGTGGTCGACACCGATCCAATCGTCCAGGCCGCTCGCCGCCACGGCGCTCGGGTCGTTGTCGTCGTCGGCGATCCGGTTTCACTCGGTTTATTGGTTCCGCCCGGCGATCTGGGTGCCGACATCGTGGTGGGCGAGCTTCGCTCGCTGGCAGGTCCCCCGGCCTACGGCGGACCGGGCGCCGGAATGTTCGCCGTCAAGTCCCAGTTGATTCGCCGCGTCCCTGGACGAATCGCCGGACGCACGGTGGACCTGGACGGCAAGGACGCGTTCGTGCTGACCCTGCAGACCCGTGAACAACACATCCGCCGCGAACGAGCTACGTCCAACATCACCACCAACCAGGCCCTGGTGACCCTGGGCGCCACGATCTCGCTCTCGGCACTGGGCCGTCGAGGTCTCCGCGAAATCGCTGAGCAGTCCTTGACCGCGGCTCATCACGCGGCCGAAGCTCTGGCCGGCGCCGGAGCCGTGATTGCCACCGACGCCCCCTATTTCAACGAGTTCGCGGTCCATGCCCCCGAAGGCGCGGCGGCCCGGCTTGATCGACTGCGCCGCGACGGCAACGTGCTGGCAGGCGTGGATCTCAGTTGTGTGTCCCCCCGGTTCGACGATCTGATTCTCGTGGCCGCCACGGAACTCACAACCGCCAGCGACGTCGAAGCGTTGGCCGCGGCCTGGGCTCGTTCCCGATGACCGACGAACCCCTGATCTACGACCTTTCCAGCCCAGGCCGGCGAGGCGTGCATTCGCCGCTGCCGCAGTTCGATCCCGTTGATCCTGGCGACGTGTTGCCATCGTCGGAACTTCGGACCGACCTGCCGCTGCCTGAAGCTTCCGAAATCGACGTCATGCGCCATTTCCTCCGTCTGTCGCACAAGAACCACAGCGTGGATACGGCCATGTATCCGCTCGGTTCCTGCACCATGAAGTACAACCCCAAGGTCAACGAGGTCACGGCCCGCACCCCCGGACTGGCCGACATTCACCCCTATCAGCCGCCCGAAACGGCTCAGGGCGCGTTGGAGTTGATCTACGAGCTCGAAGCCTTGCTGGCCTCGATTACTGGCTTCCCGGCCGTCTCCACCCAGCCGGCCGCCGGTTCGCAGGGTGAGCTTTGCGGCTTGCTCAGCATCCTGGCCTGGCACGAGTCGCGCGCGGAAACCCGTACCCAGGTCTTGGTGCCCGACTCGGCGCATGGCACCAATCCCGCCACGGGAACGATGAGTGGCCTTGAGGTCATCAGCCTGCCCACCGCCGACGACGGCGGCATCGACTTGCAGAACCTCAAGGAGAGTCTTGGCCCAGGCGTTGCAGCCATCATGCTCACGCTGCCGAGCACCCTGGGCCTGTTCGAACGCCGCATCGCGGAGGTCGTTGAGCTGGTTCACGCCGCGGGCGCGCAGGTCTACTGCGACGGCGCCAACATGAACGCCATGCTGGGCCGCGTGCGTCCCGCCGATCTGGGCATTGACGTGATGCACCTGAATTTACATAAGACATTCAGCACGCCGCATGGCGGTGGCGGTCCGGGGGCCGGGGCCCTCGCCGTGCAGGCTCACCTGGAACCGTTCCTGCCAGAGCCGCGGGTGGTTCGGAAGGGCGACACCTTTGCGCTGGCGGAGCCGTCGCCCACCAGCATCGGCCGCGTGCACAGCCACCTCGGCAACTTCGGCAATCTCGTGCGCGCCTACACATTCATCCGCTCGCTGGGCGCCGAAGGCTTGCGCGAGGCCGCCGATGACGCCGTGCTCAACGCCAACTACCTGCGCGCCTCGCTGTCGGACGACTACGACCTGCCCTACGACCGCACCTGCATGCACGAAGTCGTCCTGGCCGGCACCCGCCAACGGCGCCTGGGTGTGCGAACCCTCGATATCGCCAAGCGGCTCATCGATTACGGCATCCACCCGCCCACGATCTATTTCCCGATCATCGTGGACGAGGCCTTGATGATCGAGCCAACCGAGACCGAGTCCCGCGAGTCGCTCGATAACTTCATTGACGTCATGCGCCGCATCGCCCGCGAAGCCGAATCCGATCCCGACAAGCTCCACGATGCCCCCGTCAACGCCCCCGTCCGCCGCCTCGACGAAGTCACCGCCAACCGGCGACCGAACGTCCGGCGGGTCCCGGAAAGCGGCGACTAGTCTTCGACGCACTGTTGGCGTGCCGGTCCAATTGCTCTCGCACGCCCTTGCGCCGGTCGTTGATCCGCCGCCCGACGCGTCGACTAGCGTGCGGCAGCTAGTTCACCGACTGCCAGACGCGCTGCAACTCGCGGTAACCGATGATCTGGATGCCTTCTTCATCCACGATCCGCGCGGCTTCCGCGGACACGGCGACATCAAAGTCGGACTGTCGGCCTTCCGGCGTCCCGGTAACGCCCGGCACCCTCGGATCGGCCATTACCGCGCGCAATTCGTCCGTCGCGATGCCGGGATGCAGTGCCCATTCACTCAGGCCGGCCGGTAACTCTCGCAGCTTCGTGGCCAACGCCGCGACTTTCTGTTCAGGCGGAATCCGGCCTGAGTCCAGCACGCCGTGCTCTGCGGCTGGCAACCCTTGCTCCAGCAGGCTCCGCACCAGGTGTGCCGACCCTGCGCGCATCGCCAGCCCGTATTCGCGAGCCAGGCGGAACACCAGATCGAAGATGTCGTCTCGAAACTCATGCGGACCGTAATGCGTGTCCAGGTGGGTCGGCTGAAGCCGTAGCGCCTTGACGGCCTCGATCTGAGCTCGAAACTCCGTCTCCAACTCAGCGATGTCGGCCGTCGCCAGCAGGTGCTCGAACCGGTCGTCACCGAAGAAATACCCGGACTCATCCAGCAGCGACGAAACCTCCGCCGGCGGCGCCAGCGGTCCCCACCGGTAGTGCCGGTACTCGGAAACGATGGTCAGGTGCACAGCGAAAGAAACTTCGGGATGCCGACGCAGAAACTCAGCTGCATGCAAACACCAGGGTGTCGACGCCATCAGCGAGCACGAACTCACAAGGCCCTCGGTAATCGACCGCATGGCCCCGAGGTTTTGACCATGGCACATGCCGAAGTCATCGGCATTGACGATCAGCAAGCGGGCGTCGGCGGGGTACCCGAGCAACTCGTTGGCTCCTGGAACGCCTGCCATTTCAGTTCTCCCGCATGCTGCTGTTGCTCGCCGTTACCGCGTCTGACCACCCCGGAATCGAGGCCGATTCTCGTATGATTCCGCTTGAGTTCGCAGGTCGCGCGCGGCCGCGTTTGCGCTTGGCACCGCCGCCGAATCTAGCAGAGGGGAACTTCTGATGAAGAAGACCATGGCGCAGGCGCTCGTTGAATTCCTCAAGGTTCAGCACGTCGCCCGTGACGGTCGCCAGCAGCCGTTCTTTGCCGGCTGTTTCGGCATCTTTGGCCACGGCAACGTGGCCGGCGTGGGCGAGGCGCTGCAGGAGAACCCCGACTTCCGCTACTACCAGGCCCGCAACGAGCAGTCGATGGTCCACAGTGCCATCGGCTACGCCAAAATGAAGAACCGGTTGGGAACCCTGGCCTGCACCTCGTCAATCGGACCGGGCGCCACCAACATGGTCACCGGCGCCGCCACCGCCACCATCAATCGGCTCCCGGTGCTACTACTACCTGGTGACATCTTTTCCAACCGCAAGGTTGCGCCGGTATTGCAGCAGTTGGAAGCACCCTGGTCGCACGATGTTTCCGTCAACGATTGCTTTCGCCCCGTGTCCACCTACTGGGACCGGATCAACCGGCCCGACCAACTGGTCCCGGCACTTATGGAAACAATGCGTGTCCTGACCTCGCCCGCCTCCACCGGCGCAGTCACGCTCTGCCTGCCGCAGGACGTCCAAACCGAGGCCTACGACTACCCCGACGACCTGTTCGAGCCCCGCGTCTGGGACATTCCGCGCGCCCGGCCAGACGCCGGCCTGGTGCAACGGGCTGCCGCCTGGATCCGGGAAAGCCAACGCCCGCTGATCATCGCCGGCGGAGGCGTGCTCTACAGCGAGGCGTCGGCCACCCTGCAGACGTTCGTTGAAGCCACCGGTATCCCGGTCTCCGAGACCAAAGCTGGCAAGGGCGCGTTGCCGCACGACCATCCCCAGGTCCTGGGCGCCGTAGGATTCTCCGGCGGCACGGCCGCCAACCTCGTGGCCCGCGATGCCGACCTGATCATCGGCATCGGCACCCGCTACACCGACTTCACCACTGCCTCCAAGACCCAGTTCCAGAGCCCGGACGTGCGCTTCATCAACATCAACGTGGCCGAACTGGACGCCTATAAGCACGCCGCGCTGCCGCTGCAAGGCGACGCCAGGGTCGTGCTTGAGGAACTGGCCGAGGCCACGGCCGGATTCCGCGTCCCGTCGTCGTTCGGTCAGCAAGTTGACGCCTGGCGCGATGCCTGGATCGCCGAAACCGACAGCCAGCGGGCCGCCACCGACGCGATTCCGCTGCGGCAAGGCCATGTCTTGGGCGTCGTCAACGACTTCACCCGGCCTCAAGACGTCGTCGTCTGCGCCGCCGGCAGTCTTCCCGGCGACCTTCACAAGCTCTGGCGCACCGGGCAGCCGGGCGGCTTCCACCTGGAGTACGGCTACTCCTGCATGGGCTACGAGATCGCCGGCGGCATCGGCGCCAAGATGGCGGCGCCCGAACGCGAGGTCTACGTGTTGGTCGGCGACGGCTCCTACCTGATGATGGCGCAGGAGCTTGTCACTGCTCTTCAGGAGGGCATCAAGATCAATGTCGTCCTGCTGGACAATCACGGCTGGGGCAGCATCCGGGCGCTTTCCACCGATGTCGGAGCGGACGGCTGGGGCACCCAATACCGATTCCGCAATGGCTCGTCGGGCGAACTGGACGGCGACACCATTCCGCTCGACCTGGCCGCTAACGCGGAGGGCCTGGGCATGAACGTCATCCGCGCCGACACCGCCGACGACCTGCAGGAGGCCCTGGAAGACGCGCGCGAATCCGACCGCTCAACGCTCATCGCGGTGGACGTCAGCGCCGACGACGGTGTGCCCACCTACGAGTCATGGTGGGACGTGCCGGTGTCGGAGGTTTCGACCATCGAGGGCGTTCAGGCCTCGCGTGAACGCTATGCCGAGATGGTCAGGAACGAGCGCCCGCTCATTTGACCGACCATGCGCGCGATCTTCAATGACGTTGCATCGTCGCCATTACGCCTCGCCGACTAACGGGAGAGATACGCCATGAAACTTGGCCTGTACATGGACATCCTCAACGACATGTCCTTCACCGAAGCGCTTGATTACGCCGCTGGCCTCGGCCTTGACGCCGTGGAAGTCGGCACCGGCAACTTCTCCGCCGCTCCCCACTGTGACCTGGACGAATTGGTCCAAAGCCAGGCCGCGCGCGACGACTTCATGGGCGCCGTCACCGACCGTGGCCTCGTCCTGTCGGCGCTCAACTGCTCCGGCAACCTGCTGGACCCGCACCCCGAACGCCGCCTGCGTTGTCAGCAGGTCTACTACGACACGATCCGGGTGGCCAAAGACCTGGGGCTGGACATCGTCATTACCCAGAGCGGCTGTCCGGGCGCGCCGGACGGCGGGACCTATCCCAACTGGGTCACGGCCACTTGGCCGGCCGAATATGTGGAGTGCGGGCAGCGGCAATGGGCCGAGGAGGTTACCCCCTTCTGGACTGAGGCCGGCCGCTTCGCCGCCGACCATGACATGAAGATCGCGATCGAAATGCACCACGGCATGGTCGCCTACAACCCGCGGTCCCTGTTGCAGCTACGCGACATTGCCGGCGATCTGCTGGGCGCCAACCTGGACCCCAGCCACCTTTGGCCCCAGGGCATGGAGCCGACGGTCGTGGTGCAGGGACTGGCAGGCTGCATCTGGCACGTGCACGCCAAGGACACCGGCATCGACCCCAACGAAGCCGCCCTTAATGGCCTGCTCGAGATCCGTCCCTGGGATCAGTCCTTCGAGCGCTCATGGGCCTTCCGCACCGTCGGCTACGGCCATGGCGAACTCTGGTGGCGCCAGTTCTTCAGCGCCCTCCGCAAGACCGGATTCGACGGTGTGGTCAGCATGGAGCACGAAGACCGCTGGATGGGTCGACTTGAAGGACTGGAAAAGAGCGTTGACTTCCTGCGGCCACTACTCCTCCAGGACCAGCAGGACGTGATTGCGCCGCGCGCCTAGCCCCCGTCCGACGCCGCGGCCAGCGCCGTAACGCCCTCGCCGTAAACCGGGTCATCCGAGTCCAGCGGCAACGCCACCGGCCGCCGCCGCGCCGCCGAGGCATAGCACGCCAGTACCGTATCCACCGCTCGCGCCCCATCCTCGCCCGTGCTCCGAGGCTGACGCCCCTCGGTCACCGCCGCAACGACGTCGCTTACCAGGTTCAGGTACGAATTCTGCATGTTGTACCCGTCAAACGCCCAGGCCAGCCGCTCGTCCTCGCTCGCGTGCGCGGAATCCGCGTCGGCGATGACGCCCTCGACCTCCAGCGGCTGCGTCGTCATCCCGTCGGAAGTGAACGCCGAGTGGAACCGGTCGAACGGCGTCGTGCCGTTGTTGATATAGCGCAGCCAGAGACGCCCCTCGGTTCCGCCGACCCCAATCCCGCCGGGCCCAAGGCCCCAGCCGAGGTTCAGGCTGGCGTATACGTCACCAAGTCGCAGGTGGCACATCGCGAGGTCGTCGACCGGCAGTGGACCTTCACCGGTTCGGCGGATCATCGCCGAGACTTCGCTCACGGGCGCGTTTGCCAGCCAGCTCATCACGTAGAGCGGATGCAGCATGTCCATCAGGATCCCGCCGCCCGCGCGCCCCAGGTCACGGCGCCAGCCCGGCTGAAAGGTCGCCGCGCCCGGGTTATCCGGCACGCACAGCAGGTTGGCGCTGATCGTCTGAACCTCGCCGATCACGCCCTTGTCGATTGCCGCCTTCGCCGCCTCGAACTCCGGAAAAAACAGGTAGTTGTGCATCATGGCAAGCACGCGGTCGGCGCGCTCGGCCGCTTCCGCCATCTCCCAGGCGTCCCGCGGAACCGCCGCCAGCGGCTTCTCGGCTAGCACGTGCTTTCCGGCATTGAGCGCCGTCAGCACCGGCGCTTTGCGCAGCCAGGGCGGCGTTGCCACCACCACGAGATCAAGGTCCGGCAGCGACGCCAGGTCCTCGGCGTCGGCAAATCGACGCTCGGCTGGAATGCCCTGCTCGTCGCCCACACGCTCCAGGTTCGGCGGGGTCACGTCCGCAATCGCGCTCAGCTCGACCTGCGGATGACTCGCCAGTCCCGGCGCGTGAACGCCCCCGCCCATGCTCCCGCAGCCAATCAGGCCCGCGCGCAGCTTCGTCATCACGAGTGTCCCCTGTGCGAACGCCGCTGACGCGCCCGCCCCGTTATCCGATAGCCTCCTGGCTATCGCCGTCGAACAGTCGGATCCGGTCCGGCTTCGGACGAATCCAGATGTCCTCGCCCGGCTGACCGGCAAACGTCGTTTCCGCCCGTGCCTTGACGCGCGTGTCCTCGTCCAGCAGCACGTCAACCAGCACTTCGCTGCCCATCGGCTCCACCGCGAATATCGTGGCCTTCGCGTAGTCCGCCTGCTCCATGAAGGAGAGTTCCATCGCCTCCGGACGCGCGCCCGCAATGGCGGGCCTGTCGACCCGTGGCCGGCGCAGGACAGCCGTCGCCGCGTCGCCGGCGACGGCCCAGGAGAAGCCGTCGCCTTTGAGGCGAACCCAACCATTGGTGCTGGTCAACGTTCCTGACACCAGGCTCATCCCCGGACTGCCCACGAAATGCCCGACGAACGCATTGGCGGGCCGGTCGTAAATGTCCATCGGCGAGCCGACCTGCAGCACCTTGGCGTCCCGCATCACCGTAATCCGGTCGGCCATCGCCAGCGCTTCGGCCTGGTCGTGGGTTACGTAGATGGCCGTGGTTCCCAACTGTCGTTGCAGGTACTTCAACTCACCGCGCATCTCCATCCGCAGCTCGGCGTCCAGGTTTGAAAGCGGCTCGTCGAACAGGAAGACGTTCGGCTCCCGAATGATGGCGCGGGCCAGTGCCACCCGCTGCCGCTGGCCGCCGCTCAACTCTCGCGGCTTGCGCTCCATCAGCTCCGGGATCCGCAGCAGTTCGGCAACTTCCTTCACGCGCTCGCCGATTCGCGCCTTGGGCGTCTTGCGAATCTTCAGCGGGTAACCAATGTTGTCCGCCACCTTCATGTGCGGGTACAGCGCATAGCTCTGGAACACCATCGCCACGTTCCGCGCGCGCGGCGGCACCTTATTCACCACGGTGTTGCCGATCTTGATCGTCCCCGCGGTCGCCATCTCCAGACCGGCGATCATCCGCAGGGACGTCGTCTTCCCGCAGCCCGACGGCCCCAGCAGGACCATGAACTCGCCTTCCTGCACGTGCAGGTCCACTTCGTCAACCGCGATCACGCTGCCGAAATGCTTCGATACGTTCTCGAATGTGACGGGCAGCGAACGCGTGCGTGTTGTTGTGTCGCTCATGCTCCCGAGACTCCACCGAGGGTCAGGCCCCGGATCAGGTTGCGCTGGACCAACAGCGTGAAGATTAAGACCGGAATGATCGAGATGGCCGAGGCCGCCATCATGCGGCCGTACAGGATGTCGAACTGCGTGACCTGATTTGCGACCGCGATCGGCAGCGTCTGCGCTTCCGTGCGCGTGAGAATCAGCGAAAACAGGAACTCATTCCAGGACGCAATCAGAACCAGGATCGAAGTCGCCGCCAGTCCCGGTCGCACCAGCGGGACGATCACCTTGCGAAACGCGCCCAGCCAGTGGTCGCCGTCCACCATGGCCGCTTCTTCCAGATCTCGCGGGATGTCGCGGAAGAACCCCAGCATCATCCACACCGCCAGCGGGAGCTCCAGCATCGAGTGGACCAGCCCCATGCCAATGTGGGTGTCGATCAGGCCAACCTGCGTGAAGAAAATGAACAGCGGAACCACGGTCACCGTCTGCGGAAACATGCGGACGGTCAGGATGAAAAACAAGATGTGGTAGTTCAGGCCCCACGGCAGTTGGAATCGGGAAAGTCCGTACGCCGCCAGGCTGCCCACGGTGATGGCGATCGAGGTCGCGATCACCGCAATGATGACGCTATTCATAATCTGTTCGCCGAATCCGCGCTTCCCAAGCACCGCCTCAAACCACTCCAGCGTGAACTCCTGCGGCCAGATCGTCGGCGGGATCTGCGAGAACTCCGACTCGGTCTTGAGCCCGATCATCAGCATCCAGTAGACCGGCGCCAGCACCATCAGCACCACCCCGAGCATCAGCACGTGGCGGCTCAGGACAAGTGGCGCGCTGCGTTCACCAACCATGGTTATCTCACACCTATGCCTGCAGAATGCGTCGGATGTAGACCGTCGCCAAGATAATCAAAACGACTTGAAACATGACGGATAAGGCCGAGGCATATCCAAAGTTGAAATGAGTGAACGCATATTTGTAAATCGATAGCGTCACGGTCTCGGTCGATGAACCCGGACCGCCCCGCGTCATGACCAGCATCCGGTCGGCGATACGTGCGGCATCCAGCGTTCGCAGCAGCAGGACCACCACGAACGTGGGCCGCAGCAGGGGAATCGTGACGTCGCGGAAGATCTGCCAGGGCGATGCACCGTCGATGGCGGCCGCTTCGTAGGGATCCTGCGGCAGCGACAGAATCCCCGCATACATCAGGATGAATACGAACATGCTGGACTGCCAGATGTCGATCAGCATGATCGACGGCAGCGCCGTGCGGTCGTCGGCTAGCCAGAGCTGCGACTCGATCCCCACCAGGCTCAGCAGATAGTTCAGCACGCCGAAGTTCACGTCCATCATCACCAACCAGCCCGCGCCCACGCTGACCGGCGGCAGTACCAGCGGAATGATCAGCGCCGCGGTAAAGATCATCCGCGCGCGCGAATGCAGCTTGCTCATCAGGAACGCGATGATCAGGCCGACGACGATCTCGGCGGATACGACGACAAGCACCCAGACGCCCGTTCGAATCGTCGAGCCGATGATCAGGTTGTCGCTGAACACCTTCGTGAAATTCGCGAAGCCGATCGGCTCGATCTCGAGCTCGCCAAGCTTGAAGGTCACCCGCGAAAAGGCCATGCGCCAGCTCATGATGGCCGGGAAAACTGCCATCACGGCCAGCAGCGCAAGGGATGGCGCTATGAAGAAGTACTTGAGGTGCGTCTCCCACCAGGGAGTCTTGGCGATGGCCTGCAGGTCGTCGCCGCGGCGCCGGCGCAGGACGTTAAGCACAGACGCGCCGCCCGAGCGCAGGTTGCATTGTTCGACATGACGCAAAAGGCCCGGCGGCGCTCACCTTCGTGAGCGCCGCCAGGCCCGGGCCTGGTTGCGTAACCAGTTCCGCGATCACCGTGCGACCGGGCGGCGCTAGGCCGACGCGATCCCGGCGATCGTGGTTCTCAGCGTCCTTATGAGTACGCGCCCTTTTCTTCCAGCGCCACTCGGACTTCCTCGTCGGCCAGTCGCGCGGCGTCGCCCACCGACTCCTGCTCGGCGATCACGGCCGACACGTGCCGGCCAACAATCTCCTCAACGATGGAGTAGTGCTCCGTCCGCGGGCGTGGCACGGCCACTGAAGCGGCGTTCTTGATGCCCGCCAGGAACGGGAAGTCCGCCAGCAGTCCGGGGTCGTCCATCAGGCTGAACCGAACGGGCGGCCAGTTGTTGGCGTACATGTTCTCCTTCTGGTTCTCCGCCTGGGTGAGCCAGTGGATCGCTTCCGCCGCCGCTTCGTGGTTCTCGCTGCCCTGGGGAACGCCGAAGAGCCACACGCCGGTCATGTTGGCGTGGTCCGCGCCGGGCTGCGCCGGCTCCGGCAGCACCTCGATCTTGCCAACGACCGAGGACAGGTCCGGCGTGTACATCTTCAGCAGCTGGTCGGGCCATACGTCGCCCGACATGGCCGCCAGGCCGGTGTACATCAGCTTGCCGAGTTCGTGGTGGCCGATGTTCTCAACGCCCGGGGGCGCCAGGTTCTTCAGCGTCACCACCATGTCCAGCGCGGCCAGACCCTCTTCCGTGTTCACCTGCGGGTTTAGGTCGCCGTCGATCACGTCGCGCCCGAAGCCGCGCATGATCGGCAGGAAGCTGGTCATCGCCGGGTTCCCCGGCTGCCCGCGGATGGTGTACCCGTACAGATCGGGGGCCATGTCGCCGGTGATCTTGGTCGAGTACTCGGCCACGTCGTCCCACGTCTTCGGTGGCTCGACGCCGAGTTCCTCCATGACGTCGGACCGGTACGCAAAGCTCTGGATATTGCCGATATTCGGCACGGCGCGCGGGCCGTACTTGCCCGGCGGCCAGTCGCCCAGGTCCACGATCGCCGGGATCATGTCCGGGTCGGGCCACACCCAGCCGAACCCCTGGTACAGGGGCGTGATGTCGGCCAGGAACTCCGTGAACTGCGGCATCCACGGGTCGTCCATCGAGGCGATGTCGTAGGCCGATCCGCCCTGGCTCAGGTTGATGAGCAAACTCTGGTAGGTCGCCGCGTACGGCTGCTCAACGTGGTCCAACTCGATCTGCGTCTCGGACAGCAGCTTGTCGAAGATGCCGGTCTCCGCGGTGCCAAGCGGCCCCGTGCCACGCAATCGCACGCGCGGCTTCCCGATCGGCTGCTCGATGACGACGGTCACGATGCGCTCGACTTCCTGCGTCACGACCTTCTCGACCGCGACCTCGCGAGTCACGATCTTCTGGACGACCTTCTCGACGGGAACTTCCTTCTCGACCTGGACGATCTTTTCAACCTGCTGCGTCACGATCTTCTCTTGCGTGACAACCTGCGTCTCGCCGCAGGCGGCCAGGATCGCCGCGCCGCCTACGCCAAGCGCTACGCCTCCGCCGGCACGCAACATCTGCCGGCGGGTCATTGAGCGTGGAAGCATGTGTCCTCCCCCATTCGTGCGACGTTGCAGAAGCACGTCCTCGTGCTCCGGGCCGCGCGTTGTGCACACTGGCTCAACGAGTCAATGTGAATCAGCTTTCACAATGACAGAGTAATTAAACGGGTGAACAAGCGTCAATGATTCGAAGCGCGGGCCATGAGTCCGCTTCGAGCCCGGCTTCCCGCACGATCTGGCCGCAGCGGCGCAAACCTGAACCGCGCTGCGGGAACTCCGGCGGCAGCAACATCGTAATCTCCCGTCAAGAACATCAGGAGATGACCAATGCAGAGGCTCGAGGACTTCTTCAGCGAAATCGCAGCCTTCGACCTGGCCGCGGTCGACCCTCGCATTCAGGCCTCGATCGTGGTGCTCGCGAGTGTGATTGCCGCCAAATTGGTCGATTGGATCGTGACCAGGCTGTTGCTGCGCCGGGCGCCCAAAACCGAAGACGCCTTCTACAACCGCCTGGTCGAAACCCTGCATCGGCCCGTGTTCCTGCTCGTGTTGCTTGGAGGCTTCGGTGTGGCGGCAAGTCTCCTGGCGTTGGACGGATGGCTCAGAACGCTCACGTTCGGATTACTCGGGACGCTGGCTGTGCTGGTCGGTCTGACGCTTGCTATTCGATTGAATCAGCTGATCCTGGAAGGTCTGAGTCAGAGCCCGGAGCGTTTCCGCTATGTCGGGCAGAGCACCATGCCGCTCTTTCGAAACGTCACTAACGTGCTCCTGGCCGGAGTGGCGGCTTACCTCCTTTTGATGGTCTGGGACCTGGACGTGACAGCCTGGCTTGCCTCGGCGGGAATCCTGGGCATTGCGGTAGGGCTCGGAGCCAGGGACACGGTCGCAAACTTCTTCGCCGGCGTGCTCATCCTGGCCGATGCACCCTACCGGGTCGGGGATTTCATCGTCCTGGATACGGGCGAACGGGGCCAGGTGACCCACGTCGGACTTCGAAGCACCAGGCTGCTGACTCGCGATGACATAGAGATCACGATTCCGAACGGCGTCATGGGCAACATCAAGGTCATTAACGAAACTGGCGGCCCCGACCCCAAACATCGCATCCGTATCAGCGTCGCCTGCGCCTACGGTTCCGATATCGATCATGTAAAACAGGTGCTGCTCGAAGTCGCTCAAGGCCAGGAAGAAGTTTGCGAGGAGCCCGAGCCCAGGGTCCGGTTTCGCACCTTCGGCGCCTCCGGGCTGGACCTGGAACTGCTGGCCTGGGTGGACGAACCAGTCCTTCGGGGACGCGTAACCGACGCGCTGAACACCGCGGTTTACCGTCGGTTTGCGGACGAGCGAATCGAGATCCCGTACGCCAAGCAGGATCTCTACGTCAAGGAGTTGCCGAAACCCTTCGGCGGTTAACCGGCGATCGGCGGTCGTCGCCCCCATCGCAAACCACCCGCGTCCAGGCGCCGGGCCTTGGGCCCGATTCACCACCAACGAGGTGGTGAATCAAGGCCACGTCCAGGTTGTCTGCCGGCTAACCCGCCACGGTCGAATCCGCGGGCAGTTCCCGCACCTGATTCGACCCCGGACGCCGCAGCGAAATGACGCGTTCGATTTCCGCCGACTCGTTCTCCGGCAGCGGTGACTCCCCGTTCGCCGCGCCGATCTCCGCCACGCTGGCAATCCCGCGCAGCTTGTCGGTCTCCGCAAGGGCCGTCAGGTCGCCGCCAAAGTAGTCGAACCACGGTAGGCCGGCCGACGCATACGCGCTGGCCGTCGGCGCCTCCGTCGGCGGTCGTTCCCCGGTCAGCGCCATCCATTGCACCGAATTGGCGATCGTCACGAAGCAGCGGCTGGCGTGACGCTGATCCCACGCGTCCAGCCCGTAGTCATCCTCATAGATCTCCTGCCGCATCCGTCCGCCGGGGGCGAGACCCATTGACGTGCTCTTCACGAGGGGAGAAGCGTCGGCATCCGGCAATGGGGCCCCCGCGATGACACTGGCCATCATCTCCTCATACCGCTCCGCCTTCATCGGGTACGCGATCAGTTGCAGACCCCCATGCTCGGCCTCGCCTGTCAGTTGCTCCTCCACCGTGTAGCCCTGGCCCAGCGGCATCGCCACGAATTGCCGAACGATCCCCTGCGCCACGCAATACCCGTCCAGCCACGGCTGCTCCGGCAGCACCGCGTAGTCCTGCGGATCGGTGTTGAGGTGGTTCATCCAGGTCTCGCCCGTCAACGCGCAGACCTTGCCGGTCGCAATCTTCACGGCGAACGGATACCCCCGGCAGTCAAAATCGATCCACATGGCCTCGGCCTGGTGCATCGGCATCAGTACCCCGCCGCGCCGCAGCCAATCCGACGGCAGGCGCCGGGCGTAGTCGTCCAGGTGACGCAGCGGAAACCGGCCCATCCCCGGCGGCAGCGGATAGTCCAGGCCGTCGTCTGGTATCCGCAGCGTCCGCTGAAACTCGATGGCGCAGCGCGCGTCTTTGTGGACCTCTGGAAACCTGAATACCAGCCGGTCGTTCTCGAGCGTGATCATTCCCTCGTGCTCTCCTTGGCTTGCAGCCGCTTCAACGCATCTCCATGGAAGCGGCAGATCTCTTGTTGACTCCGTTGATTGCCCTGAATGACGTGCGCTACCAATCCCCGTCGCGAACCTCGCGCACGATGCGCAAGACGGCGTGATCGGGCGCATCCCGCAGTTCGCGGATCAACTGGGCGAACAGCCGCGGCCGCTTGCGAATGACCTCCTGCAGGTCACTCGAAACCTTGCCGCCCAGCGCCAGGAGCACGTCCGGGTCCTGATCGAGTTCCTTCGCCAGCCGCACGGTCGCGGCTTCGGATGGCGGCGCAACCTGGCCGCGCTCGATCTTGCTCAGGTACCCCGGTTCGACCCCGATCCGCTTGGCCACCTGCCGCAGCGAATACCGGCGGTCATGCTCTTGCAAGCTCCGCCGAGCGGTGTTGACGTGCGTGCCAAACTGCGTCATGTTTCCTAAACACTACACACTTACGGCCAGCCTGTCAAGTCGACGTTGCCGCCGACGTGATGTCCGCTCGACGGGCGCGCGCGGCGGGATTCGCCTAGGATCGTCCGGCACGCGGCTCATACCTGCGCTGACCCAGGGAAGGCGGTTCCAATGCCCACCATGACCGGTGCGCGCTTCCTCGCCGAGACTCTCCACGCCTATGGCGTGACCCACTACTTCTTTATGCCGGTCAGTGTCCCGGAGGCCATGCCCGAGCTCGAACGCGTTGGCGTCGAGCCCGTCATGGCCCACACCGAGAAGGGCGCGGCCTACATGGCCGACGGCTACGCCCGCATCAGCGGCGGCGCCGGCGTCTGCGGCGCTCAGTCCGTGGGTGCGCTAAACCTCGCGGCCGGCCTGCAGGACGCCTTCCTGGCCTGTTCACCCGTAATCGCCCTGACCGGCCGCCTTCGCCAGATCATGCAGAACCGCCACGCCTATCAGGAGGTGGACCACGCCGCCCCCTTCGACGCCGTCACCAAGTTCAGCACCCCGGTGACCTCGCTGGAAGAGTTCCCCATCTTCCTGCGGCAGGCGTTGCGCGAAGTCGTGTCGGGCACCCCGGGCCCCGCCCACCTCGACCTCTGGGGCATCACCGGCGGCGACATCATGACGGCCGAGGACGACCTCGACATCATCGTCGAGGAACCCTTCCGCCGCACGCCCCCGTTCCGCCCCGAACCGGATCCGGCCAGCGTCCGCTCGGCCCTCGCTGAACTGGGGCAAGCCTCCCGGCCGGTCATCGTCGCCGGCGGCGGCGTCCGAGCCTCTGCCGCCCGCGACGAACTGATCGACCTGGCGGAATCCCTGAACATCCCGGTCATCACTTCCCTCAACGCCAAGGAGACCTTCCCGGCCGACCATCCGTTGGCCGTCGGCGTGTCCGGGACTTACTCGCGCGAATGCGCCAATCGGGTCTTCGCCGAAGTCGATCTCGCCTTCTTCGTCGGCAGCCACAAGGGCGAACAGGTCTCCAACATCTGGAAGCTCCCCCGTCCCGGCGCCCGCATCGTTCAACTTGACATAAACCCCGCCGAGCTCGGCCGCTCCTTCCCCATCAACGTCGGACTCCTGGCCGACGCCCGCGCCGGACTGCGCAAGCTCCTGGATCAGGTCAAAGCGGATTCGATAACACCTCCGTCGTCACGAGATCCGTGGATCCAGCGCGTCCAGTCCCTCGTCCGCACCTGGAAAGCCCAGGTCGACCCGCTCGTCACCTCGGATCAGGTCCCCATGCGCCCCGAGCGCCTCTGCGGTGACCTCACTCGACTGCTCCCATCCGACGCCATCCTGGTCTCCGACACCGGCCACGCCGGCATCTGGACCGGAACCATGATCGACCTGACATCGCCCGGCCAGAGCTTCATCCGCTGCGCCGGCTCGCTCGGCTGGGGCCTGCCGGCCGCGATTGGCGCCAAGTGCGCCGCGCCGGACCGCCCCGTGGTCTGCTTCACCGGCGACGGCGGCATGTGGTACCACCTCACCGAGCTCGACACCGCCGCGCGCTACGGCATCAACTCCGTAACCGTCGTCAACAACAACGCCTCCCTCAACCAGGAACAGGCGCTAAACGAACGCATCTATGGCGGCGCCACCCCCGGCTCCGACCGGCTCTGGAAGCTCACCGACGCCGACTTCGCCGCCGTCGCCGAAACCATGGGGTGCGCAGGCATCACGGTCAGGGATCCCGCCGAAATGGACAGCGCGCTGGATCAGGCGCTCTCCGCCAATCGGCCCGCCGTCATCGACGTCAAGACCGACATCGCCGGCATCGCGCCCAGGGCTTGGGACGGTTGAACCGCTCGTCTGGATGACTTAAAGGAGCTTGGACATGGCTGATGGCATTCACGTCGTCCTGGTCGTCAACGACGAAGCCGCCCACTGGCAGGGCTACCGCGACCGCCTGGCCGCCAACGACGGCGCGGCATCCGTCTCCGTGGCCGTGCCGCCGGGCGAGCGCCGCGACTCCATCCTGGATGTCCTTGGCGAAAAGGTCCGCACCGTCGCTGAAGATCCCGCCGAGCTCCTGGCCGCCGAGACGCCGCAGCTCGCCGTCATCACCGTCCCGCCTCTCGACTCACCGCCGATCATCGACGCGGCGCTCGACGCCGGCGCCCACGTCCTGACCGAGAAACCTGCCAGCGTCTCGGATGTCGTGCTCGAGCCACTCGCCCGCAAAGCAATCCGGTGCGACCGCCACCTCATGCTCGCCTTCGCCGGCAGCCAGCAACCCGCCGTTCGCGACGCGGCCCGCATTATTCGCGACGAGGGCCGCCTGGGCGCCCTCTACGGCGTCACCGCCCACTACATCGCCGACCAGGCCCGCATCCGCGACGTCGAACAGCTCCAGCGCCGCACCGGCTCCTCCAACACCTGGTTCTTCGAAAAGCGCGTGGGCGGCGGCGGACACCTCTCCTGGCTCGGCATCCATTTCGTCGACATGCTCCACGTCGTCACCGGCCACGACGTTGTCGAAGTTAGCGCCATGACCAACGTGGCCGGCGGCCAGCCCATCGACGTCGAAGACTCCGCCGTCCTTACGCTCCGCTACGACAACGGCATGCTGGCCTCCCTCACCTCGGCCTACTACCTCGACCAGCACGATGTCGCCGACGACAAGCAGGCGCTCTTCAAGGTCTGGGGCGAGAACGGCTGGCTCCAGATCGACCCGCACGAAGGCACCCCGCTCACCTGCTACAGCAACCTGCCCGCCTACGCCCACCAGCCGCGCGAACGCATCGACTACGACTCCGACTTCATCACCGGCTACGACACCCTCATGCACGAGGCGCTCCGCGCCGCCGCCGGCCTGGGCGACCCGCCCACCTCCACGCTGGATGCCCTCCAGGCTCTCCGGGTCGTCCACGCCGCCTACCGTTCAGCCGACAGCGGCCGCGCCCAGCCCGTACCCGCCCGCGGCCAATGGACGCTCCCATGATCGCAATCCCCACGCTGGAGACCGATGTCCTGGTCTGCGGCGCCGGCATCGCCGGCCTCACCGCTGCCCGTACCGCCCAGGAGGCGGGCGCGCGCGTCGTGGTTTTGGAAAAGGGCCCCGAAACCGGCGGATCCTCCGCCGTCTCCGCCGGCATCGTCTGGACCGCCCGCGACCTCGCGGGCTGGCTCTCCGTCCAACCCGGCGGCGATCCGACCCTGGGCAAGGCCCAGGTCACCACCTATCCCGAGGCCATCGAGTGGCTGCGGTCCCAGCACGTGCGGCTCGAACCCTTCGAGTTCGGCGCCAGCGGCTGGAATCCCCCGTTCCCCTACGCGGCCTTTCAACTGGAGCCCAAAGCGGACGGCCGTTCCAATCCCCGCGCCGCCATGGATCGGCTGACCGCCAACATCGCGAAGGCGGGCGGCCGCATCCTCACCGAAACGGCAATCCGCGAATTTCACCAGGACGCCGCGGGACGCATCATCGGCGTGGAAGCGCGCGGACCCAGCGGCCTACTCCGCATCAGTGCCAAAGCCACGGTCATGGCCACCGGCGGCTTCCAGGGCAACCCCGAGCTCCGCGCCCGCTACTTCGGCCCCTACAGTGACCGCATGGTCCTGCGCGCCAATCCCTACAGCACCGGCGAGGCCTTCCAGGCCGCCCAGGCCGTCGGCGCGGGGACCGCGGGACCCTTCGGCCGCTTCTACGGCCACCGGGTTGTTGCCCCGCCGGCCGTCGTCGACTTCCCCTCATTCCCCCGTGTCCACCTTGGCGGAGCGCTGCCGGGCGCGATCCTCGTGAACCTGCGCGGCGAACGCTACGTCGACGAGTCCGAGAGCGACGAAGTCAGCGTCCACGCCCTACCGCACCAGCCCGACGCGCTCGGCGTGATGATCTACAGCGAGTCCGACGCCGCTACCGACATCGGCTCTGCCGCGCTCGAAACCGTCAGGTCCGTCGGGACCGAAATCCTCGAGGCGCCGTCACTCGATTCGCTGGCCGAGCGCATGTCCTCGCATTGGGGCATCGCCCGCGTCCCGCTGCTCGACACTCTTGCCGCCTACAACGCCGCGGCCGCCGCCGCCGACGCAACCATGCTCGCCATTCCCCGCGCCGGCGATCTCCACCCGCTGACCCAACCGCCCTTCTACGCCATCCGCTTTCTGCCTGGCATCACCGTTACCTACGGCGGCGTGCGCATCGACGCCTTTGCCCGCGTGCTGGACTCCACCGGCCGCCCGCTCGGCGGTCTCTACGCCGCCGGCGCGGACGCTGGTGGCATCTACACCCGCGGCTATGCGGGCGGTCTTTCCATGGGCCTTGCCTTCGGCCGCATCGCCGGCCGCGAAGCTGCGGCCAGCGCCGTGTCGCCCTAGTGAGACCTCTGCAAAACTCCGCGGGCCCTCAAATGCAGGGCGGCTCTTTCTCCCCCTCCCCGTGGGAGAGGGTTGGGGTGAGGGTCTTCCGCGCAACCAACCCCCGGCTACGCAAAGGTCTCTAGTCGATCACCTCCGCCATCACTCGCAGGAAGTTCTCCCCGGCAATTGCGTCCACCTCGCGCCCGCTGTAGCCCCGGGCCTCCAGCGCCGCCAGGAACTGCGGCGTCTCGTGCGCGCCCGCAAAGCCCTCGACGACGTCCTCCAGGAACTCGAAGTCCGTCCCAATCCCAACGTGCTCGTATCCGGCCACGTTCACCATGTGATCCACCACGTCCACCAGCGCCTCCAGCCCGACCGTCGGAAACCTCTGGTAAAGCGGCTGCGCCACCCCCGTGCGAACGCCGGCCTCCGCCGCGAACGGATCCAGCCGGCCCGACCTCACGTCATCCAGCAGCTTCATCCCCCGCGCACGCTCCGAGGCGCTGATGCCCGGCCCCTCGCCACGCCCGCGTTGGCACTCAATGTCGACAAACGCCGACGAGCAGTGAATGCCCACCACGCCCCCGCCGTCCGCGATCCTGCGAATGTGCGCATCTGTCAGGTTTCGCTGAATCGGACTGATCGCCTTCGGGTTCGAGTGCGACGCCACGATCGGGTCGCGGCTCTCCTCCAGCACATGATCGATAGCACTCATCGACGCGTGCGAGACATCAATCAGGATCCCCAGCCGGTTTAACTCGCGAACCACGTCTCGCCCAAAGTCGGTCAGGCCGCTCGGAACCCGCTGCTCGCTATCGCAGTCGATCCACGTCTGCGGCGCCGCATGCACCAGCCCCGTCACCCGCAGACCCAGCTCGTGATAGGACCGCAACATCGCCAGGTCCTCGCCCATCAGCAGGTTCTCGGTGTGCAGCAGCACCGCGATCCTGCCCGCGTCCACCGCGCGTCGCACACCCTCGGTCGAAGTAACAAGCTCCAGGTCCTCGGACCCCTCGCACAACCGCCGCACCGCGTCGAATCCACGCAGCAACCGCTGCACGCCTGACGCCCCCTCAAAGAACGTCCGCCGGAACAGCGCCGTACTCGGATGCTGAACGGCCTGAAACGCTGGCGTCGGATCCACCGTGAACTCCCCCGGCGCCCCCTCCGACAGCCAGATGCAGTTCACCTCGCCCCGCTTCAGCTTCGGAATATCCACCTGCCGCCCCGGCACATCCGCCATCGGCTCCCGGTACTCGATCCGCTCCGCCGTAAACTCCCGCTGCATGTGCAAGTGAGCAAGCAAACTCAATCGGTCGCTGGACATGGCTTCCTGACTTCGGATCGATTCCGCCGCAGCCTGAAAGACTACTTCGTCGTCAGATTCACGAGCTCTGGCCCTCAATGACTACGGACCGCTTGCTCATTAGTCGCGAGCCGATTGATTCCGCAGCCCTTGGCCCTCCTCACGCGATGAGTTCGTCGATATGCAGACGGGCCAGGGTGATTTTCTCGAGGTCTCGGACATTGCCCACGCTATACAGGCAGAGCACGGTGCCATCGGGGGTAACGGCAAGGTCGGAGTAGCGGCAGGGTCGGGGATCGATGAGTTTCGAGATCGGCCAGGTGCGCCCGGCGTCGGTGCTCGCATAGATGGTCATTTCGGTCCCGCCGGGGATGCGGTGGTTGACGCCGACCGGATGGGAGAACAGGAGAATCTCCGGTCGGTTGTCGTCGCCCGAGCCATGACGGGCGAGGCCCACGTTGACCGGCCGGCCGCTGAGTTCGGGATGCTCGCCGAGTTCGTAGAAGCTCCGTCCGCCGTCGCGGCTACGTGCGTAGGTTCTGCCGTCGCGGCGCTGAGTGTTTCGGCGATAGCTGACGTATACCTCGCCGCCGCTGGTTTCCACCAGTGACGCCTCGTCGGATCCATTGGGTAGGACTGCGCCGACCGTCCACGTCGTTCCGTGGTCGTCGCTGTAAAGCAGGCCGCCGCGCACGCCGGGCACCTGTCCGGGCTCGCCTTCCTTATACAGGAAGCCAGGAATCACCAGCCGACCGCGGTGCGGCCCGGCCATGAGTTGAATCCCGTGCTCGTTGTTGTTGGGCCACCCGGTCCAGCCCTCGGCGTTTGGGCTCGGATCGACGCGCACGGCGTCCGACCAGGTCCGGCCGTCGTCGGTGCTTTTGACGAGCCCGAACCCGCCGCCCTGCGCGGCGTAGGTGCTGAAATACCCAAGGTCATCTCGGACATCGGCGGGGATGTTCCAGAAGGTCACGAGAATCGTTCGCGTCACCCGGTCTTCGACAATCGCTCCAAGGAACGTGTACTGGCCTTTTTCGGCGTGGATAACCTGCTGGCGGGTCCAGGTCTTGCCGTCGTCCACGCTGCGCGCCGACAGGAGGTCGTTCTCATGGCCGCCGTCGCTCATTGAATCGTGGCGCCGGCAACACACGGCCACCACGTTCCCGGCGCCCGTGACGATCAGTCCGGGCATGCCGACGCCGAAGCCGTCGTAGTTGTGGTACAGGAGGTTCGTGAAATCGACGGTCACCTTGGCCTGGGCCATCCGCTTGCGCATCGGCCGGTCGGTGCTGATGACCGCAATCAGAAGCTCGTTCGGGTTTCGCGTACTGGTATAGAAGTTTGCGGTCACCCCGTACGTGTGAATCGCATTCGCGTCCGGCTCGTTCTGCTCCGAGAGGCCTTCCTTCGCCGAAACCTCCGCCGGCGCCTCCGTCCGATCCCAGTGATAAGCCGGCGCCTGGGTCAGCGTGTCACCCTGACCCGGAAAAAACACGTCGACGAATTCGACCAACGGATCAGACACGGTCGCCTCCTTTTGCAGCCTCAGACCGCGCGGTGCCCTTAGCGTAAAGGTCCGTGCGGGCTGCCGTAGCTAAGCGAGTCAGTTGCCGGCCGAACTTGCCTGCATCGCCTGATTCGCTCTCTGCAATCCCTCGGCCGGGTCCGTGTCGCCCAGGAATACGTCGCGAACGATCGTGTCCCTGAGCGATTCCGACTCGGACCGCGAGGAGTCGTCGAGCGCCGCGTTCTCAAGCATGTGCACGAGCACATGCTCGTCGTCGCCGTTCAGTTCGGGCATGAGCTTCCGCACCGCTGCCGCATCTACGCGAAGTGGCGGCAGAATCGAGGCGGGCGCAACGGCTGAGTACAGATGCCGCAACGCGTCGTAGGAAACCTGGGGATCCCTGGCCGACTTCACGATGCCGAGATGGAACGTATGGGTGGGGTTTCGCCCCGATCCGAACGAGGGAAAGGGGTACACGCGATTGTCGCCGCGGAACTCGCCGATGTCCGAGAAGGCGATGGTTCCGAATCCAATGCCCCACGTGCCGGCCTGTACATACGGGAAAATGTCATAGTCGCCTATCTTCAGCAAGCGGTGGCGGTGGATTAAGTCGCCGTAAAACTCCAAGACCTCACGAGCTTTGTCGCTCTGAAGTGAAGTAAAGCCGCCGCTGGCATCGCGAAATCTCCCCAGCGCGGAGAGCAACGCAACCGTCACCGGCGGAAACACCAGGTAGTCGCCGCTCGACGTCGGCTCGGCGAGGACTCCGCCCAGAATGCCCCGGGTACCGAGGCCACCGTCCGGTGGATCAGGCTCGTGGAATGCTTGCGCGGTTCGCAGGAAGGCCTCGGCGGTGAAGGCCTGCAGGGTTGGCTCGGGCAGTTCAATGTCCCGCTCGGCCGCCAGTTCGCCGTTGACCAGTGTGAAAGATGGTGAGACGGCAAACGGCAGTCCGAATTGCTCGCCGTCGTGACGGCCGCTCTCCAGGACGCCGGGCCAGAATGCTCCGGGATCGAAGTCCGGATCGGCAGCCAGAAAGTCGCCCAGCGGCGTGAGTTGGTCGTGGGCGACCAGGTCTTCAAGATCGATGTCGAAATAGGCGACGAGTTCGGGGGCCGAAGCTTCCACTGCCGCAAGCGTGCGGCTCATGCTCCAATCCTCAGTAACAAAAAAATCGAGAGGCACGTCGCTGAACTTGTAGCGGCCCTCGGACTGGCTGCCGGCCTCCAGCAGACCATTGGCGAATAACGCGAAAATCCTGGGGCCCGCGACTTCCAACGACATGACGGCTACGGGTACCTCGCGTCGCTCCCCGGGCTGCGGAAGTGACGGACCCGGCGCCGGCGCGCGCTCGGTCACGGTCGCCGCCGCGGTGCGAGCTCGCTGCAGCGCGGCATCCAGATCGCGGCGGCCGGTGCTGGGAGGCGGGGTCTGTTGTGCAGTCTCTTCGCCGCAGGCGGCGGCGATGACCGCGGCGGCTCCGCTACCCAGCATTCGCAGCACATTGCGCCGCGCCACGCCTGGTCTGACTCTCACCTGGACCCTCGCATCATCAGCACGAGCAGCTCCCATGAAGCTGCAGCGCCCTTATACAGACCATACCGCCCACACGCCCTGCCGACGCAGACGGCCGGCTTGATCGCTACGGTCGGCTACCCCCGCGAGGGCTCGCTCATGTCCTCGCGCGCCTTGCGCACCAGTTCCGGCAAATGGCCATCGTTCGCGAGGCGCTGTTCCAGGTGACGCATGCGCTTTGGGCCGGCCGTTCGGATCATGGCGTCGCCGTAGGCGCGCTCGATCCAGAAACGGGCCGCGTGCCCGATGTCCTGGCGCAGTTCGTCCAGATCCTCCTCGGCAAAGCGCTCGGACACGTTGATGGTGAACATGCGCCGCCGGGTGCCGCCGCCAAAGGACGCGTGCTTGAGGTCCTGGTTGAACATCAGCAGGTCGCCGGGACGGGTCTCCAACGCCACTGCGGGCATCTCCTGGCCGGTGACGCCGACGCGTTCCGTCATCGTCCAGGCCCGCTGGCTTGACATAATGTCCTGCAGTCCCTCCGCGTAGTCGTCGCCGCGATGGTGGCTCCCGGGGATGACCCGCAGGCAGCCCGAATCGCGGCCAACCGGATCCAGGTAAAACGCGAACTTGATGTTCCGGTACTTGCTGCGCACGTAGCCGTCGGAGTGCCAGCGGGTGTCGCCCACGTAGAAGTTGCCGTCGCTGCCGGTGTAGTTGTAGTCGTCGCCCAACAGGTCGCTGGCAACGTTGTCGATCCGCGGATCGTCCAGCAGCGCGCTCAGGTACTCACTCTGGTCGATAAACGGAACCAGCGCCGAGCGCTGCTCATGATCGTGCGCCTGCCCGTGATGCCCGCCGCCATGTTCGGCCCAGAGGCGCTCGAACTCAGCGGTGACGGCCTCCGCTTCCTTCGCGAATCGCCCGGGAAAGCCCAGGTAGCCAAACGTCTCAAAGAAGGCGCGTTGCTGAGCGGTGAGATTCATGCCTCGGCTCCAGAGGAGGTGCGACCGCGCACCGCAAGTCTAGGCAATCGTAAGGCGGGCTGCGTCTCGGGGAACTGGCTTCATGATCCGTCCCAGACTCAAGAGCTACAGCCTGGCTTTCTTCACGACGTCCAGAATCCGCCCTCGCAACGGCCGTGACGCCGCCAGCAGTTCGTAGAGCTGCGCTTCAACTGCCGCCTTGTCCGGCACCTTCCAGTCGGGATAAACGCCAATCCGCCAGTGGAGGTATTCGCGCAGCTGACCGGGCCCCCTCAGCATCGCCTTGGCGGCCAGCAACTCAATCAGAATCGCTCGTCGGTGCGCGTACGCGTGACTCCGTCCCGCCAGCTTGTGGCTGATCTCCACCTGTTCGTGCAGCGCTACGAGCTCGGCACGTTCAGGGCGCCCGCTCGTGAAACGCTCGGGGAGATAGATGTTGCCGTCCTCGTCATACATGGCCAGGTCAGCCTCATCGGGCCATGGGTCGCATAGGAAGTAGCGCACCGCGACCCCGTCCACCTCGCAGGTGCGCTCGTCAGTGACGCTCGTCTTGATCGCATCGACAATCCGGATCAACTCCGGGTGCGGCAACCTGAGGCGCTTGGTGGACTGGGACATGTGGGATGTCCGGCTGTTCAAGCTAGCTCTCCAATTATCCCCGCAGCGCGCTGTAGCCCAGTCTCACGGTTCCCGCGTCTGCGGTGCGTTAGGTTGTTGACGAGTGTCGGCTGATCAGGGAGGAGCGGGGCATGGTCCTTCGGCTTCGCCGATCCGCACGCCGCACTGGCTCGGAACAATGAGCGTCAGCGACCGTCCTCCTCCCATCGAGGTCCGCAGCCTCAACAAGCGATACAAAGACGGCCCCCAGGCCAACCGCGACATTTCGCTCACCCTCAACTGGGGCGAGGCGCTGGGGGTACTGGGTCCCAACGGCGCCGGCAAGACCACGCTGGTCCGCCAGATCACGACGGAACTGCTGCCAACCTCCGGCGAGGTGCGCGTGCTCGGCATTGACGCGGTGGCGAATCCGGACGACGCCAAGGCGCGCATCGGGGTGGTTCCGCAGGAGGCGCGCCTGTTCCAGGGGCTATCGGTGTACCGGCACCTGCGCATCTTCGGCGTGCTGCGCGGGCTGTCGCGCCGGGATGCACGGGAGCGCGCGGACGAGTTGATCGAGGAACTCGACCTCACGGATCACCGGGACTTCACCAGCGAACGGCTGTCAGGTGGCCTCCGCCGCCGGCTGCTGGTCGGCATCGCCATGATGGCGCAGCCCGACGTTCTGATTCTTGACGAGCCCACCGTCGGCCTGGACGTGGAGTCCCGCCAGCGGCTGTGGGAGGTCCTGCAGAGCTACCGGCAGCGCGACGCCGCCGTGCTCCTGACCACTCACTATATGGAGGAGGCCGAAACGCTCTGCGATCGCATCGGCATCATCCAGGACGGCCGCCTGATCTCGCTCGACACCATCGCGAACCTGCGGGCCTCGATCGGCCACGAATACAAGCTGGTCTACGAAACTCCCGAGGGTCCCCGGACAATCTTCGGCGACGATCACCTGGACCTGGCCGCCCAACTACGGTCCCAGGGCATCGACGAGTACGCGGTCATGCGCACGAGCTTGGAGGACGTCTACCTGGCGCTAACGCAGCAGGCACGAAATGAAGACGAGACCGATGGCGCGGACTAACCGACTCAACACACCCGGCCCGCGCAAGTTTCTGAGCGATTCGCTGGCCGTGCTGGAGATCCACGCGCTGCCGATGATCCGCCAGTGGTATCTCATCGTACTTGGGACTCTGGTGTTCCCCATCCCGATGTTCTACGTATTCCAGTCCATCGCGCCCGACGACGCGGCCGTCTGGCAGCGTTTGCTGGCGGGCACCCTGATCTTTGGCGTGTCCTTCAGTACCGCCATGCTGGTCGGGCAGCAGATCGTGGCGCAGCGGTTCATGGGCCATCTCAAGCTCGTCATCACCATGCCCGTGTCCAAGGCCGCCTACGTCGTCGGCACGTTGGCCTATACGGCGATCTCAGGAACGCTTTCGGCCGTGTTTCTTCTGGGCTTTGCCTTTATCGCCGGCGTTGAGATCGAGCCCACCTGGACGCTGGCTCCCGCCCTGCTGCTCACGGTCCTGGCGCTTGCCGGCATCGTCCTGTTCGTCATGAGCTTCGCGCCCTCGCTGCCGGTGGGCAACGTCATCGCCAGCCTCATAGCCATCGTGCTCGTCATCATCTCGCCGGTCTACTTCACCATGGAGTCGGCGCCGCTCCTCCTGCGGTGGTTCGGATATGTCTCGCCGCTCCGCTACGCCGCCGACGCTATCGCCGCCTCCCTGGGTGGACGCGTGGATGTCTGGCTGGAACTGGGCATCCTGGCCGCCTACGCGCTCATCGCAATGGGCCTGGGCTTGTGGCGGCTGCCCTGGCGGGAGAAGTAGAACGCTTCGATTCCACTCCTGACACACTCGCGGGCATGAGAACCGCGTAGCCTTCAGACAACCACTGCCGAGCGGGCGTCCCCGCCCTGGAGAAGATTTGGATCCGCTTGCGGCCCGGTGTTCAACGGTCAGCGAAGAGACCGAATACGAATTTCCTCAAGCTCATCTGCGGTAAACACACCGGCCCGGTACAGATTCAGATACTCATCCGAGACGCTCTGCCCAAAGATCATCAGGTCGTCGGTGTTGATCGTGACATCCACCCCGTGGTCGTACAGCGTGCGGATTGGATGCGACGCCAGGTCGGCCGCGGCGCCCAGCATCACGTTGCTCGTCGGGCAGACGTTCAGCCGAATCTGGTTGTCGGCGAGCCAATGCATCACGGCCGTGGACTCCGCGGCGGCGATTCCATGTTGCACCTCGTCAAGCTGGAGAATCTCGACCGTTCGCTTCACCTCGTCGGCGCCCCTGAATTCCCCGACGTGCGCCTTGAGTTTCAGACCGTGGGACCGCGCGTGCTCGTAAACGTCCTGCACGTCTTCGGGATCGCAGTCGCCCTCGAACGCGTACATGTCGATCGAACGAAAGACGCCTGACTCGATGGCCTCCCAGACCGAAGTCATCAGGTCATCCTTTGACACGTACGAGCGTGAAAACCCCACTTCCGGCCGAAAGTCGACCTGGCCGCGGAACTGTGATTCCAGCGACGCGGCAAGGGCCGTAAGGCCGCGGAGCCCATCTGGGTGGTGCCGGACGGCCCAGATGTCGAAGCTCGTATCAAGCAGGACCACGCCGTCGTTGTGCGCGTGTCGCACGGCTGCGTCTACCACGAATTCGAAAGCCGTCCAGTTGTCCATGTAGGGAATGATTGCCTGACGCGAGTAATCCCTCATTCCTTCCAGTCCATCCATCTTGGGCGGCGGACGCTCAACCGTGCGGCCAAGCCAGCGTTCGACCTCGGCAATGGGTGCGGCGAAATAAGAGTGCGAGTGGAGGTCAGACTTGGGCGCTCGTCGGATTCCGGCGGCGTCTCCTGCTGCCAGGGCCTCAGCGAATGCAGATGACATTCGTGCTAGCGCCTGAGCGACGGCTCAGTGGCGAAGGCAAGAGTCTCTGCAGTTCGCACGACGAACCTCAGCCTCCGGTTGGCAATCAATCGAGTGTAAGCGCCACAGCACTTGGCGAACTGACTCAAGGCAAGGAACCGTCCCCGCGCCTGGCGATAGACTGTGCCAGGGACAATCATGGGCGGTAGAGGGAAAAACCGGATGACGGTGGACTTGACCGCCATTGAGATCGAGCGGCGGCTGACCGCCATAGAGACCGCACTCCCGACCTTCGCTACCAAGGCCGACATTCAGTCGCTGAGAGCCGAGATCCAGGCCTCGCGCGCCGAATGGAAATCCGACCTCCACAGCTTGACCCGATGGATGGTGATCGCGGTGCTGGGGTCGGTAACGGCCGCGGCGACCATTACCGGGCTCATCGTTCGCTTCCTCGGCGCCTGAAACAACCAAGGGCGGGAAAGGGAAAACCGGATGACGGTGGACTTGACCGCCACTGAGATCGAGCGGCGGCTAACCGCCATTGAGACTACGCTTCCGACGCTGGCAACCAAGGCCGACCTTCAGGCCATGCGTGCCGAGTGGAAGTCCGATCTCCACAGCTTGACCCGCTGGATGGTCGTCGCCGTGCTCGGTTCGGTAACAGCTGCGGCAACGATCACAGGGCTCATCGTTCGCTTCCTCGGCGCGTGAAGCGGTCATGACAGCGCCGGTTCATGGCGGCGTCGCCACACCAGACGCTAAACTGAGCTTGAAACAATCATGGGCGGGAAAGGGAAAACCGTATGACGGTGGACTTGACCGCCATTGAGATCGAGCGGCGGCTAACCGCCATTGAGACCATGCTTCCGACGTTCGCAACTAAGGCTGACATCCATTCGTTGAAGGCCGAAATGCACTCGGTGAAGGCCGAAATCCACGCCGCGCGGGCCGAGTGGAAGTCTGACCTCCAAAGCTTGACCCGCTGGATGGTGATTGCCGTGCTTGGATCAATAACGGCTGCGACCACCATCACCGGGTTAATCGTTCGGTTCGTCGGTGCCTGACGAAGCCTGAGCCGGGCAAGCGGTTCTCTGGGTTGGGCTGACTATCCGTCGCCCGACCGCTCAACGGTGAAGGAATACAACTCCGCTTCTCGCATCACAAACCGCAGCCGCCGATGCGGTATGAAGCGCGTATAGACCGTCCCTGAGTCGGCGTCTTGCGGTAGCGGAATGTTGGCGTCGCCTTGCCAGGTCAAGGTGTGCCTGACGCTATCGCCGGAGAATGAGTCGCAGTCGTCCAGCCCACGTCCAGGCAACACCCGTTCCCTCACATCACGAACCTCCACCTTCAGGTAACCGCCCGGCCCACACGCGGCGTTAACGACCAGCCGGTCCCCCTCCGACACCAACGGCTGCGTGGCCACCATGCCCTCGCGCGTTGCGCCGGCTCCGACCGAGACAAACCCGTTGCGCCGCAGCTTGCCGACACCCAGCGCGTACCGAGGGTCGCTTGCGGCCTGCGCCGCAGGGTTATCCGGACCTTCCTGATCCTCCGCGTACCACAGGTCGTGCTGCGAGGTCGCGCCGCCGAAGTACACCCGTGTCTCGTCATCGCCAACGTCCACGATCCGCGGAATCCCGATCTGGTTCGCGCACCAGCTCCCCGGCTCGCCCAGCCCAAGCCAGTCGTGCGTGGGCGCCAGCCGTTCCCAACGCCGTCCGTCGCGGCTATGCACCAGCTCCACCGTCGATGTGTTGGACACCTGGTGGAACACGCCCAGGAACCCAATCCAGTGCCCGCCCAGCCGGTACGGCCGCATGCCGTAGAACGCCGCGTCCAGGTTGTCCAGGTCTGGGTCCGGCGCCAGGATTAGCCGCGGCTCGCTCCAGTTCACGAAGTCGCGGCTCTCGCACATGAAAATGCGCCGTACGACCCTGCGGTTGGGCGTGGCCATCACCGCGTCAAAGCTGGGCGCCCCGCCAACCATCGGCGCGTGCGTCGGACGCGTGCGCGGCGCCAGTTCCATCAGCGGGTGGCGCGTGAAGATGCGGTAGCTGCCACTATCCGGATCGAATGTCGGGAAGATCGTGTCGCCCAGTCGATCCCCTAGTGACCCAAACGTGGGCACCTCCATGGCCGGAGTCCACCGGACCCCGTCCGGCGAATAGGCCAGCCGGATGTGCGCGCCCGGTGTTTCGTTGGCTACCCGGAAACCCGGAGCGCCCAACTCATAGAGCATCTTGTAGCGGCGGGCCGGATCCTGCTCCAGCGGGTCGTCCAGCACCGCCGGACCCCAGACGTTCCCATAGGTCTCGCTGCCAAGGACGATGTTGGTGTCGTGTCCGCCTTCCTGCACCATGCCCATCGCTGGCTTTTCCCAATTCAGCCCGTCCGCCGACCGTGCGTACATCACCCGGAAGCGGCTGATGTGCCAGTCGATCAACGTCCCGCCCTCGCGCGCCAGCTTCTCCCGGTCCAGCGCCATGTCCGTGTACAGGCAGTGAAACGCGCCATCGTCGTCCCGCCACAACGCCCAGTCGTCCGCCCCAAAGTTCGTGAAGTGCTCCCACGGCCGATCCAGTTGCAGCACCGGGTTCCGCTCAAGCTGCTCGGGCGCATGCACCGTGCGCCTGATGTTCTGAATCTCTTCGATCAGCCCGTTGTCAAAGAAATACTGCGGCCGCTCGCCGATGATCAATTCGGTGGAGTCAAGCCCGGTCACGCCTGCCGCTCCGGCGAAGTCGCCACCAATCTACGAAAGAAGCTGGCCCTGGCGCTCAGCGACTTGGGATTGCGGTGCATCGAATCAGACAAACCTCACGGCTCTCATTTCGGCAAATCTATTGGCCATAACCGCAACGGCTTCTTCGTTGTCGTCAACCAGCACGAATCTTCGACCAAGCTCATAAGCGGCCTCGCCGAGCGTCCCGCTGCCAGCGAAAAAATCCAACACCGTGTCGCCAGGCCTGGATGACGCCTGGACGATGCGTCGCACAATCCCCAGCGGTTTCTGCGTGGGGTATCCCGTTCGTTCCTTCCCATTCGTCGGGACGATCGTGTGCCACCAGGTATCTGTGGGCAATTTTCCGCGCGCCGCCTTCTCGGGCCCGACTAATCCCGGCGCCATGTACGGAATGCGTTCGACTTCCTCCACGTTGAAAAAATACTGCTCGGGATCTCGTACATAGACGAGAATGTTGTCGTGCTTTGCCGGCCATTTCTTCTTTGTGCGAGCCCCATAGTCGTAGGCCCAGATCACCTCGTTTAGAAAGCAATCACGACCAAATATGCCGTCCAAAAGCACTTTGGCGTAGTGAACCTCGCGATAGTCGAGATGAAGATACAGAGAACCTGAAATAGTAAGCACGCGATGCGCCTCTTCAAGTCGAGGCTCCAGGAATGCCAGGTAGTCGTCAAAGTCGTCATCAAACGCACGCTCGGCAACCTTGATTGAGCGATACCGCTGCCCCTTGAATCCAGTCCGGTCACCGTTGGGATCTCGGACGGTGCGCAGCTGTGTGCGCGCCTGCTTCTTGCCTGTGTTGAACGGCGGGTCGGTGTAAATCAGATCGACAGAATGTGGCGCCATCTTTCGCAGAATCGGCAGGTTGTCTCCGAAGTAGACGGTGCCTCGTTCTCCATCGTGGCTTCGCATCCCGCCTACATGCGTTGTGGCGAGGTCGCTCGTCATGTCCTCGGATGCACTCCGGTCAACCGCTCCACCAGCCACGGCTCCGCGACCACCCCGTACCACTGGTGCTCCCCTGGCTGCACGTCGTGCACCAGGCAGTCGCCTGCGCCGTGCAACTCGTAAGCCTCGCGTGTGATCGCCACCTGTTCGTACACGTTGTCCAGCCCGCGCGCCCCGTTCAGCGGATCCTCGTCGCCGGTCTCCACCAGCAGCGGACGCGGCGCGATCAGCGCTCCCAAGTCGCCCATGTCCACCGCCTGCCACAGCCCGGGAACGAAGTTGCAGCCGCAGTTGTCGTTGATGTCCAGCAGCGAGTCGCGGTTCCCATAGAAGTAGCCGCTAACCACCGCCGCGCAGATTCGGTCGTCCATCGCGGCCAGCCACAGCGTTTGCAGACCACCGCCGCTGAGTCCGGCGCACGCAATGCGCTCGGGATCGCAGTCGCCGCGCGTCAGCACGTAGTCCACCAGCCGCATCAGGTCCCAGGTCCACATGCCGGTCACCGTCTGTCCAAGCGAGATCGCCGCGTTGTTCAGCGGCGTGCAGGTCGACCGCATGAACGAGTCCTCGTCGTTCGCCTGCCCCACCGGCTCGCGCCGCTCCCCGAAGGCCCTCGCATCGGGCGCGAACACGATCAGCCCTGCCTGCGCAAAGTGCTCCGCATAGGCGCCGTTGTACGTATCGATGGCGTCGGCCACGGCCGGAATGTCGCGCCGACCCGCCGTCATGTTCTTGCCCCCGCTGCCGTGCCCGTGCGGCGCAATGACCACCGGCCGCCGCTCGCCAGCTTCCAGGTCGTCCGGCAGCAGCGCATACAGCGGCATCACCACGTCCGGCTCGGTATGAATCTCCATCCGCTGCCGCACATAGCCGTCGCACTGGACCGACTCAGTAACCGCCGCCTGCGGATCGGCAGGCCGCAGGCTGTCCATGCCCGTGATCGCGGACAAGTGCCGCCGCGTCGCCCCCCGCCAGGTCTCAAAGCTCGCCTGGCTGCTGACATCCGCCGGCATTCGCCGCGCCTCGCGGTCAAACCGCGCCCGTAACTCAGCGTGCGCCGGAAAGAAACGCGTGACCGAGGGAACTCGGGGAGTCGCCATGGCTCTGTACTTTAGGACCGACTACGACGCTGCGCGAACTCGAATCCGCGTGCCAGACTGGGTCCAGATGGGGTGATCGGGCTCGAGCTACGCGAGCAGCACCTCGCTCCGCGCGCGGTCGGCGTTCAACCGAGCGGTTACGACCCCCAGCAGCATGTCCGCCAACTCATCCTGGTTCACCGGCGTCGCGGCCTGCACCTGCGCGGCCCATTTGGGCCGAATACCGCTGGCCCCCGCCATCGCCCCTGCCACCGGGCCGCCCATGGCGCCGATGGAGTCGGCGTCGCGGCCAAAGTTCGCGGACATCAGCGCTACCTCGTTCGGGTCGCCGTCGGCCAACAGCAGCAACGCCAGCGCCACGGACGCCGACTCACGCGGGTCCACCGCGTTGCTGTGCCCTTCTTCGGGTTGCTGCGGCCAGTCCCAGAGGTGGTCGGCGTAGTAGGCGGCGCGGAATGCCGCAAAGTCACCCGTCGACCGCGCCAGGCTCACCGCCGTGTCGATGGCTGCGGGCATGTCGCTCTCGCTATCCAGGTTGCCGACCGCCGCCTCGATGACCGATTCGGCATCGGCCTTCGGATCGAACGCCGCGGCGGTAGCGGCGGCCATGGCCAGGGCGCCATCCTGCGGCGAGCCACGATGGATCAGGCTGGTGACCTCGTACGCCTCCAGCGTGGCCCGGCGCGGGTCGCCCGCGTTGATGATCCCGATCGGCGAGATGCACATCGCCGTGCTATTGGAAATCATGTTGCCGATGCCCGCTTCCCGGGCCCTGACCCCGCCGATTGAAATCTTGTAAAAGGAACTGGCCACCGGCGGATAGAACTTGAACGGGTTCATGCGCTCGCGCCACACCTGCGCCCAGGCAGCCGCATTGACGTTGCCCCCTGTGCGCCTGATTGCCTCGCAAAGCATGTGTTTCAACGCCGAGTCGTCGGTCCCCGCGCCCGGCTGCAAGCCCCGGTGCTCCTTCAGCGTGGTGACCTCGCCAAAGCGCTCCGCGATGAACTCGTAATGCAGCCCCTCGACAGGCCCGCCCATCGCGTCGCCCAACAAGCCGCCGAGCAGGCATCCCATGATCTTGTCGCGCAAGTCACTCATAACCGTCTCCGTGCTGGCCCGAACCCCGCTGCCCAAGCTACACGCCCGCGGACCGGTCGCGCTCTCCCGTGGCTAAGCTCGCCTCGCACCGCAGCAACCTCCGAATCGGCGCATGCCACGCCTGGACCTTGATTCGCTAACCGGCGACTACGGCCATCGTCTGGGCCGGCTCACTGGCGCCCAATTGCAGGCCGCCGCCGATCGGTTCGACCTCGGCCGCCTACGTGGCGCCGCGCCGATCCCGGGCGGGCAATTCGGTCAGAACGTTCACGTCACAACCGAATCGGGCGAGTGGATTCTGCGCGGTTGCCCCCACTACGACTGGCAGTTCCCCAAGGAGCGCTTCTTTGCGCGTCAGATCGCCACACGGTCAAGCATTCCAGCCCCCTGGCCTTACCTCATCGAACCCAGCCGCGAGATCTTCGGCTGGAGCTACGCGCTAATGCCGTACCTGTCCGGCCTCCAACTCTCGGATCCGGCCATCCGTGCGCGGCTAACTCCGGCTGAAGAGACAGCAATCGCTCGGGCGCTCGGCACCGGTCTCTCAGTTCTGCACGAGCTGACCTGGACCCTTGCGGGCGCATACGCGCTCAAAGCGGACGACGTTGTGCCCTACGCAATCGGCCACCGCGAGCGCGTCTTGGGCGAGATCGACGATCTGGTGTCCCAATGCGGCCGCCTCGACTCCCTGTCGGACTCAGATCTGCACTGGCTCAGTCGGCTCCTCAAACACAACCAGGCAGCGCTCGACGTGCCCTTCCAGCCAGCCTTCGTTCACCACGACTTCACCACGTCCAACGTCGTCGTCAACCGCAGGTCAACGCCGTGGACCCTTGGCGGCGTCTTCGATCTGATGGAGGCCTATGTCGGTGACCCCGAGGAAGACCTTGTACGAGCGCCGGTTAACTACATCCCGCGTCGGCCCTGGCTGGCCCGCGATTTCCTGCGCGCCTACGTAAGCCGCAGGCCGTTGCGCGAGGACGCGACAAAGCGACTTCGGCTCTACATGCTGCGCGACTGCCTGCTCATCTGGGAGTTCGGCCATCGATTCGGCAAGGAATGGGCGGCAAGCGCTCCCGGCTTTCGGGAGTGGTCCGAGCCGCTGGTAGGCCAGGACTTCACGGCAGTGAGCCGAAGCCCCTCAAATCAAGATTGGGTGTAGAGTTCCGCACCTGAAATACCTTCACGGCTGGTCCGCCAATGCTCGACTTCACCCGCTCCTTCATCACCTGGACCACCCATCCCAGGAAACCCCATCCGTATTACCGCTGGGATGGCGGTTTCGTCGGCGACCTTGGCGACGTCTACCGCGTGCGAATGCAGGTCGACTCGACCATGGACATCATCGATCCGTCCGGCTCGTCGATCACTCACTACCTCAACTATCCCTGCCGCGCCGAGCTCACCATCGCGACCGAGCAGTTCTTCATGATCCCCAGCGGCGAGTGGCGGGCGGTCTTTACACGCGAGCACGGCGTGCCGATCGCGCGAGGTCTGTCGGACGTCCCCGAGCCCGTCGCCCGCAGGCCGTGGCCCGAGCGCTACGCGGACATGGATTTCCGCCCCGTCACGCTCCCCGGCGCTGATCGTCTCCTGGACGGCCACGCCGTCAACGAAGCAACCCAGTCCGGCGCGGTCATCAACGGCCAGACCACCTATCGCGACAAGGCCACCGGACTCGACATTCGAGTCGAGTTCCCCATCCGCCTCATGAACCTCCACCCCGACTCCGGCAAGTTCCAGCTCTGCTGCGGACCGGTCATCGTCCCGGACATGGCCACCTGGGACGGCGAGGGCGTGGACCGCGTCTTCCTGGCCGAGGTGGCTTTGAGCCAGTTCGACTACGTCGAGTTCATCCTCCGCCGCGAAATCGAGCCGGCTGAGAGCGAAAAAGAGTGGTTCCACCAGGTCCGCGGCCGCGACCGCCTCGAACTCTGGGACCCCAACAACCCGCCGCCCGAACCCCTCGTACTGCAGCGCCCCCGCCCCCACGTCTACCACGAGACCTTGGAGTTCGAGTCCGAAAACGTGATCCTGCGCGCGCCCTAGAAGGCGCGCTTGGCATCCCGCCGTCGGCCGCGCCTAGCCGTCGGCCACGTACGCGTCCGCCTCAATCTCCAGCACCGACTCGCCGCCTACCAGGCTCGTGCAGCCGATGAACGCCGACGCCGGCATCGCGTTGCCGAACGCCTCCAGGTGCGCCCGCCCCACCGCGTGCGCGTCGCGGTCGATGTCGGTCAGGAACACCCGCGTTCGCACCACGTCGTCCAGCGTCGCGCCGGCCTCGGCCAGCCCCTTTTCGATAATCCCGATCGCGTATTTCGCCTGTGCGTAGGCATCGCCCGGCGCGTCCGGATGCTCAGGCGGCAGTGGACCGGTAGTCCCGGCCACCCAGATGTGCGGGCCGACCCTCACGGCGCGGGAGTACCCGATCACGGCTTCGGTTGGCTTGCCTGACGAGATGCGCTTACGCTCCATAGCGTGCTCCTGATGGTTCCAGGTGCGTGCATCGTGGCGGCAAACGCCGCGCGGACGCAATCCGCTGCGGACGAACGCGCTAGGTCAGCGTGTAGGCGTGCAGCCTCGCGGCGCCGTGGATGTGGAATCGCAGGCGAACCTGCCGCCGACCGCAGGCACCCAGTTCCGCGCCCTGCCAGCTAGCCCGCGCCCGCACGTTATCGACCGCCAGCGGCACGCACTCCTCGCGGCTGAATCCCGGAATCACCTCGCCCGTCTCCGCGTCGAGCACGTCCACGTCCACCCAGCTCCGCCGCGCAATCACCTCCGCCACGTTCGCGTTCAACCGCGTGTCCGGCTCAATCTCCAGCCCCGTCGTCTCCAGCGACCCCGAGATCTCCCGGTCCACCGTCTGCATGCACGTAAACCCATCCAGCCGCAGGGTCGCCAGGCCCAGCTGCGTCAGTCGAACGGACCCACTCTTCCCGCCCCCGAACTCTCTGGGATAGTTGCCCGACGGCCAGAGGCTCCAGTCCTCGCCCTGCCCGCTGTAGTAGATGTAGATCGTGTCGTCCTTGACGATGATCCGGTCCCCTATCACCAGGAATCCGGCGTCCCAGGCGCCGCGCTCACCCCGCGGGATCACCTTGTCGGTCAGGCAGATCCGCGAGAAGTGCTCGCCGTCCTTGCTCACGGCCAGCCGCAGGTCCGCCGCGTACTGTCCGAACACTCCGAGCCCGTTGGGCACGTACCAGCCGAACTCGTACACCGAAATCCAGCCCGTGCCATAGCGGTCCAGCGTCAGGAAGTGGTTCTCCTGCTCCAGCCCATCCTTGGGATCGAGAAACGGGTTGTCGGGACTGGACGTGAACTTCTCGACGCTTGGCCCGTAGGCGATGAACTTGCCGCGGACCGTCCGTGGCCCCGGCTTGGCGGCCGGCACGCGTTCCTGCCAGATCAGGATGTAACGGCGATCCGGGTCCGTGGCCTGCTCGTCCAGCGCCAACACCACGATATCCGGGCCATGCGCCAGCGCCGGCAGGTCGACCGGCGGACCCACGGTCCAGTGAATCCCGTCGGGTGAGTACGCGGCGCGGGCCGGGCCGCTCCCCACGAGATCTTTCGTGACCATCTTGAACCGGCGCGCCGGGTCGGGCTCCGTCGGATCGCGAATCACGGCCCCCAGCATGTCCAGGCAGATGTTGTTGTCCGTGGACCCGTCGAACTCGAAGAGCCCCAGCTTCGGCTTGATCCAGTGGACGCCGTCCTCGCTGTATGCGTAGCCCATGCGCCGCCAGCGCAGGCGCTCCTGGTCGGCTCCCGTGTACCAGCACTTGAACAGCCCGTCGTCCGGGTCGTACAGCACCGTCCGCACCGACCACACGCTCGCCCGCACGGCGTCCCACTCGTCCAACCGCCCCACCGGCAGCACCGGATTCGCCGGATGCTTCGTCGCCTCGCACACCCGCTGCTCCACGTTATGCGTGGCCGCAACTTCGTCCAGGTCAAGAAACAGGTGCTTGTCCATCCGACCTGACCTCCTCCGGGCGATTACGCCACTCGCTACGGCGCGGGTGTGGGCGTTGATTGATACCCGGCGCAGCTCACGGAACTCACCCCGCCGCAGCGCTCCGGCGCGATGACCGAGTAATAGTCCTGCCGCACCAACTTCTCGTCCCCGCCGCACGCGCCAACCACCAGGCCAACCAGCAACAGGAAAGCCGCCGCACATCCGCGCAGGCGCCTCAAACTTGTCGTCCGACGGCCGGTCATGGTTCGTGCGTTCTGCGGACTATGTTTCTTGGGTGAACCTAGCACGGGTTGAGTCGGCTCTCGGTCCGGTCGCAGCCGAACCGACGACCCAAAGCAGTGGCGTCGCATGCGAAGATCAGCATTGAAGCCACGCCCGGATGCAATCCACATGACCGTCACCGCGCCTGAACTAAACGTCGTCGGTACCAGCCCGATCCGCCACGATGGCGTCGACAAGGTCACCGGTCACGCGGTCTTCGGCGTGGACGTACAGATTCCCGGCATGCTGCACGCCCAGGTCCTGCGCAGCCCTCACGCCCACGCGCGAATTACCCACATCGACACCTCGCTCGCCGAGGCTCTCCCAGGCGTCCTGGCCACCATGACGTCGGCCGACATGCCATTGACGCCCGCGGTTGGCCCCCAGGCCTTCGGCAACGCCATCCGTCTCAAGGCCATGAACGTCTTGGCACGCGACAAGGCGCTCTACCACGGCCACGCCGTTGCGGCCGTGGCAGCAACCTCTCCCCATATCGAGACCTTTGCACAACGCCCCCTCGCCCTCGAAGGTGGGGCGGCTCTTGCTCCCTCTCCCTGTGGGAGAGGGTTGGGGTGAGTGGTCTTCCGGGCACACACCCCCGGGTTACGCAAGGGTCTCCATATCGCGGCGGAGGCCCTTCGCCTGATCGACGTCGAATACGACGTCCTCGACCCCGTCCTCGACGCCCAATCCGCCATCGCCCCCAGCGCCCCGATCCTGCATCCCGATCTGCGCATGGAAACCGCCGGCGAATTCGCCGAGACCCCCGGCAACATCGCCAAGCACATAGTTCTTGAAGAGGGCGACGTAGAGGCCGGCTTTGCCGCGGCCGACGTGATCCTCGAGCGCAACTTCAGCACCTCCACCATCCACCAGGGCTACATCGAACCCCACAACGCCACCACCGACTCGCCTCCGACCAGGCTCGTGCAGCCGATAAAGGCGGACACCGGCATGGCCTTCCCGAACGACTCCAGGTGCGCCCGCCCTACCGCCTCCGCGTCACGCTCGATGTCGGTCAGAAACACCCGCGTTCGCACGACGTCATCCAACGTCGCGCCGGCCTCTTGCAGGGCCTTCTCGATAATCCCAATCGCGTGCTTCGCCTGCGCGTAGGCGTCCCCCGGTGCGTCGGGATGCTCGGGCGGCAGCGGGCCTGTAGTTCCGGCGATCCAGATATGCGGGCCGACGCGCACGGCGCGGGAGTAGCCGATTACGTCCTCGGTTGGCTTGCCTGACGAGATACGCTGACGCTCCATGAGCGTGCTCCTGATCGTTCCGGGTCCGTGCATCGTGGCGGCAACTGCCGCGCGGACGCAATTCGATACGGACGAACGCGCTAGGTCAGCGAATACGCGTGCAACCGGGCCGCCCCATGAATGTGGAATCGCAGGCGAACCTGCCGCCGATCGCACGCGCCGAGTTCCATGCCCTGCCAGCTAGCCCGCGCCCGCACGTTATCGACCTCCAGCGGCACGCAGTCCTCGCGGCTGAATCCCGGAATCACCTCGCCCGTCTCCGCGTCCAGCACATCGACGTCCACCCAGCTCCGCCGCGCGATCACCTCGGCCACGTTCGCGGTCAGCCGCGTGTCCGCCTCTACTTCCAGCGGCGTCGTCTCCAGCGACCCCGAGATCTCCCTGTCCACCGTCTGCATGCACGTGAACCCATCCAGCCGCAGGTTCGCCAGGCCCAGCTGCGTCAGTCGAACGGACCCACTCTTCCCGGACCCGAACTCTTTGGGATAGTTGCGCGGCGGCCAGAGGCTCCAGTCCTCGCCCTGTCCGCTGTAGTAGATGTAGATCGTGTCGTCCTTGACGATGATGCGGTCGCCCACCACCAGGAAGCCCGCGTCCCACGTGCCCCGCTCGCCGCGTGGGACCACTTTGTCAGTCAGGCAGATGCGCGAGAAATGCTCACCGTCCTTGCTCACGGCCAGCCGCAAGTCCGCGGCGTACTGCCCAAACACACCCAGCCCGTTCGGCACGTACCAACCAGATTCGTAGACGGATATCCACCCTTTGCCATAGCGGTCCAGCGTCAGAAAGTGGTTCTCCTGCTCCAGCCCGTCCTTGGGATCGAGGAACGGATTGTCGGGACTGGGCGTGAACTTCTCGATGCTTGACCCGTATGCGATGAATTTGCCCCGCACCCGCTTCGGCCCCGGCTTGGCCGCCGGCACAAGCTCTTGCCAGATCAGGATGTATCGCCGATCCGGATCCGTGGCCTCCTCGTCCAGCGCCAGGACCACGATGTCCGGACCATGCGCCAACGCCGGCAGGTCGACTTTCGGCCCCTTGGTCCAGTGAATGCCGTCTGGCGAATAGGCGGCGTGGGCCGGCTCGCTCGTTTCCAGGTGTTTCGTGACCATCTTGAACCGCCGGTCCGGGTCGGGCTCGGTCGGATCGCGCATGACCGCCCCCAGCATGTCCCAGCAGATGTTGTTGTCGGTGGACCCGTTGAACTCGTAGAGCCCCAGCTTCGGCTTGATCCAGCGGACGCCGTCCTCGCTGTAGGCATAGCCCATGCGCCGCCAGCTCAGGCGCTCCTGGTCGGCCCCGGTGTACCAGCACTTGAACAAGCCGTCGTCCGGGTCGTACAGCACCGTCCGCACCGACCACACGCTCGCCCGCACCGCGTCCCACTCGTCCAGCCGCCCCACCGGCAACACCGGGTTGGCCGGATGCTTCGTCGCCTCGCACACCCGCTGCTCCACGTTATGCGTGGCCGCAACTTCGTCCAGGTCAAGAAACAGGTGCTTGTCCATCCGATCTGGCCTCCTGGAGGCGATCACGCCGTGCATCTACGGAGTAGGCGTGTGCGTGGCTTGGTATCCGGCGCAGCTCACGGAACTCACCCCACCGCACCGCTCCGGTGCGATGACCGAGTAATAGTCCTGCCGAACCAGCTTCTCGTCGCCCCCGCAGGCGGCAACCGTCAGCCCAACCAGCACCGCCGCAATCGCCAGGCACACGCGCTGTCGGCTCCAGCGTGCTGACCGATAAGCGGACATTGATGGCTCATTCCGCGGCTGGCGCTGCTGCCGTGAACCTATCACGGCCCGCGCCGCGGACGGGCGCCGGCGTGAGAGCCGCGCTCGCGCAGGAGTGATTACAGACTGAATTCGCTTGGCTCAGACGTGCGTCCGGCCGATCTGCTTCGGTTACGACAGCCCCGCAAAGAGGATCCGCCGCCGGCGCTGGCTCTCGCGTACCTGCTCGTCGATTTCGTCCGGCGACCATTCCTCGAGAATCAGGGCGATGAGGTCGTCTCGGACACCGGCAAACGCCGGTCTCGAGGCCAGGTTCGTCACCTCGTTCGGATCCGCCTCCAGATCGAACAGCTCAGGCGCCTCTTCGTGGTAATAGTTCAACTTGAAACGCCCCCGCCGAACCATTCGCCCCGGCCGGTCCGTACCATGCGCCTCAAACTCGGCAAACACCGCCCGGCCTTCATCCAGTTCCGGGTCCAACAGGTTGTCGCCGACGATGCCGTCGGAATCCGCGCCCGCTGCGTCAACAATTGTTCGGGTGAGGTCAAGCAGCGAAACCGGCGTTTCCACCCGCGAACCGCCCTCGATCCGCCCCGGCCACGCCGCGATCAGCGGAACGCGCACCGACGGCTCGTAGAACGAGCTCTTCCACCACAACCCGTGCTCCCCAATCATCTCGCCGTGATCCGACGTGCAAACGACGAGCGTGTTCTCGCTTGCCCCGCTGGCCTCCAGGGCTTCCAGGACCCGCCCCACCTGCGCGTCCGTGAACGAGACCATGCCGTAATACGCCGCACGCGCGCGTCCGACCTCAGCGTCTGAAAGTCCCTCGGCGCCCAGAGACTCTCGAAAGCGTCGGCTCTGCGGATGCACCGCGTCGATCGGTTTCGCCGCCGCGTTCGGCTGATCCGCATGCGTGGGGTAATACCGGTCGAAATACTCCGACCGCACCGTCAGTGGCGTGTGCGGCAGGAACCAGCCCACCACGGCCGCCCACGGACCGTCCCGGCGTGCCGGGTTCGAAAGATAGGCCACGGCGGCCTCGGTTACGCCATCGTCGTAACGCTGCTGAAAGGTGTCGCCGGCGCCCGCGGTCTGAAGCCGTTTCCGCGTTCCCGGACGCGCCCGAATCGGAGCATCCCAATTGGGAAAACTCGAACCCATTTTGCCCGGACGCATTTCCGGGTGGATGCGTCGTGTGAATCCGTGCATCTGATTCGGCCCGCCGATGCTCATTCGCCCGCACAGCGTCGTCTCGTAGCCCGCGGCGTTTAGCCGGTGCGCCCACGTCGGCTCGCTGATCGGCAGCGGACACGAGTTGTCCCAGGCGCCAATGACGTGGACCGGCAGCCCCGTGAGAAACGCGGAACGCGAAGGCACACAAAGCGGCGAAGGACAGTACGCGTTCTCGAACGTCATCCCGCGTTCGGCCAGGGTCTGGATCGCCGGGGTGCGGATGAAGGAATGACCGTACGGCGAACTCACCATCGGGTTGTGCTGGTCACTCATCAACACGAGCACGTTGGGTCGCATGTCAGCCCTCACCCGGTCCTATCCGGTGCCGGTCCCCATCCTGCCTCGAATGGCAGTGCCTCGCCGGGCCACCGAGCCGAGAGACCGATTATGCGTGGGACTTGCAACTGACCGGCTTTCGCACGACGTCGTGTCGGGCATCCGATCTCCCTTTGACGCGCCAGCGCACGGCTCCCTCGGCCGCATGCGAAAATCGGACACGACTCCGCGACCGGATGGATTACGCATGGCAGTCACCACGCCGAAGCTGAATGTTGTTGGCACCAGCCCAATCCGCCACGACGGCGTCGACAAGGTCACCGGACACGCGGTCTTCGGCGTGGACGTCAGCATTCCCGGCATGCTGCATGCCCAGGTCCTGCGCAGCCCCCACGCCCACGCGCGCATCACCCGCATCGACACCTCGCACGCCGAGGCCCTGCCCGGTGTCCTCGCCACCATGACGTCGGCCGACATCCCATTGCCGCCGCTGGACGGCCCACAGGCCTTCGGCAACGCCATCCGCCTCAAGGCCATGAATGTCATGGCGCGCGACAAGGCCCTCTACCACGGCCACGCCGTGGCCGCCGTCGCCGCGACCTCTTCACACGTTGCCACTGAAGCCCTTCGCCTGATCGACGTCGACTACGAGGTCCTCGACCCCGTCCTCGACGCCAAGTCCGCCATCGCCCCCAACGCACCCATCCTGCACCCCGACCTGCGCATGGAGACCGCCGGCGCGTTCGCCGACGCCCCCGGCAACATTGCCAAGCACATCGTCCTCGAAGAAGGCGACATTGAGACCGGCTTCGCCGCCGCCGACCTGATCCTGGAACGCGACTTCAGCACCTCCACCATCCACCAGGGCTACATCGAGCCCCACAACGCCACCGCCTTCTGGCGCGCCGACGGCACTCTCGAAATCCACTGCAGCACCCAGGGCCACTTCGGCGTCCGCAACGAGATCAGCCAGATGCTCGGCATCCCGATCTCCAACATCCGCGTCGTCCCCGCCGAAATCGGCGGCGGCTTCGGCGGCAAGCTCACCAACTACGTCGCGCCCATCGCGGTCGTCCTCGCCCGCAAGGCCGGTCGACCCGTCAAGATCACCATGGACCGCACCGAGACTCTCCTCGGCACCGGCCCCGCCCCCGCCGCCTTCATCCGCTGCAAGATTGGCGCTACCTCGGCCGGCGACCTCACAGCCGCGCAACTTGAAATGCACTTCGAGGCCGGCGCCTTCCCCGGCTCCTCGGTCGGCGGCGCCGCCAATTGCGGCCTCGCCCCCTACAAGCTCCAGAACTTCCGCATCGACGGCTATGACGTCGTCGTAAACAAACCCAAGTCCCAGGCTTTCCGAGCCCCCGGCGCGCCCCAGGCGGCCTTCGCCGTCGAGGGCGTAATCGACGAGCTTTGCGAAACCCTCGGGATGGATCCCCTTGAATTCCGTCTCCGCAACGCCTCCGGCGAAGGCGACCTCCGCCCCAACGGCACCCGCTTCAACGACATCGGCAACAGCGAGCAGCTTCGAGTCGCCCGCGCCACCAGCCACTACCAGTCGCCTGTCGCTCGGCAGATCGGCCGCCTCTGCGGTCGCGGCGTGGCCTCCGGCTTCTGGGGTAACGGCGGCGGAACCTCATCCGCCACCGCCCGCCTCAACGGCGACGGCTCCGTCACCCTGCTTGAATCCTCCCCGGACATCGGCGGCACCCGCACCTCCATCGCCATGCAACTGGCTGAGACCCTCGGTATCGGCGCGGACCGCGTCCATCCCCGCATTCCTGATACCGACGCCATCGCCGAAGGCGGCAACGCCGCCGGCAGCCGCACCACCTTCGCCACCGGCTGGGCCGCCATCGAAGCCGGTCGCGATCTTCAAAGCAAGATGCGCGACGCCCTGGCCGACATCTGGGATGTGGCCGAGTCGACGATCGACGTATCGCTCGATGGCTTCGCCGCCAACGGCTACGCCGTCGACTTCGCCGAGGCCGCCCGCCTGATCGTCAGCGAGGGCGAGGCCCCCGTCGGCGTCGCTACCACAACCCCAACCCTCCCCGGCCCCTCCTTCGCCACCCACATCGTCGACGTCGCCGTCGATCCCGAGACCGGCAAGGTCGACGTCCTTCGCTACACCGCCGTGCAGGACGTGGGCAAGGCCGTGTATCCGCCCTACGCCAGCAGTCAGATCGAAGGCGGCATCGCCCAAGGCATCGGCTGGGGAATCACCGAGGGCTACACCTACGACGACGCCGGCTGCATGACCAACACCTCGTTCCTGGACTACCGCATGCCCACCGCGCTGGACGTCCCGAACCTCGAAATCGTCATGGTCGAGTACCCGAATCCCGGCCATCCCTACGGCGTCCGCGGCGTCGGCGAACTGCCCATCGTCCCGCCCCTGGCCGCCCTCGCCAACGCCATCCACAACGCCACCGGTGGCCGCATCCGCCACCTTCCCGCCTCACCGGTGCGCGTGCTGGAAGCGGTGAACTCTGCCAAATCCGCCTAGCCCTCGGCCCCGTCCAACCACCCCGGAGGACCACCCAATGCCAACCGACCTGCCCACCGCAACCCTCGGCCGCACCGGACTTGACATAACCCGCCTTGGCCACGGCGCCATGGAAATCCGCGGCGCCCCCCGCGGCCGCGACATCAGCGACGACGATGCCCGCCGCATCCTCAACGCCGTGCTCGACTCAGGCATCACCTACATCGATACGTCCAACGACTACGGCCGCAGCGAGGAGCTGATGGGCCGCTTCATCGGCTCCCGCCGCGACGAGTACATCCTGGCCACCAAGTGCGGCTGCATCCCCGGCGGCGGCGAACACGTCTGGACCCGCCAGAACATGTTCCGCGGCCTCGAGGAGAGTCTGCGTCGCCTCAAGACCGACTACGTCGACGTCATGCAACTCCACAACGCCACTGTCGAGCAGTGCGAGGCCGAAGGCATCGTCGACACCCTCCAGGACATGCGCGCCCAGGGCAAAGTCCGCTGGATCGGCGCCTCAACCACGCTGCCGCACCTGCCCACCTACATCGAGTGGGGCGTCTTCGACGTCTTCCAGATCCCCTACGCCGCCGTCCTGCGCGAGCACGAGGAGTGGATCAGCAGGGCCGCCCAGGCCGGCATCGGCACCGTCATCCGCGGCGGCGTCGGCAAGGGCGAACCCGGGGTCGGTCTCGCAAGTGCCGATCGATGGGCTGCCTATGAGTGGGCCGGCCTGGACGACCTCCGCGATGAAGGCGAATCCCCCACCGCCTTCATGCTCCGCTACACCCTGTCGCACCCCGACGTCCACACCATCATCGCCGGCACCCTTAACCCCAACCACCTCGCCGAAAACGTCGCCACCGCCCAACGCGGCCCGCTTCCACCCGACACCTACGCCGAAGCCAAACGCCGCCTCGACCAGGCCGGCGAGTCACCAACCCCCGCGGACTGACTCAGGCAGACCACGCCTTCGCTTCGTGGCTGGTCTGTCGCCGCGTCTAGGTCCAGAAACGGCTGATCACCGACACAATCGCGCCGCTGGCCACCGATGCGGCGACTACCGACCCAACCATCCACTTGATCAGGCGCGTCTCCAGCGCGTGCAAATCCGCCTTGGTTGCGACGGTGGCTACGATCGCATCAATTCTGGTCAGCCGACGCTCAATGTCGAGAGCGTGTAACTCGGCCGTCATCGGCTCCTCCGTGAACCTCAGTTCCGGATTCCTGTCGTCCGGACGATGGTGGCTCGCCACACCGCCCAGCAAGAGAGCCTGCAAGATTATAGCCCTCAGGCCGTAACTCGAACCTCAGGACGGTGGGTCAGATCGAAGTGACGCGGACCCTTCCCTCGCGAGTCACCGCTGCCAGGTTGACTCCGTTAATTGAATCGGGCCACGGTGCCGGACAAAGGAGTCCGGGGCCGTGGCCCGTTCGTCGATCAGTTGAGCTAGCCCGAAATCGCCGCGCTCACCAGCGGCAGGACCTCGCCGTCCTCGGCGTGGCGTCCCAGCGCCTTCTTCGAGAACACCAGGTCCCCGTCGACGACCACCTCGAACACGCCGCCGCCCGAAGGCATCAGCGTCATCTCGCCCACGTCGGTTCCATGCTCGCCCAATATCTCCTCCGTCGCACGGACGGCTTTAGGGAGATAGTTTCATTGGCTGCAGTATTCGATCGAAACTCGGGCGCCGCGTCCCATCGTGTGCTCCCTTGTGTGGCGGAGTCGCTGGCTAAACCAACCCATTGTCGCATGCTCGCCGCCCCCAACAACAATGGCGGGCCTCAGCCGCAGTCTGCCCGCACCTCGACTGGCAGCTTGATCTCCCCGAACCACGAATCCTCGACCATCCCCAGCGTGAGTAGATAAGCGCCCGGTCCGGACGGCGCCTCAACGCCCCCCTCGAAGGCCATTCCCGATCCCGTCCCGATTCCTGCCGCTCGCGGCGTTTGCACTTGCAGCAGCCGCCCTTCCAGGTCCTCCAGTCGTTGCAGGATGAAGCGGTCGTCCGCCGTCGACCAGCGAAACCCGAGCAAATGATCCTGGCCCCACGGCTCGGCGCCAACATTCACCGCCTGCACCTGGGCCAGCGTGGTCGTTCCCGCGCGCAGGCAGGTCGGCAGCTTCAGGATGCGAAACTCCGCGGCAAGGGCGGAGAGCGCGTCTTCACTAGAAGCGCGAACCTCGACGTCCATCGATGCCTCCGGTGCATCGTCAATCACCAGCCGCACCCGGTATCGGCCGGGATCCGTAGGCGACCGAGTACTAATCAGCTCAAGCGCCGGAGCCATCGCTCCGGCGGCGATCACCGGCGGCAGCCGTAGCCGGACGTCCTTCCGAACAGTCTCGCCTCCCCCCGGCCGCTCCCAGACCAGGACGCCCGATGCGATCCCCCGGGGTGATGCGGGAACCCACGGCCGGTCGGCCGGGTTGGAAAACGTGACCGAAAGGTCGACCGTGGCCTCCGGCGCTATGTTGGACGCCAATCCCAGCCGCAACCCGACATCGGTCAACGAACTGTTCGGCGGCGTGCTGGGCGGACTCATGTCGATGACAACGAACCGCTGCGTCTCGTGCGCCGCCGCCAACGGCTGCACGGTTCGAATGGTCGCCAGCCACGCCTCCGTCTGGTCCGGAGCCAGGTAGTCCCGATCCAACACGACCGTTCGAACGCCAAAGCCAACCAGCGCCTCCAGCACGTCCCGCCGGTTCCCGTCATCAGCCCAATACGTCATCCGTCCCAACTGCGACGTGCCGCGCGGCTCGTATCCCGAATACCCATCCACAATCGGCTGGCGCCCCCCGTTCAGCGTCCACAGGGCGCGCTCGACATTCCGAACCTGGTGCTCGTGAATCCGTCCAACGTCCAATCCAAGTCGCTCGCCGGCCATTGGAATAAAGGCCACGGGCCCCCCCGGCGCCTCGGCCAGCGCCGCCTGCAGATTCCGGTCGTACGGAATCGGCGCCCCCGACGTTGGCACGCGAGCGAATTCCAATACGAGAAATCCAAATGCAGCCAATCCCACCGCCCCGGCTGCCCAACTCCCCAACCGCGGCCACCGCATCAGCCGGTCCAACGCAATGGCCCCGAGCAAAGCCATCGCCAGCACCATCCCAACGGCCAGGAACTGGGGATTCCGCATCGCGGCGAATCCCGGAACAAGCGCGTACGCGGCGGCAAAGGGCAGTCGTATGCCGGTCGCTTCGCCGTTCCACCAGAGTTCCGGCCCCAGCGTCAGGCCGAACATCAACAGCCCGCTGAACCCCAATCCAAGGACCACCGCCCGCAGCCGGGGCGTCGCGGCGCCGGCTGCCAGTCCCACGCACGCGAGTACCGCCGGTACCAGGGCCGGAAAGCTGACGCCGAATTCTTCAATGCGTTCGACAGCCGCCCGATACCAGTAATGCGAGCGCGCCGCCACCGGCAGGTAGTCCGGCAGTCGCGCGCTCAGCTGCCGGGCCTCGTCAATCGTTCGAACCTCCTGGTTGTCCATCCAGAAGCCGAGATAGCCGGCCAGCAGCGGAACGAACGGCAGGGCGCCAACCGCCGTGCCCGCGACCGCCTGCACCGCCAGCCGTCGGTCCACCGCCGGCAGGCGTCTGAAAGCCACCGCGGCGCCAATCAGCACAAGCAACGTGACCAGCGCGATAAATCCCAGGTACACGCCGGTCGCGAATTGGATGAACACGCAAACCCAGGCCCCGCTGAACGTCCACCAGGTCGGCCGCCGCAGAAACGCGAACCAGAACGCCAGCGTCAGCGGCGTCCACCAGGCCATCAACAGGTGGTGGTATTGGAAAAACTCCTGCGAAATCGGCGCAAACCCAAACACAAACCCGGCCAGGACGGCCGGCGCCCACCGGCCCAGCAGAACCCAGGCCGCCGCCGCCGCGGCCGCCGCATTCAGGACCGGGCTGGCGATGGTGAGCACGTTGATGCCCACTCCGGGCCCGAACAGCGTCGCCACCGGCACATACACCGGCAGTCCGCCCAGCAGCAGGTGCGTATAGAACACCGAATCGCCCATGCCGTAGTACATGAGGCCCTCAAAGAACCGCAGCGGCTCGCTGAACAGCGCCACCCGCGCCCACTCCATCGAATACAGGAACAGCACGTTGTCCTTGTGCCCCAGGTGAAACTGGTCGCCCGGCAGCGGCGGCAGAGTGGCCAGGGCCGCCGCGATATACAGCGTCGCGGCGGCGGCCACCTGTACGGGCCACCTGATCCGCCGGTCGGCGAATAAGCTCAGCCCCGGCACGCGCTGCGTCGTGACTTGACTATTGGGCTCTGTGATGTGGTCCATGCCGCAGGGTATCCGCCAATCCCTGGCGACTCGCGCTGTTGCCACAGCCAGGGCACTGGCGCACAGTGAGGTGCGGTCCGCCTGGATTCGTAGAAATGTGGGGTTGAAGCAATGAGCACTGATGTAACCCACCTCGGCTCGCGCAAACACCTCTTCATCGATCTCTCGCTCGCCGATCACACTTCCGGCGTCTCACTCGGCGTCAACCCGCCCCGCCTCGGCGGTATCGCCATCGGCCGCGACCGCGCCTGGGAACACCACATCCACTTCCAGAACACCGTCCTGGACGACAACGGCCTGGGCCGCTGCTGGTATCTCGCCTCCGTCATCCGCAGGGGCCTCGAGTCCGCGCGCTTTGGCTACGCCGAATCCGAGGACGGACGCCACTGGCGCAAACCCAACCTCGGCCTGGTCGAGCTCAACGGCCGCCGCGACATGAACATCATCCCGCCCAAGCCCAAGCGCTCCAACGTCTTCATCGACCCCACGGCCCCGTCCTCCGAGCGATACAAGACCTTCGGCCTCAGCCTTGAGGACGATCCCGGAGACGTCGGCTACGGCGTCTTCGCCTCGCCCGACGGCTACGTCTTTCGCGAACTCGGCTGCAACGGCATCCGGCGCGCCGGCGACACCCAGAACATGGCCTTCTGGGACGACCGCATCGGACGCTACGTCGCCTACTTCCGCGGCTTCTCCCACCATCCCGATGGCCGCCGCCGCCGCGCCGTGGCCCGCTGGGAAACCGACGACCTCACCAGCCGTGAGGGCTGGGACCTGTCGAACGAGGAGAGCGACCGCCACATCATCGAGCAGTTGCCCATCGTCATCGCCTGCGACGACGACGATCCGCCCGACATGGACATCTACACCCCGTCCGTCGTCAAGTACCCCGGCGCCGACGACGTCTACCTGGCCACCATGTCCATGTACCACCACTTCACGCCCGACGAGATGGACGATGTCGATCCGCCCCGCAACGACGGCCTCATGGACATCCAGCTGGCCGTCAGTCGCGACGGCATCTCCTGGGACCGCCCCGACCGCCGGCCCTACGTCGGCATCGATGCCGAAGGCCCCGGCCAGCGCATGTGCTACGCCGTCCAGGGCCTCCTCGTCCGCGGCGACACCGTGCTCCAGTACCACACCGCCTACGACCAATCCCACGGCCACAAGCGCCAGAACAACCCCGGCGGCGTCATTCGCTGGACCGAGCAGCGCCTCGACGGCTTCGTCAGCGCCAACTTCCCCTACACCGGCGGCGAACTCGTCACCCGTCCGCTCACCCTCGATGGCTCCACTCTGGAACTCAACGTCGACGCCTCCGCGTCCGGCGAGGGCCGGGTCGAAATCCAGGACGCCGAAGGTCGGCCCCTGCCCGGACGCACCCTCGCCGACTGCGACCGCATCCTCGGCAACTACCTCCGCCACCCAGTCTCCTGGGGCGGCGACACCAACCTCGGCGTCCCGCCCGGCGCCCCCATCCGCCTCCGCTTCACCCTCCGCGGCGCCCGCCTCTTCGCCCTGCAATTCACCGGAGCAAGCGTCTAGCTGGCTGGTGTGGCTCTGCTCCGAACGACCCTGCGCCGTCGCGCCGCGAGATCGAGTCAGTGGCTCCACCGCCCGGCTCGCTGAGCTACGACGCTCCCCGGGTTAATCGAGTTCTGGATTCCTCGTAGTCAGCCTGGCCAGTGAACCATCTGCCCAGTGGCGTGCATTGGGACCGTTCAGCTGGACTCGGCGACACCGGCGCTATGGGCAAGCAAATCGGGTCAGGATGACTCCCATCAGGGCACGGTCTGCCAGCACCTCGGCAAATCGCTCTCGGCCCTCGTCAGTGCGGTAATCGGGCGGCGGAGATGTCCTGACTGAACCGTCCCGATTCAGGTACAGGTGGGACCCGGAATCCAGGTCGGTCAGAATCACGGAGGCGACAAATTCGGCGGGCGGAACAGGCCGGCAATGCGGCGCGTGCCACACGTGGATATCGCCATCGACCACCCGCGTGTTGTAGCCGAAGTCCGTCGGAGTCTGGACTCGTCGCTCGTCCAGGGTCGGTGTCGGCGGTGGAGGCGGACGAGGAGGTGGTGTCTCGCCACACCCACTGACCGTCAGCGGCAACAGGCTGGCGGCCAGCACGACAACAATCCACATGCGACGGCGCGACTTCATGACCGTCCTGCGCGGCTCCACCCCGGTCTCGGGTTCCTCGTCGCGACGTGCCTCAGTAGTCCGCGGACCAGTCCGTTCACGCGCCCGGACCCGGCCCACGCCCCCGTAGCGGCACCTCCCGCAGAAAAATCGTCACCACAAAGGCAATCCCCAACGCCGCCGCCACCACCACGAAAACCGAGCTAATCGCCGACGCCAGCGTCTCCCGCAGCGCGCCAAGCAACTCGTCCAAAACTGCCGCACCCTGCGGCCCCCGCTCGGCAATCCCGGCCCGCAACGCCTCCAGCGCCTGCGGATTCACCAGTGCCTGTGGGTTCTCCTCCATCTGCGCCAGCTGCTCCGCCGGCACCGCCTGCCGGATGGCTGGAGGCAGCGCCTCCTGCAGTCCCGCCGCAAACCGGTTCGCCATGAACGATCCCAGCACCGCCAGCCCCAGCGCCCCGCCGATCGACCTGTAGAACTGCGTCGCCGACGTCACCGCCCCCAACTGGCCCATCGGCGCGGCGTTCTGCACCGCGATCGTGAAGCTCGGGAACGTCATCCCCAGCCCCAGCCCCGTCACCATGATGCTGGCCACCGCCTGCCCGAACGACGTGTCGGCCGTCATTCGCGAGATCATCACCATGCCCCCGGCCATGACCCCGATCCCCATCAGCCCTTGCAGCCGGTAATGCCCGCCCAGCCGCGACAGCGCCTGGCCCGACAGCGTGGCGGCCACCACCATGCTCATCATCATCGGCGTCATGAAGGAGCCGCTGCTCGTGGCCGAAGCCCCCAGCACACCCTGGAAAAACAGCGGGATGAAGATGATCGACCCGAACATCGCGAACCCCGTGATGAACACGGCCACCAGTGAGATGCTCACCACCCGGTTCGTGTAGATCCCCAGCGGCATGATCGGATCCGCCGCCCGCCGCTCCACCGCGACGAAGATCACCGTCATCACCGCCGCGAACACCAGGATCCCCACGATTTGCAGCGATACCCACTCGTACTGCACCCCGCCCAGCGACAGCCCGATCAGCAGCGGCACCACCACCAGCACCAGCAGCGCCATCCCTGCGTAGTCCAGCCGATAGCTGCGCTTCTCGGGCCGCGTGTTCGGGAAAAACCGGATAAACAGCGCGATCACCGGCAGCCCCAGCGGCACATTCACGTAGAACACCCAGTTCCACGACAGCGTGTCGGTGATGAACCCGCCCAGCGTCGGACCGATCACCGACGACAGCCCGAACACCGACGCCACGATCCCCTGGTACTTGCCGCGCTCCGCCGGCGGAAACAGGTCGCCCACGGTCGTGAACGACAGTGCCATCATGCTGCCCCCGCCAATGCCCTGGATGGCCCGGAAGGCGATCAGCTGATCCATCGTCTGGCTCACCCCCGCCAGCACCGACCCCACCAGGAACACCGCGATTCCGCCCAGGAAAAACGCCTTGCGGCCATACAGGTCCGACAGCCGCCCCACGATCGGAACCGTCGTCGTCGAAGCCACCAGGTACGCCGTCGTCACCCACGTAAACCGGTCAAACCCGCCCAGGTCCGCAATGATCCGCGGCATCGCCGTGCTCACCACCGTCTGATCCAGCGACGCCAGGAAAATCGCCAGCATCAACCCGCCCATCGTCAACACCACCTGCCGCCGCGGCAGCGGCGCGGGCGCCGCAGGGTTGCTTGCCATCAGCCTGTCCGCACCGTAGGGCTCACCTGGATCAAGTCACCATAGTCCGGCCGTCTCCGGTCGGGTACGCGACGAGCGAGAAGTCCATGCCTGGCTTCAACATCAGTCCCGGCATGGCGAGAGAGACGGATGCTACCGACCCCATGCCCGCGTGGTATATCGCAGTGCCCAAGAACCTATAAGCCCTTCCTGCGGACGAACCCAGGGCAGCTTCGGCAGGGCGGCCATGAACTCGGCGCGCGGAAGTTGCAGATCGCCGACTGGTACGTCGATCACAACCGGGGCATCACTCGCAAGCGCGCGTGGAAGCAGGTCTTTCAGGTCCTGCGGATCGTCCGCCCGCATCCCCACCGCTCCAAACGACTCCGTAAACGCCACGAAGTCGGGATTATGCAGGCCGGTCTCGTAATCGCCTTCAAAGAACTCTTCTAGGTCGCGGGCGACGTTCCCGTAGGCGTCGTCTCGAAAGACAATGCTGGTGACGTTGATGCCGTACCGCACGGCCGTGGCCAGTTCCACCGCGTTGAACAGGAATCCGCCGTCCCCGTTGACGGAGATCACCGGGCGCCCGGGATGCGCCACCTTTGCCCCCAGCGCCGTGGGAAATCCGAAGCCGAGGTTGAACGAGTAGCCGGAGTCGATAAACGTCTTCGGCTCGTGCACCTGGTAGTGCGTTCGGGCGTAGTAGCCGAACTGCGTGACGTCCCACACGATGTGGGTGTCCTCGGGAACGCTGCGTTGCATGGTCTCCAGGATCGGGTAGTGCGGTTCCTTCAGGTGGATGTCCCGGTAGGCAATCAGCCGTCGCGCGGCCACGACGGCCTCGACGGGTGACGGTCGGTCCCCGGCGTTGGCTGCGTTGAGCAGGGGAAGCAGTGCCTCGATGGTGGCTCTGGCGTCGCCGTGCAGCGGGCACGTGTTGGCCTGAACTCGCGTGAGCTCCGCCTCATCGATGTTGATATTGATCAGCGTGGAGGCCTCGCCCGCCGGATTACCCAGGGAAAAGCGCGTGCCAATGCCGATGATCAGGTCGGCCGCTTCCATCACCTCGAAGAGTTGGTTCATCTGGTCGAACTCGCCGTGGTGCGCAAAGCACGAGCCGTAGGCGAGCGGGTGCCGATCGGGAATGGTGCCCTTGCCGCCGCAAGACGTCACGACTGGGATGTTCGTGGCTTCGGCCAGGCGCACCAGCGCCGCTTCGGCGTCTGAGCGCGCCACGCCGCCACCCGCGTAGATGACGGGGAGCCGGGACTCCGCAATCAGCCGCGCGGCTTCACGCAGGTGTTCGTGGCTCGGGACGATCCGCGGCGCCGGCGCCGGGTCTTGCAGCGTCACCTCGTCACGCTCGACCCCGGCCTCGGGCGGAATCTCGATCAGCACTGGATACGGCCGGCCGCTTCGCATCTGGCGAAAGGCCTCCGTCACCACCGCCGGAATCTCCTGCGGCGCGAGGGCTGCATGGCGCCATTTGGTGACCGCGCCCACGATGTCCGCCTGCCCCAGGACCTCGTGATACGTGCCGAAGCCGCCGCCGATCTGTGCCCGCGGGATCTGCCCCGCAATCGCCAGGACCGGCGAGGAGCGCGCGTAGGCGGTGGCCAGGCCGCTGGCCGCGTTGTACACCCCCGCGCCCGGCACCACCAGCACCACCCCCGGCTTGCCGCTCACTCGCGCGTAACCGTCGGCCATGTGGGCCGCGGCCTGCTCGTGCCGCGTCGTGATCATCCGGATGCCGGGATGGTCCCGCAGCGCCGCGATGATTCCGGACATGTGAATGCCCGGAATCCCGAACACCACGTCCACGCCTTCCCGCACCAGGGAATGGACCAGGGCCTCCCCGCCGCTCATTCTCGGCACCGGGGACCCGCCGATCAGCCGCCGAAGTTCAGCGCATGCAGCCGAACCGCGCCGCAGAAGTGAATCCGCAGCCGAACCGCATCCGTCCCCAGCTCGTCCCACCGCCGCTCGGCCCAGGTCACCGGCTCCCGTAGGCCATCGCGGCACACGGGCCGGCAATCGTCGCGGCTGAACCCTGCCAGCGGCTCGTCGCCCTCCGCCGGCAGCACTTCCACTTCCACCCAGCTCCGCAACGGCTGCCCATCGCTGACGTTCAGCGAGAGCCGGTCGCCGCGCTCTTCCGCCGGGAACGGCCGCGTCACTGCAAACCCCGGCGTCTCCCGGTCCACCGACTCCAGGCACGTAAACCGGTCCACCCCCAGCGTCGCCAGCCCCATCTGGGACATTCGAATCGCCCCGGTGTTCCGCCAGTGCGAGTCGTCCGGGATATTTCCCCCCGGCCAACTGGTCCAGGCTTCGTCGTTGCCGCAGTAATACAGGTACAGCCGGTCGTTGTGCTCCACAAGCTTGTCGGCGATCACCAGCGACGCGCTGTCCCAGTCGCCTCGCGGCCCGCGCCGGATCAGCGGCTGGTGCGGCTGCACCCGGCTGAAGTGCTCCCCGTCCCGGCTCGTCGCCAGCCGAATGTCCGCGCAGTACATCCCGAACCGCCCGGTGCCGTTCGGCACGTACCAGCCGTACTCGTACGGCATCACGTACTGCCCGGCATACGCCGCCAGCATCAGGTAATGGTTCTCCTGCTCCATCCCGTCGTTGGGATGCAGCACGGGGTTGTGCGCGCTCGCCGTCAGGTGCTCCATGTCCGGCCCGAACGCCAGGTACTTCACCCGCACCCGCTCCGGCCCACCTTTGTTGTTCGGCAGCACCCCCTGCCAGATCATCTTCCAGCGCCGGCTGGGATCGGTCTCCTGCTCGTCCTTGATCAGCGCCACGATGTCCGGCGCCCCCCCGTCCCACTCCGGCAGGTCGATTCGCGCTCCCTCGGTCCAATGGATTCCGTCCGCCGAGTACCCGGCTCGAATCTTCCGCTCCAGCGGAGGCCCCTTCACGATCATCTTGTAGCGCCGCGCCGGGTCGTCCTCCTCCAGGTCCTTCACCACCGGACCCCAGCCCCGCATGCAGATGTTGTTGTCGCTGCGCCCCCGGTACTCGTGCAGACCTAGCTTGGGCTTCTCCCAGTGAACCCCGTCCTCGCTGACCGCATACCCCGTGTTCCACCAGCGCTCCACGCTCACGTCCGAGCCCGCGTACCAGCTCTTGAACAGGCGCTCCTCCTCGTCGTAGAGCACCGTCCGCCCCTCCCACGGACGCGCCTGCAACGAGTCCCACTCGTGGTGATCGCCTAATGGCAGCACCGGGTTGTTCGGATGCTTCTCCGCCTCGCAAACCGCATGAACCACGTTATGCCGCGACTCCACGTCATCCAGGTCCAGGAAGAGCAGGCGACGCTCACTCATGCCGGCATCCCCAATCCATCACGGAACCACGCTGATCCCATGCAACCGCGCCGCCCCATACAGGTTCACCCGCAACCGCACCGTGTCCTGTCCCAGATCGGCCAACTGCCGCTCTCGCCAGGTCACGGGCTCCCGGAGTCCATCCCGATCCAGCGGTCGGCAATCGTCCCTTGTGAATCCCGCCAGCGCCTCATCCCCTTCAGCCGGCAGCACCTCCACGTCCGCAAAGCTCCGCATCTGCTGCACGTCGCTCACGTTCAGCGCCAGCCGGCCGCCCCGCTCGTCGATCCGCAGCGGCTCCGTCACCACCCATCCCGGCGTCTCCCGGTCCACCGTCTCCAGGCACGTCAACCGGTCCTTCGGCAGCGTCGCCAGTCCCATCCGCGACAAACGGTTGGATCCCACCTCGCCGGTGCCTTTCCAGTACGAGTACTCCGGCACGCTGCCTTCCGGCCACTGCGTCCATTCCTCGCCGTTGCCCACGTAGTAGAACCACAACCGCTCGTCGTGCTCCACCACCTTGTCGCTCATCATCAGCGCTCCTGCGTCCCAGGTCCCTCGCGGCCCGCGCGCAATCAGCGGCTGGTGTGGCTGCACCCGCGTGTAGTGATCGCCGTCCCTGCTCACCGCCAGCCGGATGTCCGAGCAGAACATCCCGTACACGCCCGTCCCGTTCGGCGCGTACCACCCGTACTCGTACGGCATCACGTACTGCCCCGCGTAGGGCGCCAGCGCCAGGTAGTGGTTCTCCTGCTCCATCCCGTCGATCGGATCCAGGATCGGGTTATCCGCAATCCCCGCCAGCCGCTCCACGTCCGGCCCGCACGCCAGGTACTTGGTCCGAACCATCGGCGGCCCCGGCTTGTTGCTCGGACCCAGCCCTTGCCACACCATCTTGAACCGACGCTCGGGATCCGGGTCCTGGTCGTCCTTGATCAGCACCACGATGTCCGGATCCGGCCGGTACCACTCCGCCAGCCGGATCGACGCCCCGTCGGTCCAGTTCACGCCGTCCGGCGAAACGCTGATCCAGCAGTCGTCGAGACGCTCCGTACTCTTGACGATCATCTTGTAGCGGCGGCTCGGCACGTCGTCCAGGTCCTTGACCACGGGACCCCAGCCCTTCAGGCAGACGTTGTTGTCGCTGCGGCCCCGGTACTCGAACAGCCCCAGCGTCGGCTTCTCCCAGTGCACTCCGTCGTCGCTGATCGCGTACCCCGTCCACCACCAGCGGGCCATCGTCAGGTCGCTGCCCGCGTACCAGCACTTGAACAGCCGGTCCTGCTCGTCGTACAGGATCGTCCGGCCCTCCCACGGCCGCGCCTGCATCCCGTCCCACTCGTGCGAGTCCCCCAGCGGCAGCACCGGGTTATCCCGATGCTTCTCCGCCCGGCACACCGCCTGCACCACATTCCGCCGGGCCTGCACGTCATCCAGATCCAGAAAAAGCAGGCGGCGCTCAAACGTCAGGAATCCCGCACGAGCGTCTGGCACTTGGGCATCCTCCCTGACCGTCGCCATCGACGGGTTTGTGCGGCTAACACGGTTGTCTCGTGATCGCTCGCCAGGACTCACCATATAGCCCTTACCGCTACTCCGTCACTCACCGTCATCTCCAATGACTGGCTTCCAACCTCCCGGGAGCTTCGGAAGGCCGAACCAAGGACGCTGTGATCGAGCATTTGAGCCATCTGGACCGTCGGCTCGGCCGGCACGGGCTCGGGACCCGCCTCAACTGTCGGCCTTCGATACGTCACAACCGCGACAGCTTGGCTTGCCCGTCCGACGCGCTGCCGCACTGAAACTCTTGAAGAATAGATCTGGCGATTTCGAGATCATTTGACACTGTTCATTTCGGTTTTGCAGCATCCACCGTGGAGGCGGTGCTTGATGGCGCGGCCGGCTGGCGGCTGCCCTTGCACGGCAATCCACGGGAGGTAGGCCGATGGCAGTGAAACAACTCAGGCAGCGCGTCTCGCGACGCCGGGCGATGGCTTTGCTTGGTGGAAGCGCGGCGGCGGTGGCCTTGGCCGCGTGTGGTGAGACCCAGGTTGTCACCAAGGAAGTCCCCGTCGAAACGACCGTGATCAAGGAAGTCCCGGTTGAAAAGATCGTCCGCGAAACCGAGGTCAGGGAAGTTCCGGTCGAGAAGATCGTGACCCAGCAAGTGGACCGCGTCGTCACACAGACGGTCGAGGTCGAAAAGGTCGTCGAAGTCGAGAAGGTCGTCGAGGTCGAGAAGGTTGTAACGCAAACCGTCGAGGTCGAGAAGATCGTCGAGGTTCAACCGGCGGCGATGGCGCAGAACATCCTGTTCCAGACCGACCACACGTCCGGTCCGCGTGGTGCGGCCGTCGATTGGGCCCTGGAGCGATTCACCGCGCAGTTTCCCAATATCGTCGTTCGTTACGTCCCGGCGCCGACGCAGGTCGAAATCGTCTACGGCGCAATGGTCGCCGCCGGCTCAACGCCGGAAGCCGCCCTGATGAGCGGCTGGTTCGCGGCCCAGTGGTATACGGGCGACGCTTTTGTGAACATCGACGACTTTCTGGCCAAGCAGGACAGCTACAACCCGGCGGACTACTACTACCCCGGCGATTCCTCCGGGGTGGACTTTGCCGACACGGTGCCGTACGGCCACCTCGACGGTCTGCGTGGCAAGCAGTTCGGCATGCCCTACCAGGGCAACACCAACGGTCAGCACATCAACCTGCAGCTCATGGAGGAATCGGGGATCCAATGGCCGACGCCGGGCAACTGGCATCTCGAGCAGGGATTCCTGGACGACCTGCGCAAGGCCACGGATCCGGAAACCGACACCTATGGCATCGAGGTTGGCGGCGGCAACGGTGGCTCCTGGACGCAGTGGAACCCCTGGGGTTGGGCGTTGGCCGACGATCCCACCATCATGTACCGCAGCGCCGACGGCACGCGCACAACCTGCTGGGACTCCGGCGCCGATCGGGGCGTGCGGCTGGCGGTGGACTTGATCGCCGTACATGGGGTGTCGCCGGCGCTTGGCGAAAGTCGCGAATTGGCCGGTGAGTTCCGCGACCTGTTCTCCGCCGGCAAGCAACTCGTCCAACGCAACGGCGGGGCCGTCGGCAGTACGGCCGGCCGTGTCGCCGGTCGCTTCCCGTGGTCAATGGCGCCCATGCCCGAGGGTCCGCGCGGTCCCGTGCCGCACGAGATCACCGAGCAGCCCCACATGATCTCCAACACCGCGGCGTTGCGAGACACCGTCGAAGCCGCCGCCCAGTTCGTCCTGTTCATGGCTGGCCCCGACGTTCAGGGACGCATCGCGATCGACCGCGGATCCATGCCCTTGCGCAAGGATGTGCACGCATCGCCCGAGATGGCCGCCGGGCCGCCGGAACGCCACAACATGTGGAAGGAATACCTGGAGCAGCCGGACGCTCGCCACCGGCAGATGGCCTATCCGGCCTGGCTGGAGTGGATCAACTCCTGGCGCAACGTCGACGCCGCCCACGCGGGCGACTTGACGATTGATGAGCTAATGGAGCGAAGCCTCGCCAGGGCTGACCGAGTCCTGGACGAGAACGCCGAGGCCTATCAGGAGCTGAAGACCTACATCGCAAACGCCTGAGTCTTCGCCTTCGACGGAAGGGGCGGCCGCTCAATCGAGCGGCCGCCCCTCTGGTTTCTCAACCGTTCGGCGCGTGCTAGCTCAGATCCCGCGGCGCTGTGCCGAATCGAAACGCGAACAGCGAGCCGTACGTCACCTCGATATGCAGCCGCACGCGGTCGCCTTCAACCGGCCCGATCCCCGGGTCCCCGCGCCACGTCACCGGATGATCGATCTCGTCCCCCCGGATGGGATCGCAGTCCTCCAGCGCTCGACCGGCAATCGGCGCCGCTAACGCCGTCCGCAGCCCCACTCGTATCGAGCCGGGCTGATTCAGCCTGGCGTTGATGAACAGCCGTGGTTGGTTGGCATCAACAGGCTCCGTTACCAGCTGACCGGTCTGGCGCCCCGCCACCAGGCCGACGAAGCGGTCGACACCAAGCAGGAACGACCCCATGGCCGCGATCCGGTGAATCCGGCCATGCGCCGACTGTCGTCCCATGTACCAGAACCGCAAGTGGCGCCCTTGCCGAATCGGCGGGTTGTTCGTCACGTTGATCCAGGTGTCGTCCCACTGCCCGTCCGGCCCCAGGTCCAGGAACGGCTCGCGGCGCGGGCGCAGCCAGCGCCTCCCGTCCGGGCTCGAGGCCAGCGTCACCCAGATCTTCTCCACTTCCGTGTCGTAGAGATCCACGAACGCCAGGTATCGATTCCCGTACGCGAACGGACTGATGGAGTAGAACTGCGTACCGGGCGTATCCCAGTCGTCCATCCGCAGCACGTTCTCGAAGTCCGACCAGTTCAGAAAGTCGGCGCTGGTCGCGCGCGTGATTAGCCGCTTGTACGGCATGCGCGAGCCCAGCGGCTCGTTCGGGACCTCGGCTTCCGGGTACTGCGGACTGGAAACCGCGCCGGTCGCCTTTGGGCGGCGCGTATAGGCGAGGTAGCGGCCCGAAACCGGATCCTTCATGGCCGAGTGCCGGTCACCGGCCAGCGGCATGATCGGCGCGCTCGTGCGCGTCCAGCGAATCCCGTCCGGGCTGAACAAGCCGTAAATCCCATTGCCCTGGTCGGTCTCGAAGGCGTGAAAGGCCGGCAGCTTGTAGCGGCGCTCCGGCGCGCCCACCTCGTCCACGATCACCCCGTGGCTCTCAAACGCCCGCAGCCCGGCAACGTCGTGGGGCCAGTACACGATGTTGTTGCGGCGCGAGCCGCGCCATTCCACCGCATGTAGATCGGGCTTCTCCCAGGTCAACCCGTCATCGGACACCGCGTAGTTCAGGATGTTCCGGTCCGACGCCGCCTCCACGTCATCGTCCGCGCTCCGGTACCAGCACTTGTAGATGCCCTCGTCGCGGTCATAGAGAACCGACGACCAAAGCCCCGCGGCACGTCCTTCCCAGGGCCGATCCGGACGGATGATGGGGTCGTGCGTCCGTCGCTCGGGCCGCGCCAGGACTCGCCGCAAGTGCCACCGGGCATCGATCTCTTCGTCATCGACCAGCAAATGCAAATCAGGGTCGTACATCACGATGTACCCGTGCTTCAAGGATCGGAGTCTATCCCGCGATGATCCCGAATCCGTCCGCGCGCTCGCGCCTGTAACCGCCCGCGCCCGCGGGTAGGGTCGCCGCTTGTCGGTGCTCGTCGTCGTCCTCGCGCATCCCTCCTGCTAGCGTGAGCCGTCGCCCAGTTTGAAACCAGCGCTGCCATGTCCACCGCCCTCGATGACAGATCACCCCCGACCGTCGTCGCCCACGACCCCGCCTGGCCCGACACATTCGAAGCCGCCAGAGCTCAAATCCTCCGCGCCGTCGCCCCTCACATTCAATCCATCCACCACGTCGGCAGCACCTCCGTCCCCGGTCTCCCCGCCAAGCCCATCATCGACATCCTCGTCGGCGTCGACGACTGGAACCAGGCCCGCGCCACCATCCCCCCGCTCCAGCGCCTCGGCTGGGAATTCCGCGGCGAGCGCGGCATCCCCCGCCGCCACTACTTCGTCATCCGTAGCCCCGATGGCCGCCGAACCCACCACCTCCACATGCTCGAACTCTCCTCTACTCACTACGCCGATCTGCTCGCCTTCCGCGACCACCTCCGCGCCCACCCCGCCGCCGCCACCGAATACGCCACCCTCAAGCGCCGCCTTGCCGACCGCCCTGAACCCCATCGCGATGCCTACCAGCAAGCCAAGACCCCTTTCATCCAGCGAGTTCTATGTGAGATCCGAAGCCGGGCGCCGTAGACATACACGCAACCCGACATAATCGCCTGTCATGCACTCGGACGAACCTAATCTTCGACCTCATGAAGGCACGTCCATGAGGCCCTCCGTGATAGTCTCCCGCGGTTCAATTGATCCGCGCCCGGCACAATGCCCGCGCCGCAATGGCGTGAGTTTCCCGGTCGGGACGCACTGGAGGCTTCCGCCCATGAGTACCGCTTCAAATGGCATGACCCGCCGGAAACTGTTGCGTGCGGGCGGTGGTCTCGGCCTCGGCGCGGCCGGCGCCGCGGTCCTCGCCGCCTGCGGCGAGACCCAGATCGTCGAAGTCGAGAAGATCGTCACGCAGGAAGTAACCGTCGAGAAGATCGTTACCCAGGAAGTCCCCGTCGACCGGGTCGTCGAGAAAGTCGTGACCCAGCAGGTCGCCGTCGAAGTCGAAAGAGTCGTCGAGGTCGAGAAGGTCGTCGAGAAGGTCGTCGAGGTCGAAGCCGCCCCGGCGCCCATGACCCAGACATTCGCTTTCGGCACCGACCACACCTCTGGCCCCCGAGGCGCCGCCATGCAGTGGGCGCTCGATCGCTTTGAACAGGTGTCGCCCCACCTCAACGTCAAGTTCGTGGCCGCGCCCACCGGTACCGACGAGGTCTACGGCGTCCAGTTCGCCTCCGGCAGTCAGCCTGAGGTTGCCCTCATGACCGGGTGGTTCGCCGCCGGTTGGTACGCCGCGGGCGCCTTCGTTCAGGTCGACGACCTCCTGCGCAAGCGGGACGACTTCGACCCGAACGACTTCTTCTGGTACCCCGACACGGCCACGCCCAACTTCCAGCACACCCGGCACGATCCCAAGACCGGAATGCGCGGCCCGTCGTTCGGCATGAACTTCCAGGGCAACATCGAAACCCTGGCCATCAACCTCGACATGGCCGAATCCCTGGGCATCCCCCAGCCGTCGGTCGGCAGCTTTGGCGCCTTCGCCGAGTTCCAGGACGCCCTGCGCATGGCCACCGATCCCGAGACCAACACCTTCGGGATTCGGCCGACCGGCTACTGGTTCAGCCTCTTTGCATCCATCGGCTTTTCACACGCTACGGATCCGCAGCTGATGTGGTACAGCCAGGACGCCACCCGGTCCACCTTCGCCGACGCCGGTGCCGACATCGGCATGCGAACCCTGGCTGACTGGCAGTTGGTCGACAAGGTCATCCAGCCGGCCGAGATGAACAAGGAACTGTCGGGCGAGTTCGGCGATCCGTTCTCCTCCGGCAAGAACCTGTTCCGCCAGGGCAACGGGCCGTTCGGGTCGCAAGTCGGTCGCATCAAGGACCGCTTCAAGTGGGCCTTGTCGCCGCTCCCTGAGGGACCGGACGGCCAGCCCGTGCTGCAGCAGTTCAGCGACCAGCCGCACCTGATCACGGCTACGGCCGAAACCCGTGGCAACACTGAGGGTGCCGTCGAGTGGCTGTCATTCCTGTCGGGCACGGAAGTGCAGACGCGAATCGCCGTCGACCGCGGCTCCGTGGTCGTCCGCAAGGACGCCGCTGACTCCGCTGAAATGGCGGCCGGACCGCCCGAGAACCACGCGCAATTCCGCGAGTGGCTCAACGTCGACACCGCCTGCCACCCGCAGTTCATGTTCCCCAGCTACATCGAGTGGCACGTCAACAGCCACAGCTCCGCCATCGCCAACAAGATCTGGCTCGGCGAGCTGACCGTCGACGAAGCCATCCCCATGATGTATGAGGCCGGCGACGCCATCTTGGCCGAGAACGCCGAGCGCTACGCCGAACTCCAGGCCTACGTGGCCGGCCGCCCGGACCCCGTCTAGGCGGATCGAGCACGCAGCGTCCTCGCCAGGGCACGCTCCGGCGAGACACAACAGCGGGCGAGGGCTCACCCCCTCGCCCGCTGTTTGCGTTCCCGACCTGACCAAACCCGTGCCAGCGGGGAGAGGTCTGCCGGGCAACCAATCCCGGGTTACGCAAAGATCTCCCTTGGCAGAGGGCTTGAGTGAGGGTCTTCCGCGCACCCAACGACGGGCTACGCAACCGTCCCTCTCCTCGCGGATATTCTGTGGAATAGCGGCATTCCGGGCCACGCCCGCCATCGCGCCGTACAATCAACTCCCAGGCGCCGGCTCGGCCCGGCGTGCGGGTTGCCACGGAGGCAGTCATGAGCGATCAATTGCGCGCCGGCGTTGTGGGTCTTACCGGAATCGGCCAGCGGCCGGCCGCCGTCGGAGCACAGTCCGGCTGGGGCACCGCCATGCCCCACTCCCACGTGTCCGCCTACCACCATGTGGCCGACACCGAAGTTGTCGCCGTCTGCGACCTCGACGAAGGCGCCATCGCCAACTTCAACGCCGATTGGAACGAAACCCTTCCCGAGGTCAACACCTACACCAGCCACGCTGAGATGCTCGAGAAAGAAAACCTCGACATCCTCAGCGTCGTCACCGGCGACAACGTCCACGCCCAGATCTGTATCGACGGCGCCGCAGCCGGCGTCAAGGGCATCCTCTGCGAAAAGCCCATCGCCTCCTCCCTGTCCGACGCCGACCGCATCATCGAAGCCGTCACCAACGCCGGCATCCCCCTCCTTGTCGACCACACCCGCCGCTGGATGTACCCCTGGGTCCAGGCCGGCAAGCTCATCGAGGATGGCGCCATCGGCGACGTCAAGCGCGTCGTCGCCAACCAGGGCGGCCCCCGCGCCATGCTCTTCCGCAACGGCACCCACATGTGCGACACCATCAACTGGTTCGCCCAGGGCAACCCCACCGCCGTCTACGCCGTCAACGAGATCAACTTCGAGGACTACGGTCCCCGCTACGCCAGCGACGGCGGCCACGACCCCGACACCGACCCCGCCGTCAGCATCCTCATCGAATACGACAACGATGTCCGCGCCTTCTGGAACATGTGCAAGCCCATGCCCAACGTCTTCGATGTCGACGTCTTCGGTTCCGACGGCATCCTGCGCGTCACCCAGGAACGAGCCACCCTCACCACCCAGAACGAGGATCGCGTCCTCGTCACCTCCGACATTCCTCACACCCAGTACACCCAGGGCCACATCGCCGGCGCCGTCGTCGAACTCATCGACCTCATCAACAACGGCGGCACGCCCTCCTGCGGCCCCAAGGAAGCCCGTCAGGTCATGGAAGTCCTGCTCGGCGCCCTCCAGTCTTCCGCTGGCGGCAACGTTCGCGTTACTATGCCCATCGTTGACGTGTAACCTCACATGACATCTAGTTGCCTTCCGCCACCCCGGAAGGCACCCTGCGCGCCCAACGCAGGGGACCCCCCGGAGGGACGCCACCCCGCCACCGTGGCGTCCCTCCTTATTGTTTTCGCCGCGCTGCTTGCCCTCGTCGCCTGCGGCGAAACCTCTACGTCCTACGATTCAGCGCCCCAGGCCATCGCTGGTTCAGCGGACCTGTCGGAGACTGCCCGGCAGGGCAAAACCATCTTCGACGCCAACTGCGCCCAATGCCACGGCCCCCAGGCCACCGGTACCAACCAGGGACCCACATTTATTGACCGCATCTACCACCCCGGCCACCACGGCGACGCCGCATTCCATCTCGCCGTGCTACGCGGTGTACGTCAGCACCACTGGAACTTCGGCAACATGCTCCCCGTCCCAGGCATCTCCGAAACCGAAGTCAGCAAAGTCATCTGCTACGTCCGCCACCTCCAACGCACCAACAACGTCTTCAAACCCACCGAATACCAACCCACCTGCTAACCCCCGGGGGCCACGACCGTCTTCACCCTCTCCAAGGGGAGAGGCAGGTTCGGGCGTCTTCGGCCGAAACCGCTGAGGGGTCTTCCGGGCAATCAACCCAACCCCACTCCGGTGTCTATTCGTAGTTCTCCTCTCAAACTGCCCGTCTTCCGCGCAACCAGCATCCCCAGCCCCACCCGTTCGTGGTGAGCCGGGCCGGAGTCCGTCGGAGGCCCGTGTCGAACCACACGTTTCAGCACCCAAGCCATCCTCGCTGCCTCTTTCGCCTCACCCGAAACCACTCGCTCCCCCGCCCCCAAATGCAACAATCCCCGCGAATCACTAGCCACGAATCGCCAACGACACCCCGATGCCCCACCCCAACATCATCCTCTTCATGACCGACAGCATGGACGGCCGCGTCATGCGCCACCTCGGCCACCCCGCCGCCCACACCCCCAACATGGACCGCCTCGCCACCCGGGGCACTTCCTTCAGCAACGCCTACTGCAACTCCCCCCAGTGCGCCCCCTCGCGCGCCAGCTACTGGAGCGGCCAATACGTCCACCGTGTCGAAGCCTGGAACAACCCCTCGGGTCTCCCGATGGACGCCCCCACCTTCGGCACCCACTTGCAAGACGCCGGCTACGGCCTCCACGTCTTCGGCAAGACCGACTACCGCGTCGGCGGCCACTCCCTCAAAGCCCGCCTCACCGCCTGGATGCGCGCCGCCAACATCAAGCGCCCCCACAACCCCCGCCCCCAGGCCACCACCTACCACCCTGTCCCCTCGTCAGGGCAGCCTCTTCCTCCCTCTCCCTTGAGGGA
>JAJEGF010000005.1 GCA_022820025.1 Chloroflexota bacterium
CGTCGCGCGAGCCGCGGTCCGGCTCGCCGAATACATCAACAATAGCGGCGCCGGCACCGGCGAATTCCACCTCGACGACCAGAAACGCGTCTAAATCAACGAGACCAACACCCCCATCCAGGTGGAACATCCCGCCACCGAGGAGATCACCGGCATCGACATCGTGCGGGCGCAGCTCCAAATTGCAGCCGGCGAATCCACCGGGCTGCGCCAGCGCGATATCCGGCTCACCGGCCACGCCATCGAATTCCGCCTCCTGGCCGAGGACCCCGAGCGCGACTTCCGGCCCGACGCCGGTACCGTCACCGACCTGCGGCTGCCTGGCGGCCCCGGGGTTCGCCTGGATACGCACCTGTACGCTGGCTGCGACGTCCCCCCCTTCTACGACTCCTTGTTGGCCAAGCTCATCGTCTATGGCGACACGCGCGACGAAGCGATCCAACGTTCCCGCCGCGCCCTGGCCGAAACCCGCATCGAAGGCCCCGCCACCAACCTGGATCTGCACAGATCAATCCTGCGGGATCAGCGCTTTATCTCTGCCGACTACGACTTGGAGTACGTCTCGGGCACGCCCGTCCCCCTTGCGGAATCCGTCGGCTAGGCCTGTGGCCGCGCGACGGCGACGGCGTGGCCGGCGGCTGGCGCGCGAAACTGCCATGCGATTGATCTACGAGGCCGACATGGCCCAGCGCCTGCCGCTCGAACTCCTGGACATCCGCCAGCGCGAGTTGCGCCTGGACGACGACACGGCCGCCTATTCGCGCCTGCTGGTAGAGACGGTCAGCGCAAACCGCGACCAGCTTGACGCCGCCATCGGATGCCTCACCCCCGCCTGGCCCGTGGACCAGATGGCCCGACTGGATGTCGCGATTATGCGCATCGCCCTCGCCGAGCTCGACGGCGGCGATGTCCCCGTGGCCGTCGCCATCAACGAAGCCGTCGAACTGGCCAAGCGATACTGTGCCGAAGGTGCCGCCCCGATGATCAACGGGGCGTTAGGATCGTACGTACGAAAGGGCGCGGCGTCCGCCGTGCCTGATCACCAAGGCTGACCGAATGGCTGAAGCCGACCAGGCCCTGACTGACCCCACGCAACCCCAGGAAGAACTCGGCGGCGTCATGTCGCTGCGGGAGCACCTGGACGAGCTGCGCAAGCGGCTCACCGTTGCGATTCTGGCGATCATCCTCGCCAGCTTCGTGGTCTGGCCGTTCAAGGACTTCGTCTTCCACTTCGTCCAACTCCCGCTCCCGCGCGGTGCCGTGCTGCAGCAAATCGCGGTAACCGAGACGCTCTTCACCTTCGTCAAGATCTCGTTCATCGTGGGCTTCGGCCTGGCCAGCCCCATCGTTGCCTACGAAGTCCTTGCCTTCGTCGCGCCCGGCCTCTACCCCCACGAGCGCCGCTGGCTCTTCATGAGCATTCCGGCGATTGCCTTGGCGTTCCTGGCCGGCGTGGCCTTTGCCTGGTTCATCGTCCTGCGTTTCACGGTCGGCTTCCTGGCCGGATTCGCGCCCGCCACCATCAGCACCGAATTCACCGTCGACGGCTGGGTCTCGTTCGTCTTACGCATTCTGTTGGCCGTCGGGCTGGCGTTCGAAACGCCCTTCATCATCTTTGCCCTGGCCAAAATCGGCATCGTCACCGCCGATAGCCTTGCCCAACAGCGCCGCTACGCCATCGTCGCTATCGCCGTCATCTCGGCCATCATCACCCCCACGCCCGACCCGTTTACCCAGGCCTCCGTGGGCATTCCGTTGTACGCCCTCTACGAGGTTGGCGTTGTCCTGGCCCGCGTGGCCGCGCCGGCCGACCGGCCTGACGACGAGACGGAACCGGAACCCGAAGACGACGGCTCGGTTCCCACCACCGCCTAGCCCCGGTCCCGCCCTGATGTCGGCGTCTCCGGCAGCGTGAGACCCAGGTCCGCTGCCGCACGTTGAAAGTCCGCCGGCGGCGCGGCCGCCGCCAGCCAGCGTCCGCCCGCGTCATCTGTAAAACCCAGCGTCCACGCGTGCAACATTGACCGTGAGGCCTGTGCCGGTTCGCCGTACGTCGCGTCGCCCATGATCGGGTGACCAATGGCTGCCAGGTGCACCCGGATCTGGTGGGTACGCCCCGTCGCCGGACGCGCCTCCACCAGCGCCGCCCCTGCGGAGCATTCCAGAACCCGGTACGCCGTCAACGCCGGCCGTCCCCGCCGCGCCACCGCCATCCGCGTCCTGTGCGACGGATGCCGTCCGATCGGCGCGTCGATTCGCCCCCGCGGCGGATCTGGCGAACCTCGCACAATCAGCAGGTACCGCTTGCGCACCGCCCGCTGCTCGAATGCCCGTGCCAGGTGGGCGTACATCGCCGGCGTGCGAGCGATCATCACCACTCCCGAGGTGTCCTTGTCCAGCCGATGCACGATGCCCGGTCGCCGCGGGTGCCCCACGCCCGCAAGCTCCGGGCAGTGCGCCAGCAGCCGGTGCGCCAGCGTCCCGCGGCTTGCTCCCGCCCCCGGGTGCATCACCATCCCCGCCGGCTTGTCCACCGCCACGAATCCGTCGGTCATCAGCAGCCGATCCAACGGCCCCGGCTCCGGCGCAAGCTCCTGCGCCACCCCCGGTATCTGGCCCCGGACGATGTCCCCGTCTCGCAGCCGCCGCGACGGCGCGGCCGCCCGGCCGTTCACCGTTACCTGCCCGTCCCGGATCAGCCGCGCCGCCCGGGAGCGCGAAACGTCCTCCACCGCCTCCGCCACGAACGTATCCAACCGCACCCCACGCGCCGAGCCTGCATAGGTCAACTCGAAACGCTCCGCCGGATCGGCCATTTCGACTCGGGACTAGGTGAGGTGGAGTCGCGGTGGGCGTCGCTTACCCATCATTCTCCGCCCGCGACCGCACTTCGACTTCCCCAATCGACACATACCCCTCGTGGCCGCCGTTCGCCAGCAACCGCAGCACCACGTAGCGCGTCACCTCCGTCGGAATCTCAATCCGCACGCTCGGCGCTGGATCCAGCTCCGCTTGCCGAATGAACTTCAAGCCGCTGGGATCCTCTCGCGGATCCACCTCCCGCGAGGTAAACACCTGCACCCGCCGCGGATAACTGTCCGCCGGCTCGTCCGGGTGATTCATGATGTCGATCGTCGCGACCGGCGTCCGCAGGTTCATCTTCAGCACCACGTCCTGCGGGAACCGCGCGCCAGCTGAACGCCAGGCCGCGAAATCCGATTCGTTCAGGCCATCCACCAGCATCTCCGGACCGTGTCCCTCCTGCGCTCCCGCCGGCGAATGCGCCCGTCCCCCCACCGCCGAAGCCGACACCAGCGCCCCGCGGCTGCGATCCGCCCCATCGAACAGCAGCCGCATCTTCACCGCCAGGTCGCCCCGCAGGTCGCTCCCGTTCGACACGATGAACAACTGCACGGCCATCAGCAACGAGAGCCCCAGCACAATCCCCACCGGCAACCAGTTCCACGAAAAGACGTTCCGTCGCAACGCTGTACGGTCCAGCTCGACCCTGCGTGCCAACTGCCCCTGGCACACGTCGCATACGTAGCCCCAGTCCGAATCGTTCAGCGCCTCGTCGCAGAACAGCCGCGCGCAGTGGTCACAACGTTGCGTGGCCACGCGCGTCGGGTACACCGTGCAGCGGTACAGCGCCAGTTCACGCGCACTCTCGGCAAATATGCGGCGACTGGGCGGACGCTTCGCCGGCTCGCCAACTCGCATCGCTGGACCCATCCGCCGCCATTCAGCTGCGCGTGTGAAGGAGTCCAGGACTAGGTATCCCGGCGGCGCGCATGTGCTCCGCGCCGCAAACGCAGCCTTGCCTCAATATACTCGTGTCATCCAACTCGCCGCCGCCGCGAACACGTCGGTCGCCGGTTGCTCTGTCTGGACCCCGTCGCTTGAGGCGCCGTCTTTCCCCTCTCCCCTTGGGAGAGGGTTAGGGTGAGGGTCTTCCGCGCACCCAATGACGAGTGATCCCGGTCAGGCATTTCAACCCCGTCGGCAATCTCCGCTGAGGCTCCATGTTCCGCCGCAACAGCAACATCCTGCTCGAGATCGCCGAAACCGTCCTCCTCGCCGCCCTCATCTTCTTCGGCACCCGCCTGCTCGTGCAGAACTTCCTCGTCGAAGGCCCCAGCATGTCGCCCAGCTTGGCCGACTCGGAATTCCTCCTCGTCAACAAGCTCTCCTACCTGACGGAAGATCCACAGCGCGGCGATGTCATCGTATTCCGTTCCCCCCGCAATCCGGATGAGGACCTCGTCAAGCGCGTGATCGGGCTACCGAACGACGAGGTCGAAGTCCGCGGCGGGCAGGTCATAGTTAACGGCCATGTCGTCGACGAATCAAGCTACTTTCAGGGACCCATCGGCCGCGACACCCCGGCCCGGCGCGTCCCCGAGGACTCCTACTTCGTGATGGGCGACAACCGCCTGCAGAGCCGCGACTCCCGCGACATCGGCAGCGTGCCCCGCGCCTCCATCGTCGGACAGGTCTGGCTTGTGTACTGGCCGCCCGGCCGATTCGGATTCCTGCCTGACACCGCGCCGGCCCTCGCGCCCATCCCAGAGCGCCTCCCCGACATTGCGCCACCGGCTGGAGCTGCGGGTCGCTAACCCGGCCAGGCGTCGATCAGTCGATGCTTCGTCTGCTCCAGCGTCTCCGGCATCACTTTCACGTCCCCCGTCACCGGCATGAAATTCGTATCGCCCGCCCAGCGTGGCACCACGTGGAAATGCAGGTGGCCGGGAATCCCCGCGCCCGCTGCCGACCCCAGGTTCATCCCCACGTTGTAGCCGTCCGGCCCAAACGCTCCCTGCAATGCCACCCGCGACGCCACGACCAGCGACATCAACTCGCCCGCCTCGTCCGGATCCAGCTCATCCAGATCCGCCGCGTGCCGATACGGCAGCACCAGCACGTGCCCGTTGTTGTACGGATACAGATTCAACGTCACGTACGCCAGCCGCCCCGCATGCACGATCAGTTCCGGCATCGCCCTCGCCAACTCCACCGTCACGCAAAACGGACACCCCCCGTCGTCCCGCTTCTCCCCCCGCACATACGCCATCCGCCACGGACTCCACAATCGCTGCGAAGGCAAAACAGTCTCCGGCAAGGAGGGCGGCTGCTCGCTAGCCGCTGACGCTGGCCGTGATCTTACCGACGGCGCCTGCCCGATCGGCTTGGCCGCATCACCACAGCCGCCAATACCAGCTTTCTGTCATCGGAGTCGTCGGCAGACCGGCCTGACGCGGTCCGACATCGTCTGCGGCACGCTGAAGCTCTTGCTGGTCAGCCGCCGGTCGCCGGTCCCGCCAGCCGATCAACGGCGATGAGAATGCCTGTTGCCGCCGACACAAGCAGCAGCATCCAGGCCGCGAGCGAGAACTTCAGGTTGGCCAGGTCGGCCTTTGTCGCGTAGTGCCTGAGACTTCGATCCAGTTCCTCACGTAATTCGGCGCGAGTTAGCGGTTCCATCGTCATCAATTCCTCCCTGCACGAGGGTTCCCGTTCCGCGCAGTCGAGGCGACGGCGGGCCGGTACGTCGACAACCAGTCCGCCCACAGCGATTCTACAACCAGGGATTCAACGGCACCGTTCCATGGACAGTCCGTGCGCGGTTGCTACGATTCGCTCCCATGAGCCTGCAAGCCCACTACAGCCCCGTCGCCCAGGCGATGGAGCAGAACCCGCTGCGCCCCAGTTGGACCATGCAGCGGCCCGGCCTCATCAGCCTGGCCTACGGCTTCCCCGATTCCGCCAGCTTCCCCTACGACGAACTGGCCGAGACCACCGCCGCGCTCATGGCCGACCACAACGCCGAGGCCCTCCAATACGGCCCCGTCTCCGGCCCCGAACCGTTGCGCAGCTTCCTGGCCGAGTGGGTAAGCACCACCGAGGGCCTGGACGTCGGCCCCGACAACATCATGATCACCAGCGGCGCCTCCCAGGGCATCGCGCTCGCCGCAAGGCTGCTTGTCCCGCCCGGCGGAACCGTCATCGTCGAGTCGCCCACCTTTATCGGCGCCCTCTGGTTCTTCCGCGGCCTTGGCATCAACGTCGTCGGCGTCGACACCGACGACCTGGGCATCGTCCCCTCCGCGCTGCGTGAAACGGTGACGAGCCAGCGCCAGGCCGGCGCCCACGTCTCCCTCGTTTACACCATGCCCACCGTCCACAACCCCGTCGGCTTCAACGCCCCGGTGGAGCGCCGCCGGGCGCTGGCCGAGGTCGGCGAGGAACTGGACCTGGTCTTCCTGGAAGATGACGCCTACGGCGACCTTATCTTCGAGGGCGACCGCCCCCCGTCCCTTTACTCCATTGCCGGCAAAGAGCGCGTCATCAAGCTGGGCACCCTCTCCAAGCTCGTCGCCGGCGGCATGCGCCTGGGTTGGGCCATTGCCGAGCCCGACGACATCTCCCGCATGTGCGGCCTCAAGGCCGACAGCGCCACCAGCCCCTTCGCCGCCTGGGTCACCGGCGCCTACCTGCAGAGCGGTGCCCTGGCGAAGCGCCTGCCCAGTCTGCTGGACCTCTACCGCAGGCGCCGCGACGCCATGCTTGAGGAACTCGCGCCGCTCCGCGACCTCGGCTGCCACTGGATCACGCCCGTCGGGGGCTTTTTCATCTGGCTCGAGCTTCCCGAAGGCGCCGACAGTGAAACCATCCGCGAACGCGCCGAAGACAACGGCGTCACCTACCTGGCCGGCCACCACTGCTTCGCCGACGACCTTAATCGCCGCTGCATCCGCCTCGCCTACAGCTATATCCCCGAAGACCAGCTCCGCGAAGGCACCCGCCGCCTCGTCCAAACCCTCCAGGCCGAACTCTCGCCCTCTACAGAGACCTTTGCCTGACCCGATTGGCCGGTGTGCGATGTCAGGAGTCGCCGTTCTTACCCCTCTCCAAGGGGAGAGGCAGATTCGGGCGTCTTCGGCCGAAATCGGTGAGGGGTCTTCCGGGCAACCAAGCCCGGATTACGCAGAGCTCTCTAGAGCCAAATAGGCCCGGCCAGGCTCAACGCGCCGAGCGAGCTAGCTCGCGGACGGCGTGCGCAGCACCCGGTGCCCCAGGTTCTCCTCCGTCCGCTCCGCCACCGGCAGTACTTCGATCACCACGTGGGAGATCCCAACCACGTCCCCGTTCTCGTCAAAGCTGTAGTCGTCGCCGATGGCCCCGCTCCAGGTCAGGCCGTTCAGGCAGTCCCGGAACCCCTCGACGTCCTGGTCGTCATTGGTCTGCCGCAGGCATTCCGCGGCGATGTAAACGCCGTCGTAGGCCGAGCCTTGAAACCACGGCCACGGCGCAACGCCCCCGAAGCGGTCCCTGAACTTCGTCAGGAACTCCGTGCCCGTCGAAGTGTTCAACTCGGGATCCGGAACAATGGCTTTCAGGCCCGTCGCGTGCTCGCCGGCGATCTCCAGGGAGTTGGGCCCCGTGGGCACCACCTCGGAGTAAATGGGACCGTCGTAGCCCAACTCTCTGGCCTGCTTGATGATGGTGCCGCCGGAGATCTCGCCTTGTGCGGCTAGGAACATCGCGTCCGCGTCGACACGCAGCAGCTTCGAGAGCTGGCTGCGAAAGTCGATCGCGTCCGACGGATAGCTCTCCGCCGCCGCCACCGTGCCGCCCAGCCGCTCGAATTGCGCCACGGCCGCGCGGCGGCTCCCCTCCGCGTAGTCCGTGGCTTCGCTGATCGTCACGATCGTCCGTACGCCGCTGGCCCACAGCAGGTTGCCCACGTCCGTGCCCGCCTTCTGCGAGCTGATGGCCGTCCGGAAGATGTAGTCGCCCGCGCCCGTGATGTCGGGGCTTGTCGAAGACGGTGAAAACAGGATCACGCCGTCCTTCTCGGCCAGCGGAGCGGCGCCCAGCGTGGCCCCGCTGCACGTCGCGCCCAGGATGATCTTGATCCCCTCCACGTCCGTCAGCCGCTGGTAGGCGGCGATGGCGTCCGTGGACGTGCACTTCGAGTCCTCGATCACCAGCTTCAGCATCCGCCCGTTGATCCCGCCCGCCGCGTTGATCTCCTCCACCGCCAGCAGCTTGGATCGCGACAACGGAATCCCATACGACTCCCCAACCCCCGTCAACGAATCCAGCGCCCCAATCACAAACGGCGCTTCCGACGTAGCGGGTTCGGCGGCGGCTGTGCCCGCGGGTGCTGTCCCGGAATCCTCGCCACACGCCGCCACCAGCAAAGCCAACACGCAAACCAAAACCATCCGCGTCCAGGAGTTGATTCGCATGTCGCCTCGCCAACTGGCCGCGGTCCGCCCGCGACGGGCCATTTTATGGAGCCGTCAGAGAGGCTCGGCCAAACCTATCAAGCAGCGGCTTGAGAGCAATTCCCGGTGACTTCGCCATGGAAACGGCTGCCGGCAACCATCGGTTCGGCGAACATCTTTCCCGCCCGCCCGGTCACAACGGCCCTTGGGACTCGGATGCCGCCGGCTTCGCGCCCCTGGCACGACGCGTGGGACGCTGGATCTGACCCTTGTCCGCTAGTGATCCGCGCCGATTCGGGCCAGTTCCCGTGGAAGCCACTCCGGATAGCGTAGGTCCATCGGCGCCGGATCCGGCTCACCCAGGCCGGCCTGCCTCCGCGCCTGCAGCAATGGATGTGCGCCCCGACCCATCGGAAATTGCACTCGGCGCTCGGTGAAATGCGATTCCCACGCCCCGAGCAGCATCTCCATCACGGCCAGGCCCTCTTCGCCGCTGTTCTCGTGCGGTCGATCGTGATCGAGCGCCTGGACCGTCTCATCGGCCATCCACAAATCACCTCCCGGCTCATCCAGGTAGTCCACCCCGTGCAGGATGCGGTCGGCGGGCGCAAGCTCCAGCAGTTCCCAGTTGACGTCCTCAACCCGCCAGTCGCGCCCGCGGCGCACCTGCATGTTCATTTGGTTGTAGAGGCAGATGGCGCCGTCTTCGCCGTAGATCTTGATGTGGCCCCAGCCGCGGTTCGACTCGCTGCGCCGGTGAAACTCGGCAAACACGGTCCCGCCGCCTTCGAAGTCATACACCGCCGAGATGTTCTCGCCCGCAATCCACCCAAAGCCGTACGGTCCGGCGATCACGCCTTCCGGACCGGTGGGTTCGCCAGCGGTGGTGCAGATGGCCGAGACGCTGCGCGCCCGGCCAAGGAAAGCGCGCGTGCCATTCAGGCGGTGAGTCCCGATGTTCATGAGGTCATAACCGCCGTAGTAGCCCTTGCCCCGGAGCTTGATCGTCGTGATCGGTCCGATCTCACCGGCCTCGATCATGCGCGCGGCTACTCGAAAAGGTGGCGTACAGCGGAATTGATGGTGAACGGCGAGCAGCGTGCCGGTTCGAGCCGCCTCGGCCACCATGCGATCGGCATCGTCGAGACTGGTGGCCATCGGCTTTTCCACATCGATCGCGCGCGGCGGTCGGTGCGCCAAAACCCCCATCGTCAACGGCGCATGCAGATCGGTGCGTGTGGGAATGCTGACGATGTCGGGGTCCTCCCGGTCGAGCATCTCGCGGTAGTCACCATACGTCCGCTCCACGCCGAGTTCCTGCGAGGCGTGCGCCAGCCGTGCGGCGTCCACGTCACACAGCGCCACCAGGTCGATACGTGGATGCTGACGATAGGCGCGGCCGTGCTTGAGGCCCCGAGGGCCCACACCCAGGATTGCCGCTCGATACGTCGCCATTACCACACCTCCAGGTCACAACCTGGACCTGCCAGCGGACTAGGTCGAGCCCGTCGCGGGCCGCCGCCGGCTAGCGGGGCACGTCGCCCTTGTCCAGCTGCTCTTGCCAGCGGGCCAGCATGCGGTTGACCTTCTCCGCCGCATCGAGCATGGACTGTACCGGATCGGCTTCACCGACAAGCGCTTTGTCCAGAACCGGCCGCCACTCGGCGCGCAGTTCCAGAAATACGTGCCGCCGTTGAGCAGGTTCACCTCAGACAGCGTCCCTGCGGCGGCCTCGATCGCAATCTTCTCGTAAAAAATGTGGTTCTGTGGGATGAACTTGATCTTGATGTCGGGCCGCTCAACCGCAAATCGCTCGATCGCCCAACTCATCGCCTTCCCACGGGGACCGGACGTGTGATCAGTGGCGAATTCGATCTTCACGTTTCGCTGTTCAGGCTGGGCCTCCACCATGACTTCAACTTCGCGGGTGACGACTTTATCGACGACCTTCTCGCGTTCGAGGATCTGTGTCACGACGCGTTCGACCGGCACCTCACCAGCCGCATCACCACGGCGGCGGCGGCCGACGGCCAGTCGGCCAATCGGCCAATCGGGCCACCACCGTGAGCGGTCTGCAGCCCTACTACCGCGACACGCTGAAGGCCTACGCCGACATCACCCCCGGCGACGGCCAGACGACGTTCACACTCGCCCAGCCGCCGCCGGCGGCGCTCACGGCGGCCGGCTACGCCTTCACGGTGGCCGAAGACGCGGAAGGCGAGGATCCTCCTGGAAGCGGAACCACGCAGACTTACAATTACAAGCGCATGACGGATGACATTATCGCCAGGAGTGGATTGAGTTTGACCGATAGTCAGGTTCGAACCCAGATTAGCAGCTATATGAATAGCCTTCGGAGCAACGGGGTCGTGGGCAAGATTCGCAAACAGAACGCAGACCGGCGAGAGATCATAATGTTCAACGATAACGGGCTATCAACAGCGATATCTGTCGGCGCCTTATTCGATATTGCTAACGATCTAGGCTACTGGCAGAGTTGCTGGTTTGACGAGGATGGGAATTACGACAGAAGCGCCGCTATGTGTACGGTGGCTGTGCCGGGCGGTTCCGCCGTGAATCACGATATAATCGTGCGACGTTCGGCGTATGGGAGCGACTTGCTCCAAGTCCCGGAGGCCAATGCTCGCTTCAACAAGTGTTTGAACGGCTCAGATAGAGTGCAGCCTGATGGAGGCAGCGCCTATAATCACATGCTGCATGAAATAGGTCACGTAATTGGCCTTGGAGGCGGCAGCAGCAGTTTGCCCCCTTATTATCGGAGCCATCCCGGGCATTCAATAGTCTCAGTAATGAACTACGTCACCGAACCAGATTGTGCACCTCATGTCCTTGATGTCATGGCTGTATTTGCTATCTATCAGAATCGCTTTACAACCGCATGATGAGCTTCGGCCTAAGGGTCCTGATAACGAGGCGAGTTGGACGTCTGCTGGTCGCAGTCAGCTTCGCACTAACCTTCGCGCTGTCCGCATGCGGCGGGCGTGTGACGATCGTGTCGACCGCCCAGCCGGGTCACGCGGGGCCAACGGCGACCACGGCCTCTGACACCTCCTCAGTCTCGGCCGCGCCGACAGCGGCCGAGGCGACCCCGACGGCGACCCCCGCACTCGAGGTTCACCGGCATCGGGTGACGGTTTGTATGACGCGTCTCCATGACTGGCAGGAGGCTGGCCAGGTGCGCTGGAGTCCAGACGGAACGACGGTGTATTGGCAGAGCTTCAGCGATGTCTACGCCATTTCCGTCGACGGCTCCGGCCTGCGCCAGGTCGTCGACAGCAAGCTCACGGGCGATTTCAAGCCTCCGTCCGCGTTCAACTTGCTTAAAACAGCCACCACCTCGTTCAGCCTGTCGCCGGTCGGCCCGCAGGTGGTGTACGCCAGCTGTGGATTCCCGGATCCGGACGTTGTGGCGCATGAAGGCTATGGGCACGAGGCTGCGGACTATCAGTACGAGATCGTGCGCACGGCGACCGGCGGCGGCACGCCGCAGCGTCTGACGACGGACGACAGGTTCGACAATTTTCCGTCCTGGTCGCCCGACGGGGCGCGGATCGCCTATCTGTCCGGCGGGCACGGTCGTGGGGTGGACGGGTTCCATCTCTTCACGATGGCGCCCGACGGCACCGACAGCCAGGACCTCACGCCCACCCTCGCGGAGGTAATCCAGCAACCGCCGCAGTGGGCGCCCGATGGGCAGCGGCTGGCCTTCGTCGCGCGCTCGTGGGGCAGTCGTGTGCCGGACGTGTACGCGGACGTGTACACCGTGCGGATGGACGGGACGCAGCTCCGGCGGCTGGCGCCCGCGGTTCGCTCGCCGGTGGCCTGGTCGCCGGACGGGCAGCGGTTGGCCTTCGCGCAGGCCGTGGACGACGCGGTCATGCTCGTCACCGTCGCGGCCGACGGCTCGGATCGGCAGCCACTCGTCCCGATTGAGGGCTGGCGGGGCTGGCAGCAGGACGGTGGGCACGCGCCCGGAGCCTGGATCAACAACGTGGCGTGGTCGCCGGACGGGACGCGCCTCCTGGTCAGCGTGAATGATCGCCACCCGGCCTTCATCGTCGAGTTGGACAACCCGCATCGGCGGGAGGTGGGGATCCTGCGCAACCCGGCGGGGCGGTTTCACGGCGTGCGGGCGGCCGCGTGGTCGCCCGACGGCTCGCAGATCGCGCTGGTTGGGCCGAGCCTGGTGGCGATCGTGCCCGCGGACGGGGGGCCCGTCCGCGGCCTGGCGGAGAGCGTCGGGATCACCGTGAACACGGAGGGTCAACCGTACCCCAACCCGGTGGTGCTCAGCGGCTCGGACTTCGACTGGCAGCCGCTCAACGCCAGCGTGCTGGACATGCCCGTCGACGCCGCAGGGTGCGGAGCGGGCGTGGCGGTGCCCGACCCCGACGCAAACCCAGGTCTGGTGGCGGATTGCGCCGCCCTGCTGGAGATCCAGCAGGCCCTGGCCGACGGCGGCGCGCTGAACTGGAGCGTCGACCGCCCGATGCTCGCGTGGGACGGTCTGACGCTGGGCGGCACGCCACTGCGTGTGCAGGCGCTGGCGCTCGGCGAGGCGCCGGTCACGCCGCCGCCGGCGCTCGGCGACTTGCACCGGCCGCTGCCGGCGGCGTTGGGCAAGCTGACGCACCTCCAGGCGCTCAAGCTGCGCGGCCATCGCTTCACGGGGCCGATCCCGCCGGAACTGGGGCAGTTGACAGCCGTACGGGAGCTCGACCTGTCCGGCAACCAGTTGACGGGATCGATCCCGCCCGCGCTGGGCCAGTTAGCCAACCTGGAGACGCTGGATCTCGCGAAGAATGACCTGACCGGACCGATCCCGCCGGACCTGGGCCAGGTGACGACCCTGCGCGAGCTGGACCTGTCCGGCAACCAGCTGACGGGGCCGATCCCGCCGGAGCTCGCGCCACTGGCCAACCTGGAAACATTGGACCTCTCGGACAACCAACTCTCCGGGCCGATCCGGCTGGCGCCGGGCCAGTGGCCGGTCCTGCGCGAACTCAGGCTGCGCGACAACCAGTTGCGCGGGCCCATGCCGATCGAGCTGACGCAGGTCACGAGCCTCGAGTTTCTGGACCTCGGGAGCAACGACCTCACGGGGCCGATCCCACCGGCGCTGGGCGAGCTGACCAGCCTTGTCGTCCTGGCGCTCGGGGGCAACCAGTTGACGGGGCCGATCCCGCCCGAACTGGGCGCGTTGACCAACCTGGGGGTGCTGTCGCTACCTCTGAACCCGCTGACCGGAACCATCCCGGCCGAACTGGGCCAGCTCGGGAACCTCAGTGATCTTGACCTGTTCAACTGCCAGTTGACCGGGCCCATCCCGTCTGAACTCGGGCAGATCGAATCCCTGTTCAGCATTCGCCTCGGCGGCAACCGGCTAACGGGCTGCGTGCCGCCAGCGTTGATAGCCATCGTCCCGGCCGTTAACGCCGACTTGCGTGACTTGGGCCTGCCGGTCTGCGAGTCGGCGGAGTGACGGGCAGCCCGCGAGGGATTCCGCGCGTCCCCACTGCACGGGCGCCGGCCATTCGGTGGGTGACGTTCGGCTTCGCGCTGCTCGTGGCGGCGATCGGGATGAGTTGCGTGGGATCTGACCCGGTGGACCATGGGCACCCATCGATGCCGGAATCCGAAGCGACATCGGCGTCATCAACGTCCGAATTGCCGGCAGCGGCTCAGTCGGAGCAGACGACTGTCGGCCGGTCTGTAGGCGGCGCACGGCCGGCGACCCGCAGTCGTGCGCAGGCCAACGCAGCGCTCACCGGGCCGAGCCGCGGCGTCGTTTCCGAGGGGGGTGGGTCCGCGTCGGGCGGCGAAGCGACCGCCAGCAGTACCGATGCGGCGACGGTGGAGGAACTGCTCAAAGACGGATTGCATGTGATCGGGGCGTCGCCGGCGCATCTGGCGATCCGGGGGACGCCGGCGGCGACCAGTGTGCGTTGCGCCTGGCGCGGGACCGCGCGAACGACCGCGCAACGTGACGACGCGATTCGAACCTGGTTGCAACTGTCGCCCACCGATGCGATCCCAGCCGTGGCCTACCTGGAGGCCTTCTTCGTGGTGGTCCTGGACGAGTTCGATCCGTCCTACCGCGAGACGGCGAAGGCCAACTTCCTGGCCATCGCGCGGGGCGGAGAGTCGCGGGAGTACCTGTTCCTGACCTGCTTTGCGGATTACGCGGTGACCGGGTTCCTGCTGGGCAGCGGGACGACGCCCAGCACGGTCACCGTGGCGTACGACCGGCGGGGCGAGGCGGCCGGGTATGAGTTGTACGTGCGCGAGCACGAGGCGGGCACCTTCGGGTCGGACCCATTGCAGACGCGCGGCGCGTACGAGGCGGGGCTACAGGCGCAGGTCGTGGCGGCGGAAAAGGCCTTGAGCGCGGAGATCGGAGGCCGCGAGGCCGTCGTCTTCCTGGCCCCCATGGGCGCCCACAACGCCATCGGCTTCGAAGCCTGGCAGACCGTGGCGTCGTGGGCGGTGGTCACGGACAACGCCGGGGTAGTGCAGGCGGTGCGCGACGACGTGCCGACCGGCGACCCCGAGCACACGCAGACGCTGGCCAACCTGACCAGCCGCATCACAACCGGCGCGGCCGCCGACGGCCAGTCCACCAACCGGGCCACCCGCGTGGATCAGCTCCAGCAGGAATACCGCGACCTGGGCGCCTACGCCGACATCACCCCCGGCGACGACCAGACCACCACCTTCACCCGCGCCTAACCCCCGGCCGCCGGGCGCGCGGCGTCGTGGCCGATAGGAGCCTATTTCGGATTCCGCCCGTATCCAGGCTGCGGCCATGCGTGCGTTGACATGTCCGCGCGCATGATGTGACTGTGACTTCACGATTGGCCTATTGCGGGGGCGGCGTGGGACAGTGACCGGCGCTTCGGCGCGGCCTGGCGGCGGGGCGCGGGCTCGCAGCCTGGCGCCAGCCCTGGGCCGTAGCGGCCATGGTCCGGCGCCTCCGGCCGCGCGCCTGGCCGGCGCGGCGGGTGGCGCTGGCGGCGGTGGCCGGCCTGCTGTTGGTCAGCGCGGCGCTGCTGGGGCACTTCACACCCACACCGTCGCGCGCCCAGGAAGGCGAGGCGGCGGCGCCGCAGGCCACGGCGGCATCCGGGGTCAGCATCCGCCTGGACGACCTGGTGGACCGCATCACCTACACGATCGTGGACCGGTTCGAGGTGCAAGTCGCCGGGCTGGATGCGTCGGCCGCCTACGAGGTCCGGGTGTCGAGCGACAGCGCCCGCCTGGGGATCGGCGGCTGCGGGACGGCGACGCAGACCCAGCCGGTGACGGGGGTGACGTCGCACGACGTGCTGTTCATCGTCTGGGCCTGCGGGCTCGGGCGGGGGACGGTGACGGCGGAGGTGCGGGTGGCGGGGGCGGCCGCCGCCGAGGTCACGGTGAGCCAGGAGTTGACCGTGCTGCCGATCCCCGACTACGTGCCGGCGGCCGAGCGGCGGGTGGCCGAGCGGTCGCTGGCGGGGGCGGCGGGCGCGACGGCGGTGCGGACGCCCGGCATCGTGATGAACCTGCAACACGGGCGCTTTGCGACGGAGATCGAGTACACGTGGAGCAAGCCCGCCAGCGGGTCGTTTCCGCTGTCGGGCTACGGGGTGCTGATGTGGAAAGGGTCGGAGCAGCATCCCGGGTGGGGCGAGGCGGTCAACCTGCCGACCTCGCCGCGGCGCAAGCGCTACACGGGGCTGGAGCTGGACACGCTGTACAAGTTCCGCATCCACGCCTGCAGTGAGGATAGAAAGGATGACGGCACGCTCGTGGCCGTCTACTGCGGTTGGTGGACGGACATCCACGAGGTGACCACGGGGACGCGGCCGGACCCGCCACACACGATCAGCTTCGACCAGCGGACGACGAGTTCGGCGCGGGCCACGTGGAGCATCGCCGCGGACTCCGGCGGCGTCCCGCGAACCGGCTTTCAGATCCGCTACTGGCCGCGGTCGAATACGCGGAATACCACAACGGTGCACGTCACCGAAAAGGACGCCCGGCGGCACACGCTCACGGGGCTCACGGCGGGGACGCGCTACGCGGCCAAGCTGCGCACCTGCAACGACACGCAGAGCTGCACGGTCGGCAGCTGGTCGGCGGACCACTGGTTCGAGACGACGAGCGTAGAGCAAGCCCCAACGCAACCAACGACGACTCCGACACCGGTGGCAATCGACCCGGAATGCCCGTCGACCAGCGCCCATACCGTGCCACTAAGTCAGCTACGCGTGGATGTCGTCCCCGAGGCTCAACGCCTAGCCACCATCTGCTGGCCCAACGTGCAAAACGCCACGGCCTATGTCATCCGGGCCACCGATAAGGTTGGCAATGTTCACACCACCGCTGCGACGGACTGGCATCCAGTTAAGGGAACCACGGAGCTACCTGTTGCGACCGGTAAGGCGCAACGTTTTCAACTCAAGCTTGACCAGATCCTTGACGAGGCCGGCCAAGATCGGGGTCTGGCCCACAACCCCGCGTACGGCATCCGGATCGGCGTGAAGTACGCCACCGGCACCATCCTCTACACCACGCCGGTCATCATTGTTGACACGCCAATCACGAGAGCCGACGGGTCGGATGGAAAGATCAAGATCAGGTGGATTCCAATTGGAACGCTAATGGCGAACACTAACTTTGGCACCGGCTACCACGAACTTCGGCATCGGCAGTCCGAAGGCGATCACGCAACCGACAGCTGGACACCGAACTTCCAGACGCCGCCCGCCACTCCGTTTCGACTCGAGTCCAATCCGGATGAAATAGCAGGACTGGCGCTCGGTCCAGTCTATGCCGTGCAATTGATTTACCGAGACGATCCAACCAAGACTAATTCAAACGATGCCGACGTATTTTCCGCACGCAGCGTCTACGTGTGGCCAGCGAACGCCGCGCCCGCCAACGGAAGCCGCGTGGCGACTTTTCCCCTCACGAGGAGTTTGCCAAGCAATAGACTCCTCTATCGAATATGTGGCGACTCATTTGGTCCGCCCGGCAATCAGCGACGTGCTGATTGGGAAGCCTTGATCAACGGCGCATTTCAGCAATGGTCCCAGGCCACAAACGGGCTGGTGAGTTTCGGCCGAGTCTTGCTGCCATGTGCGACCGACGAAGATTCAGGCATTGACTACAACAAGATCACGGAAGAGATAAAAGGGATTCTTAGCAGGGGCGCTGACCGGACGGATGACAACATCGGGGGAGACGTTAGGGAGTATGTCGATCGGCTGAGATCCAACGGAGTTGTTCGTCGATTGCACGACGCGAACGTGCAGCAATCGGAGATTCTGATGTACGATGATATTTCGTTGGGGCGACTCGTGACTGCAGGAGCATTCTTAAACATAGCAACGGACATAGGATATACGAAAGAATGCTGGTTTAATAGAGATGGGACTTACGCTCCGGCTCTCATGTGCGCAGTGCCGGGTGGTCAGACGAGTGACATCATTGTCAGGCGCGGCGCCTATGATGCCCCACCTGCGGGACAGACTTCTTCGTATATCAAGAAATATGTCACGAGAACCTCAGACGACAAGCTACAGTTGCCAGCATCTGATACTCGCTTTAACAAGTGCTTGAATGACTCAGACAATGCCGGTAGCGCATTTCAGTCCATGGTGCACGAGGTCGGGCATGTATTAGGCATCCGTGGTGCGACCGATGGTGATGTCTATACAAATGGGCACCCATCGATTACGGACTCCGTTGTGAATTACGATTGGAAAGTACCCCTTGGCGGTGCTGGAGAAGAGCCGGATTGTGCGCCGCATCCGTTTGACGTGATGGCGATCTTTGCGTTGTATCAGACGGGTTTCGGCACGTCGTGAACGCCCGAATCATGAGAGCGAATTCGGGGCAAATCCGGTCCGGACTGGTAGCTGCCATCGTCCTAGCGTGTGCGACAGGGTTGGCTACGTGCGGCGGGCAAGAAAGGGTATCGAGCACCGGAGAATCGACGGCAGCCGAGACGACGGGATCGGCTGTCACCGGAGCTGTGCTTGCTAAAGAAACGACGGCAACCGAGACGGCAACCGCGGGTGTCGACGGGGCTGTACTCGCTAACCCTGGAGCAATCCCTGGGGTGGTCCATACGCCGTGTACCACTGGCTACTCGGACGAACGCTGGCGTCGTCTGCAATCTGTTCTGTGGAGTCCGGACGGACGGTTGGTGTACTTCACCTGGTCGGACAGCGTTTTTGCGGTGACGGCCGACGG
>JAJEGF010000006.1 GCA_022820025.1 Chloroflexota bacterium
CAAGTTGCCTATCCACCTCGAACGTGCGACCGCTCTTTCCCCCTCCCCCCGTGGGTGTGGGTGGGGGTGCGGGTCTTCCGGGCAACCAAGCCTCCGTTCTGCAAACGTCTCAAGAAAGGCGCCAACGGCCCGGCTAGAATCCGCCCGCCCAAGCCCCGGAACTCCCCAGGTGCCTGCCCAGATCCAAACCGCACGCGGCGTCACAGTTCGCCGGGTCACCTCGGGCCCCGCCAGCCACTTCTTCGGCTACTACGACATGCCCTCCTGGGACATCTCCGGCCGCTACCTGCTCACACAACGCGTAAACCTCGACGTCGAGATCCCCACGCCCGACGACCCCGCCACCGTCGGCACCATCGACCTCGAAGACGACTGCCGCTTCCGCCCCGTAGCAACAACAAGCTCTTGGTCCTGGCAACAGGGCGCCATGCTCCACTGGCTCCCCAAACACGGCCCGACCACCATCGTCTACAACGACAGCGATGGCGAACGCTACATGGCCCGCGTCACCGACATCGAGTCCGGAACATCCCGCGTCCTCGACCGTCCGATCGCCGCCGTCAGCCACGACCAGCGCCGCGCCCTCAGCCTCAACTTCGCCCGCCTGCGCGTCCGCCCCGAGGTCGGCTATCCGGGCCTCCCCGACCCCTGGGAAGGCGTCGATCACCCCGCCGACGACGGCATCTACCTGGTCGACCTGCACACCGGCGCCGCCGAGCTGAAGGTGTCCCTCGACCATATCGCATCCGTCCGCCCACACCCCTCCATGCACGGCGCGGTCAACTGGGTCAACCACCTGATCTTCAGCCCCGACGATGCCCACGCCATGTTCGTCCACCGCTGGTGGCCGCCCGGCGCCCCCCGCTTCCGCACCCGCTTCATGCTGCTGCGCATCGCCGACGGCTCAGTCCGCGAAATCTGGCCCACCCGCGCCTCGCACATGTGCTGGCGCTCGCCCTCCGAAATCCTGTTCTCGGCAATTCCAGCGAACGTGCCCGACAACCCGGAGTCCAGGTCGGCGCCGATGGGCTTCTGGCTGCTGGACTTGACCACCGGCGCCGCCCGCGCCGTCGGACGCAACGTCCTCCCGCCCGACGGCCATTGCAGCTACCGTCCCGGCGGCCGCTTCGTCCTCATGGACACCCAACCGGATTCCAGTCGCTCGTGCCGCCTGCTGGTCTACGACGAAGACACCGAACGCGCCCTGGAGCTTGGCCGCTTCCACTCCCCGCCGCGCTACGCTGGCCCGGTTCGCTGCGACCTGCATCCGCGCTGGAGCCGTGACGGCCGGCAGGTCTGCATCGACTCCGTCCACGAGGGAACCCGCCAGATGTACGTGATTGACGCCGCCGAGGCGCTGGACGCCTGGATCCAGGAGGCCTGACCCATGCCAGCACGACCCGGCCGCGACGTCTTGATGGAAGTCCTCGAAGCCGAGGGCGTCCAGTACATCTTCGGCAACCCCGGCACCACCGAGGGCGCCATCATGCACGCCCTCGAAGACCGCCCCGATCTCGAGTACATCCTGGTCGCCCAGGAAGGCGTGGCCGTGGGCATGGCCGACGGCTACGCCCGTGAGAGCGGCCGGCCCGGCTTCGTCAACCTCCACATCGAGACCGGCCTCTCCAACGGCCTCAGCCTCATGTGCAATGCCTACGCCGGCGGCACCCCAATGGTCGTCACCGCCGCCAACAGCTCCATCGGCAAGGTCGCCGAGGGCCGCACCGATCTCGTCGACCTCGCCAGCCCTTTCAGCAAATGGGGCGCCGAAGTCACCAGCGCCGACCAGATCCCGGCCGTCATGCGCCGCGCCTTCCGCGAGGCCAAGACGCCCCCCACCGGCCCCACCTTCGTCTCGCTCGCCCAGAACGCCCTTGACGAAATGACGGACGCCCGCGTCGCCGCCTCCGGCGACCTCAGCACCGTCCTCACTCCCGACCCCCGGGAACTCCAGGCCGCCGCCCGCTTACTGGCGTCAGCCGAACGTCCGGCCCTTCTCGTCGGCGATCGCGTCGCCCAATACGGCGCGGTCCACCAGATGGTCCGCGTCGCCGAGCTCCTGGGCACGCCCGTCTACGGCGCCTCCTACCCCACCATGATGTTCCCCACCTCGCATCCCCAGTGGATGCACCAGCTCCCGCCCTACGTCGGGCTATATCGAGAGGCCTTCGCCCAAACCGACGTCCTCCTGGCCGTCGGCGCCCGCGTCTTCCACGACTTCTTCGCCCCCGCCACCGGCATCCTGGCCGACGACGCCCGGCTCGTTCACCTTGACATAAATCAAGACGCCATCGGACGCGTTGAACCAACCGATGTCGGCCTCTGGTCGGACCTTGGCATCGGGCTGGACGAGCTCTACGCCGCCGTCAGCGAACTCCAAACGCCCGCTCAGGCCAACGCGGCCAATCGTCGTGCCGAAAGCCTGGCCGCCGGCTACCCCGCCCGCCGCGCCGACCCCCCGCCCATGGACGGCGCCCGGCCCATGCCCTCCACCGCCATGATGGCCGCGCTTGCCGAAGGTCTCCCCGCCGACGTCATCGTCGTCGACGACAGCATCTCCTGCCGCCCGGATCTCCACGCCGCCGTGACCTTCAACCAGCGCCGCCGCGTCCAGGCCGAACGCGCTGGCGGCGCCATCGGCTGGGGCATGGGAGGTGCGCTCGGTGTCGCCCTCGCCGCTCCCGACCAGCGCGTCGTCGCCGTCATCGGCGACGGCAGCGCCATGCTCACCGTACAGGCCCTTTGGACCGCCGCCGCCTACCGGATCCCGGTCGTCTTCTGCATCTGCAACAACGCCGGCTACCGCGTCCTCAAGCTCAACCTGCGCCGCTGGTTCGCCGACGTCCTCCACGAACCCGACCGCCCCAGCCGGTACCTCGGCATGGACCTCAACCAACCCTTCGACCTCGCCGCCATCGCCCAATCCATGGGCGTCCCCTCCGAACGCATCGAAAACCCATCCCGCATCCCCCCCGCCCTAACCCACGCCCTCAACCAAAACGGCCCCACCCTCCTAGACATCATCATCGACGGCAGCGTTTAGGGTGTGTTCCAAACGCACGACTCGGCAGTGCATGGAACGGCAAATCGGACTTCACCGGCAGTTTGCGAACAGCGTCATCGTCGACTTGGCTAGGTTTCGCTTGAAGATGCGTACCTACGGAGTTTCGCGATAGTGGAGCCCGCACTCCTATGGGTCGTAATCCTGTTTGTAGCAGTTCTGATCGTGTTCTTGGTTGTTGCCGTGCAACGAAGTCGGTCGGGTCTTGGGACTGACTCCGAAGTGAATGAGACTCACACCGATGGTTTTAGTCTGAATGTGAGGCCGGAATCAACGGTGGATTGCCACGTGCTTCTCAGAGCCCGTGACTCCCTGGCCGGTGACGCCCGCTCAACTGGAGCGCTGAAGTTCCAGTGAGTGAGTGGCAAGGTGTCGAAATTGACGTCAAATCGGGCCGGGTGAGATCACTTCGGCTTGAAGCGCTAGAAATCTCTGGGGTCGTTCCGGCGGAACTCAGTGAGCTCGCAGGCCTAAAGGAACTGGTTCTCAAGGCCAACAACTTGACAGGGTCAATTCCGCCGGAGCTTGGCACACTATCTGAACTGGAAGTGCTTATCCTCACGAACAATCAGCTAACGGGCCAAATCCCGTCTGAATGTGGAGCGCTCTCAGAGCTTAGGGTGCTTGGTCTATCGGGCAACGAACTGACAGGCGTAATCCCGCCTGAATTGGGTGCGCTTGAAAAGCTTGAGGCACTAGTTCTAACAGGAAACAGGCTAACGGGACCTGTCCCACGGGAACTGAGTTCTCTTGCGAGGCTGAGGACACTTAGTCTTCGGAGCAACAGGCTTACTGGACGTATTCCGGCAGAGTTGGATGCACTTGTCGAGTTGGAAGCGCTTATACTCACCGACAACAAATTGTCAGGATCGATTCCGCCCGAACTGGGCAACCTCGTTAGCCTAGAGATGCTGATTCTGACGGACAACAGCCTGACCGGCACAATTCCAGCGTCACTTGGCAGGCTTGTCAATTTGAAAGCTCTCCACCTCAAGGGCAACTCGCTGACGGGTGCAATACCTCCGAGTTTAGGTGCGCTACAGAGCTTGGAAGAGCTTGTCATCACGAACAACCGAATTGCAGGTGCGATCCCATCCAACCTAGGAGAGCTTGCTAGCCTCAGGGTGTTGCATGTCAGTGGCAATGAATTGGCAGGAATGATTCCAGCGGAATTCGGCGCACTCACCAAGCTGGAGGTGCTCGTTCTAAGGAGCAATAAGCTGGTCGGACCGATTCCTACCGAGTTGAGATCGATGACGCATCTTCGAGAGCTTGGCCTTGGAAACAATCACTTGGAAGGTAGAATTCCTGCCGAATTGGGATCGCTGATTCATCTCGAGATCCTCGGAGTTGGACACAATCACCTTAGTGGAGTCATCCCGCCGGAGATCGGGAAGCTCAAGAAGCTGAAGGTACTGAGCCTACGTGCCAATCGACTGTCCGGTGGCATTCCGGCTTGGCTAGCGGGGCTATCCGAACTCGAGAAACTACACATGGGATTCAATCAACTTAGGGGTGTAATTCCTGAAGAGCTAGGCACCCTTGTGAACTTGACTGAATTGGGTCTTGGCAAGAATCGCCTCACAGGCGATATCCCTGCTGCTTTCGGCGGTCTTGGCAGTATGAAGTCCATGGATCTCGGCTTCAACAGGCTGTCAGGTAGCATTCCATCGGAATTAGGAAAACTCTCCAATCTGAGGAGGTTAGATCTAAGGTCCAACCAGTTGACCGGTGACATACCGGTTGAATTGATGAGCCTGAACAATCTGCGCCGCCTTGATGTCGAAGGAAACCGACTGAATTCCCAGAGTCAAGAAATCTGAGGCTTGTTTGTCTCCGAGTAAGCATGTCGTGAATTCCACGGAATCTTCGCGCTAGCGACACGAAACGGAATAGTGGCAATCTTGCCTTCGGGGGCAGGCTTCGGTCGCTGAGTGCGTGGTTGTTCCCTAAGCGCATAAATCCGTCGGCAAAGTCGCCCGGCTGTAAACGGCCCGAATCTGGCTAGGCACAGAGACTCCGGCGTCATCTCGGCGCTCGACTCTTCAGGCTTGCCCCCACGAGCTTCTGGGCATGATGCGCCGCATGAACTCATCAAACATCGGCACCGTAAACGCAGTATCCCCGTGACTCGGACTCCAAACCATCCCCTTGTTGATCAACTGACTTCGAGTCGGTCCGAGAGAAGTCGCGCGCCGTCCAAGCACCTGCGCAACTGCACCGGATCGGTGTGGCCCAGGCCCTAGCTCAGCCATCGCGCGCAGATACCGTTTCTCGGAGGGCGTTAGCCGGTCGAACCGTACGAGAAAAAAACTCTGATCTAGGCCCGCGACAGCCAGCATCGACGCCGTTTCGACATCAGCTGACGTGATCGGCGACGCATCGGCGACATCCCACGTCTGCTTGCCCCACTCCTGGAGAAAGTAGGGATAGCACTGCGTCTTCTCGACGATGAGTTTGAGGGCGCCCGGCTCGATTTGCACGCCTTCCGCCATCATAGGTTTGGCGACGGCTAGCTTGGCGTCGTCGGGCGACAGAGCGGCAATCTCCGGGAACTCGAACAGCCGTTCGGCGTATGACTTGGCCCGGCCCATCCGTCCCCGCACCTGCGGCAGTCCCGCGCCGATCATGGTCACGGGAAGCTGGCGCTGGGCCGCTCGATGTAGAGCCGTGATCAGTGCGGCCAGCTGCTCTTCTTCCACGTACTGGAGTTCGTCAATGATGAGCGCCACGCAGCTTTCATCCGCCCTCGCCGCCTCACCAACGGTCTGCAGGAGGTCCTGGAGATCGGTGTCCAGATCCCCATTGTCGGCCAGACCTGGTTCAGGATCGAAATCGAGCCCGACTTCGATGTCTTGGTACTTCACCTTGAGCGCGTTAGCGAAACCGGCAAGCGCTCGCAAACCGCGCTGCGCCAAGTGTCGCGCCGCCGCCTGGCGGGAGAGTCGCAGAAGGGCCTGACGCAGTGGCGGCGCCAGGATGGACGGAAGCGACCGATCTTCAGGCGCTTCCACCGACAGCGCATGCATGCCCTGGACTTCGGCGTCTTCCCTGATTCGGTCCAGCAACACGGTCTTGCCTACGCCACGCAGGCCCACCATCAGTGTGCTCTTGCTTGGACGCCCATTCCGAGTCCGCGCCAGCGAGATTCGCGCGGCCTCGCGGACTTCGTTCCGCCCTGCCAACTCCGGCGGCCGCGTGCCTGCTCCCGGAGCAAATGGGTTCTGAATCGGGTCCATGAAAGAGTCTATAGCAAAATTAGCCGGTTTATGGAAAAACCATAAACTCCCTAAACTCGCTATAACCCAGCCGTTCCAGTCAGCGCCTGAACGAGGAGGAATGCCGCGAAGGCCGCAGGCGTCGCTCCACAGTCAGGGAGTGAGCACAACCTTCCCAATCGGCCTCCGCGCCTCAATCGCCGCATGCGCCTCAGCCGCTTCCGCCAACGGATACGTCCCACCCACCACCGGCCGCAACCGCCCCGTCTCCGCCAGCTCAATAAGCTCCCGCATGATCTCCGGCGCGTGCGCATCCGCGTTACTCCGCCCGCCCCAGCCGATCAGCCGCAGGTTCTTTACCCAGAACGACCAGAACTCCACCGTGCCCGTCCCCGTAAACGAGTTGGATCCCAGGCTCACCAGCCGCCCGCCCTCGGCCTGGCGTTGCGGCGTGCCCGGCTAATCGCTGCTGCTGGCATATAGTTCGACCCTTGGACTAAGGGGACTCCGGCGCCAGGCCGATCATGCGGAAACTTGTCGGCTTTGCTGTTGCCGCGGCCATGATCTTGCTCGCCGCCTGCGATGGCCAGCCTCGAGCCGAACCGCCGGCGCGTGGTTTCCAAGCCCCGACAGTCGAGCAACCGACCGTTCAACCGCCGCCGGCGACCGCCCTGGCAGCGACGAGCACACCTTCAGCAGCGTCCGTAGTCCGCCAGTGCTCAAACGGCATAGCTGTGCCCGACCCGCAGCAAAACGCCGGGCTGGTGCAGGACTGCGCCGTGCTGCTGGCTATCCGCGACACGCTGGCCGGCACGACCCCACTGAATTGGAGTTCTGACCGCTCCATATTTGGTTGGTGGGGTGTGCGTCTTGGTGGTTCTTGGCTCGGTGCTCCAACCAACCGTGTGACCCGACTGTATCTGTCCGACCTTCGGTTAACGGGAACGATTCCAGCCGAGGTGTCCGAACTGACCGAGCTGCGGATCCTCGACCTATCAACCAATCAACTGACTGGCGGGATCCCCCCCGAAATTGGCGGACTCGTCCAGTTAGTGGAACTCAGGCTCGCGGAGAACAGGCTGATTGGATTCATCCCGCCTGAACTCGGCTTGCTGGTCAATTTGGAGAGCCCTGACCTTCGCCTCAACCGGTTGTCGGGTCCTTTACCAGCAGAGCTGGACAATCTGACCCGCTTGGAGTGGATATCCCTGTGGAGCAACGAGCTGTGGGGAGAAATCCCGACGGAGCTTGGCGCCCTGACAAATCTGCAATGGCTCTCCCTCGGACATAATCGGCTGACTGGCACGATTCCGTCCTCGCTGAAATCCCTCTCCAAATTGTATGGTCTATTCCTCAATCACAATCAGCTATCGGGTGAGATTCCCCCGTGGCTGGGCACGCTGAGGTTGCTGGAGGAGCTGGATTTAGAGCACAACAATCTCAACGGCGAGATTCCCGCAGAACTACAGAATCTCTCGAGCCTTAGATTGTTGTCTCTCGGGCGAAATCGCTTGATTGGTAGGATCCCTTCGCAGTTGGGAACACTCACTAACCTCGAAGGACTGTATCTCGGCCGAAACCAGTTGGAGGGCGGGATTCCCCCATGGCTCGGCACGCTGTCGAGTCTCACGGAATTGGACCTCGAAGAAAACAAGCTGACGGGTGCTATTCCACATGAAATAGCTGCGATCAGCGACCTTGAGTGGTTGTCCTTGGCGGACAACCAGTTGACGGGTGAGATCCCACCTGCTCTCGGCACGCTTGCCAACCTCACCACGCTGGACCTTGAAGGCAACCGGTTGACCGGCAAGATTCCTGGGCAGTTGAGCAAACTCAGCAATCTGGAGTACTTGGACTTGAAGGCAAACCAGTTGACCGCCGGGATTCCCTCAGAACTAGGCGTCTTGACCAAACTTACAGTGCTAGATCTCGGCGCTAACCAGTTGACCGGTGAGATTCCGAGGCAGCTCGGAAGCCTTGCGCGTCTCGAGTACCTGTCGCTGGACGCCAACCAGCTAGCCGGAGCCATCCCTCCGGAGCTGGGTGCGCTGGCCAGCTTGGAGACACTCGACCTTGGGGACAACCAGTTGGCGGGGTCGATTCCACCAGACTTGGGAGCGATGGCAAGCTTGGAGTGGCTGAGTCTGAGGGATAACCGGTTAACCGGCGTGATTCCGCCAGCGTTAGGGAAGCTCGGCAATCTAAAGTCGCTCGATCTCAGGGACAACTATCTGAAGGGATCGATCCCGGCTGAACTCGGTTCCCTGGTCAATCTCGAATGGTTCGGTTTCTCGGGAAACCAATTGACCGACGATATCCCGCCAGAGTTGGAAGAGCTTCCCAAACTGAGGTCGTTTTATCCGGGGAATACCTAATCGATAGGATCTGTACCAAACACGTTAGTTGAGTTTTCTGAGCACAATATCTGCAAGGTCAGCGGAATCGGCCGAAGAACTCTCTGGCATCATCAAATAACGGTGCAGATTCGACCCTGGTGGCGACGAGAGGATCTCCCAATCGGATCGTCGTGGAGTTGAGGCTTCAGGGAACCAGCACAACCTTCCCAATCGGCTTCCGCGCCTCGATCGCCGTATGCGCCGCAGCCGCTTCCGCGAAGGGATACGTCCCACCCACCGCCGGCCGCAGCCGGCCCGCCTCGGCCAGCTCAATCAGTTCCCGCATGATCTCCGGCGCATGCGCGTCCGCGTTGCTCCGCCCGCCCCACCCGATCAGCCGCAGGTTCTTCACCCAGAACGACCAGAACTCCACCGTGCCCGTCCCCGTGAACGAGTTTGACCCCAGGCTCACCAGCCGCCCGCCCTCGGCCATTGCGCGCGGGCTCTGCTCAAACACATCCCCGCCAACCGGATCCCAGACCACATTCACGCCTTCGCCGTCGGTCAGTCGCAGCGTCTCCTCGATGACGTCGGACTTGAGCGAGTTGATCGTGTGATCGGCGCCCAGCGACCGCACCAGGTCCAGCTTCGCGTCGCTGCTCGCCACACCGATCACCGTCGCCCCGAAGTGCTTGGCCAACTGCACCGCAAGCACCCCGGTCCCCCCCGCGGCCGAGTGAATCAACACCGTCTCGCTCTCGGAGAGGCCCGCCGCCACCCGCAGCGTGTGGTACGCCACCGGCGCGTAATCGAACGCGGCCGCCTCCACGGGGCTGAAGTTGGCGGGCATCGCCGTAGGTCCCGGCGCTTCCGGGGTGCCCAGCGAAAGACCGCTGGCTGAAACCACCCCACACTCCACGTACGAACCCGGCCGCAACCCTCCCGTCAGGTGCCGCTCGCCCACCGCCATGTTGTCCACGTCCGCCCCGCACTCCACGACCTCCACGCAGGCTGTGCCACCCGGAATCCGCGGCAGAGGCGCCAGTCCATACGCCGGCTCCTTCGGCGACCCGATCCGCCCGGAACCCCCATGGCGGATGTGCAGTTGTATGAAGTCCACCGCCACCGCCAGCACCCGCACCAGCACTTCGTCCTTGCCCGGCTCCGGCGTCGGCACATCCGCCAGGTGCAAGACCTCCGGCCCGCCAACCTCGTCATACACGACAGCCTTCATGGGACGATCCCGCTATTCCTTCAACACCAGGTAAATCATCAACCTCACGTTGGCGTCGGTCCCGTCCAACTCGCAATCCAACCGCAGCCACCCGCCGAAATCTCTCACCGCCAGCGAATACAACTCCGGCTCGGACATCGGCTCGAATCTCGACCCCTCGTCGCACCAGAAGATCCCGTCCGGCGAAACCTGGACGCGGGCACTCAGCTTGGCCCCATCACCTTCCAACTCCATCACGTTTATGAACCACCGCGCCTCCGAGGCCCACGCGCACTCGTACGGCTCAGTCTCAAAGTCCTCCTGAAACGTCGCGTTCTTCTCGATAACCGCCGTGAATGAATGCCGCATCCCCGCCTACCAGTCCGCCGAGATCACGACGGAGTCCAGGTACAGGAAATTCCGCACGTTGCTCGTCGTACGCACGTCCATGCACAGGTTCAGCAACCGGCTGATCCCCCAATACCCCTCGTCGAACCGCAGCACCGGGATCTCCCGCAGGTCCATCGTCAGGTCATTCACCTGCAACTCCGTATTCCGCCGCGTCGACAGGTCGAACAGCCACCGCAGGTAATGCCAGTTCACCTTTGTTGGCACCTCGTTGAAGCACAGCTGCTGGTCGCCCCCCGGGATAGGCGCCCACATGTCCGGCTTCGCCACGTGCACGTCGTTCTGATTCGAGTCGAACCCCCCGCGCAGCATCCGCGTCGTCGGGTGCAGCCCCGTCTTGTACAGCCACCGCTGCGTGAACTCGCCGTCTTCGTTCGTGTTCTCGTACCGCAGCGCCGCGTGGTAGCGGTCCCGTGGCTCCGTGCCCTCGCAGATGTCGTTCCACAGCGTGAACGACCCGAAGTGCGCCTCGGACGGGTGGTAATTCCCATCCCACGCCCGCGCCCCCGGATCGTCGCCCCCAAACGTCTGCTCCGCCTTATACGTAAACCACGCCTCGAACTGCACCAACCCGTCCGCCGCCGACGTCAGCCGCTTGATCGCCACCGCTTGGTGAAACTTCCGTGGCCGCGTAGCCAGCTTCATCGAATACGTGCCGTCCACCGCCCCGTGCGTTCCCATGTCAAAAAACGTACAGGTGCTCAACTGCGCCGGCCGCATGTCCCTGAACACCGGCTGCAGCTCGTTCAGGTCGCCGTTGTGATTCCCAACCAGCTCGCACCAGCCGTGCAACCCGTCGTCAAAGTCGTCAAACGCCAGGATTCGCGGCAGCGGATTGAAGCGGCTCAGCCGGATATCGGCATTGGCAAGTGCCACGCGCAGCCCTCGGTGAGGCGAACGCGCGCAGTATCGCAACTCGCCGCACTCGCTGCCTCCGGCCCCCGCTTCATTCACGCATCCCACGTCTGGATTAACGGGCGTTGAACACTGCCCGCGTCACCCCGCCAGCCCGCATCGCTCCTACGTATAGTTGACAGCCGGAAGCAGCCCGCCCAAGCGTCGGGCGCACGCGGAGAAACACTGTGGCCCGGGTATTGGTCGTCGAGGACGAAGAAAGCCTCGCCCGCACCATCGCCTACAACCTTCGCCGCCAGGGCTACCAGGTCGAAGCCGCCGCCGACGGCGAACGCGGCCTCGAACTCGCCCTCGCCAACCAGCCCGACCTCCTCGTGCTCGACCTCATGCTCCCCGGCATGGACGGCTTCGACGTCTGCCGCCAGCTCCGCCGCACCAGCGCCGTCCCCGTCCTGATGCTCACCGCCCGAGACGACGAAATCGACCGCGTCGTCGGCCTCGAAATCGGCGCCGACGACTACATGACCAAGCCCTTCTCCATGCGCGAACTCATCGCCCGCGTCAAGGCCATGCTGCGCCGCCGCGAACTGCTCCAGGAAGAAATCCGCCACGCCGACGCCCCGTCCCGCGACTCCATCCAGGCCGGCGAACTCACCCTCTCCCGCGCCACCCGCCAGGTCACCCTCCGCGACCAGCCCATCCGCCTCAAGCCCAGGGAATTCGATCTCCTCGAATTCCTCATGCGCAACCGCGAACGCGTCTACTCCGCCGAACAACTACTCGAACACGTCTGGGGCGACCCATTCACCCGCGACACCCGCACCGTCCCTGTCCATGTCCGCGGCATTCGCCGCAAGATCGAAGACGACCCCTCCAATCCCACCCGCATCGAGACCGTCCGCGGCGTCGGCTACCGGTTCGTCGGCTGATGCGCCCCGCCGGCGGCCTGCGCGCCCGCGCCGCCCTGGGAGCGGTTGCCGGCGTGCTCGCCACCGTCCTGATCGTCGGAATCGTGCTGGCCATCCAGGCATCGCCCGACGGGATCCCGGGCCTGGCGGGAGCCCTGATCCTCGCCGTCCTGGTCGGCGGAACCCTCGCCGCGGCCGTCACCGCCTCCCTGATGAACCGAGAAGTCCGCGCCCTCCGCCAGGTCCGACGCTCCACCGAGAGCTTCCTTTCCCCCGAGGGCCCTGAGCCCTTCCCCCGCACCGGCGGCCCCGAAGTCAACGACCTGTCCCGCGCCATCTCCGACACCACCGACGCCCTCCAGGCCGAATCCCGCGCCCTCGAACACGACCACGCCCGCCTCGAAACCGTCCTGGCATCCATGACCGACGGCGTCGTCATCGTCGAGACCGACACCACCGTCAGCCTCGTCAACCAGGCCGCCGCCGGCATGCTTGACGTGCGCCCCCGCATGGAGGGCCACGCCTCCCTCGCCGACGCCTTGCGCGACAACGACCTCGTCGAGTTCATCCGCGCCCCCGCCTCCAGCGACCAGCCCACCGCCCGCCTGCTGACCGTTGGCGCCACCGAACGCGAAGTCCACGCCATCGCCGTGCCGCTCGGTGTCCCCGGCCTGCGGCAGCGCCTGGTGCTCCTCCGTGACCTGACCGACCTCCGCCAGACCGAAACCGTCCGCCGCGACTTCGTCGCCAACGTCTCCCACGAGCTGCGCACCCCCCTCACCGCCCTCCGCGCCCTGGTCGAAACCCTGCAAGACGGCGCTGCCGACGACCCCGACAGCCGCGCCGAATTCCTCCACGGCATCGAAGTCGAGGTCGAGCGCATGAGCCGGATGATCGCCGAACTCCTCGACCTGGCCCGCATCGAATCCGGCATGGCCGATCTCGACCTGGCCACGGTGGACCTCAATCAGGTCGTTGCCCCCGCCGCCGACCGCCTCCGTGCCCAGGCGGACCGGCACGAAGTCACGCTGGAGTTAGCCACCGATACCGAGCCACTTCCCGTCCACGCCGACTCCGACCGCACCGCCCGCGTCGTCATGAGCCTCGTCCACAACGCCATCAAATTCACCCCGCCCTCCGGCTCCATCCGTGTCTCCACCCACCGCACGGACGACGAGGCAATCATCAGCGTCTCCGACACCGGCTCGGGTCTGGCCCTCGACGAGCTCGACCGCGTCTTCGAACGCTTCTACAAAGCCGACCCCTCGCGCACCGGCGCCGGCGCCGGTCTCGGCCTTTCCATCGCCCGCCACACCGTCCGCCAGCACGGCGGACGCATCTGGGCCCAGTCCCCTGGCCTCGGCCGCGGCGCAACCTTCAGCGTCGCCCTTCCCCTCAGCGAACCCGCTCCCCGGCCGGTCGGTTCAGAAACTTGAGCACCGTTTCGGCAAGCATCCTCGCCACACTCACAAACCGCTAAGTCAACGTTAAACACTCGTTAATCGTCCTGCGCCTACCGTTGACCCATATCCCATAACGTCTCACTGGTCGATTCGACCGCACAGTCCATCAACGAGGCAGGCAAATACGTGAGTGCAATCAGCCGACGTCGCGTCCTCCGCGCAGCCGGATTCGGATCCCTCGCAGTCGCTGGCGCCGCCATCCTCGCCGCTTGCGGCGAATCTGAGCCTGTCGCCACGCAAGCCTCGGCCGAGCAGCCCGCCGCCAGCCAGGCCATGGTTGCGGTAACCCCCGCAGCCGACCAACTCTCCGGCACCATCCTCGTCGACGGCTCCAGCACCGTCGGCCCCATCAGCCAGGCCGTCGCCGAGGAATTCCAGAAGCAGTTCCGCGACGTCCGCGTCCCCGTCGGCGTCTCCGGCACCGGCGGCGGCTTCAAGAAATTCTGCGTCGAGGAAACCGACATCTCCGACGCCTCCCGCTTCATCAAACCGGCGGAAGCCGCCGTCTGCGACGAAAACGGCGTCGGCTACATCGAGCTCCCGGTAGCCATCGACGGCATCGCCATCGTCGTCAGCCAGCAGAACTCCTGGATCGGCGACAGCATTACCACCGACGAACTCAAGACCATGTGGGCCCCCGAGTCCGAGGGCCAGATCATGGACTGGTCGCAGATTCGCGAGGGCTTGCCCAACGAACCCCTCCTGCTCTACGGCCCCGGCACCGACTCCGGCACCTACGACTACTTCACCAAGGCCATCAATGGTGAGGAAGGCGCCAGCCGCGGCGACTTCACCCCCAGCGAGGACGACAACGTCCTGGTTCAGGGCGTCTCCGGCGATGCCGGCGCCGTCGGATTCTTCGGCATCGCCTACTACGAGCAGAACGCCGAAGTCCTGAAGGCCCTGCAAGTCGACGGCGGCGCCGGCCCGGTCTTCCCCACCACCCAGAACATCCTCACCGGCAAATACGCACCCCTCTCCCGCGTCATATTCATCTACGTCAGCACCGTCGCCGCCGAGCGGTCCGAGGTACAGACCTTCGTGGAGTTCTACCTCAAGAACGCCGCCAACCTGGTCGGCGATGTCGGCTACGTCCCCTTGCCCGCCCAGATGTACGACCTGGCGCTCGAGCGCTTCACCGCCCGCAAGACCGGCACCGTGTCCGCCATGGAAGGCGTCACCGACACACCAAATTCGGTGTTGGAAGCCTGGAAGGCGGGCGCGTAGTATCCCGAACGAACGCCGCGCGCGTAGGTCGCGAATCGGTGCCACGCCGATTCAGGACACACGCCGCACATCCCAGTGGTGGTCGGCTGCAAAGCCGACCACCGCTGGCCAGACGCAGCGGCATTCGTCAGGGAGGCGCTTTGAATAACTGGAGGTCAGCGCCGCGCGCTCAGCCCACGGCTGACGCGGCGGCCCACCAACCCGACGGATTCGAGCTCGCGAGTTCTCGCCGTGACTCGCTCCGACGCAAGCTCGTCGAGCGCAGCGTCCACGCCGTGCTGTTCCTCTGCGCGGTCATTTCCATCCTGACCACTACCGGGATCGTCATCACCCTCCTGGGCGAGACCATCCAGTTCTTCGGCGAAGTCCCCATCGTGGACTTCCTCACCGGAACCCGCTGGACGCCCCTGTTTGCTTCAAAGAGCTTCGGCGTCCTCCCACTCGTCAACGGAACTATCGTCGTGGCGCTGGTCGCCATCGTTGTGGCTGTGCCGATCGGCTTACTCACCGCCATCTTCCTCAGCGAATTCGCCCCCGCCCGCCTCCGCAGCGTCGTCAAGCCGGTCCTTGAGGTTCTGGCGGGCATTCCCACCGTTGTCTACGGCTACTTCGCCCTTCAGTTCGTGACTCCCATCCTGCGCGATATCTTTCCGCAGACCCAGATCTTCAACGTCGCCAGTGCCGGCATCGTCATGGGATTCATGATCCTGCCCATGATGGCCTCGATCAGCGAAGACTCCTTGCGAGCTGTCCCCAGCGATCTGCGCCAGGGCGCCTACGCGCTCGGCGCAACCAAGTTCGAAGTCGTCAGCCGTGTGGTCGTGCCCGGGGCGCTGTCCGGCATCCTCGCCGCCATCATCCTCTCGATCTCGCGCGCCATCGGCGAGACCATGATCGTGGCCATCGCCGCCGGCCTCCAGCCTCAGATGGGCTTCGACCTGCTCAGGTCCATGGAAACCATGACGGCCTACATCGTCCAGGTCAGCCTCGGCGACACCCCGCAGGGCGGCATCGAGTTCCGCACCATCTTCGCGGTCGGCACCTTGCTGTTCGTCATGACCCTGGTCATGAACCTTCTCAGTGACCTGCTGGTCCGCCGCTATCGGGAGGCCTACGAATGAGCGCCCAGGCCACCGCCGCCGTCCCGTCCCCCGATGTCTGGCGGGCCAGTCAGGTTCGTCGCCGCTGGTCTGGCTGGCTGTTCTACGGACTCGCCGTCGTGTCGACCTTGATGGGCCTGGTCATGCTCGGCGCCTTGCTGTTCGACATCTTCACGGACGGCGCCCGCCAGGTGGACTGGCACTTCCTCTCCAACTATCCGTCGCGCATCGCCGACAACGCCGGGCTGCGCTCCGCCCTGCTCGGCAGCCTCTGGATGCTGGCCTTCACCGCCATCATCGCCTTCCCGCTGGGCGTCGGCGCCGCCATCTACCTGGAGGAATACGCCCCCGACAACTGGCTGACCCGCTTCATCCAGCTCAACATCGCCAACCTCGCCGGCGTGCCCAGCATCGTCTATGGCCTGCTTGGACTTGGACTCTTCGTGCGCTGGCTCGCGCTCGGCCGGGTGGTGTTGGCCGGCTCCATGACGATGGCCTTGCTCATCCTCCCCCTCATCATCGTGGCCTCCCGCGAGGCAATCCGGGCAGTGCCGGACTCACTGCGCGAAGGCTCCTACGCCCTCGGCGCAACCCGCTGGCAAATGGTGCGCCAAACGGTGCTTCCGTCGGCCGCCGGCGGCATCCTCACCGGCACCATCCTCGCCCTGGCCCGCGCCATCGGCGAAACCGCGCCCCTTATTACCATCGGGGCGCTTACCTACGTAGCTTTTGACCCCAACGGGCCGCTGGACATCTTCACCGTGCTTCCCATCCAGATCTTCAACTGGGTCTCGCTGCCCCAGAAGGAGTTCCATAGCCTCGCGGCCGGCGGCATCGTCGTCCTGCTGGTCGTGCTCCTGACCGCCAATTCACTCGCCGTTTATCTCCGATATCGCATGCAGAGGAGGCTTCAGTGATCAACCTGCGCATCGACACGCGCGCATCGGACGTGGCGGTGTCGCCGTCGGAGAACGGGCAGTCCGACGTGATCCTGATGACCCGCAACCTCAACTTCTGGTACGGAAACACCCAGGTGCTGGAGAACATCGACTGCGATATCCGGCCCCGCGAGGTCACCGCCATCATCGGCCCCTCCGGCTGCGGCAAGAGCACCTTTCTCCGCTGCTTCAACCGGATGAACGAGCTCATTCCAACCGCTCGTATTGCTGGTTCGGTTGTTTTTCGTAATCGCGACATCTACGCCCGCTCGGTCGACCCGGTCGAAGTCCGCCGCCAGGTCGGCATGGTCTTCCAAAAGCCCAACCCGTTCCCCAAGTCCATCTACGACAACGTCGCCTACGGCCCGCGCGTCAATGGCTACAAGGGCGACATGGACGAGGCGGTCGAAACCTCCCTCAAGCGCGCCGCCCTGTGGGACGAGGTCAAGGACGACCTCAAGAAAAGCGGATTGGCCCTGTCTGGTGGCCAGCAGCAGCGCCTCTGCATCGCCCGCGCGCTTGCCGTGCAGCCCGACGTACTGCTGATGGACGAGCCCTGCTCGGCCCTCGACCCCATCGCCACCACCCGCATCGAGGACCTGATCCGCGAGCTGCGCGAGCAACTCACCATCATCATCGTCACCCACAACATGCAGCAGGCCGCCCGCATTTCCGACCGCACGGCCTTCTTCACGGTGGCCGAATCCGGGGCCGGAGTCCTCGTCGAGTTCAACGACACGCAGAAGCTCTTCACCACCCCCACCGACCCGCGCACCGAGGCCTACATCACCGGCCGCTTCGGCTAGGAAGAAGCACGTCATGTCGCCGCAAGCGCTCCGCTCTCGTGAGAACTTTGCAATACCCCCTGCTGCCCAAAGGCGAGCCGGTTCTTGCTCCCTCTCCCTGTGGGAGAGGGTTGGGGTGAGGGTCTTCCGGGCAACCACCCCCGGGTCATGCACACGTCTCTATTGGAAGACGGCCAGGTGAGGAAGTCCCATGTCCCCGCGCGCTGAATACGAAAGCCAGCTCCAGCAGGTGCACGACGAACTCCTGCTCATCGGAAGCATGGTGGAAAAGGCCATCAAGCGTTCAATCGAGTCGCTCCGCACGCGCGACGTCGAGTTGGCACAACGAATCGTCGATGAAGACGACGAAATCGACGATCGGTACCTGGCGCTCGAGGAACTCTGCATTGACATCATCGCCCGGCAGCAGCCCATGGCCAGCGATCTGCGGGCGCTCATCACCGGCATGCAGGTCGGCTCGGAGCTCGAGCGCATGGGCGACTACGCCGAGGGCATTGCCAAGATCAGCATCCGCATGGGCGACGAACCCCCGCTCAAGCCGCTGATCGACATTCCCCGCATGGCCGACATCTCAATCGGCATGTTGCGCGACAGCCTGACCGCCCTGAATGAGCGCGACGATGCTCTCGCGCGCCGGGTCTGGCACACGGACGACAAAGTCGATCAACTCAACGACCAGGTCTATCGCGAGCTGTTGACCTACATGTTCGAGGATCCGCGCAACATCCAGCGCGCCACCTGGCTCACCTGGGTCGCCCACAACCTCGAACGCATCGGCGACCGCGCCACCAACATCGCCGAACGCGTCATCTACCTCACCACCGGCCAAACCCCCGCCCCCGACGAACGCTGGCCCGACGTCGGCGACCCCACCCCCCAACACCCCACCCCCTCCCCCACCAACGGCTCAACGCCCGCCTAACAGCCACCCACCTCAGTCGCCACCCGCTAGGTCCACCCCA